>NZ_JALKBD010000039.1 GCF_023015905.1 Arenibacter sp. F20364 | reverse complement strand
TTTTTTTTTACCACAACATATGTAGATAAGCGCATGTGTATTACTAATATTTAAAATAAATATCATGACAAAAAAATAAGAAAATGGATTAAATTAATTTTTTCAAAAAAACTTGAAAGAAGGATTTAAAGTGTAAATGAATAAGTAGATGATTATCAGATAGACGTGATAATTATAAATAGAATTAGTTGATTAAAAAATAAATAGGAATAGTTTTTTTACAAATATACATGTGCATATGTACATATATGCATGTGATTTAAGAATAAATATCATGAACGAAAAATTAAGTTTAGCATTAGATGAGTTTTTACATGTAGGTGTAGGTTTAGTAATTATTATTGCATTGGTATCGGTTGTTACTGGTTTAATAAGAGCCTTTGTTCCACTAGAGAAACTTCAGAAGAGATTATCAAAAACAGGTAAGTTTGGTGGCTTAATGGGGGCATTGCTAGGTCTTCCCACACCATTTTGTAGTGCCTCTATGGTTCCAGTATCAATGGGGATGGTAGAGATGGGAGCACCATTTGCTATGGTTTTTTCTTTTTTACTTTCAGCGCCATTGGCAAATTTTGTTGTGGTAGGTTTTATTTTTGGTGTTTTTGGGTGGAAAGTTGCATTGGTTTACTTTCTCATTGTTTTTATCGGTTCGGTTTTATTCGGAACTCTTTTTGGAAAAACATCGATTAAGAATGAAGTTAAAAGAATCAACCTAGATTCCAAAGACACTAATGTTGAAGATTCATCTCAACAGGTTGTAAGTTGTGGAACTTCATCAAATAATAATTCATCTCAACAAGTTGCAAGTTGCGGTACTTCATCAAATAATAATTCATCTCAACAGGTTGTAAGTTGTGGAACTTCATCAAATAATAATTCATCTCAACAAGTTGCAAGTTGCGGTACTTCATCAAATAGCGTATGTGGTGAATCTAATCCGAAATTGAATGAGGCATTTTCGTTTGGTTGGGCATTGTTCAAACGTATACTTCCATATGTTTTAATTGGGGCGGTTATAAGTGCTGCTTTAGTAGCATTTGTGCCAGATACTTGGATTCAAAAATATCTAGGAAATGATAGTCCACTTGCTATCCCTATTGCGGCAGGAATTGGTGTTCCTCTATATCTGCGAATTGAGATGGCTATTCCTATATTAAAAGCACTTATTGTGAAAGGTATGAGTATGGGCGCGGCAATTGCTTTAATAATTGGCGGAACGGGTGCTAGTTTACCTGAAATAGCACTCATCTCTTCAATGTTAAAACCAAAAGCAATAATGGCATTTATTCTTTCGGTTATGACAATGGCGATTGTTGGAGGTTTTATCTTTTACTTTTTCTTTTAAAGTGAAATTTATGAGATCTTTTAAAAATATTATTAACTTCCTTTTCAAAGCTTGTCCTTATTCTTTTATAGGAAGAAAATGTTTTGACGCAGTTAAGGGAAAGACTAGATCACATACCAATAAAAACTTGAATGACAGAATTCTGTCATTCAAGTTAGGTATAAAAACAGGACGTAATATTATATTGATTGGAGTATTTTGCCCTATTCTTTGGTATTCAATTTTATCAGGAGCAAATAAAAAGTTTATAGAACTTAATTTAATACACTCTGCAATTATTGTAGGTTTAGGTCTTTTAGTTATGCTTGTTAATTATATCGCATTATTCAATTATCGAAGAACAATCTAAAAGTGTTCGTTTTGCTTGTGTATAACTACTGGATATCCGGAAAGTTCCGCATAACCATATTGATGTTGGATAAAAATAGTACTTTTTCACTATAAATCGATATCTTCATATTATTATGTCATTGCCTGATTTTGTGAAAATATTGGAGGTTAAGCGGTATAGCAGGAACACTATAGAGAGTTACTCTTCCATCGTAAAGATGGCGACTCAATTTTTTGAAAAGCCACTGAACAAGATTGATGAAACCGAACTTCACAGGTACTTCTATCATATGGTACACACCAAGAAAGTATCCTATTCCTACCAGAAACAGGTAGCGATGGCCTTGAAGCTGTATTACAGAGAAATTTTCGGTCAGAACATTAACTTGGAATATCTATTTCCGAGTAGAAAGCCAAATAAGCTCCCCGTAGTCATCGCAAGAAAGGAAGTTCTTAAAATCATTGAAAAAGCCAACAACATCAAGCATAAGAGCATGATAGCCGTGGTCTACAGTGCAGGCTTAAGGGTAGGCGAGTTGATTGCACTTGAAATCAAGGATATAGATTCATCCAGAATGGTGATACATATTAAATCAGGAAAGGGCAACAAGGACAGGATAGTACCCTTATCTGAAAAAACCTTGTCAATGCTTCGTGAGTACTATAAAGAATATACGCCCAAACGATACCTATTTGAAGGCCAAAAGGGAGACAGGTATTCTTCGTCAAGTTTCAACAAGCTTCTCCAGGCTGCTGCCAAAAGGGCGAGAATAAATAAAAACATCACCGCGCATACCTTGAGGCACAGTTACGCAACGCACCTATTGGAAAATGGTACCGATATTAGAATCATCCAAAAACTTTTAGGGCACAATTCCATTAAGACGACCATGATTTATACCCAAGTTACTGAACCTACTTTGTTGAATGTGACAAGTCCTTTTGATGATTGAACCGCTCCATAAATTGGCCGTTTTACGGCACAGTTGAATCCGTTTCAAAAAACATTCGTTCACAGTTCCATTTGTCGTTCTTTTTAGTAGTTTCGTTATATAACCTTTTACGGAACCAAATATGACGGTCGGATATGCCAGGGTGTCCACACCCGAACAAAAGTTGGAAGCTCAGATTGCCTTGCTCGAAAAAGAGGGTTGCGAGAAAATCTATACCGATATCGCCAGCGGTACAAGAGATGATAGAAAGGGCCTGAACGAGATGCTCAAATACATGAGGAAGGGGGACACCATTCTTACCTACAAAAACGATCGTGTTTTCCGTTCCCTGAGAAACATGGTGGAACTCATAGACCGCTTCAACGAGGCCGGGGTACACTTCAAAAGTCTGAGCGAACCGGAATTCGATACGACTTCGGCAAATGGGAAATTTCTTCTACAAATCTTTGCTGCGGTTGCGGAATTCGAGAGAAACCTAATCAGTGAACGTACCAAAGTGGGACTGGACAATGCCAGAAAACGAAACAAGCTTTTGGGCAGGCCCAAGGGTGCAAAAGTGGAAACAATTGAAAAGTACCACTACGCCAAACATCTTTATGAGAACCAAGGGGTCTCAATCGATAATGCATGCAAGCGGGCAAAATTGGGAAAGACCTCTTTCTATAGAGTGGAAAAATCACTAATGGCGGATTCAACCGTTAAACCCTGAACCGATCTATGCCGTACCTATCGTCACTTAGCGTTATAGCGGAACGGACCCATCCGTTTCCCTACGATGTCAGTGCTATCAAGTTTGCAAAGGATATCGATGTGTCCGCACCAGTCACATTTATTATAGGGGACAATGGAACGGGGAAGTCCACTTTACTTGAAACATTGGCACTTCGTTTACAACTCCCACATATGGACGGGTTCGGATATGGCAAGAATTGTTTCAAGGCGGCCCGTTCGCTGACACCTTATCTGCAATTGAACTGGAAAATTGAGAGGCCAAGGGGATTTTTCTTCAGGGCAGAGGACTTTGGTGATCTCTTGAACAGTATCGATAGGGAGGATGCCAGGCTCCACGAGTCGTTCAAGGATATCTATGGTGAAGTTCCGGACCGTATCATCCAGGAAATGAAGGATAACCAAAACTATCAGATTTATAAAATGCGGCAGAACTACGGCCAAGACCTTCAGGGGTTTTCACATGGGGAAGCTTATCTGAAAATAATGGACGATACCATAAATGGAAGTGGGATATTCCTGCTGGATGAACCCGAAGCAGCATTGTCCCCATCAAAACAGTTGTCATTGCTCTATTTCATCCAAGCACACTTAAAGGCCCATATGTCCCAATTTATCATTGCCACGCATTCACCCATGCTTATGGCGTATCCCGGAGCAAATATTTATGAGGTGACGGACAAAGGAATGAACAAGGTATCATTGGAGGAAACGGAGCACTATACCATTACCAGGTCGTTCTTACAAAGTCCGGAAAGCTATCTGAGGTTTTTGAAATAACATATCCTAAATTTGATTTATGGAATACGAAATTATTTATGAGAAGAGCAGCGATGGTTGGAGTGCCTATGTACCGGAACTTCCCGGGTGTACTTCCGCTGGTGCCGATAGAGCTGAAATCGAGAATAATATCAAGGAAGCCATTGAATTGCATTTGGAACTCCTTCACGGACAAGAACACTGAAAAGAGCTTACCGTGGTTGTTCCAATAAACAAAATAGGAATCTCATTATCGCATAAACATAAAATAGAACACTTGGGCAGTACGTTCAATAAACCCTATTGCACATTACATCCATATAGACCAATAAATAAAACTGGGGAATTTAATTAATCGATAAACACCAGTGTTTTCGGTATTTCCGAGCAAAGTTTTCCGTTTATGCAGCTATGTGGTCATCGGGCGGTTTCAGCCGCTATGCGTTCACTCCCAAATCAAAGTTTATATTGGTTTCTCCTATATTTTTTCCAGTTACGGGTACGTTTTGAAAATTTTGAGTTAGTGGTCTCTATTCCATGGGGGAAACAGAACCAACAACCACCCATCTTACGGTAGTTGTCAATCCTTGAAATGCGGATATTGGATATCTTTTTAGGAAAATCAATGTGTCCCTCTTGGGTAAGACCAAAGGCTTTTATAAATCGCTTTGAATGTTTCACGATTTCAATGTTTTAAGTGAATACTTAGAACATTGAGCCTTTTAAGAAAATGGAAAGAAACATAATCGGTTTATTTCCGTAAAGATAGTCCATTAACCGTTTTGCGCCCAAGTCGTTTTAAAAGCCATGAAATGGTAGTGTAATCCCGAAACGGGCTAGCGTCCGTAAAAAATTGTATTATAATAAATTAGGTAATTTAATTGGGCATTTTGTTCAATTTTGGGACGATGTCAAAGCGGAAAGCCAATGTTTTCAATGCCTCCGAGCTATATTGACACTTTTCGCAGCTATGAGGTCACTAGGCCACTATGCTCGCTTTGGGGGAAACCTTGTTGTTATAATAGAAGTTGATGGCCAGCAGAACGCTCAGGCCTATGGTGATATACAATTTGATATTTGGGCTATTGAACTCCGTTTCGCGCCATGACATGGCAATGACCACCACTTGATAAAAACTGAGCGCAGCGGGAACCATCAAGAACGGACGAAACTTTCTGCCCCTAGCATCAAAAAACCATCCTATCCAGCCCAAATGCGAAAACAGATATATGCAAAACAAATAAACCAATACCCTGTAACTTCCCAAGCCCCGAACATATCCCTCACTATCGGTCAACATTTGCTCGATTCCAAAATTGGGGACCCAAGGCCTTAGACCCACACCCCTTTCGGTAATGATGTCATGGAAAAACGGAAGCAAGGCCATGATGAACAGGACCGCCCACACCAAAATCCTTCTGAAGCTCAGTTTGTTTTGTCTGAACCACAAATATCCCATGAACACGGCCAAACCTAGTAAAACAAAAAACTTTGGCCACGCCTCATTAAAAGCGGTCTTTCTCAAATCGAACAGTATCAATGCCACATGGTACGCTCCGGAGGTCAGCACCAAAAAGATGCCACCACCGTAATACTTTGACCTAGCGGACTGGTACCATCCGGCCCATCCGATACAGGCAAACACGAAAATCAATAGCGTATAGAGAAACACCCGATAGGTGGAAAACCCGTGAACTTTTCCGTTCGCATCGGTCAATACGGATTCTATACCGAGATTTGGAACCCAAGATTTGAGCCCATCGGCATCCGTAATAAAATCATGCAAATAGGGAAGCGTTGACAATCCTATGATGGCCAACGCCACCCAAAAGGTATCAGGTATCCTCTTCCTTGATTTCCTTGCCGTCGATTGCTTGTGTTTCAGAAACATCGATTAGTGATTCTTCTTCCGCTAAATCGCTTTTTTCACAAGAAGTGAATACTGCAAAGGTGAACAATACGGCGAGGGCACAAATAGCTTTTTGTACTTTCATAACTAAATAAATTATAGGGTTAATAACTACCCAAATTTACCTAGCCGTTTTGCTTTTTTGACCTTACATCAGCTTTACTTCTACAACTTATATTAACAGAATTTAACGTAGATTCTTACTTTTATATAACTTCAAATCTGTCACTAAAGTACAACAAAGGACACTCTTTGAGTGTCCTTTGAATCCAGATTTTAGTAAACTGTCCGATTCTGCTGGTAAACTACACGATTTCAAAGGAATTCGTAATCGACAACGATAAAATCCTTCGGTTCGTCTATTTCAATGCAATTTGCGCGGTCTTCTCCTACGTTTAAAATAATTTCAAAGTTTTTCATCTTGTGGGTTTTTGGGATTTGAACCGATACAAGAGGGCTGGACACAATGGGCAATGAACCCGTGAAATTGACGTTTGGGGCCAACGCCCTAGATTTGGTGAACATCCCCGACCCTAAAAGATGCTTTGGATATGGTAAATGGAGTACAAAAGAGAATATCGGGAAATCGGTTTCAGGGTGATTTTTTCATTGAACCCGATTACGAATACACTTGCTTTCGCCGCCCAGCCCTATGAGCAGATGTTGGACACGGAGCTCAACAACAGGCCAGAGGTCTTCTTGGTCAGGGGCCGAATCGGAACGGGGGAAATGCTTGAGGTGGGCTTTAAGGATTTTACCTTTGAAATGACCGTTGATTTCCACAGGCGTTTGGGGGAGCTTTACGAGGTCGTAAAAGAAGAGTACCGAAATACCGTAATGAAAAAGACTTAGGGCATCCAGGCGGGCTATCGCTCCAATCATTTTGGGGCCGTTCTAAGCGGTTTTAAGCCTTGCGGTAGCTTCTTGGTCGCTTCCTCATGCAAAACACGCTAGGAACCCCATAAAATGGATTTACGCTCTATCCCTGATGCAACCCGATTACGGGAAGAAAGGTCAAACAAGCATTCCACAAGAATCCTATTCGAGTAGACTTCCCATGTTCCTGCGGGAGTTGGCACTTTATCCGTCTCCCGGACACTCCGAGCGTACCAGATCCGGTACGCATTCGGAAGTCCTACCGCCTACAAAAGCACCAACACCCTCAGAACCGCGCACAAGAGCATAACATTTCTCCGTTCCCCCACCGTGGGACCACTCCCCCCATCGCCCCGTCCTAAAGGTCGTGGATCTTCACGGGGGAACTCCAAAAGTGATGCACTTGCCTTGCCCCTGCCCTATCCTTCGAGCCATTGAGGGCACTCCCCATTTTTCCACAAGCAAAGGGACGACCACAGAACCACACACCATTTCGTGCCTCATGGCTTTGTGGACCTTGTGGCCGTGTAAGGGCCGATGAGAAAAATGATTAGTAACCCTTATACAAAAATTATGGCTAAAAACAGACTGCCAGAGGAACTGAAAAAGTTCGGCAACATCTTCGATTCGCTTTCACGTAGGCACGGCACGTATTACATCTTTCAGGATTTTTTGGACCTTTCCATCAACGCCTGGTCGTTCGATTACAAAATGGACCTTGTGGCCATCCGAAAGAAGTACAGCGAGAAGGAACGGCAATTGTTCGGCCAGCTCATCCAAGAGACCATACACATCTTGGACAGGATGATAGCGACCGACAATGATTTTTACGATGTCTTCGGAACCTTCTACGAGGCCAACAGCCTTACCAACAAACACTTTGCCCAGTTCTTCACCCCGCTTCACGTATGCCAGCTCATGGCACAGCTTACCCTTGACAAAGAGGCCCAAAACTTCAACGACCCCTGTTCGGGTTCGGCCCGATTCTCGTTGGCCAGCAACAGCGTCAAACCTGGTATGTTCCACAGCCTTATCGACATCGATTTTACGTGTGCACGGATGAGCGCCCTTAACCTGATGTACCACGGCATCCACGGCATCGTGATATGTGATAATGGCCTGATTGCGGGAAAGAGCTTCAGGGGAGCCTTTATCGTGAACCGATGGCTCAAATACCAGGGCGTACCCCAAATCGAATTTGTGGACAACGTGAACCATGCCTATGATTACATAAGGGTGAAATTGGGCCTTCCAGAACCCAAGAAAGTGCCAGCGCAATCTTCAGGGGAAACCAAAAGCCCCATTCAAGAAGTGGCGGACATCATCGTGGATTCAAAGACCAACCAAATCAGCCTGTTTTGATTGGAGTATAAAAAAAGCCCCATAATGGGGCTTGTGGCCATTGTTCAATACTCCCGTTCTACGGGGTAAAGGTTCACCCAGACTTCCCCTTTTTCATTGGGAAGTGGTAGGGCGTTCAACTTTAGGGAAAGGTGGCCATTCTCTTTTTCGATGACTACCCCTAAGTTTAGGTAGTTGTACTTTTTCTCTCCTGCTTCATTTTTAAAGCTCCCGATGGTCTGTGCTACATTGTACTTTACTTTGGACATAACGCTAAATTTTTGATTAAACATTAATTACATGCCAGAGAGGACAAGGACACAGGGGGCAATTGGCCCCGTATGGGAAGCTTGCGACCGAAGCAAAAATTTTCCCGATAGGCCGAAAAATTTTGTCATACGGTAGTGCCGTTTTGCACCGTCCAGACCTTTGCATAGGAATTATGTTGACGTATCAAAAAGGATGTTATGGTAAGTGGCAATGTAGTACCATCTAGGGCTAGATAGAGCAGGAGATTTACAACTAACGGTATTCAAGAACAAGTATTCCTTTCCACCTTGGGGAGCGTATCCAAATCGGAAGTCGGGCACCCTTATCCATTTGCACAAAGTGTTGTCATTGTCATGCCTTTTGCGAAAAAGCAAAAGCCCCGCCAATGATCAATTCTTGCCGTACAGGGCAAGAACTTCATGGGGGCGCCCTCCAAATAATTGCAGTTGGGTTTCTGTTCCCTCGGCGAAGCCTCTCCCATCGACGGCAAAGATAGCCCGTGCAAAATGAGTTGGCCGGCAATGCTTTTCCGTAAAATAGGGTTTCCCACTTCCAGGGGAACCCTCCCGATTTTCCGGTATGGTCGCAAGCTCCCAAAAGCCTTTTGGCCACTCGCACGGCCAGTTGGGTTGGCATCGACGGGGGCGATGACTCCACCTCGGGGAAACCCAACATCTTTAAGGGCTCTGATATATCATAAATATCTATAAAACAGCTATTTATAATAGAAAAAGAAGATAAGAAAACAATGTAAACAATGTAAACAATGCTTGCATTTATTACATTTATTGCGTATATTGTATAGGTATTAAAATAAGTATTAATCCTTTAAAACCTTAACAGTTATGAGTATCAAAAATCAAGTAACGTTAATCGGGAATCTTGGCAAAGACCCCGAAATCATGACCTTTGAAAGTGGCAGTAAAAATGCGAAATTTTCATTGGCTACAAATGAAACCTACACCAACAACAACGGTGAGGCGATTACACAGACCGAATGGCACAATATTGTCGTTTGGGGAAAGCGTGTGAACGTGGTAGAGAACTATCTCCAAAAGGGAAGCGAAGTTTGTGTAACTGGCAAATTGACCCACAGAACCTATGAGGACAAAGAGGGCATCAAAAGAAGCATTACCGAAGTCAAAGCGGATGAAATCGTGATGTTCGGCGGTAGGAAGTCAGCAACCAATGGTGATGCATCCACCAATCAAACCACGGAGGAAGAATAGGATTGATGCAGTAAAAAGGGCGAAGCCTTTCAACTCTTTCGCCCTTTTTTAAATCATAACCTTAACAGTTATAATCATGAGAGACAAAAATAGTCAAAATAGCCGTGGGCTATCCTTTGCCAAGAAAAAGGATTCCCATATATCCATTCTCCCTACGGATGTTGTAGTGGAGCGAACCAAGGCCAACGGGGTTGAGCAAATCCACGTTATCGATGCCCAGGTCATTGAGCCACCGAAAAGACCTTCCTTTTTTATTTCCGAAACCCTTGTAAAAGCACGTAAGAGACTATGGAAACTACTTTAAGCCCACAGGAGATACGTGAGAACTTGGCACAGTTCCACGGAACGGAGAATTTTTATAAGCATCCATTGTGCAACGTCATCTGGACGGATGGCGCTCAATACGTCATTGATTCGTGCAACGCCCATTGGTTGGTTTCCGATGTGAGCATCCAATGTGATGCGCTAAAGGACAAATCGGAATTTATCAAAGTCCAGTTGTCTTGCGACAACGAGAAAGGCACTTTGGAATACACGAACGGCAACGGAAAGCTATTGCACGTACACGAATATCGGTACACCGATTTCCCTTTGGACGTGATTGCTTTTTATTATACGAACGGAACACTTTTGCTCCCTAGCGAGTACTAACCCTAAAACACGATGATATGAAACTAGCGGAGATACACCAGTTAATGGGAAAGACCAATTTCAGCAAGGATGAGAAAAAAACTATCTTTGCCTTAATCGACTATAAAGTAGAAAATGATATGGATAAAGTATTGGACAGAATGGAACGGGTCGAGGAACGTATGGAGAATACGTTAAAGACCTTTATTTGGGTCATAGGAATAGCCACAACGGTTATTTCGGTTCTATTGGGCATCATTGCCCTGAAAGGATAGAAAGTCTCCCCCAAGCAATATATAAGCCTCTTTTATAGGGGCTTTTTTTGTGCCGTCCGGATACTGTCATGGTTTTTGCAGAAAAGGCAAAAACACACGCCAGATCCGGGGGAGAAATCGGAAGTCGCGCCCCCTACCCTCTTGCACTTTCCGTGTCGCCTTTGTCATGCCTTTTGCAGTAAAAGCAAAAGCCCCGCCAAAGGCGATCCTTGCCCTCTACGGCAAGGACTTCGAGGGGTGGCACTCCTCATTACTTGTCAAGGCTCCAGTTCCCTCGGCGGGGCCCCCTTCCATCGACGGCAAATATAGGCCGTGCCCCCATGAGCTGGCCGGCAATGCTTTTCCGGAGAATCGGGTTTCCCACTTTCAGGGGAACCCTCCCGATTTTCCGATACGGTCGCAAGCTCCCAAAAGCCTTTTGGCCACTCGGCACGGCCTGACCCCTCGGCCTCGACGGAGGGGCTAACCCCACCTCGGGGGAGCCTTGTCTTTAAAGGGGTCTAATCGGTTTTTCGCTCCGCTTCAAACCCCGTATTTCAATGCAATATCCGTAATCAATAATTGCAATAAAAACAATGTAAACAAAGTAAACAATGCTTGCATTTATTACATTTATTTTGTATATTGAAGTAAATAAAAACAAAGACGATTATGGAAAATCAAACAGTTCAATCATTGAAAATCGGGTCGATAAAACCCGACCCCGGACAGCCGAGGAAATCTTTTAGGGTTCAGGACATCAGCGAACTTGCCGACAGCATTGCAAAGGTAGGTCTGTTACAGCCCATCACGGTCAGACCGTCAGGAAAGAAATTTATCATCGTTATGGGCGAACGCAGGTACAGGGCGTGTAAAATGCTCAACTGGAAATCCATACCCTGTATGGTCAGGGAATTGGATGAAGATGCCATTTTGGAAGTACAGATCATCGAGAACCTTCAGCGCAAGGATGTTGAACCCGTAGAGGAAGCGGAAGCCATTGCCATGCTCAAAACCAAGTTTACCCCCGAGGAAATCGCAAACCGTATCGGGCGCAACAAAAAATTTGTTTATGCCCGTATCAAACTTTCTGAACTTATAGAGGGTTTTAAAGCCTTTGTGCGGAGCAAGGAAATGACCATTTCACAAGCCGTAACCGTGGCTTCGTTCCCCGCAGAGGAACAGCATTTGATATTAGAGGGCATGGGCAAGGATTTTAAGGAAAGGTATGTACAGAACGCCTGTAACCGCCAAGCCTTCGATTTGGAGAAAGCACCCTTTAAAACGGACGATGCAACCTTGGTGGCCAAGGTGGGGGCGTGTACCCTTTGCCCGTTCAATTCCATCAACCAAGGAAGCCTCTTTGGCGATGGCAAACAAATCTGTACCAAGTCCAGTTGCTATGCCACCAAAAAGACCAAGACCCTTTTGAACCTTATCGATGAAGTAAAAAAGGATGGTCGCTTGCTGATACCCAAATTCAGAACCTATAACTCGGATTCACAGGACAACCAGTTAATCCTTTCCATCATGGAAGAAAACGGCTTGGAAATCCATCTTTTGGACGATATGGACATCCTAACGGAACCCGTTAAACCCACAGCGGAATCCATCAGAAATGAATACCATTGGCAGGACTGGACCGATGAAGAAGTGAACGAGGAACTGGAAGAGCGTATGGAAAGCTACAACGAGGAAGTTGAAGCCTATGCCAACGCTCCCGAACACGGGTATTTAAAAGGGGTTATTGTTGACCCCAACACCTATGTTACAGAAGTAGCATTAATGAAGGCCGAAGAAGAAACTATCCCCGATGTCCACGCTTTGCCCATCGACAAAAAGAGGATGGACGATTGCACCCCCACGGAGAAAATCCAAAAGATGAATACTAGGGAAGTCCGAAAGAAAGAATTGGAGAACAACAAACAGTTTCAGGACGTGATCAAGATGGTTCGGGAATCGGAGTACCACAATACCAAGAAAACATTGAGTACGGATGAAATGGTGGCGTTTTGTTTCACTCTTTTTGAGAACCATTTGAGTTGGTATAGCCAAAGGGATTTCTTTAAAGGCTTCCTGGGCAATACCGAAAAGAAGAGTAGGGCAGAAGTGGTCGAGCAGTTCAGGAAGAACTTCAAGAAAGAATACTTTCATAAGCTGATACGCTTTGTGATGGCCAGACAGGTACACTTTGGGGAATTGAACCACACCAACAACCACGTCAACATTGCATTCTATAACGCAGTACGACCGTATTTGAAAAAGGACATCGAGGCCATTGAAGCCGAATACGAGGAAAAGAGAATCAAACGTGAAAAGCGTTTGCAGGAGCGAATCGCAAAACTTGAAAGAGAGAACGAATTGCTCAAAAGCGCATAGGTCGTTTTTGTTAAGGTTGGAAGTCCGCAGGTCTTTGATTTGCGGGCTTTTTTTGTGCCAAAAGAAAAGGGCAGCTTATGGATGGCCGCCCTTTCATAAAAACAAAGACTGGTTTAAAACAGTCTGCTCAAATGTATAGGTAAATATCGGCCTAAAAAAAATAAAATGCAATCATTGTGTGCTTTGTTTGCAAAGCAAACATAAGTTGCATAAATTGCATTATAAATAGTTATTGTGAAAGTAATATCGGTTATCAATAAAAAGGGCGGGTGTACTAAAACGACAACCTGTATCCATATGGCAGCTTACTTGGCCAAGAGGGGCAAAAAGGTTTTGCTGATTGATTTTGAGGCGCAGCGTAATCTTTCCATTGGCTATGGAATACCGGATGATTATCCCTACACGGTTTTTGACATGCTCAAAGGAAAACCCGGGCTTCGTCTAAAGAACAAAAAATCGAATCTTTATATTCTTGCCGGTTCGGATCTTATCGATACCGAAGTGTACCCTTTGGAAGTCCTGAAGAAGCGGCTGGCCATCTTGGAGAAAATGTTCAGGAATGAATATAACATCCAGTTTGATTACGCCATTATCGATTGTTCCCCGTCCGACCTAAAAAACAAATATGCCGGCGGTAAGCTCCAGCCCAAATTGAACCAAATCGCACTCTATGCTTCGGATGCCTTTATCATCCCACTGGTCCACGAAAAATTTGCGGTTGATGGACTCGCCAATTTTATGGGCGATGCCCTTGCGTTCAAAAAGGAATTCAATCCCAGCTTGAAGGTAGGTGGTGTGTTTTTCAACATTGTTGAAGTAAATACCAGGCGTTTCAAAAAGTATTACGATGAAGTGATGGAAGGGGTGCCGGAGAAATATTTTATAAAAACATTTGTCCGTAAGGATGCGAAAATCGCTGATGCCACGGAAGAGGGCGACAGCATTTTCGAAGTGGCCCCAAAATCGAGGTCAGCTAAGGATTACAGTAAATTGGTAAGGGAAATATTAACTAAAATAGACTGATAATTATGGGTGGAGACAAAGTGATCAAAGAAAAATTTGTTGATTGGGAAGAGGCCGAGGAAGAAGTATCGGAACAGCCCAAGAAACGAAAGCGCGTCGCCTTTACAGTAAGGGACTGGCCGGAGACCAAAGAGCTATTGGATGACCTTCAATGGTTGAAACAATTTGTCGTTGACAAGAAATCAGTATCCCAGGGGGATGTTGTCCGGGAGGCTTTGGATCTGTTGGCCAAGAAAATGAAATACGACAAGCTAAAAGAGGAGTATGCCGAAGAACTGGCCAACGCCACCATTAAGGCGGGTAGAAAGACAGGTAGATAATCAAAGGATATTTAAATGAGTATCAAAAACTATTTTGAGTTGTTCACCGACGCCGAAAAACGGCACTTGCCCAAAGAACTTTACACCGCAGGGAATACCGAATTGTTGTTCCAAAAAAGAAGGGTTTCCGTCGTGGGATCACGAAAAGCAAGTAAAGATGGTTTGGCACGGGCCAAGATTGTGGCCAGGGAGCTGGTCAAGCACGATATTATCGTCGTAAGCGGTCTGGCAAAGGGTATCGATACCGTTGCGCATGAGACGGCCATCCAGACAGGAGGGAGCACCATAGCCGTTTTGGGCACGCCCTTGAACAAGGTTTATCCAAAGGAAAACGAGGGGCTTTTGGAAACCATTAAAAAAGACCATTTGGCAATATCCCAATTTCCAGAGGGGTATCCCTCACAACCTAAAAATTTCCCTATTCGAAATCGCACGATGGCCTTGATATCGGATGCAACCATAATTATTGAGGCAAGCGAGAACAGCGGAACACGACACCAAGGATGGGAAGCACTTCGTTTGGGCAGAGAGGTCTATATTTTGGAGAATGTGGCCAACAATCCAAAAATTGGTTGGGCAAAGGAAATGATCGACTATGGGGCAGTACCACTCGCAAGGGAACAAATGGAGGACATTTTTTATGAAATCCCATACCTAACTTCAAAATTTCAGGACCAGGATGCCTTTTAAAATCGATTTCGCCACTATGCTCGAATTCTCCACAAGGGGAACAAACGACAAGGCCGCATTGTCGAGGCGTATTTGTGGAAACTTGAAGTCGGGAAGTGCCCAAATGATATTACGAATGATTTACTATATGAAGCAGCTTCCAGCCGATCACCCCATAAAAACCATGTTCAGTGATATGCCTATTTTGGTTCCCGCTCCAAGGAGTGCCCCCTTGGTGGAGGGCGGGCTATGGCCGACTAGAATATTGGCGGATTTTTTGGTCAGGGAAGGTTTCGGGGGGAGCGTACAACATTGGTTGGAAAGAACCAAGAGAGTGCCTAAGTCAAGTAATTTCAGCAGTGCTGACCAACGGCCATCGTGCAACACCCACTACGATAGTTTGCGTGTTGTTCCGTCCCCAGAGGCATTTGTACACAAGATTATATTAATAGACGACGTGTTTACGTTGGGAAGGACTTCAACGGCATGTGTGCGACGATTGAAAGAAACCTATCCGGATACACAGATTTATGTGTTCGCCGCCATGCGCACCAGAGGGTTCGTAAAGACCTTGGAAGAAATCGTAAAGCCGTCCTATAATCAAATGGTCTACAGACCCGAATACGACAGCGTAAAGTTGCCTGATTAATAAATAAAGAGATGACCATGATATTTTACAAAGACAACAGGGTTGACCAGAAAATGGAGCTCACCCACAAAGAACTGATTGAGAATTTCATTCAAGATGAAATTGCATACACCAATTTTTTGAAAGGATGGCCATTCGAGAGGGCCTTCCTGAACACGATGCCGGGTACACCGGAACCGATTCAGATTTCGGACGAAAATTGGAAAGCACTTTGGTGTGAGTTTAAATCACAAGTTCCCAATCCTGAGTATAAAGCGTAATGGAACACCCCAATAAAAAACAGCGGGAAAATCAGGCAAAGCTTTTGGCCCAACTTCCGGAGGATGAAAGAGAGGAACATGCCAGGTTGTTGCGTTTTGGCAATGCAGCCTATATCTACCACCAACAAGCAGAGGAATTGGAACCCACCGAGACGGATTTTAATGAGTGGCTAGAGGGGTTGCCGATAAATGTACGTGAAGACATGGAGATGCAGGGATTCGAGCTTTGCAAGGGCGTTCTTTCGTTTAGACGCTATGTAATGGAAAAGAATGATATTGGGATGGGGGAGTGGATGCGAAAGAACTTAAGTAAAGAGGATTATAGAGCATATCAGGAAAGAGAAAAACATATTTAACAGACCAACTTAATGAACATTTTATCATCAAGAGAAAAAGACTATTTAATAGAAAGACTACAAAAGGGCGAACCATTGCCCGAAGATTTCAAGTATAAACTATTTCCCACTACACAAAAAGAATACGAACTTGTTTATGCGGGCAAAATGCGTAAAGAGGATATTCTTGCAGATGAAGATGGAGTAACGGCCGCACCATTACAAATTGAAAGAATCTACAACGGTGACAGAAAATGTTATCCAGGTGGATGGAAAAACATGATTGTCTTTGGCGACAACCTGCAATTTTTGAAAACCATTTATAAGAACGAAGACCCACTTATAAAAGATAGGGTTAAGGGTAAGGTAAAACTTATCTATATCGACCCCCCTTTTTCTACTGCTTCAGATTTCAAATCTAGAGAAGGACAACTGGCCTATTCAGATAAAATTGTTGACTCCGATTTTGCCGAATATATCAGAAGAAGGCTTATTCTCTGTAAAGAATTGTTGGATAAAGAAGGTAGTATTTATGTGCATTTAGATTCAAAAAAGGGACATTTAATAAAAATAATTCTAGATGAAATTTTTAAAGAATTTGAATTTCATGAAATAGTTTGGGTGTGTGGTCTTATGGGTTCAAGTGATACGTATCCGAAATCTCACGAGACAATATTTTGTTATAAAAAAAGCGATTCAACTTTCAATCCACCTACTCGAATCGGTTATTCAAAAAGGATAGTTAATGCCCTGCAAAAAGATAACGAAGGCTGGTACTACACTAGAGGCAGGGAAAGCAGCGGGGGAACCAATGCCTTAAAGACTTACATCAGCAAGAATAGCTCATTGACAAAAAAAGAAGCGGTTGAAGAAGCATCGATTAAAAGACCGCAATATGTTTGGGATGTTTGGATGGGCAAAAAGGACCTTGCCGAGGAATTTAATGATTATCCCGTAGGAACTTATGCTTACACCAAACACGAAAAAACAGGTTATCCTACACAAAAACCAGAGTTATTGTTGAAAAGGATAATTGAAGCTTCTTCCAACGAAGGTGATATAGTATTAGATTTTTTTGGAGGTAGTGGAACAACAGCTGCAGTTGCCGAAAAACTAAATAGGAAATGGATTACCTGTGACATTGGTAAGTATTCCTATTACACTATTCAAAAACGTTTGCTACAAATACAAAATTCTAGGGATTTAGTTGTTCGTTCGCGTAAATATGGAAAAAAATCGAGAAGCTTTTTGACTGTAAATAACGGATTCTACGATATAGAAAAACTCTTTTCTTTACAGCATAAAGAATACCAAGATTTTGTTCTAAACCTCTTTGAGGTAAGCCCCAAATCTAAAAAAATATCAGGAATAGAATTTCAAGGTGAGCGCAAAGATGGTTACGATGTATTAATTTGGAAGTACTGGGAACACAAGGATGCCGCTGTCGATGAAGACTATTTACAGATTCTTCATAAGAATATTGGTAAAAAAGTTGGCGACCGTATCTATATCATCGCACCGGCAAACTCGGTCCAATTTATTGACGATTATTATGAGATAGGCAATGTGCGTTACTATTTTTTGAAAGTGCCCTACCAAATCATTCAAGAACTGCACAAAGAAAAATTCAAAAAGTTTAGACAGCCCACAAGTTCAAGCAATGTAAATTCCCTTGAAAATGCGGTTGGCTTCCATTTTATCCGGCAACCGGAGGTGAAATCATCATTTGATAAGGGCACTATTATCATAGAAGACTTCAAGGCCTACTATCCCGATGAAGACACCCTGGAGGATATTCCCGGTCTTGAAGCCTTGGCCATGGTCGTTGTTGATAAAGATTACAATGATAAAGAGTTTTTGATGTCCGATGTGTTTTTTGCAGCGGATATTATCAGTGAGGACGGACGTGCCCTGGTTGAACTAGAAAATTATGGTACTAAAATTAGCGCTGTATACATCGACATCTATGGTAATGAATTCCGTGAAGTATTTACCGCTAAAAGTACTAACCCATGATTCAAGAAAAGAAGCGATATGATACGAAGGATTTAATTCTCAAAATAAATCAGCACTACAACCAAAGTGAGCTACCACTTGCGTATTGGGATAGGTTTTTGGATGCACTTTGTGGAACCAGGGAATACCAAAAGGAAGCGATAAAGAATTCAGTCATTTATTTGGCATCCAACGAGTATGCCAATATCGAGGACTTGGTTTCAAAAAATTATTATCAAAACTACCAGTTACGAGAACGCTATCCTGATGTTGCAGACTATCACCGCAAGATTCAATTGCCTTTAAAACTATCTGCGACGATAGATCTCGCAACAGGAACGGGGAAGAGTTATGTCATGTATGGGATTGCACAAATCTTACTTGGCTTGGGTCTCGTAAAGAGAGTGTTGGTTTTGTGTCCCTCTACAACTATCGAAAAAGAATTGCATAAGAAGTTTTTGGCTTTAGTTGCCGACCCAATTCTAAAGGAAACCATCCCCGAATCTGCGATTATAAGAAACCCCAGTATAGTTGATGGAAGCGTTACGGTAAAGGAGGGCGATATATGTATAGAAAACGTTCATGCCGTCTATGAAAGGACCGGCTCATCAATAGAGGATAGTTTTGGTTTTAAAAGAGGCTATGATGCCTTGGTATTGAACGACGAAACCCACCATATATACAATAAGATTTCCGGGAATACTTCGGAGGCCAGAGGGTTAAAAGTATGGAAGAAATTCCTATTGGATGATGGCTACAACTTTAAATATATGCTTGGTTTTACGGGAACAGCATATATAGGAAATGATTATTTCAATGATGTCATTTACCGCTATTCATTAAGGCAAGCATTTGACGAGAAGTTTGTCAAAAAGATAAATTATGTTTCCGAAGATGATAGTATAAATGAAGACCAAAGATTCCAGAAAATTTATCAGAATCACGCCAAGAATAAACTCACGTACAAAGCCCTAAAGCCTATCACTATTTTAGTGACCAACAATATTACCAACGCCAAACGCCTTGAAACACGCTTGGTCGAATTTTTAAAGTTGGAAGAAGGCCTGGAAGAGCAGGAAATTAGGGATAAGTTGGTTATGACTGTTACTTCGGATAAAGCACACAAGCACAACGCAATTCGCTTGGAAGAAGTGGACGAGCAGGATTCAACCGTTGAGTGGATAGTCTCGGTTTCAATGCTTACAGAGGGCTGGGACGTGAAAAATGTATTTCAAATAGTCCCTATGGAAGAAAGGGCTTTCAATTCTAAGTTATTGATTTCCCAAGTATTGGGCAGGGGGCTGAGAGTACCACAAGAATATATAGGTAATGCACAGGTAACGATTTTCAATCACTCTTCCTGGGGCTCAAAAATCAAAGGGCTTGTAGATGAAGTGCTGGAACTAGAAATGCGATTGGAAAGTTCCAACATAGTTGAAGGCGATAGGGCCGAACATCATTTTACTCTCTACAACATAGATTATAACAAGACCGAAAGAGCTGTTGAGAACAATAATAAGGAAAAGGAATTCAATTACAAGGATTACATAAACCTAGAATCCTCGGTGGACCAGATAAGCCAAGAGACCACCTATACGAATCTTGACAATGAGTATAGGGGTGTAGAATATAAAATCAAAAATCGGATGACGCCTATTAAGGAAATCGTTGATAAAATATATCACGAGTTCCAGACCAGGGAGTGGGAGGGCGTCACCCTGAACCTACAAGAAGGACAGTACACCAAAAACAGTCTTCCGCCTAAAGAAGAAATTACAAAATTGATTCGTCGCTCCATGGATAAGGTTGGGCTTGAAGGGGATGAGCTGAACGAAAAGAACAAGAGGAATATTTTCTCATCCTTTAATACTTTATTGAGACGTAAGAACAAATCACTGGAACTGGTAAGGACAGCTCAAAGGCCTTATGCCATATCGACTAAAGAAAGGATTAAAGAAACACTCTCTGTTGGTAATTTGCGGCATAATTCTACAGTAATGTACTCAAACAACTATAAGGATGAAGTTAAAGATGTAGATGTCCTCAATTTCTTACAGGACGTTATCGATGATGAGAGCTTACCGCGAACTGCCATAAAAGAAGCAAATAGCTATGATTTCAAAACACCTGTTGACATAGTTTTTCTAAATGCAACACCGGAAAGAAAATTCGCAGAAAAATTAATTAGAAACGAAAATGCCAAGGTATTGGATGCCTGGCTAAAATCGACCAACCAGAGCTTTTACACCATTGAATATTCATTATCGAGCAAATCGGGAAATCACACAAAGCAAAGTAGATTCAATCCTGATTTTTTCATCAAGACTTCAGACGATAAAATGGAGTACATCACGGTCGTGGAAATCAAAGATGATCAAGATTATTCGGACCTGAATAAAGCAAAGTTTAAATGGGCGACCATACATTTTCAAGAATTGAACAACCAACTCAAAGAAGCAAAGGTCAAACAACGGTACAATTTTCATTTCCTTAGTCCTGAAAACTACGATGATTTCTTTGAGTATTTGAGAAATGGAAAATTGACGGAAGGCCTATTCACCAGCAATTTAGATAAAGAGTTAAATACAAATGCGTAAAATAAAACCAGTAAGGAATGTTTTTTTGAGCTAAATAAATCCGTAAGAACACCGGAAGATTTCCGCTTACAGATTGAAACCGATATCGGCCCGTTTTTGTTGGAATCTGTAAGATTTCGGCCCGTTTTAAGTCCCTGTGAGGGACGAAAAAAAGTTAAATGACTGTGGGGTAGGGGAATACGATGTGTTATAAGCGTTTTTATGTCAAATAGAACGCCTTTTTAAGATACGGAATTTTCCCGACAATCGCAAAGGAACCCAGAGCGCAAAATGCAGATAAAGTTATCGAGCCACGGTTTGATGATGTAGTTGCAGATGAGCCAGGTCAGAATTGAAAATAGAATAGTTGCCATAATGATTTGGTTTAGGTTGATTAAATATTTAATGAAGAAAACTCGGTAGTGAAATGCCCGTTGGGGCTTCCGGAAAGTGATTACAAATTTACGAAAATCGCAAATCACTTCAAAAAGTATTAAAAAATAGGAGAGAATAAACTATCAGTTTAGGTGGTATTAATTATTAGTTTATGGCCATAAAAAATAATTTAATGGATTTGGATAATTCAAACATCAATGGATATGGGGGATAAGAGCAATTTTGAGGACATTGAAATGGAAACCTGGCTGGAGGAACAAAATGATTTAGGCGATTATCCGGACGGATTCAATCCAGAGCTTTGGGGATTGTGAAACGGAACCGGTACACCTTTGGGAACAAAAGAACACTTTAGCATGGGAACAGCTCGCAGGAAGACAACCAAAAAGAAACCCCCGAGGTGGTTTCGGATATTGCGCTACAATTTCAATTGTATGTGGTACCACGTTCTGATGCCGGTGGGTATGCCCGAAGATGAATTTTCAAAAAGCATTAGGACCAGGAATGAAAACAAAAAGAAAAATTGAGGCCAAGGTTTCACTATCGGTTTGGGAAGATATTATCTTCAACCGCAGTCAAGAGGATGTGGGCAAACAGCGAATCCTTGCGAAAAACTCAAAGCAGTCTTGGGGGAGCTTTAGGCACGACAAAGGATATATCGTCTATTGGACCAAAAAGAAATTTGATTTTCTACCCAGCAAGTTCGTTGAGAAATTCCTATCGAAAGATTAGTATGGTTGAAGTTTTTAAAATAGGGGAAGAAAAACCAACGAAACATTTTGGGGAAGTCGTTTTCGATGATGGTGAAAGTTTTCGCATACATTCCTCAGATCGGGCTTTCTCCAAATCAGAATACAAATACGTTACCAAACTCTAGAAATGGCTTATACAAGGTACAGAGCAATTGTGAAGGTCATGTGTCCGGTTTGTCAATCAAACGCTGATGCAAATAGAAAGATTGATACCGATTGCAGAAATTGCCGGTTCCTACGCTATAACAACGTCAATCGGTTAAAGAAGTTTACCCGTTTCCTTCATTCGGACTTTCCGAACTGGAGCTATTTCAATGTGTACGAGTATGTAAAAGGGGAGAAGGGAAGGTATCTCGGCAGCTTCCAAAAAGGGAAGAACGAACCCACTTCAGATACGTTCTAAGAAAAAACGGAATGACCTAGTGGCCACTCCGTTTTTCGATACAAACTTGCGTTTGCTTCTTTCACTTCAAATATAGTGTTTTTTGTTTTATTGCGCCTTGCTTTTTTGACCTTTCTTCACACGATTTTTTGGCTTAATGGAACTTTGGCGGATGCGAGAATATCACTTTTTGGCCGCACTTCGTTCAATGATAATCTTATGGAATGCCTCTATGAAGTTCTCCTGTTTCAACAGGTATGGTCGATTTTCATATTCCAGCGCAGAGAGGAATGATAAATCATACCTCTTGGCCAATCCGCCCAATTGTTGCTCCTGGGTCTCATCAAAACCGTAGATTTTTTTGAACTCTCCGATTTTTCTTGCCGCACGTTTTGGTTCGTATGTGGTGTTTACATTTTCGGTTTTTGTTTCATAGAATTTGAAGGATATGCTTACAATCTTTGCCCCCCTTCCTCTAGTGGCCCCAGGAGTGGCCCTGTTAAGCGTGTAATTGAAACTAATATCGGCCAATTTATCCAATTCTGTTTTGCAAGGCTCAATAATCCTGGCTACTATCTTTCTTAAATCGTTGTACTTGTCGCCTACTTTGAAGTTTCTCCTTATCTCATCTTCAGTGAGGGTTTTCCCCTCAATTTCCCCCTTAGTGTACCATTGGCAGATGTACTGATAAATTACCAAATGGTGTTTGTTGCCTGTTTGAAAACCAACACTGGATAGAAATGGGGTATAGCCTTTCGATAAATCGACCAATACCCTGTACCAATCTGCATTTATCTTAATATCCACAAAGCTATTGTTGGTACTGTACGTTGCCTCGTTGATGATACCGGTAATGGTTCTGGTTTCCACTTCCTGGCCCTCGTCCGTAGTTGTTCCTTTAACCACGATTTCTTTTTTCCGGATGGTGCTCAATGACTTGTAAACGAGCTTTAAATCGTTCCCAACAGTCAAATCCTTTGGCCTGAAACGCATTACCACGTTATTGTCCATATCGATTTGGGTTCCCATCTGGATAAACTGGTGCTTTTTAATTTGCTGGAGAACCCGTATCAGGATTCGGGCCTCATGGATATTGAAATCAAAACTTTCGGTCAATACATAGGGCTGCTGAACGGTTTTGGGAAGGGTGGAAATATCAACTCTTTGTATCTTAGTGCTCATAAACAGGGTGTCCGTAATTGTTCCAATAAACCAAATGTAGCAATATCCGTGAAAGTTCCAATAATTCCATCCGTGGTTGTTCCAATAAAAATTGTTAATAAGTCCGATGCGATTATTGATAATGGGCTAAGTGTTGTTAAAAACTTCATCCGTGGTTGTTCCAATAACCTATCCGCCATTGTTCCAATAAAAACGTGGTTGTTCCAATAAGTGTCCGTATATGTTCCATTATCCATCCGTAGCTGTTCCAATAAACCCGTTGAAGCCCCTGAAAACACTGACTGTTCGAGTTTCTTTAATTTAATCTGTAATTCTCTTAATTGAAAAAATAATAATTTTAAATAATAATTTTAGTTTAATAAGGTTTCAAAAAGGTCATAATTCTTGTTGACAACAAGAATTTCGCCCATTTTTCAGCCATTTTTGTATTGTTTCACAATATTTGGGAAGAAAGGTCAAAAAGCATCCGCAAAACCCTAGAAAAACTGTCAAAATGGCGTTTTTCAATTGATTTTTTCTATCGCCCGTCCGTGGTTGTTCCAATAAATAAACACTCTTTCTTTTACTGAAAATGAGACTTGTACACGTTTTACCAAAAGTGCGTTTTGTCGAAAAACCAACAATATTGATTGGTTGATTTATAAGATTCCAATTGTGATAGGCGTTAATAATCAAATGGCCCGATCAAAAATAAATATGGACGTTGTGAAACAGGTCCGTTCCAAATTGGAATCCAGGGAAATGTTCAATCCGGAATCCATGAGCGCCTTGAACGAGAAACTGAAACTTAAGCGCAATTCGCTAAGTTGTTTTTCATTTACAAAAAAACGGGAACTGGATTTGACCATTTCCGCACTCACTTATCTGCTGGATAAAAACCAAAACAAAAACTAATACAGCCCGCCCCCGACATCTGACCCGGGGTGAATGAATCCATTCATATTTGAAATGAGTTTTTCCGGTTACGGGATGGCAAGCTGTATTTTCTTCAAATCGTTTAGCAGTAGTTTACCAAACTAAGAACAACCAAAATTTTGACCAAGTAATTTTCCTACAAATCGGTGAAACGCACCTAATGGATTTTAACTGAATTTTTTTGCCCCAAAAATCTTACACAAGGTCGTCTTGCGACCTTGAAGATAAACAAACCTATTCGCTGGACCCGAAGCTGTTTTTTTAGCGTTCAGGTAGAAAAGCGTTAAGAAAAAACAGCGTTGGAGCGTTCATCATTTCCAAACTTTTGAAGCAAGTTCAACCGTTGTATCCTAAAGCAAATATCTAGGATATTTGAAATGACTATTTGTGTTGCTTCGCAACAGAATATAGGAAGAGCAAGCAGTAATCAGGCAAAGCCTGATATAATATTGATTTTCAGTATGTTATAAATCAAACTTCCTATATTTAGGTAGAAATAGGGGAGAATGACCACGCTGAAGCTATGTATTTCAACGATTTTATTGTTAAAGTTAGGGAGAAAATAAGGAGAAATTTTACATTTATCTTAACACTCTATAAAAATGAAAAATGTCTCTCCAAACTATCAAAATATACCCTGAAACCAAGGAGCGTGTAGATAAATTCAAGAGCAGGGGAACATCATATGATGATGTTCTTTCCCAATTTTTGGACTACTTCGAATCTACCGGTATCAAACCCAACGAAATTGACTCCTCTCCAATGACCGTTACCAAAAAGGCAACGGAAAGAGTGGTGAAAATCATACGGAATATCGAGACCAAAAAGCTATCGAAAATCATGGGTATGCTGGAGGATATTTTGGTAAGGGTTTCAGAATCCGATAATCAAACAGTCGCCCAGGGAGAGATTTTTTCATCTAAAGAAGTGGAAGAATTGGTAGGTACCATCGAGACATTACAGGAGGAAAATTCCCGATTGGAAAAACGTATCGAGGAGATATTGACCACCGGTAAAAACGATCAGAAAATTGAAACTTTAAAACCCAATTTGGATTTTCTCGATGCCATTTTAAGAGCAGTGAAGGAATTGCGTGATAATGCCAAAAGCATTCAATTACAGAAAGACGAGTACAAAATCAAAAAGAACATTCTGGACCGAAATCTAGATACAATTTCTAACCTTATTAAAAATAGATAATTGTTCGTAAAAGTACATAAGCCATTGAAATTGACGGGCGGGAACAACAAAGGCAGTTCCTTTAACCTGATAGAGTACTTATCCAAAGAAAACAAGGATTTGGAAAGGGACGATATGGATTATGATGGCTTTTTCAATTCGGACCACGATGATATATCGGACAATAAGGCGGTGCAAATCATAGACGGTAACAATCATCGACTATCGGCTAGGGACACTAAATTTTATATGCTCAGTTTCAATCCCTCTTGGGAAGAGCAGAAACATTTGGTTGAAATGGCCAGCAACGGAAGAACCAACATCATTGAAGAGCTCTCCCCTGAAGAAAATCTTCAATTCCGGCAGTATCTAAAAGATTATACCAATGATGCGATGGAGCTCTATGCCAATACTTTCTCCAGAAAGGACAAAGAGGGCAACGAGATTATACTGGAGGCAAAGGATCTGAACTATGTGGCCAAAGTGGAATCCAAAAGGGAATACAGCATTTGGGACAAAAACGTAAAGCATAACCTGGCCATCAAAAAGAAGATTGACAAAAAACTGAGGCAAAACGAGAGCAGTAAGAACCCCGCAAAGATTATTCTCAACAAAAGGGCCATCAAAGATTTGGAATCACAGTATCTAAGGGACGATAACGGCAGAATCCAAACCGAAAAGGGAAACATCATTTTTCAGGGGACCGAAAAAGGAGGCTGGAACTATCATGTTCACGTTGTTGTTTCAAGAAACACAAAATCAAAATGGTATAAAGGGGAAAAAGTTGTTGATGAGAAAGGGAATCCTCTGGTATCCGATTCCAAGATTATCAGCAAGGCCAGGGGAATGCAATTGAGCCCTAACGCCAAAGGAACGGGGAAGAGTGAGAAGCACCAATTGAACGATGAAAAAGTCCATGTTGGTTTTCATCAGGAAAAATTCAAAACGGACAGCTCCAGCCTATTCAATGAAAAGTTTGGATATAAGCCGAAGGAGTTTGACCAATACAAGGGAACAACGTACAAAAATGTTTCCCCGCAGAGTAAGCAGCTCATTGCCAGATTGAGCAAAAAGCCGCTGAACAAGGCTAAGGGGGTCGCCATTGGAAAAACGTTGGGTGATGCCGCCATAGCGGAAAGAAAGGCTTTGGCGCTGGTGTCCAATCCAAAGGCCGCCGCCATGATGGAGTTGAAACAAAAAGTAAAAGAAATACTATTGGCCAAAGGGATGGCTGGATAAATGGAGAACTTATATTACATACTGATTGTGGGAGGCCTTTTCTTTATTGGCCTTATCATTCTTATGGTCCGATTTACCAAGAACAGGGGAATGTCCTTTGTAATCGGCTGCCTTCTCTATATGCTAGTAATTTATGCCATTGGATATTACGGAAAACCGTATTTATCCATTGAATTTGAACCGTTCTTGGTCAAATATGGCGCACCCTCATATAGCTTGGCCCTAGTCATCGGGGCTTTGATTGTCTTTACTTCAAAGGATAAGAAAACCGTAAAAAAAGCATACAACTTCACCCCTATTGAATTAGCGGTACAGAACGGGCGTAATATAAAGTTCAAGGATCCATTCAATAACTTTTTGGTGTACGCTGGAGCGAACACCGGTAAAACAAAAAGTATTGGGAAACCGCTGCTTAAAGGCTTTGTGGAAAACAAGTTCGCAGGAATGATTTACGACCTGAAGGAGTTTGATTATACCAAGGCAGCATATCACTTCATCAAGGAAACCGGTTACGATGGCTCTTTCTATTACGTGAACTTTACCGATATGTCAAGAACCTATCGGTTCAATCCGTTATCGGTGGCCGCGATACCTTCATCCGATGATTTGCCACAGTTGGGCGAAGACCTGATCCGTGCCTATTTGCCAGATGGTCAAAAATTGAACGATTGGGGGCTTGGTGGACTTGGGCTGTTACAAGGCCTGATGATACGGTTTAGAAAGGATTATCCTCAATACTGTACCTGGCCACACATATCAAATTTTGCGCTCCACAATTCCAATAAACACCTGATATCCTTTTTGGAAAAGGATGCACAGGCTAAATCATTGGCCGGTGCTTTCTTGGATTCAAAAGATAGTCCGAAACAGCTTTCAGGCTACAAGAGCTCTTTGACCAACTATATAGGAAAATTGGCCTATAACAAGAACATTTGTTACGTGCTTTCGGGCAATGATTTTGATTTCAATTTACTGGACCCGGAGGATCCTAAACTCTTTGCGATTTCCAATAATTATGCCTTGCGAAATATACTCGGGCCTATCATGGGAATGCTCGTTAAAATTTCCAGTAGAAGGTTCACCATGAGCAACAAGATTCCTTTTGTCTATTTCATGGATGAAGCGACCACCTTCAAGATTGACAATTTTGAGGAAATGCCCTCAGAACTCCGGGAGTATTTGTGTGCGTTTGTCTTTATCACCCAATCGCAAAGCAAAATCAGCGCACTTTATGGGGAGAAGGCCCTTAGTTCCATGGAAAGCAACTTCGCGAATGTGTTCTTTGGCAGGACCGGGGATACAGTCGCTCAAAAACGATACGTGCAACAATTCGACAAGATTGATGAAGTCAAAAAGACTTACAGTAGGTCATCGGGTACACACAGTAGCAGTTCTGGACACTCCCAAAGGGTGGACAAAGTTGCCAAATACGAAACCTCGTTTTTCAAACACTTGCCGGCAGGGGAGTTTGTGGGTTACGGAAGTAACTCCAATTACAACGAGTTTCACTTAAAACTCGATATGATGCAATTCCCTGAAGAATTGGAATTGCCCATCGTGAGAAGCGTAAGCGAATCCGATATTGAAGCAAATTATAATGAGATTATACATACGATTAAGAATCTATATTAACCTTTAAACTATACAATGAAAACAAATCAGAAATTATCGAAAACCGCAATTTTAACCGCAGTATTGGGCCTATCCACAACTGCAATGCAAGCTCAGGACTTTAGGGGAACCATCAACCAAGCAATCAATGATTATTTGGTTCCGGTGGTGTTGCTTATTCTGTTGATCGGGGCCATCGTTGGATTGACCCGAAACTGGGAAGAAGTCAACAACCGGAATACCCGAAAGGAAGGTTTGATCAATGCCGGTATCATTTTGCTATACGCTGCTTTGTTCGCTGGAGTTATAGCGGCAGTGGCCATTATCGGAGGACGAATTTCAATCAATGTCTAAACCATGAAATCTTACGACGTCAACAAAAACTTGGAACGGGAACCGAGGATACAGGGCTTTAAGCCCAACTATTACTATTTGCTCTTTGTACTACAAATTGCATTTGCCCTGGTATTCTTTATTTGGGCCCTTTTTGCTCTGGGAAATCCAACGGCCACAGGGCTTACCACCTATTTTGTGGCAATGGGCATTTCGTTGACGGCGATACTCTTTATGAGGAAACAGTTCAAGAAACTATCGAACCAAACCAAATACAGATTTGGAACAAAGCGATCCGTTTTGTCCAATAAGGATATACTCAACCAGATATGATCAAAAGCAGTAGCGCATATTCAATTTTAGGGTTCAGCGGAAACCTCTTTTTATCAAAGGATGGAAGCGTGGGGGCGTGTTTTCTTGTAACGAACCCCGAGCCTTATTCATTGGATATGGTGAAACTGGACCTTAGACACGAATCCTTTGTACGCTCATTCAGGAATATCGATGATGGTATCTATGTCCAGAAACAGGATATTGTCTTGGAAGAGACGTATTCCAGTTCAAAACACTACTTCAGAAACACGTTTTTAACGGAAGCCGAATCGAGACACTTCGATGGAAGAGAGGGAATCAAACATTATTGTCTGCTTTCCTTTACCATTACCGAATTGGCCTCGCTAAAGGAAAGTTATGTTGCAAATCCGCTAAAGTACACTGAGAAGTTGACAAAAAAGGATAAGGAACGGTTATCACGGTTCTTTGACAAGGTTAAAAGCTCCGTGGGGATTCTGAACAAACTTTACAATACCACGATTACCGCTCTGGAGGAAAACGAGTTGCGCTACTTCTTTTTGAACTATGTCAATGGTTTCCAAAGCGACCAGGGGCTAAGGGATTTGGTCTTTGACAACAAACTGCATATCGGCGATAACCACTATTCAATTTTCTCGATTAGCGATTCTTCCTATTTGCCCGACACCATAACCAACGTTTCGGATGATACGACCATCAATGTTGAAAATCTGAAATTGTACAAAGGTCTGATGGATGATTTCGGGGTTCATCTGCCTTTCAACCATATCTACAATCAGGTATTGTATTTCCCTGGGCACAAACAATTGAAGGACGAGCTTGAAATGCGTGTAGAGCAATACGAGAAAAGCCAGTCCTTTTCTACCGCCCTGAAGCGTGAGTTTACCCGCTTGAAAGAAGTGGAAAAAGAGTTGTTGGACAACAATGTTACCCTTTGTAAAAGCCACTTCAATATCATAGCCTGGCATGAGGACACCGATGAGCTCCGAAAACGAAGTGATGCCATAAAGGGGATATTGGACGATAAGGAAATCAGCTACTACATACCGTCCTACGAAGGGCTGGAGAATATTTTTCTTTCTACAATCGTGGGCAGGCAATCAAAGCTCCATAAGGATTACCTCTTTCTCAACACCTTGCAGAATGCTTGTTGTATGCTAACGAACTACTCCTATTATTCCGATGATGAAGAAGGTATCGTGGTTCAGGATAGGCTTTTGCAAGTGCCTTACCGATTGGACTGGTGGGACCGAAAGAACAAACGTATCAACGCACGGAATTTTATCATATATGCACCCACCGGAAGCGGAAAAAGTGCGGACGTCTTGAATATGGCTTATCAGTTTTTAGAGGACGGGGTTACATTGGTCATTGCGGAATTTGGAAGTTCCTTTGAACAGTTGACCAAGCTTTACCCAAAGGAAAGCAAGCATATCAAAGTAAACTCGAATACCGCCCTGGGCATCAATCCCTTTAATCTGGAGGGTCGAAAACTTACCAACGAAAAGCTGTTCAGCTTAACGGCCGTGGTCATGAAGTTTTGGAGATTGCCGGCGGAAATCAAAAGAGAGGCTAAAAAGGCCGTGGCCATTACAAAAACCCTTCAAGATTATTACGAGCAGGTAAAAAGGGACCACCATTTTATCAGCTATTACAACCACGTAGTCCAAAATTTCAGGGCCATTTGCGAACGCAAGGATTTCCCTGAAGAATATTTCGATATCAACTCCTTTAAAGTGGTATGCTCCGAGTTTTTGGAAGGAGGGATATACCACAATGTGGTATCGTCCAATAGCGAAATCAACGAGAGCATTGGCCAAAAATCGGCCATTGTCTTTGAGTTGAACGAGATTAAAAACAACCCTTTCCTGGTATCGGTGATCATGACCATTCTATTTGATGCCATCAATGAAAAAATATTAAAGGACAAGACCAAAAGGGGCTACTTCATATTTGATGAAATGGCTTTGGGAAGTGAACTGAAGGACAATTACAGCGGAATAGACATCATGAGCACCATTTCGTTGATCACCGCCAGCATCAGGAAGGAAAACGGTGCGGTAGGCCTCATTTTCCAAACACCCACACAGATGCCCAAAAATAACCAGTACACCGATTCGATAATCGGGAATATGCAAATACTCGGAGTGCTGGAAGGAAACGAACAGGTTTACGATGCCATCATTGAGCGCCATAAACTCAAAAACAACGAGCACATCCAGATGATGAAATCGGTATCGAACAATTTTACGGCCGATCGGCCATACTCAGAAAAATTCGTGCGGTTCAATGAGAACTATGCCACCATTATCCGCAACGAATTTTCTAGAGAGAAGTTTTTGGCGTTCCAGACCACGGGTGAAATATGGGCCGCTTTACAGTCCAGATACGAGCAGGTCGGCGATATGGAAGAAACAATTATTGAACACATAAAATCTGAGGAATATGAGAAAGTTTAAACTAATGCTTGCCCTGGCATTGCCTTTTCTGGCCAGTGCGCAGCTTGTGGTTGAAGCTCCGGTTCTGGAGGCACAGACCACGGCCCAAAACGTAACCATGACCAAACAGCTTACCGAAGCTTTGGCACAATCGACAACCCTTGTAAAGACCTTCAACACGGTCAAAGAGGGGGTGAACATTTATAAAGAAGTTTCGTCAGCGGTTCGCACCTTAAAATCGATTAAAGGTGTCATCGATAAAGAGTTTGAGTTGATCAAGCTGGCCTCTGAAACCGGCAGGAATATTTCAAAGCTGGACCTTTCCAATGAAACCTTTGATAAGGCACTGGACATTGTTTCGGACATCATTGAGGCCAACAACCAAAATATGGAATCGGTGGAAGCACTATTGACCAATGGGAAAATCAATGCGGACGATGGTGAACGGATTTTGATTTTGCAGAATATTGAGGAGCGGACGGACAAGAACATAGCCGCCCTGAAAACCCTGTATTCCAGATGTAAGAGCTCGCACGACAGACGTTCAATGTATAAAAAGGTCAGGGGGACCAACTAGCCTATGGATGAATCCTTTATCGGAATTAGCGACGTAGAACAGGTATATCGGGATTTCAAAACCAACGGTGTGCTTATTGGCGCATACATTTTTGTGTATGCCGTTGGTTTGTTCTTGGTGGTCCGGAACGTCTCGAAAGTCTATTACAAGCAGTCGCGGGAGAACGTAAAGGATTATAAGAAGTTTTTTGACCTCTTGACCCCGCTTTTTCCATACATCGGCCTCATGCTTTTCTTTCCTGTAATCATCAGCGGTTTGGAATGGGGCCTTACCCAAATTGAACAGGGAATTTTGAACATCGTTGGTGTACAGCCCAATGTCAGCTATTGGGATTCCCTTTTGGAAGAGGACGAACGGATTACCGAGGGGGGCGTAATCAACAGCATTCTAGATTGGGATTGGGTGATCGGTTATTTCAGCGTAATCGCCATCAAGCCCATGGCGCTGCTCATTGACAATTACCTATTCAGCATTGTCATTGCGGGGCGTTACGTCTGGCTCATTCTACTGGAGTTCCAGGCCCCATTTGCCATTATTTCCCTGATGAGCAAGGACACCGACGAAGTTTTTAGAAAGTGGATAAAGGAGATGTACAAATGTTACCTGTACATACCTGGT
>NZ_JALKBD010000038.1 GCF_023015905.1 Arenibacter sp. F20364 | reverse complement strand
ATTGGGGGCCTTTTTGGTTTTACAAAAGGCTCAGAAAAGGCTCACTTTTTTTAAAACTGATAGAGCATTTCGGCATGGATACATAGCTGGCTGTTATATTAATTGGTGATAATCAGTTGTTTACACTTTTTTTATTTTTCATTCTAAAAATAGTTGACAAATCAAAAAGCAGGGGGTCAATAATTATGGTCAAGTAATATTTATAGCTACGATTACCATATAAATTGAGGTAATTGAATATGCCAATTTTCAGGTGCTAAGGAAAACTTAATTTATTTTTCCAGGTTAGTTCTCGAAACAGGGTTTTCGTCTAATAGGGTGGAAGTGGAGCTTAGTTGGAGGAACGCAATTTTTACAGGTATGCGATGGTTATACTACAAATTTAATTAGAGTAAACTGAGGTGAATAACTTATTACAGGTTAATAACTATTCGGCATGAATTCTCTAATTCTCAATGGCACGGTTTAACTGGGGAATATTATATTTATTAATAGTCTATTTATTACCATATTTAATTGTAAAAATTATTTTTTAATTGTTTAAAAATGTCATTTCAGGGGCAATTACCAATGTTTTTCAAGATGTTATCACTTTTTAATTCATTGTGTTGAGAATGTGACACAAAATGGAGCCTTAAATCGAGGCCTTCTTGCTTCCTTTGAAAAAAAACGATGTTTTAATACATTAGGCTTGGAGTATATAAACCCATTAATTTCTCAAAAAATATAGGTGAAGAAACATAGAGAGTTGTGGAAAATCTTTCATTTTTTTTATATAATCCCTTTATCCCCAATGATTGATGTGTGAAATAATCAATAACAAAATAAAAATATGTTGAAACAAATTTGGTTTGGCTCTTTAATACTAATGTTCCTTTGTGCTTCCTGTAAAATGAATACAGCTGCCAGTGACAAGAATATAGACATAACGGATTCAAGACCAAATATTGTTGTCATAATGGCCGATGATCTCGGGTATTCGGATTTAGGCTGTTACGGAGGTGAAATAAGCACACCCACCCTCGATAGACTGGGAGCCAACGGATTGCGATTCAATTCATTTTATAACACGTCGCGTTGTTGCCCTTCTAGGGCTTCAATGCTAACCGGTCTATATCCACATCAGGCCGGTATAGGTAGGATGACAATGGATATGGAATTATCTGGTTATCGAGGTACACTTGGTGAAAATACTGTAACTATAGCGGAAGTTCTGAAGGAGGCCGGTTATCAAACGGGTATGACAGGGAAATGGCATGTATCACCCACAAACCAATTGGAAGAGGAGAAACAATTGAAATGGCTGTCACATCAAGAAAATTACGGAACTTTTTCGGATACCTTGACTTACCCAACTTCAAGGGGATTTAACAAATTTTTCGGTAATATTTGGGGTGTAGTTGACTATTTTGACCCCTTTAGTTTGGTTAACGGTGTAAAACAAGTAGAAAACATACCGGATGAGTATTATCATACAGACGTCATTGGGGATTCTGCTGTTGCTTATGTAGAACAGTTCTCTAAAAATAAAAATCCTTTCTTCTTATATGTTGCTCATTGCGCCCCCCATTGGCCATTACATGCTCCTGAGGAAGAAATTAATAAATACGCCAACACCTACGACAAAGGCTGGCGTGAAATAAGATACAATCGGTATCAAGGGTTGATAGAAAAGGGCATTATCAAGACCGATAATGCGGAACTTCCCGACTTTATGTTTCCTGAACTAGCTTGGGAATCCAACACCAATGCGGATTGGGATTCACGAGCTATGGCAGTACATGCAGCCATGGTAGATCGCATGGATCAATCCATAGGAAAACTAGTTGACAAATTGGAAGAAACGGGTGAGTTGGAAAATACTGTTATTTTCTTCTTTTCAGATAATGGTGCAAGCTCTGAACGACCTTCCAAATATGGTCCAGGATTTGACCGTGCAGGAAGTACAAGGGATGGGCGAAAAGTAGTATTTCCAGTAGAAAAGGACAGTATGCCAGGTTCACAAACAGTACATTCAGGTATTGGTCCTGTTTGGGCACATACCATCAATACACCTTTTCGCTTCTGGAAGGCGAAGTCGTTTGAAGGAGGAATCAATTCCCCATTTATTGTCCATTGGCCAAGACAAATCAAGGAACAAGGAATTGTCAAGGATAACCCTGCCCATGTGGTGGATATTATGGCTACCTGTATCGATCTTGCTGGCACCAAATATCCCGAAAAATATAAAGGCCGTGTAATTAAACCGACCGTAGGTAAAACTATGTTGCCGATTTTAATGGGAAAATCTTCTGTGGGTAGTCAGGAAGTCTATTTCTGGGAACATTTTGGTGCCGCGGCCATAAGAAAGAAAAATTGGAAGCTGGTAAGACTTGAAAAGAATGTGCCTTGGGAATTGTATGACTTGGCCAATGATAGGACGGAAATTCATAATGTCGCAGGATCCAATCCCGAAACAGTTGAAGAATTGGCAAAAGAATGGGAAGATTTAGCGCAGACATATGAGGTATATCCAGCTCCTAATTAATGACTAATGACAGGTAAAGTATACTTTTTCAGTTAATTATGAATTCATATATTCGGTGGGGGTCATATTGAACTGTTTTTGAAAATTACGACCAAAACTGGTTTGAGAATTGTATCCAACCATTTCAGAAACCTCATATATGCGGTATTCTCCTTTTTTAAGCAATTCCGCCGCTTTTTTTAAACGCGCAATATTGATCAATTCATTTGGGCTAAGGTCGGACATTTCCTTAATTTTTCTGTACAGTGTAGATCTACTCATAAACATAATATCACTTAGGGTTTCAACACTTAGGTCGGGATCTGATATATGTTTGGTAATTACCTCGTCCAATTTTTGTATAAAGGTTTCATCGGTTGCGGTAAGAGCAATGCTTTTAAGGTGAGCCAAAGGTGAACTGGAATAATAGGACATTATATTTTTACGGTTTTCGATCAAATTTTTAATTTGCACCCTAAGATGGGAAATAGAAAATGGCTTTTCCAGATAGGCGTCGGCACCGGATTCCAATCCCTCAATTTTGGCATTCAGTGCCTGTTTAGAGGTTAAGAAAATAACCGGAATATGACTGGATTCCAAGGTGCGTTTAATATTTCTACAGAGATCATAACCATCCATTACTGGCATCATTACATCGGTTACCACAAGTTGAATATTTTTTAATTCTATGATCCTTAGTGCCTCTTGTCCGTTTGTAGCCTTGTAAACGTTATATAATTCTTTTAAATCATTGGATATAAAATCCAAGAGGTCAATACTGTCCTCTGCTATTAAAATATTAGGTTTTTTTAAGTCCTCCTCGGTGTCAAGCATGGCCATTTCGGATCTAACATTCTCCAATGTTTGATCTTGTGAATAAAGTTTAAATTCCTTTTCTTGATGAATAGGTAACTCTAAAACAAAGGTGTTAAAAGAACCATCGATGTTTGCCATTTCCAAATTGCCATTGTGCAGTTTGGTTAATGAATGTGCCAGGGCCAGACCAATACCGGTCCCATTCTGGTTTTCTACCCCTGATACCCTAAAAAAGGGTTCAAATATTTTTTTTGAAAGATGTTCCGGGATAATATCCCCATCATTTTGAACTTTGAGTTTAAAGCTTTCCACATTGATTTCCAAACTAACATTTACTTTTTGATGGGCGTATTTTATGGCATTTCCAAAAAGATTGCTCAATATCTTCTTCACGGCCTCGGCATCCACAAATGCAATTACTTCGGCTTCGCCCAGATTCAACTTACAATCTATATTCTTATCATTGATAGCTTCAGTAAATCGACTACAGGTTTTTTTTATTAATTCAGTAATATTACATTCAACAAAGGTGAGACTTATACTCTCCATCTCGGTCTTTCTAAAATCCAACAATTGATTGACCAGATCGAGTAGTCTGGTAGTATTCTTTTTCATTATGGAAAGATGCCCCATGGCATCGACGGAGTGATTCCCATTCTTTATCAATTTATCCAGAGGACTTTTTATGAGGGTTAATGGTGTCCTTATTTCGTGGGAAATATTGGTAAAAAATTCAATTTTTGCCTGGTAAACTTCTTTCTCCTTTTTATTACTGAGTTCCTTTATCTTCTGGTTGTTTTTTGAAACCGTTCGCAAATGATAGAATCTTATTATAAAAAACGCCAATAATGCTAATAAAAGCATGTATAGGAAATAGGCTAGTTTACTTTTCCAAAAAATGGGCAACACTTCTATTGAGAGCGAATTGGACATGTCGTTCCATACACCATTATTGGTCAATGCTCTAATATTAAAGCTGTACTTACCAGCAGCCAATTCCGTAAAATGAACCCTATGTTCCTTGTTTAATGGAATCCAATCATTACTAATACCTTTCATTTGATACATATACTCCGTAGATTCCGGACCTATATAACTTAAGGCAGCAAAATCCAGACTAAAGGAAGACTGGTTAGAGTTTAGTACCATATTATCCAGAAAAGTTACCGATTTCTGTAAAGGGGAATCATCCACTCCAACCACCGCCTCTTGATTATTTATTTGAAGACCAGTTATTAAAATGGGTGGCACATAAGTGTTGTTGGCAAAGTTTTTTGGATTAAAACTTATCATTCCGTTAACGCTGCCAAAATACATAGTTCCGTCAAGGCTTTTGTAGCCTGAGTTATAATTAAACTGATCGCTGAGCAAACCACTTTCCTTGGTATAGATTTTTTTATGACCGGTTAAAACTTCATATTCTACTAGTCCATTGGAGGTAGTTACCCAAAGTTCATTATCATTTCCCTCTAACAGGGAATAGAAAGCATTACTTGGGAATCCATCTTTGGTCCCATATTTCTTAAAGGATTTTTTAATCGGGTCGTATCGATTTAGTCCATTTTCAGTTGTAACCCAAATGGTATCGTTATTGTCTTGAAATATACCATTTATGTGGTTGTTGCTTATAGCCTCAGCATTATGGCTGTCATATTTAAAATTACTGTTTTCTCCAGTTTTTGTATTGTAATAAAATAATCCTTCAGAATAACTTCCGGCCCAATATCCCCCATTGTTATCCTCAAAAAAGCAGGTATAATGTATATGCTGGGGAAAAGTCCCGACCAAATCAAAATTATCGGTTTGAGGGTTATAGGATTGTATGGCGGAAGTGGATATGACAATGATATCATTTGACCTTGTTTTATGAAGTGAAAAAATAAAATTATTACTGAGTGTACTCCTACCTCCCATATTGTAATGTGCTACAATTTTGTTCTGCCCAACGTCCAGTACATCCAATCCATGATCAAAAGTGCCTATCCATACCTTGTCATCCATGGGCAGTATGCCGTGAATATTGTAATGTGACAAAATGCCTCCCTTATCCTTGGAGGTATAATTTGTGAACTTCCCAGTTGCTATATTGAACTTATTTAATCCTGCATCCTCTGTTCCTATCCATAAATTCCCTTGATTGTCAGGACGAATTTCCCGTACGGCATTCCCGCTAATAGAATTTTCAGATGAAGACGGAAAATACTTCTTAAAGTAATTGTACTGGTTAGGATGGTAATTTACCCCGCCAAAATAAGTGCCTGCCCAAACACTGCCTTCGTCGTCCACTGTTAGCGCATAAACTGCGTTATCCGCCAAAGCATAAGGATTGTTATAGTTTTTCACCAAGTTTGTATAGGCTTTTTCTTTAAAATTATATAAATGAATGCCTGATTCCGAGGCAACCCAAAGCTCTTCGTTCCCTCTCATGGCAAAATCCCTTACATAAATAGGTCCCTTCAATTCCTCAAGCATTTCCAAAATTTTGCCCTCCAGAATATCATATGCAAGTACGCCATGATTTTGGGTACCCAACAAGATTATATGGTCGTTTAAATTAAATAAGCGGTTAATTCGGAATGGTAATTTAGGATCGCCCTGAACATTTAGATTATAGCCTTTAAAGATTTTGGATACCTTATCATATATATAAAGCTCGTTACTGGATGCAGCTATAATTTCATTATCGTTTGTTTTTAGGATTGCTGTAGCATTAAAAAATAGGTCAGTTGGAAAGGTAACCGTTTCCTTGGTTTTGGTATCGTACTTGTTCATTGCACTGTTCGCAATATACCATAGATTCCCATCAGCGTCATTCATAAGGCCCAAAATATGTTTAGTATTGGTGCCTTCCAACAAATCAAAATTTTCTTGTTTTTCGTTATAACTATACAGACCATTGTCCGTACCTACCCAAAGAATGTCTTCATGTTCATGAAGACATTCTATATATGTCCCGTGTAAACTTTTTGCATCCTCTGAATTATTTTGAAACAATTTAAAGGTATACCCATCAAATCTATTCAGTCCATTTTTTGTTCCAAACCACATGAATCCATTCTTGTCCTGTAATGAGCTTAGAACAGTATTATGGGACAGACCATCTTCTACCTTATAATGTTCAAAGTAAAATTCCTGAGACCATATGAAATTGGAAACCAAGTAAGTAATTAGTAATAAAACAACATTCTTTTTCACCGTTCAACAATTTTTGGAAAATATAAAACTTTTTGTTCTACATAATGTTTCACTATTCTACAATTTAGTTCAATAAGACCAATCGCCAAGACAAAGGCCGGATTATGAATCAATTCGGAGAACTATTGAAACAAAATTAAAGTTAAAACCTTCTTAATTTTCTTCTATTTGCTTCAGCTGCTAAATTGACAGTTTACAAAGATGAAGTAAATGTTATTGTCAACAGTAAAGTCATAAAATTATTATATCGGTAAAAAATTAACCAAATATTTAACCCATACCGATATGGCTTTTAGGTTGATGATGCACACTAAGCTTATATCTATAAATGTGAACTGTTGAATTTTGATCCATGCAGTGAATAAATAACATTTTAACAACTAACTAAAACTTAATTACATTAAAAATGAAAACAACATGAAGACAATCTTAAAAAAATTATTTCAACAGTTCTGTTTGCTGGGTATCTTCTTAGTGGTTTCCCAATCCTATTCGCAGGATAAATTGAAGATTTCAGGAAATGTTAGTTCGGAAACGGACACCATGCCTTTGCCAGGCGTATCTGTAATTGTAAAGGGAACAAATAATGGTGTTTCCACTGATTTTGATGGAAACTACACTATTGAAGCTCCAACAAATGCGGTACTCGTCTTTAGTTACATTGGTTTCAAGACTACGGAGTTGCCGGTAAACGGCCAAACTACAATTGATCTGCAAATGTCAGATGACGTGGCTGCCTTGGATGAAGTAGTGGTAACGGGATATTCTTCTCAAGAGAAAAAATCCATTACGGCCGCTATATCCACGGTAACAAGTGAGGACTTGGAAAGTGTCCACGCCGGAGCATCCGTAAGTTCAGGGCTCGCAGGTAAAATTTCAGGGGTAACCTTTAAAATGCCTGATGGCCGTCCCGGAGCTACTGCTGCCATTCAAATTCGAAATATGGGTAATCCTTTATATGTTATAGATGGGATACAGCAAGACGCCGGCCAGTTTAATAACATTTCGCCAGGGGATATCGAAAGCATTTCTGTTCTTAAGGATGCGTCTGCAGCAATTTATGGTGTCAGGGCCGCAAATGGGGTTGTTGTTGTAACCACCAAACGTGGTAAAAAGAATACCAAAAACGTGGTTAACGTTAATTCCTATTACGGAGGGCAAAACTGGTCAAGATTTCCTGAGACCGTAAATGATTCCTATGTGTATATGTCCAAAAAGGCTGAGGCCGATCTGAACGAATTTGGGGAAACGCAAATCACGAATGAAGAATTGGAGAAATATCGTTTGGGCACAGAAGCGGGTTATAAATCATTTGATTGGAAAAACTTCATAATAAAGAAAGATGCCCCTCTGTATAGCTTAAATGTAAGTACTTCTGGAGGATCGGATAAAATCAACTACTACATTTCTGGAACCCAATTAAAGCAGGAAGCCGTTTTGGGTCCTGAATTTAATTTTGAGCGTAATAACATTCAAAGTAATTTGGATGCCAATATTACTGATCGATTAAAGGTTGGGGTACAGATTAACGGTAGAATAGAAACTACAGACAACCCTGGGATTCCTGGTGCCGATGATTATTGGCTTCCACGATTTGCCATTTTACGAAATCGCCCCTTCGAACGTCCCTATGCCAATGACAACCCTGAATATCTTAACGATATTGGTCACAATGAGACCAACTGGGCATTGCACAACAAGAAAATTGGAGGTTATTCGACCAATATATGGAGAGTGTTACAAACGAACTTTAGTGGGGAATATAAATTTGGTGGGTTCGCAGAGGGTCTTACCGTTAAAGGAATGTATTCCTATTATATCGCCGATCAGGTTTTAAATGGACATGAATATACTTATGATGCATATACCTATGATGCGGCCAACGACGCCTATAATGCTACAGGTGGTAGCTCCAACCCATGGAGGGAACGAAGAAACCGAAAAATTCTTAAAAATGTTTACCAAGGTCAAGCCACCTACAAAAAATCATTTGGGAATGATCATAATGTTGAAGGTCTATTTTTAGTAGAACGCCAAGAGCAACGTGACCAAAACCAATGGGTACGTTCTGTGCCGGAGACGAATATCTTGCCCTTGATCTATTTTGCGAACGTAGTAGCATTTCAAGATGCCGATAATGAAGAGGCACGGATAGGGTACATTGGCAAATTCAACTATAACTATAAAGACAAATATTATTTGGAGCTTTCTGGAAGACAGGATGCCTCATGGAAATTTGCCCCAAGTAAGCGAAAAGGCTTTTTCCCTTCAGGTTCCGTCGGTTGGAGGATTACAGAGGAAGACTGGTATAAGAATATTGCAGGGGAAGATGCATGGGTTTCGGAATTTAAATTAAGAGGTTCCTATGGTGTTTTAGGTGATGACGATATTGGTATCGGCGCCTATGACTATTTACCTGGTTATAATTATAATACGGGAACCGTAATTTTGGATGGCCAACCTATCGTAGGCGCACGGGATAAAGGCCAGATTGTGGACAACATTTCTTGGTTTAAAAGTAAGATTACCGACATAGGGATGGATTTTACCCTTTTTGATGGAAAGATTAACGGATCATATGATTACTTCTACAGATTACGAACAGGATTAAGGGGGAGGAAATATGACATTTTAATTCCTAGTGAATTAGGGTATGGTCTGCCGGATGAAAACGTAAATAGTGATGCACAGTCTGGTTTTGAAGGAGCCTTAAGCTATAGTGATAGTTTCGGGGACTTTAATTTGACTGTCTCAGGTAACGCTTCTTATTCCCGAGGTAAGTTTATAGAATCCTACAAACCTAGATTTGAAAATTCCTGGCAGGAATATAGGGCTTCCAATGAAGGTCGGTTTAATGATATTCGATGGGGGTTTAACACCATTGGCCAATTTCAATCTCAAGAAGAGATCAACAATTACCCTGTAGACATTGATGGTCAGGGTAACAGAACCTTATTGCCAGGAGATTTGATATATGAAGATTTAAATGGCGACGGAAGAATAAACGGATATGACGAGAAACCTATTGGTTACAATTTCGGGAAGCAGCCTTCTGTGAATTTTGGACTTAGTATCCGTATGGCCTACAAAGGATTTGATTTTACTTCTGATTTTTCCGGAGGTTCCGGGTATTCATGGTCACAGGAATGGGAAACCAGATGGGCCTTCCAGAACCAAGGGGCATTGAACACCATATTTTTGGACAGCTGGAGCAGACAAGATCCTTCAGATCCTAACAGTGCTTGGAATCCTGGTAAATATCCAGCACTACGATATAATGCGTCTTATCACAGTAATTATAGAGGAGGTCAGGCATCTAGCTTCTGGATGCATAATGTCACTTATTTAAGGGCAAGAACAATAGAGCTGGGGTATTCATTACCAAAACCGATTCTAGAAAAAATTGGCCTACAAAAGGCGAGGTTCTATATTAATGGTTATAACCTATTTTCCTTTGATAACCTATCCAAATTTGGTATCGACCCAGAGGTCAATGATACTAATGGATTGCAGTACCCACAGAACAAATTCGTAAACGTTGGGGTAAACCTATCTATATAAATAGTAAAAATTTATACGCAATGAAAAAATACATATATACAATACTATTAGCCTTAATTCTGGCCATGGGCTGTTCTAAGAACGATGAGGAATTTTTGGATCGGCCGCCATCTTCGATATTAACACAGGAACAAATTTTTACAGATCCAAGCGCAGTTCTCTCTGTTTTGGGAGATCTGTACAACAGATATGAGGATTTTGGCAGGCTGGATGATTGGGCTTCCGTCGCTGATTTCAACATCGCATATTGGTCAGAGGCAGGTCGCTATCCTGCATTTCAAAATGATGGATGGGGATTTGGCAGCTGGGGTATTTGGAATTACGGATACATACGTGAAATAAATCTATTCTTGGAAAGATGTGAAGAGGCTACCCAATTGGAAGCTTCCCAAAAAACACGGTTTTTGGCTGAAGCACGATTTTTACGTGCCTCTTATTACTTCGAAATGGTAAAACGTATGGGGGGGGTTCCTTTAATATTGGAATCCGAAACCTATGATTTTAGTGGTGATGCCTCTTACCTACAACATCCTAGGGAAACAGAAGCCGCTATTTATGATTTCGTAATAAGCGAGGCTGAAGCTATAAAGGATATATTGCCTACCGATGCCGATTCCAAGTCGAGAGCCACGAAAGGTGCAGCACTGGCCATGGAAACCAGAGCTGCCCTTTATGCGGGTTCCATTGCCAAATATGGAGCAACAACCCCTCAAGTGGCCCTTCCCGGAAACGAAGTTGGAATTCCAGCTTCAATGGCAGAAGGCTATTATACCAAGGCCCTTACAGCAGCTCAAGCCATTATCAGCGGAAGTGCCGGCGCCTATGCCTTATATAATTCCAAACCAAACCTTTCCGAGAATTTCGAGGCCTTGTTTTATGATAAGGCAAACAATCCTGAAGCTATTTTTGTTGAGGATTACAAAGTTGGAGGAGGAAAGACACACTACTTCACAGGTTGGAACCAACCTCGTTTTGGAGCTGAGGAAGAAGAAGGAGGGAGGATAAACCCTAGTTTACAATTCGTTCAATCCTTTGAATTATTGGATGGCACTTACGCCCCTTTGGCAAATGAGGTAGGAGGTGATCCAGTTTACTATGATAATATTGGTGATATATTTCAAGGCAGGGATGCACGTTTGGCCGGAACGGTAATTTTGCCGGGCACCACCTTTAAATCCAAACCCGTAGATATATGGGCAGGTATTGTACTGGCCGACGGTTCAATAGTTAGTGGAGATTCAAGAGGACAGGAAAAAACATTGCCCGGAGGTTCGGAACAGGTTCAGGTAGTTGGCTTTGACGGTCCAATAGATGGCCTGGAATTTACTGCCCAGTCAGGATTCTATATTCGTAAATACCAAGATCCAAATACCGGGTCTGGTCGACGAGGAACCCAAAGTGATGTTTGGTTTATACGTTATAGGTTTGGGGAGGTTCTATTGAATGCTGCTGAGGCCGCTTTTGAATTGGGACAACCAGATGTTGCGGCTGGTTACTTAAATCAAGTTCGTTCAAGAGCCGGGATTACTACACCATTGACGGGGGCCGATGTTAATTTTGACAAAATTGCTCATGAGCGTTACGTAGAATTGGCATTTGAAGGTCTACATTTCTTTGATTTAAAAAGATGGAGGTTGGCACATATCGTCTTAGACGGAAATCCTATCAACCCAACTGAAGTTACCCAAAATATAGGTGTAGCTACGAAAAGGGAAACCCAGCCATACAGTATCTGGCCTTATAAATATTACAACCCTGGAGACCCTAATGATGGTAAATATCTGTACAAGATTTTAAGACTTTCCAGAATTACAGGCGCTGACCGTTTTCAGTTTGGGAACTATTATTCCGAAATAGGACAGGATTTAATCAATAACAACCCTAAATTGGTTAGGAACCCAAATCAATAATCAATTTTAAAACAATAAAGATGAAAGCTAAATTTTATATATTCATATTCAGCGCTCTATTATTGGTGACTTCTTGTTCACTTGATAATTTTGACGAACCAAATGCAATGTTCTCCGGAAATATTGTCTATAACGGTGAAGCCATTCCTGTTGCAAGGAACCAAGTAAGGTTTCAATTATGGCAACCGGGCTATGCGCTTACAGCGCCAATAGACGTTACAATTGCCCAAGATGGTAGTTACAGCAGCAGATTGTTTACCGGAGATTACAAACTTTCTTTTGTGCCTGGGCAAGGACCATTCAGAACCCCTTCAGATACCCTATTTTTTGAATTATCAGGTAATAAGGCAATGGACATTGAGGTTACTCCCTATCATATGATCAGGAATTCCCAGTTCTCATATGCTGCTGGATCTGTAAATGCCAGTTGTGCGGTGGAGCAAATCATTACCGGTACCGATGCTAAAGCTGTAGAAAGAGTAACATTGATTATCAACAGAACTTTATTTGTTGATTCCAACAGTGGAGGAGAAGGTAGTATAGCTCAGGTAGATGCGGCAGACCTTTCCAATTTGGGTAACATCAATATGTCGGTAGAAATACCCAGTGACCCAAAGAAACCGGATCAAAGTTACATTTTTGCCCGTATAGGTGTTAAGGTTGCCGGGATTGAAGACATGATTTACACTCAAGTACAGAAAATAGAATTTTAATTATACTAAATAAACCCCTCGGAAACAATAAATTTTCGGGGGGTAAATTGCCACAATATTCCCTTGATTATCAAGATAAACGCATACCTAGATGGGAACACCTAAAGTAACATACATATTTTTGTTTTTTCTTCTTTTCACTATTTCGGTGTTTTCACAAGACAAAACATTTACTAATCCATTATTACCCTCGGGGGCAGACCCTTACAGTACCTATTACAATGGATATTATTATTATACAAATACCTTACAGAACCGTTTGGTACTTTGGAAAACTAAAAATTTAGCGGCTCTTGACAATGCCGAAAGTATTACCGTATGGACACCACCAGAAGGAACGGATTACTCCAAGGATATATGGGCTCCGGAAGTCCATTTTATAAATAAAAAGTGGTATATCTATTTTGCCGCTGATGATGGTCATAATAAGACCCATCGAATGTATGTATTGGAGAATTCTTCTAAAGACCCTTTTAAAGGAGAATGGGAATTTAAAGGCAAAATTGCGGCTAAAACAGACAAGTGGGCGATTGATGGTAATGTATTCAACCATAAAGGGCAGTTATATATGATCTGGTCTGGATGGGAAGGTGATACCAATGGGCAACAGGATATTTTCATTGCCAAGATGAAAAACCCTTTGGAGATAGATGGGGAAAGGGCGAAAATTTCTTCACCAAAATATGAATGGGAAAAACACGGGGATTTGGATGATCCGGATCTTCCCCATGTCAATGTAAATGAAGGGCCACAATTTTTGGCACATAAGGATCGAATTTTCATTGTTTTCTCGGCAAGCGGCTGCTGGACCGATAATTACAGTCTTGGACTTTTATCATTTAATGGTGGTGACGATTTATTGGAGGCTACGGCTTGGGAAAAATCGGAGGAACCGATTTTTACTCAGGCTCCGCAAAATGGAGTATATGCTCCTGGACATAATTCATTTTTTAAGTCTCCGGATGGTAAACAGGATTGGATTTTATATCATGCCAATTCTAAATCTGGGCAGGGTTGTGGTAGGTTTCGCTCTCCAAGAATGCAAAGGCTGTATTGGGATACCAGTGGAATGCCCTATTTGGGACCACCGTTACCCGAGAATGTAATTCTGGATATACCAAGGTAGTAATGCCTTTAATAAACGAAAATATTAGTTGAATTGAGTTGAGTTGAGTTAGTTTCTTAAATTATCGGGTCTCTCATACGGCCCGGTAATTTTATCGAATGAAGTATGCTGTACAAAATTAGATTTCTATTTAAAATAGTGATGCTATAGTAGAAGTATAAAGCCTTTCTTAACTCCAGACATAAAAATAATTCCTTCCAATTCCTATTGGGAGTATCATCAAAACCAATAAAAATTAGCAGATGAAAAAATTAATACTGATTGCTTACGTGCTTCTTATACCCTTTTCAGGGATATCACAAGAAGATGTTTTAACTAAAAATAAATGGTCCATTGATAAAGCCCAAGAATGGTATTCTCAACAAAAGTGGATGACCGGCGCAAATTTTAATCCCAGTACAGCCATTAATCAATTGGAAATGTGGCAAGAGAATACCTTCGACCCTGAAACAATTGATAAGGAATTGGGCTTTGCCGAAGGTATTGGCTTCAATACGATGAGGGTATATCTTCATAGTTTGGCATACAAGGCAGATCCACAGGGATTTAAGCAACGTATGGATACCTATTTAAAAATAGCAAGCAATCACGGTATCAGAACAATGTTTGTCTTTTTTGATGATGTTTGGGGCAAAACTCCTAGAATCGGTGAACAACCGGAACCTATACCTGGAACCCATAATTCTGGTTGGGTGCAAGATCCTGGAGACCCCGCATCAAAGGAAGAGGAAAACTTCCCCGCTCTTGAGGTTTATGTCAAGGATATCCTCAAAACCTTTGGCAATGATGAACGGATTGTCATGTGGGATTTGTACAACGAGCCGGGAAATACGGGAAAACTAACCAGTTCAATGCCGCTGTTAAAGAACGTATTCATATGGGCTAGGGAAATTAACCCTAGTCAGCCCCTAACTGCGGGCTTATGGGCGTGGGATTTTCAAGAACTCAACGCTTTCCAGGCTTTGAATTCCGATATATTGACCTATCACAACTATGAGGATGAAAAACACCATCAACATATAATCAACCTTTTAAAATCCCATGGCAGGCCAATGGTCTGCACAGAGTATATGGCACGGACTAATAATAGCCGCTTCTCCAATATTTTGCCCATATTACAAAGAGAAAATATTGGCGCCATCAATTGGGGATTGGTAGCAGGAAAATCCAATACAAAATATGCTTGGAATACCCCTATCGAGGACGGAGGTGAACCAATTGAATGGTTTCATGAAGTTTTTAGAAAAGATGGAACTCCCTACAGACAGGACGAGGCGGATTTGATAAAGAAATTGAATAAGCTGGCAAATAAATAAATAGGCCATAGAAAAGGGGTCCCAAACGGCTATTTTATAAGTAGGGCATTTATATAAACTAAACAAATGAAGAGAATAAAATGTAGTCAGATCTTGGTTGTGTTGGCTTTAATGGCAATGTCGGCCTGTAGGGATGTCAATAAAAAAGCAATAATTTCAGAAACGGCCGGAACAAATATGCAAACACCAATGGAAAGTACTTTGCAACAAACCAATTTTGACACCATCATTGATGGAAGGGCCGTAAAGCTATATTGGCTGGAAAACAAGGATTTGAAAATGGCCATTACCAACTACGGGGGTAGGATAGTTGCTCTTTTGACTCCAGATCAAGATGGCAATTATGTTGATGTTTCCATAGGATATTCCAACATTAAGGACTACTTGGATTCTGCCGAAACCTACTTTGGAGCTACAATAGGCCGAGTAGGCAATAGGATTGCAAAAGGTAAATTTTCTTTGGATGGCACCGAATATTCTGTAGTACCGAACAATAATGAAAATGCCCTTCATGGTGGGGAGAACGGATTTCAGGATAAGGTTTGGGACGCCGAACAACCTGATACCAAAACCCTGATCCTGAGATATACTTCCCCTGATATGGAGGAGGGGTTTCCAGGGAATTTAACCGTAAAGGTAACTTACTCGCTAACCGATAACAGGGCTGTTAGAATGGAATACGAAGCCACTACTGATAAAGCTACTGTGGTAAATTTGACCAATCATACCTATTTCAACCTCAATGGAGAAGGAAGTGGAAGTATCCTAAACCATTCATTGCAACTTTATGCAGATCAATTTACACCTGTGGATCAAGGACTGATTCCTACGGGGGAATTGAAAAATGTAAAGGGAACACCTTTCGATTTTAAAGATTTCAATACTATTGGATCGCGTATAGACGAGGAGGATCGGCAATTGGCATTCGGCGGGGGTTATGACCATAATTTTGTTTTAAATGGCACCAAGTCTAATGGTATGAACCATGCCGCTACTGTGGTAGGGGATAAATCTGGCATTGTGATGGATGTATATACTCTAGAACCTGGAATTCAATTTTATTGTGGCAATTTTATGGACTCGGAAAACACTTTGAAATCTGGAGCCAAGGACGATTATAGGACTGCCTTTTGTCTGGAAACACAGCATTTTCCCGATTCCCCCAACCAACAGGGTTTTCCATCAATTACGCTCCGTCCGGGTGAGGTTTACCATACAGTTTCCGAATATAAATTTAGCTTTAGATAGGTTTTGAGAGCATTAGTCATATTTATAGTTTCTATTGTTTTTTGGGGATGTAACGCCCAAAAGTTGACGGATATGGATTCCGGTCAAATCTATTTGGCGGATCCTACTATTTTTCATCATGTAGATACTTATTATTTGTATGGAACTACTGGTGATCCCAAATGGGGAAAGAATAAAGGCTTTTTGGTATACACTTCCAAGGATTTAATACAGTGGTCAGGACCCAAAGGAGCCAAATGCGGCCTGTCCTTGGCAATGGGTGATTCCTATGGGGAAATAGGATTCTGGGCTCCTCAGGTTTTTGAGTACAAAGGTCTTTTTTATATGGCCTATACGGCAAATGAACACATAGCAATGGCAACCAGCAAAAGTCCATTGGGTCCATTTGTTAACACCTCAAAGGAAGCTCTTAAAGCCCCCGTTAAACAGATAGATCCCTTTGTATTCTTTGATGAGGACGGTAGAAAATATTTATATCATGTTCGACTTACCCAAGGTAATAGAATTTACGTAGCTGAATTGCAGGATGATCTCATGGCAATTAAACCGGAAACCTTGAGGGAATGTATTACTGGAGAACTTGAATGGGAAAATACACAAAAGACAGATTGGCCGGTAACTGAAGGCCCCACAGTATTAAAACATAAAGGGCTCTATTACTTGATATATTCGGCAAATGATTTTAGAAACCCGGATTACGCGGTTGGCTATGCCATTAGTGAAAGCCCTCTTGGACCTTGGAAGAAGTTTGATAAAAGTCCCATTATGTATAAGGACCTCGTAGGCGAAAATGGCCCAGGGCATGGAGATGTATTTCTGGATCACCAAGGGGATATGCAATACGTTTTACATACCCATCATAATGACTCTCTAACCCAACCACGAAGAACGGCAATAGTAAAAATAAAATTTGTAGAAGAAAAAGGCAGTCCGGATTATTTGGTAATGGAAAAAGACGGGTTCAGGTTTCTAAAAACCAAATAAGCAGGGTATTCAATGGTAATTTATGCTAAATGAAAATGATTAATAAGGAACAAACCCACAGAAAATGAAAATCGTTGTTGCCCCTGATTCATTTAAAGAATGTTTATCGGCCAAAGAGGTTGCGGAAAATATTGCCATAGGAATTAAGAAGGTACTGCCGGGTTCCCTAATCCATGAAAACCCAATCTCGGACGGTGGGGAAGGAGTATTGGACACCCTGCTGAACGGGGTTGGAGGTAAAAGAATTTCCGTTTTGGTAATGGATCCACTGATGAGGACCATTGAGGCTCAATATGGGATTTTGAAAGATAAAAAAACGGCTGTGATCGAAATGGCCAAGGCTTCGGGCTTGGAATTGTTAAAAGAGTACGAAAAGAACCCATTGCATACATCAACATTTGGCACAGGGCAAATGATCAAGGATGCCCTTAATAGGGGTTGTGATAAATTTATCATCGGTATTGGTGGAAGTGCCACCAATGACGGAGGAGCTGGAATGGTGAGGGCATTGGGAGCCAAATTTATGGATGATGAGGGGGACGATATTCCAGAGGGCGGTGGCAGTCTAAATCAATTGAACACCATAGATCTGACCTATTTTGATAAAAGAATTCAAAGTTGTGAGGTGGTGGTTGCCTGCGACGTTTCCAATCCCCTTACCGGGCCAAATGGAGCCTCTATGGTTTATGGAGAGCAAAAAGGGGGAAGTAAAAAAGATCTGCAAATATTGGATACTAACCTTGCCCATTATGCCCATTGCATCGAAATAATGTTGGGCATCGATATCGACCAGATCCCGGGAGCTGGAGCGGCCGGAGGTACCGGTGCAGGACTAATGGCATTTTTAAAGGGAAAGCTTGTAAATGGGATTGAATTAATACTACGGACCCTTAAAATTGAAGAGCATTTAAAGGAGGCCCACTTGGTATTTACAGGAGAGGGTAAGATTGATGGACAAACATTACAGGGCAAGACCATATCCGGGATCGCAACATTGGCAAAAAAACACAATGTCCCCGTAATCGTGATTACCGGAAAAATTGGTGAGGATATAGAGGGTATTTATGACATGGGGGTAAATGCAGTGTTTTCTATTGTTAATCAGCCAATGGAATTAAAAGAGGCAATTGAGCATGCTCCCCAACTTATTCAGGAATCCGCCAAAAATATAATGGCCACCATTAAGTGTTTTAATAAAAATTAAGGGCTTCAGATATTATGAACAACAATGAACAAAAAAAGTAATACCAATATGCAAAAAGAAGGAAGTATCATAATGGTTGGTTGTTTCGATACCAAAGGAGAAGACTTCGGATTTCTATATGGCTGTCTTATAGGATTAGGTGTCAAGGTAATTACAATCAATACCGGGGTACTTGGCTCCACTGATTTATTTCCGGTAGATTTTGAGGCCATGGAGGTAGCTTTAAGTGGTGGAAGTATCCTTACCGATCTTAGGGAAAATAAAGATCGTGGCAGAGCTATAGAAGTCATGGGAAATGGCGCTGCCGCTATTGTTGAAGATCTTTTCAAAAAGAAAGAAGCCAACGGCATAATAGGTATGGGCGGCGGTGGCGGGACTTTTATAGCACTAAAGGCAATGCAGACTTTACCTTTTGGATTTCCGAAAATTTGCATCAGCACCTTGGCTACCAAAGATTTGTCCATACATGTAGGCATTAAGGATATCACTTTGATGCCATCTGTTGTTGATGTTGCCGGACTAAATAGTATCAGCAAGGTAGTAATGCACCAAGGTGCGGGGGCGATAGTAGGAATGATGCAAGTTTCTAGGTCGACTGATGAAAGGCAGAGCAAATCCATAGCTATTAGTGTTTTTGGCAATACTACACTTTGTGTAGATAAATGTTCGGAATTACTAAGGGATCAGGAATACGCGGTGATGGCCTTCCATTCGGTTGGAGTAGGAGGTAGGACCATGGAAGGATTAACCATGGATGGATGTATTGATGCTATATTGGATATTACTACAACTGAATTGGCGGATGAACTTTGCGGTGGAATATGTAGTGCGGGGCCGGACCGCTTAACAGCTGCGGCCAAAATAGGAATTCCACAGATCGTGGTACCAGGATGTATGGACATGGTAAACTTTGGTCCTTTGGAATCCGTTCCAGAAAAATATAGGGACAGACAATTATTTAGTTGGGCACCGGATGTAACCCTTATGCGGACCAATGTAGAAGAGAACAGAATATTGGGAAAGACTATAGCCGAAAAGATAAATAAGTCCAAGGCTCCTGTTACTGTATTGCTTCCATTAGGAGGCCTGTCCAAAATTGGTGGGCCGGGAGAAGTATTTCACGCTCCGGCGATAGACCAAGAATTGTTCAGTTCCCTAAAAAGTCATGCAAATAAAAATATCAAGATATTGGAGGTAAACTCAAATATAAATACCGAGAGTTTTGCCGCACAGGCGGTAAAATCCTTAATGGAAATTCTAATTAGTCAATAAATTAAATCAGCCTAAGAAGAGCCGACAACTTATACTTAATATATAAAATGATGGATGTAAATAAGATTAATAGAAATCGCTTATTATGGGCGAGTTTTTTTACTATCGTAACTGGCGGAGTTGGCTTTGCTGTACGTGGAGCGATTCTAGTAGATTGGGGGAATCAGTTTGGATTTACCATGACCGAATTGGGCTCCATTACGGGAGGTGGGTTTGTTGGTTTTGGTGTTATCATTATTCTCTTTAGTCTTATAGTAGACAGGGTAGGTTATAAGCCTTTACTAATTTTGGCTTTTGTAATGCATTTTCTGTCCTTGGTCGTCACCGTGGCAACTGTATATGTGTTTGAAGCGATGGGACGCGAAGCTGCCTATTGGTGCCTATACTGGGGCACGTTCCTTTTTGCTGTCGGGAATGGTATATGTGAGTCGGTTGTAAATCCACTTGTAGCAACACTATACCCAAAAAACAAAACACACTACTTGAATATTTTGCACGCTGGTTGGCCAGGAGGAATGATTGTAGGAGGTTTATTGTCCATTGCCTTTCATAGCTTGGTTTCATGGGAGGTTTTAATGAGCTTCTTTCTGATTCCCGTACTTATTTATGGCTTTATCATACTTAAGGAAAAATTTCCAATTTCGGAGGCAAGGGCCGCAGGAGTTGGCTTTAGCGAGATGTTTCGTCAACTGGCTTCCCCATTATTAATTTCTTTGTTGATCTTGATGATGCTGGTAGGCTATGTAGAATTGGGTACTGATAGTTGGATACAGAATATAACGGGTAATATTCTGGAAAATCCAACTAAAGGGGTCTTGTTGTTTATATACACATCTGCCCTAATGTTCGTACTTAGGTTTTTTGCAGGACCTATAGTCAATAGAATATCACCTTTAGGATTGCTCTTCGCCTGTTCTATTCTCGGAGCAATAGGACTGTATATCCTAGGAAACTCAACTACCGGACTTGTAATGGTATTGGCGGTAACTATATATGGAATAGCGAAAACTTTCTTTTGGCCCACCATGCTCGGTGTTGTCGGAGAACGATTTCCAAGGGGAGGTGCCGTAACCATGGGTATTGTTGGTGGAGTGGGAATGTTGTCGGCTGGTCTCTTGGGCGGACCTGGTATTGGGTATAAACAAGATTACTTTGCTTCCAATAAAATTAAGGTGGAGTCTACTGAATCATATGACCGTTATAAGGCGGAACAGGAAAATGGATTCTTGTTCTTTAGGCCAATAAAAGGATTGGACGGTAGTAAAGTCGCGATCTTAAGGGATAATGGAGAGCAGTTGAAGGCAGATATTGAACGTTGGGAAAGCACTGGAAAAGAATTAAGTGACAACGCCAATCTGAGTAATTTGAAAAACTGGTGGGACAATGCCCAGACCATGGTTAATATAGACAAGGTACCTGTGGAACAGGCTGGTTTTTATGGTGCCGGAAGGGCATTGGTAATAACAGCATTGATACCCTTAACGATGTCCCTGGGCTATCTAATCCTTATACTATATTTTAGAAAGCGTGGCGGATATAAACAAGTCGAAATAGAAAAATCCTAAACAATAGATTTAAAATTATAGAGATTAAAACTTAAATAAAAATAATTTAATAATAAAATAGAATATTATGCCAAATCCATGGACGGGGAAAGGAAACCCTTACACAAAACAAGAAGTTAGAGATAGGTTACAAGCAGTAGTAAATCAAAAAAAAGCCATTATTGCGGCCGGTGCCGGTACCGGGATCAGTGCCAAATTCATAGAAAAAGGTGGTGCGGATCTGATCATCATCTACAACTCGGGCAGGTTTAGAATGTCCGGGCACGGTTCAACTGCGGGGATGATGGCCTATGGGGATGCCAATGCGGTAGCCATGGAAATAGGGGAATATGAGGTTTTGCCCGTAGTGGAGGAAATTCCTGTAATATGTGGGGTCCATGGTAGTGATCCACGTAGAAGAATGTGGCACTTTTTGGGAAAAGTAAAGGATATGGGCTTCTCAGGGGTCAATAATTTCCCGACACATTCCATCATCGATGGCCACTTTAGAAATGTACTCGAAGAAACCGGAATGAGTTTTCAAAAAGAAGTGGATATGGTAGAACTGGCCACCAAAATGGACCTGTTCTCCGTAGTATATGTAGGCAAACCGGAGGAGGCCGTACAAATGGCAGATGTGGGTGCCGATGCCATAATTGCCCATGTAGGGACAACTGTTGGTGGTTCTATCGGGGTTACCAGCGCCACCGCCTCCATGGACGATGCCCTGGAGCGTACCCAAAAAATAGTCGATGCCGTTAAGAAAGCAAATCCCGACACTTTTTTATTGGCCCACGGCGGACCGATCAATACCCCTGCCGATGTAAAATACGTACTGGAACACTGCAAGGGCCTGCACGGCTTTGTAGGGGCATCCTCATTGGAAAGAATGGGCATAGAACAGTCATTGACCAACCTGACCAAGGAATTCAAAGCATTGACCCTATAGTTTGTCTATGGAAAGGAATTGGAAATTCGTCAAGGAAAAAGACCAAATGTTCGAAAGGGCCTTCGGGCGGGACCATCATTGGCATTATCATCCCGAAATTATAAAACAGGCCGACTCCTATATGGTGAAGGTGGTAATGCCTGAGGGCGGGGGACATAATTTTCACGTGCATCCGGAAATGCATGAAATTCTTTACGTCCTTAAAGGTACTGCGGAACAATGGATAGAAGATGAAATGCAGCTTTTGGAGGCGGGCGACTCCGTTTACATAGGGGCCAATGTGGCACACGGTACTTTTAATGCCGGACAGGGGGAACTGGAGTTTCTGGCCATCCTGTCCCCTCCTGAAGGATGGGGAGCGGGTACTGTGGATGTTAGTGAAAATACCCCTTATTCGGAATATCGTCCACGGATTTGATGGGCCAAAATAGTAACACTGTCGAGAACCTTCCATTATGGCTCGGCTATAGTAAATTAAAATATTAAACTTTAAAAAAATGAAAAATTTAACCATTTACCTTTCAATGCTATTTTGTGGAATGGTCGTTTTATCCAGCTGCTCCGGGGAAAAGGAGCCGCCCCCGCCATTGACCTATACGGGAGAGAACCCACGGGTCCAGGATCCGTTAAGTCCCGAGGATTCCCAAAAGCATATCCAGCTTCCGGAGGGTTTCAAAGCGGAGCTATATGCCGCCGAGCCCAATATTATTAACCCCATTGCCTTTACCTGGGATGAAAGGGGCAGGCTATGGGTGGTACAGTCCAAGGATTACCCACATGGACTTGCCAATGATGTTGGAGGGGATAGGATTACCATCTGTGAGGATACCAATGGGGACGGTAGGGCCGATAAGTTTACCGATTATGCCACGGATCAAAATCTAACAACGGGAATTACCCTGGTAAAAGGTGGTGCCATTGTGTCGCAGGCTCCAAATATGGTTTTTCTGGAAGATACCGATGGGGACGACAAAATGGACAAGCGTACCGTTCTGTTCGAAGGTTTTGGAACCTGGGACACCCATGCGGGACCATCAAATCTACGCTATGGGGTCGATAACATGATATGGGGCTCCGTAGGTTATTCGGGCTTTGAAAATCAGTTCCGGGGCAAGCCTGTAGAATTCAAGATGGGCGTTTACAAATTTGCCAAGGACGGTTCCTATTTTGAACCGGTGGGGCAATTCAACAACAATACCTGGGGACTCGGTTTTAACGAGAATTTTGAAATATTTGGATCTACAGCCAACAATAACCACTGCTGTTATGTTGGGATACCTTTAAAACATTATGATTATTTGAACAAAATGCCCTCTTGGGCTGTCAATGCGGACTTTATCCAGGGGCACTATGAAATTACCCCTGTAGATACCATTCCGCTGCAACAGGTAGATGTACGGGGAGGGTATACGGCTGCCTCTGGCGCCAATTTCTATACCGCCAGAAATTATCCGGAAGAATATAGAAATCAAATGTATGTTTGCGAACCAACCGGACATTTGGTACATATTGCAAAAATAGTCAAGGATGGGGCAGGGTATAAGGAGGTCGACGGTGGCAATATTTTTGCCAGTACCGATGCCTGGACCGCACCGGTTTTTGCCGAGACCGGACCGGATGGGAATTTGTGGGTGGCGGATTGGTACAATCCCGTAATTCAGCACAACCCGGACAAAAGAGGGATGGACAACCAGATCTGGAACGCCGATAAGGGTGAGGGCAACGCCCATTTAAATAAACTGCGCGATTATGGCCATGGGAGGATATACGTAATTACCCATGAGGACGGTGATGATCCGGATATCACCTCCCTGGATCCCGAGGATGATGAAGCACTACTGGAAGGGCTTGAAAGCGATAATATGTTCTGGAGAACTACGGCCCAGCGTTTAATAGTGGAGAACAAGAAGGTCTCCTTGATCCCGGACCTGATCAATATGGCAGGCAACAATGAGGTTGATAAAAGCGGCCTCAATACCGGAGCACTGCATGCCCTGTGGACCTTAAAAGGCTTGGGGGCACTTGACGGCTCCAATGCGGCCGCCAACGAAGTTGTCACTAAAGCTTTGAACAGTAGCTCATATGGGGTAAACCGGGCCGCACTGGCTTTGTTGCCCGCAACAAAAGAAAGTAGTGAAATCTTGGCACAATCCGGCCTATTAAGCAGTACAGACCCACAGATCAAGCTTGCTGCGGTACTGCGTGCAGGGGAATTACCGGAATCCAACGCATTATATACTGAAATAGAAAAATTGTCCAAGGACGAAGCCAGCACTTCTGACAAATGGATCAATGCCGCCATAAAAATTTATTTCAGGGAATCAAATTTCGAGGTGGTAGACCCCTCTTCGGTAGAAATGATAGTACCCTCGGCAGAAGAAAAAAAATCCACTTGGAACTACACTACCGATAAACCTGCCGATAACTGGATGAAATCGGAATTCAATGACGCTTCTTGGCAAAAAGGCGCTGCCAAGTTTGGAGGGGAGAACATCAACGATGTTAATACCAAGTGGAGCAGTTCCGATATCTGGATGCGAAAAGAAGTGGCCATTTCTGCCGTAATATCTGAGCCGGTATTAAAGATTGCCCATGACGACGATTATGAAATATATGTCAATGGCCAACTTTTGATTGCCGAAACCGGATCCAGTGAAGCTTACAAGTACATAAAGCTCGATAGCGAAAAAGGCGGATTGTTCAAAAAGGGAAAAAATATTATTGCCGTACACTGTGCAAATACCGGAGGGAATCAATTCATTGATATGGGTATAGGCAAGGTCGGAAAAATAAAGGCCGATGTAACCTTTGTCCTCAATACCGTAAATCAGGAAATGGCTTTTGATAAAAAGACACTTCACGCCACGGCAGGACAGACAGTGGAAATAGTATTGAACAATAAGGATCAAATGTCCCATAATTTGGTGGTCATCCAACCTGGTAGTGTGGAAACTTTCGGGGCCATGGTAGATGGGTTCCTGAAGAATCCTGAAGCAGAAAAGATGGGATATGTTCCAAAATCGAGATATGTGCTTGGGGCAACGGATATGTTGACACCAGGGGTTACCGGATCTGTGGTGTTCAAACTTCCCGATACACCCGGGATTTATCCCTATGTCTGTACTTTTCCCGGCCATTGGCGAATGATGCAGGGGGTAATTGTAGTAACGGCCCCTGGATCCTACATCTCCGAAGATAAGGAAGCTCTGAAAATCTCGGCCATGGGCGGTGGTGGTTCCCATGACTTCCTTAAATTTTTTGGTGTTGCAGATGGTGAAATTCTAAGTGAAGGCGGGAAGAACACGTTCATATACACGGAAAATTCTATGGAATTGGGAACCTTGATTCCAACAACCGATGTGCTTTTATTAAGCAACAACAAACCTTTGGATAAAAATACCAGAAATGCCATTATGAACCGTGTAAACGCAGGGAACATGAATATGCTTATCTACCACCCCAGTACCTGGTACAATTGGGAAGACTGGCCGGAATACAACAAAACACTGGTTGGGGGAGGATCCAGGTCCCACGAAGATCTGCAGGAATTTGAAGTAAGGGTAGTTAAGCCAGATCATCCCATAATGAAAGGCGTGCCTTCCAAATTCAGGATCGTGGACGAATTGTACCGATGGGAAAAGGACCCCGAAGCGGAAATAGAGGTTTTGGCAGTAAGTAGAGGCTTAAAATCTGGGGAAGAATATCCAACGGTCTGGATAGTAAAACATCCCAAGGCCAAGATTGTCGGGAATACTTTAGGCCACGATGAAAGGGCTCATGGATTAAAAGCCTATCAGACCATTCTAAAAAATAGTGCGGACTGGGTTGCCAAGAAATAAAGAAAACAATAAAAAATATGAAAAAAGCAGGAATTTTATTAATGTTACTGTTCGTTGCCTTTTACGGAACAGCTCAAGATGGAAACTATATCTCCAAGAAAAAGAACGCCACAAAAATTGCGATTATGGGCGGTGGTGGTTCCCACGATTTCCTAAAATACTTCGGTATTGCCGATGGTAAAATACTTAGCAAAAAAGGAAAGAATACCGTAAATTATACCGAGGATAATAAAGAATTGGGAAAACTTATCGGTGATACGGATGTTCTTATGCTGACCAATAATAAACCCTTGGATGCAAATGTTAAAAGCGCGATTTTCCAAAAGGTAAATGCAGGAAATTTAAATCTTTTGATTTATCACCCCAGTACTTGGTACAATTGGAAGGATTGGCCGGAATACAACCAGGAGTTGGTTGGTGGTGGCTCCAGATCACATGAAGAACTCCAAGAATTTGAGGTGAGTGTAATTAAACCAGATCATCCTATAATGAAAGGAGTGCCATCCAAGTTTAGAATTGTGGATGAGTTATATCGCTGGGAAAAAGATCCCAATGCAGAAATAGAGATATTGGCAGTAAGCAGAGGGTTAAAATCAGGTGAAGAGTATCCCACGGTTTGGATCGTTAAACATCCCAAAGCAAAAATTATTGGCAATACTCTGGGTCATGACGAAAGGGCACATGACCATGAAGCATACAAAACTATATTAAAGAATAGTTTGGAGTGGGTAGATTAAAACATAAAATGCAATGGTCCCGGTTCATCGTCGGGACCTTTTTTTAATATGATTATTTGAACGAGCTAAACAAATTAAACAAAAACATCACAACAAATGAAATCTTTCCTTATTACAGGTTTACTCTTATTTGGCCTCGTTATAAATGCTCAGATACCCGTGGTATTGCCGGTAAATCCCTATGAAAACGGTACTAAAATAGCTGTGAATAAAAGTGATCTTATAGTCACTTGGCTATTGGACAATGGGAATAATTGTCAATTGGTTATCAACCTGAACAAAGAAGAGCCCTTATTTCGCACTATTGCCATGGGCAAGAATAATCAATTTAAGGCCATATCTTCAAATGTGGATCCTGTTTTTCTTTTAAATAGCGGAAGTCGTTCTTTGAAACCGGAAAATGGATGGACGATCTTTTTTGATAAAGTACCTAGCCGCCCTTATACTTCCAATGTTTTAAATATCAACAAAAGGGAGGCAATAATTACTAAAAATGGAAATAGAACTATTATAAGCATTGGGGATATAAGCGCTCCAAATTTTCAAGGTTCTTTAGAAATAACTATCTATAACGGAATTCCTCTTTTCAATATTGCGGCCGTAATTTCAACGCAAAAAGATGCAACAGCAATCCTTTATGATGCAGGTCTTATTACGGATAAACCTTGGAAACAAATTTCATTTGCCAATTTAAAGGACAAATTTGTGCAAGCAGAATCCGTTATGGAAACCAGTACTAACATGGCCGTAAAATACCGCACCATTATTGGTCAGGGAGAAGGTGGTGCAATTGCCATTTTTCCTCCTCCACACCAATATTTCTATCCACTTGATGAGGCATTTAATTTAAAGTCCGTTTGGCACGGTACAAATTATAGGAATATGGTTTCCAAATACGGTTTGGGTATAAGACATGACCCTGAGGGTGATCACCGATATGTGCCCTGGTTCAATGCCCCTCCAGGAAGTGAACAGCGTCTGAATTTCTTTTGTCTTATTGGTGAAGGGCAAGCCGACCAATTATTGGAAGATGTAAAAAAATATACCCACAGCGATCAATATGTTCCTATAAAAGGACACAAAACAATGGCGAGCCATTTTCACAATGAATTTATTATGAACGTTGTGATGAAGGATAAAGCCATACCCTCAAAGCCTGAATTTGTGGATGTTTTTAAAAAAATGGGAGTAGATATCGTTCATTTGGGAGAGTTCCATTATACTGCACATCCCAAGGGACCAGATGGGATACGTTTAAAGGAATTGGATTCACTTTTTGAGCTATGCGGGCGATTGTCCGATGAGGAGTTCCTACTGTTGCCAGGTGAAGAACCCAACGAGTTTCTGGGTGGACATTGGATGGCCCTATTTCCAAAACCTGTCTACTGGATAATGTCCAATAAAGAGAGTAAACCATTTATGTCCTCCCATACCCAGTATGGAAAGGTCTATAGGTTAAAGGATAAAAATGATATGCTCCGATTACTGGAATTGGAAAAAGGGCTGGCATGGACGGCCCATCCGCGGATTAAAGGATCAACAGGTTATCCAGACGCCTACAAAGATGAAGAATTCTTTAAATCGGACCATTTTTTAGGAGGTGCATGGAAACCCATGCCAGCCGATCTATCCCTACCTAAATTGGGGAACAGGGTTCTTGATCTATTGGATGATATGAATAACTGGGGGAACAAAAAGAAAATTATTGCGGAGGCCGATCTTTTTACAGTGACTTTGGAAAATGAGATGTATGCCCATATGAACATCAATTATTTAAAGTTGGATTCACTTCCCAAATTTAAGGATGGTTGGGAGCCAGTTCTTAATGCCATGACAACAGGGGAGTTCTTTTCGACCACTGGCGAAGTTTTGATTCCTCATTTTAGTATGAACGGCAAAAAATCAGGAGAAACTTTAAAGTTGAATGCTGAGGGCGAAGCTAAAGTCCGTATTCAGATAGATTGGACATTCCCCTTGAATTATATGGAAATAGTATCAGGTGATGGTACCACCGTATTTCGGGAAAAGGTTGATTTGAGCAAGACAAAGGCTTTTGGTTCCGAGGAATTTGAACATTCCCTAAACCTCCACAATAGAAAATGGGCTAGGGTAGAGGTCTGGGATATAGCTGCCAATGGTGCTTTTACACAGACCATTTATCTTTCCAAATAACATAAGCTTATGCGCATAAAATTGGTTAGGATTTAATTGTCCATTAAGTAATTACGCGCTGCGAGTCTATCCCTTATCTGTTTCGTGTATTGAGATTATTGATAAAGAACTCCCCTATAGCGTAACCTTCATCCTGTCCGTTGGCAATGGCTGGCATATAATGGATACCACCATAAAACCTGCTAATTGCTGCTTCTTCGGCAGCCTGTTTAAACGAAGTAAAATTGCGGGTAGGCAATCCAAATTCTTCTTCCGTAGAATCGGCAAAAGCAAAATTATCTCCGAACAACTTGGTCAACATTATGGCCGCACTAGAGGATACAACGCTGTGACCACTGGTATACTCTGGAAATGGTGGGGTTTGTAGTACCGGTAACCAATTTGGGTCAATGTAAATGTTAATGTAAGTTTCCGGACGTATCACGGCACTCCTGTATTTTTCATCCCAGCAACTGATAAAGGCATCGGCCAAGTTTACAGCTAGACAGGCATAGGCTTCAGCGGATCTGACGGCTGAAGCATTGACTTGTTTGCATATCAAGGAAGTAATGTTCATCCAATGGCCATTGGGGGATATTTTCTTAGTAGCATACATCACATGCCCTCTTACATTCATTTTAAACGGATTGCAATCCCAAAATTTTGCAATCTCAATCTCCTCCTCGGTATTTTTTTGAACCTGATTATATACCGCAATAACATCCTTATAAAAAACACTACTACTATCCAATGAGAACGGGGGAGGAGCCACTGGTTTAAATTGAGCAGCGGAATCGATCAAGAAAGTACGGAGCTTGTTCCAATTAGGTTCTATAGCTTTAATATAAGCAGGAGGAGTTGGTTTCCATGAAGCTGAATCATTTTTCACGCTATATTGAGGAAGTGATCTGGTCTCCTTATATTTATCCTCAGCAGCCCACTTAAGAATATGGGTGGCTACCTGTTGGCCATACGCCAATGAATTGTCGAATACATCATCAGGGATCCCAATGTCCTTAAATTCCTGAAGAATTCTTTTTTCAAAATCATCAATCTTTTCCTCGGAAATCACAAAGGATTTCCCAGATGTAAGAATGGCATGTACTGCCGCCAAGGTTAAACTATATTCCTTTTTCTTGTCTGGAACGGGGACCGGCCCGAGCCCATTTAATTGGCCAGCCAAACTGATATAATCTTTCTGGTCTTGAATTAGTGTTTCGTATGCCGCCACCGAAACATAGGCATATGTTCGACTGGTAACAGGGGGTGAATAAATATCATAGACCATAACATCTGTAACCTGCTTGATGGCTCTATGAACAAAATCGGCATGTTCCGTTTTTGATTTCCAGTTTTGTGCCCAAATTGAATTTAGGGTACCGACAATTAATATTCCAAACCAAAATAGCCTTTTCATAATACGTTCCTTTTTTTTCCTTTATAATTAATAATTGTGATCTTGACCATATCATTTTCAATAGGCATTTTACGTGTGGATTGTGACATATAAGTGGAACCGTAGTAAAATTCCAATCTTTTCTTGCGTCCATCCTTATAAATGATTTCTGCCGAAAAATCATCCACATTAAGATCTACCCAGCGATCGGTACTTTTTGAGTTTGGATCATTGCTGCCAAACACCAAAAGGTCATCTTGATTTTGGGTTGCAATTATTACAGGCTCATTGTTTGCGGTATATAATTTAGCCAACCCTTTAGCGTCTCCCGGAACATAAAACCCGGTATTGGCGGTTTGCATGGCATTAAAATTACCTGTGCCATCACCTTTTAGGCAAAGACCATTAAAGGCATCGTGCCTGCCACTATATGGGTCCATCCCATAATCGTTACCTACCAAAATAAGATCTAAATTACCATCCTCATCTATATCGTTGGCCAACATACCATAAACCGGAGCTTCCTGTGCCTGGAGTGGTAAAGGATGCATTTCAAATTTTCCGTTGCCCATATTTTCAATAAAAGAAGTGCGCATTTCGGTGCTCTGCAGTATTATTGCATTCTTCTTATCAGTTTCACTCCATATATCATCCATACCGGCCAAGCCATAAGATTGATAGGTAGGAAATTTCTTGCGCATTGTAATTATCTGGCCAACCAGGTCGTCCCTTGACGCAATGGGGAACGATTGACGGTTGCCATCATCGCCGGTCATATAACAAAATACCATGGAATCTAAGGAACCATTATTGTCAATGTCTTTGGCAATTATAGTCATCGGTTCTGTTGGGGTAGCCGTATAATTGGTGTTAAGGCCGAGGTTGCCAGATACATAATCCATATCACCATCATTGTCAAAATCACCTGCAACTAAACTATTCCACCAGCCGGTTTGTTTTTCTATACCCGAATCAACTTTAACCAAAGATGATCCAGTATTTTTAAAAAAGGTTATGGGCATCCATTCTCCTGCCAATACTAGGTCTGTTTTTCCGTCATTGTCAAAATCGGTCCATAAGGCATCAGTTACCATGCCTATATTTTTTAGTCCTGGAGAATAATCATTGGTCACATCAATAAATTTTCCATTCTCATTTTTTAATAGACAACTTTTGGGTGTTGCGGGGTATGCCGCTGAAACTACACGACCACCTATAAAAAGGTCCAAATCTCCATCTCCATCAAAATCTGCAGCTTTTACGCATGAGCCATTGGTAAAATCGGGAGGGAGGCTATTAATGGCTCTTTCAAACATTCCTTCTCCATTGTTTATAAAAAGACGATCGTTACTAATGGCATGGTCGGCAGGGATTTCATAGCTGCCACTTACCATATATAGATCAAGATCATTATCATTGTCAACGTCAAAGAACAATATCCCCATATCCTCGTACAAAATATCCTCTTGCTGTAAAAACCTGGAAGAATCCATGGTGAATTTGGCATCGGCGTCCTGCATAAAAAACACCCCTGGATTGTCCGAAGAGCCACCAATATAAAAATCCTCAAATCCGTTATTGTCAATATCACCTACGGCTATCCCGGGACCAAACTGACTTAATTTATGGGGAAGGGTACTTTGGATATTGTAATCTACAAAATCCGTTTCTTTTGGTTTGAAATTTATATTATGAGAACTGGCCGAGTTCTTGAAGATCGAAGCAACTGCTTTCTTGTCTCGGAATGAATTTACTTCACGGGAATCTTTATAATTTAGGTTAAGGGGCAATCTCAGTGATAAATTAGTTTTTAATTGTTGTTTACCATCAGGCCAAAAAACCCTTAACGAATCAATTTTATTGGCTACGCCCAGACCAAGGTGTGCTCTTGGGTCATGAGTGGATAAATAGCCCCGAATAGGGTAATGCTCGTAATATTGATGTTGGTTCCCAGAATAATATATTTTTACGGAAGCTCCAATTCCATCGGTGTTATTATCAGACCCTTCAAAATTTATGGTGAGTTGATTGCCATTTAAACTGGAAGTATTTTCATAAACAAAAGCTGGTCCGTTAATGTTGTTTATTACAACGTCCAAATCTCCATCATTATCAAGATCTGCATATGCCCCACCATTGGAAAAGGACAAATGGTCTATTCCCCATGCCTTGGATACATTTTCGAAGATTATCCCGTTGGTGTTTTTGTATGCATAGTTGGCTAGCTTTACAACCGGTAGGGAATCTGTCATTGCCAAAGTAGCGCTTTGTGAACTACCACTTTGTCCATTGTCATAGGCTATATAATCCAAATCGGTAACGTCCCGTGGCAGACCATTGGTAATAATCATATCCCGAAATCCGTCATTATCGAAATCGGCAACCAATGGGCACCAGCTCCAATCCGTTTGATAAATCCCAGCCATAAATCCCATATCTTTAAATACGGATTTGCCATTTTGATCCGGGCCACTATTTATTTGCAATACGTTCCTCACATATTGGTGGTTGTAGTTGTATTGACTATTGTTGATATAGTTGTAATATTCGTTACCGCTTAACATTCTTTTTTTACGAAGATTGTTTTCAGGAAGCATTTCCAAAGAGATCAGGTCTACATGCCCATCGTTATTAATGTCTACGATATCTGTGCCCATAGCGTTCCAGGCCGTATGCTTAAAATAGTCGTCCAGACGATTTGTAAAAGTTCCATTCTTATTGTTGATGTAGCAAAGGTCATTGGAAATAAAGTCATTGGCAACATAAATATCGGGCCAACCATCACCATTGATATCGGTAATGGCAGCGGCATGTCCCCAACCTTCTATTCCTATTCCCGCTTCTTTAGAAACATCGGAAAATGTTTCGTTACCGTTGTTACGATATAACCTATCTGTGTTCTTGGCACTACCGTCCGTTAGTTTGGCGCGGTAATAAATAGGTGTTCTTGGGTCATATATTTCATTGGTCACTTGGTACATATCCAGATCACCGTCCCTGTCGTAATCTAGAAAGTAGGCTTGTGTGCTATAACCATTGTCGGCAAGGCCGTAAGCAACGGCAGATTCTTTAAATATGGGAATACCTTTCTTATTGACTCCTTGATTAATATACAATAGATTGGTCCGGCCAAGAGGATCGGATCTAAAGGATGCCGATAAATAGATATCTGGTAGGCCGTCCGCATTTATGTCCACGACGGATACCCCTGTAATCCACCTGTCGTGTCCGTTAACATTTGCAACCTGGGTAATATCCTCAAATTGCATTTTTCCCTTGTTCAGGTATAATTTGCTCGATACCATATTACCAGCGAAGTAGATATCTATAAGGCCGTCCTGGTTGAAATCGCCCATACCAACACCGCCACCATTATAAATATTAGCCTGGTTTAAAATATTAAGGGTATCATTTTCAAACAATTGATTATTAAAGGCTATGCCCGTTTTTGATTCCGGCAACAATTTAAAAAGAGTAGGGTCTTGCTGAGCAGAGGTTCCGGAAATAGAAAGAACAAAAAGGATTAATACATTAAAATACATCATCGTTCTACACATTTTCATTTTCCAAATTCTTTAAGGTTATATAGGGTAAATTTATTGCGCCATTATAAAGTTGGAAATCGGGTATTCCAGCTCATAAATTTTTAGCAAGTAAAATTATGGATGTTTGTAAAACAGGAAAACCTCATATTGTTTTATTGTTCAACAATACGTGTCAAATACTACGATACCACCATCTCATTCGCTTCATCCAAAATCTGGTTGGTAAAACTCTTTAGATAGATCTGTGTTGTTTTTAAGGAATTATGGCCCAGACCTTCGCTTATAACCTCTGTCGAAATCCCCATAAACTTGGCGATGGTGGCCCAGGAATGGCGGATGGTATAGGTAGTGAAGTGTTCTTCGATACCTGCATCCTTGGCGATGGTCTTGAGATGGCCGTTCATCCTTCTGCGAAGGGATTTATATTTTTCATAGTGCTTTGTGCTGCCATCATAGTTTGCGGGAAAAAGATAGTCATCCATTGATTTTCCTTCCGTATAAAAATTCAGAATTTCCCGTAGTTCCTCCGTAATTCGGACGGAGAGCTGGTCACCGGTCTTGCTCCTCCCATAGAATATGCGGTCTTTGGTTATGTCCTTGACCTGAAGCTTTACGAGGTCTATGAAATTCATTCCCCTGCAGTTGAACATCACAAGTGCATAATTCTTCGCATGCCAGACTGGAGATCCTTCTTTGTAGTTTACGTCTCTGATCTTTATGAATTCCATTTTTGATATGGCCTTCTTTTTGGTACGTCTGGAAGTTGGGATTTTAAAGTGTTGAAAGGGGTTCTTTTTGGGGTAAAATTGATCTTCCTTGATGGCACTGTAATAGATGGCCCTGACTGCCCTCAAATAGGAGCTGATACCATTTTTGGAACTGCTCTTTGCTTTGTGTTCTATCTGGAAATTGGTCAGCAGGGTAACGGTAATCTCGTTCAACCGCAGATCTTTTCCCCCGTTCAGTTTGGTGATTGATCTGATAGCCCCTGCATACCAGGATGCAGTTCCGGGTTTGTTGGATCTTAATTTTCTATCGATTATGACCTTTCCCCATTGGGAAAGGGTGATCCCATTGTCTACATCATCCCGTATCTTAGTGTCCACTTTTTTGTCCCATGCTTTCCGTATATATCCTATCAGCGTATCCGCATCTACCGAATTGATGCTGTCCCCGAGTTCTACAATGAGCTTATGGGCCGCGTGTAGTTTGTCATAAATTTTTTCATTGGCTTTGTCGCAATCAATATGGTTGTTTTTGAAGACGGACTTTTTCATCCGCATAAATTTATCGTCCCATCCAGCCGGTGAACAATGATAGGGTAGGCGTATGATCCTCGTTTTACGGTGGAATAATCGCAGGGCAACGGGGTACAATCCGTTGGCTGCACTTTTTGCCGATTTTCTGGTGTCCAATATCAGTCTTACCTTGGCCATAATCTCCTTCTTTTATCTAAAGTTAGTAAAAAACAAGGCTCACTTTAGGCTCACTTTTTTTTGATATCATTTGATATCAAATGATGTCAAATTTTATTAAAACGGAATTAAATCTCTGTAAATCAATATAATATGATGTATTTTGCATTGATTTGTAGTTCCATTTCAAAGTCTTCTAAGCAGGCGGTCGAAGGTTCGAATCCTTCTGCCATCACCAATAATTATAGGGCCTCCAAGAAATTGGGGGCCTTTTTGGTTTTACAAAAGGCTCAGAAAAGGCTCACTTTTTTTAAAACTGATAGAGCATTTCGGCATGGATACATAGCTG
>NZ_JALKBD010000037.1 GCF_023015905.1 Arenibacter sp. F20364 | reverse complement strand
GTTCGGGTGCTTAAAAAACAAAACCACCTTAAAAAGCAGTTATCGAGGTCGTTGTTTTAATAATTACGGGGTTGTGCAACGGTTACTATTGTTATGAATAATTTTCAAAACCTTTTTCATGAAGTCCTTATGTTCTTCATGCTCTAAAACATTTGTAAAGCTTTCCATAGGTGTTTCCTTGGATAGATATTTAAGCATCACCTCCTTTTCTTCCAGGAGATTTTGAACTTTCACCTGCAAATAATCTGGATGAAAGGGTTTGGGAATATATGAATTTGCTCCACTTTCCAATCCTTCAATACTATGAATGACAGAATTTTTGGATGTAAGCATTATAAAAGGAATATGACATGAAAGGTTATTGTTCCTTATTTTTTTACATAATTCCATTCCATCCATTTCTGGCATCATAAGGTCACTTATAATCAGATCTGGCATTTCCTTTTTCATTAATTCCAAAGCCTCGGCCCCATTATTGGCTGTTAGAACATTATATTTATCTATCAATAGTTCTTTTAAAAATACCCTTACATCTTTTTCGTCCTCAACAATCAAAACAACTTTACGTTTATTTTGAAGGACATCAAGTGATGTTAATTTATTTGAAATATCTTCAGAATTGCCAGATCCATCTTCCAAAATGTTTTTTAGGTGATAGGATATATTTACCTGCCCGGAATGCTCTTCCAATTCAGTATCCTTAAAGCTCCCCTTGTTACAGGGAATCAAAACCTTAAATGAGGTCTCTTTCTTGACTTCGCTCGTAACCGTAATCTCACCTTTCAAAACTGTCACCAAACTTTTTACATATGCCAATCCTATCCCAGTCCTAAACTTATCGGTATCCGTATCCTTACTCTCATCCAACAATACAAATCTCGTAAATACGCGCTCCAATTTTTCTTTGGCAATACCCTCTCCAGAATTGGATACTATAATATTAAGAATATCGTAATCGTCCTCAATAAATAACTTTAGATTAATATTTCCATTTTCTGGAGTATACTTAAAGGCATTGGACAAAAGGTTAAATACGATCTTCTCAATTTTATCCTTGTCGAACCACCCCTGCAATAAGGATGGCATTTCCAATTCGTATTCAATATTTTTCTGAATGGCCCATTCATCAAATAATTCGGCAATTTGCTCTATTAAATTCACTAGATCGAATTGTCTCACCCTAACCTCCACATAATTGCTTTCCGCTTTTCTAAATTCGAGTAATTGTTGTGTTAAAAAGAGTAATCTAGATGAGTTCCTTTCTATCATATTTATAAACCTCTGGTTCTTTTCACTTAAACCCACCATTTCTGATAGTTTTTGAACAGGTCCGGTAATCAAAGTCAAAGGAGTTTGGAACTCGTGTGCTACATTGGTAAAGAAAGTAAGACGGTTTTGATGAATTTCTTCTTCTCTTTTTTGATTGATAATATTTTGTATTAAAGATTGTTTTTTTTGATAGTAACTGTAAATCAAAACAAGCAATAGAAGGAAAAGTAGCAAATAGACAGCGTATGCCACATTAGTTCGCCAAATAATGGGATCGATCTTAATATCTATTGCTTTTGTGGGATTGCTCCAAATACCATCGCTATTGGTCCATTTTAACAATAGTGAATATTTACCAGGTGGCACATTCGTAAAGGAAATATTTCTTCGGTTATTGATGTACACCCATTCGTTGTCAAAACCTATAAGCTGATAGGCATATGTGCATTTTTCACTGTGAATAAAGGTTAGGGCTGCAATGTCTATGTCGAAATAATTCTCATCGTGCTCCAAATTGATAGATGGAAAGCTGTTGCCGTTTGGGGAGACCACCAGATTTTGATAGTATGGCTCCTTCATATTTTGACCACTTATTTTATCAATAAGAATATCGGGAACAAACGGATCTTCTTCTATTTCCGAAGGCAAAAAATAGTTAAATCCTTTAATTCCCCCCATAAATACGTAATCAGAGTCGGCACCTTTATAAAAGGCTCCATCCGCAAACTCATTGTTTTGTAAACCCTCATTTTCGGTAAAATTGATAAATCTGGATTCATCGACTACAAAATTGGAAAGACCATAATTAGTACTTATCCAAAGGTTTGATTTTTTGTCGGAAATAATTCCATGGATAGTATTATTCGGCAAGCCTTCATTTACGGTATAACGTCTAAAATATGCTTCCCCATCACTTCCTATTTCCTGCAATAAATTCAACCCGAAACTTGTTCCTACCCATAGATTATCTTTTAAATCTTTATAGAGGCATAAAATATCATCATTGGATAGGCTGCGCAGTTCGTTCCTTTTATTCTTAAAAACCTGGAATGAGTCGGATTCCTTATTAAAAAGGTTCAACCCTCCTAACCGTGTACCTATCCATAGTTCCCTGTCGTTCCTAGGAAGTATTGAGAAAATAATATTACTGCTTAGCCTGTTTTCTTCATATTCCCCTGCGACATACTTCTTGAATTCAGAAACCTTTAGTTTATCTCCAAAGCGTTGGATTTTTAGGCGAATCATTCCATAACCATTGGTACCCAGCCATATAAAGCCATTTATATCCTGAAAAATGGCATAGGTCGACTTAAAGTATTCACACTGATTACTTTGCAAGATTTGGGACCAATTTACAAGTTTTGACCTTTTCAAATCAAAAACATCAATTCCCTCTCCATCCGTTCCGATAAAAATTAAGCTATCTTGTCCTTTATGCAATGCATAAACTGAATTGTTGATCCCGCTATTATTCTGATTATAATTTTCATAAGGCAAGGACTCATTTGAATTCTCATAAAATTGGGGAGGAAAGCGGAACAATCCTTTTCCTTTGGTTCCTATCCAAAAAGAATTTCCCTCAGACTCTGTAAATGTTCTAATAATACCTTCACTGAATTCAGGAACTTGCGACTTGGTAACTAAATGAAAGGATTTTCTGAGCGGATATAACTTAAAAATACCCTCCCCATCGGTACCTACCCAAATAACGTTTTCATTCCCTTGAAAGATAGTAGTTATCTTTTGCTCTTTAAGATATTTTTGCCAAGGAAGATTTACTCTTTTCCCTAAACTATCTATAATTAAAAACTCGGATTTATTGGACAGTAGGAGTCCCTCGGATATAGATCCTATTATGTTATTAACATTCCTTTCATCAACTTCAACCGATCCTTGATCCAACAATGAGGAAATGTCCATCTCACCTGTCTTTGAAATAATACATAACTTTTCATTTTGTAGGATTTCGAACCCATTTACATTTTCAGCAACCAACTCACTATTTGATATCCTTTTTTGAGCATTTTCCCCGGGAGTTATTTTCAATTGGTACAATTCACTATTGTCATATAGAAGAAGTAGATCCCCTGAAGGTGTGAACACCATCTTTTTAACCGCCTCGGAGGGAAGATTAAAAGAATTCAATTGTATAAAACCATCCTCGAAAAAGTAGCCTATACCCCAGTCCTTTATTGCACAGAATACTGTTTTGGAGGAATCCAAAGCAATGGTAAATTCTGATTCCGAGACCGGAGGGTTGTTTATTCTTGAAAAATAATAACGCCTAAAGCTATTTGTTCTCTTATCATAACTATTTATGCCATGAATGGTCGACACCCATATTTGACCCGTCTTGTCCTCAAGAATATTAAGTATTACCTGATTACTTAAGCTATTCTCATTATTCAATTCAGGGCGAAATATTTTGAATTTACTCCCGTCATAGCGATTTAAGCCATCCCAGGTTCCAATCCAAAGCAAGTTGTCCGAATCTTGAAAAATTGCATTGATGGAACTGTTCGATAGGCCGAGGGAATTATCTATTTGCTGTAATTTGTATTTTCTTTCTGGATGGATTAGAGCACTTTTCGGGTTATTTTGGCTAGCTGCATTGGGATTATTCCAAATTTTAATCGCAGAATTATCGGAATTAGAAGTTGCATTTTGAGCAAAACAGATGGTTGTGCAAAAAATAAAAACGAATAGGGGGGTTGTTTTTACATTAAAAAATCGCATAAAACAATATAAACTAAAAATGATAAGGAATTAGGGCATGAATTAAGAAAATCGTAAAATAGGCCCGAATATAATCTGTTTTTGGCTTTAAAACATCCCCACAGCCATTTTAATGAAAATCTTCAACAGTTATCTTTGCCCTACCAACCAATTTCTTATGTAACAATGAATAGGCCATTTAACAAAAAAATTGGGCGGGATTATACCCCGCCCAATTTTTAAGAGTGCCCTAAATGAGTGTTTCTAATACTTCTTGCTCTGTTCAATATACTTGTCGTCCAGTTCTTTGGAATCCTTATATTTTACCCTAAGCTGGGCGAGTTTTTCCTTGAGCTCTTTCACGATATCCGCATATTCCGGATCATCATAAACATTGTTCAATTCCTTTGGATCTTTTTTGCGATCATATAATTCCCATTCGTCCACATCATAATAAAAATGGGCCAGTTTATATTCCTTGGTAACTATTCCATAATGACGCTTTACCATATGCACACTGGGATACTCATAATATTGGTAGTAGACGGCCTCCCTGTTCCATTGGTCTGCCTGGCCTTTTAACAACGGCATAAGACTTTCTCCCTGCATATCTTCTGGAGCCTTAATTTGGGCGGCTTCCAAAAAGGTTTGGGCAAAATCCAGGTTTTGCACCATTTCCTCCTCTGTGGTTCCTGGCTTTATTTCATTGGGCCAACGGATAAGAAGCGGTGTTTTAAATGACTCATCGTAAATAAAGCGCTTGTCGAACCAACCATGCTCCCCTAAATAGAATCCTTGATCCGAGGTGTATACCACTATGGTATTTTCGGCCAAGCCATTCTCGTCCAAGTAATCCAGTACCCTGCCCACATTGTCATCCACAGAGGAAATACTTCCCAAATAGTCCTGCATATACCGCTGGTATTTCCATATCATTTTTTCCTCGTCCGTCATGGTAGGCCATTTCTCTTTAAATTCTTGGTTTATGGCGTCTATAATAGGTTTGTACTGACTCTTTTGTTCCTCGTTTCCGCGATTGAATTCATTGTTCACATTGGCTTGGGACCCTTCAACAAATGGCTCCACGTCTCCCATGGCCTCCAAGGTTTCTGGCCATATCTTGCTATCATGGCTATACTGCATATGATATAAAAGATTCATTTCAGCCGTTTTGGCCGCAGTGCCCCTGTTGGAATAGTCATCGAATAGAGTCTCTGGCAAGGGAAAGGTTTTTTGGGAATATTCCTTAAACTTATCAGCTCTAGGCCACCATGGTCTATGGGGTGCCTTATGCAGGTACATAAGAAGAAACGGCTTATTGGGATCCCGTTTTTTATCCAACCATTCCAAACTCATATCTGTAATGATATCTGTTACATAGCCAGTAATAGTCGTATCTCCCTTTTGAGTAATAAAGTCCGGGTTAATATAATGTCCCTGCCCTGGCAGGATCATAAAATCGTCCACTCCCTTGGGATTGTTCCCAAAATGCAGTTTCCCGAACATGGCCGTTTGGTAACCCGCATTCTGAAACAGTTGGGGGAAGGTAACCTGGGTAGTATCAAAGGGATTGTGGTTATCTATTTTTCCATTTATATGGGTATGTTTTCCGGTAAGTATAGTGGCCCTGGAGGGGGCACAGATGGAATTGGTAACGCTGGCATTTCTGAACAACATGCCCTCCTTGGCTAAACGATCAATATTTGGGGTTTGGATCAAATGATCACTATAGGAACTAATAGCCTGATAGGCATGATCATCGGACATGATGAACAGAATGTTGGGCTTTTGGGGCTTCTGCTCTTCTTTCTCTGCACAGCTGTGCAAACACAAAAGACATAGAGTAAAAAGGGAAAATAATGGTAGTGCTTTCATATGGTTTGTTTGTTTGGATAAAACTCAGGTTAAGGAGAATAAATATAAAGGGTTTAGGGATAACCATCAAAAAATTCTTCTTTATGTGAGGAGAAGTACCTTCCATATACAGGTTTAACAGAAATACAATTTTACATAGGCCGGCCAATATTATGGCTGTTCTATTCCTCCAAAGGGTTCACTCTTAAAAGTAAGGTCGATTTTGGTTTCATTATCAAATGCAATTGTCTTGTAGCATCGGCCAGTATTACATTTTTTACGGGATCTACTATCTGTGCCCTAAACGGAAAATTGATTGTCTTTTCCCCACCGTTTATGGTATGTATGCCCAGCCAGTTTTTGCCAATATAAAAGACATCGTCTGTCTGAATATAACGGTGTACGCCTGCTCCTTCCCATAATTCTCCTAATTCTGTAGCAGACCAATTCAGTTTTCCATCAAGAAACAATTGTTCTCTATTTGGACGGAATATGTTTGTTCCCTTTCCGTTTGTCCAGAGTACAGTAACCCCCTGTTTAGTCCACTTTTGTATCCTCTTTTTTTCCTTTGAATTCAGTTCTAGCAATCCCAACAGCCAGACTAGCTTATATTGGGAGGTCGCCATATTTTCTAAATCCGTCCTAAGAAAAAGATCGTATGAATTCCCGGTTTTTGCCAGAGGATATCTGTTGGACAAGATATTCTCTGTAAGATGCCCATAGGTTGGATCCCAAAAAGAGAGTTCTTCATCTACCACCACACCCACTTGGGATTTCATCTTTATACCCAATGATGCCGGAAATAGGGTATGCAATTGTTGAGTCTTTTCTATAACATTCAGTAGTTCGGGAGCATTAAACCACCCTCCCCACATATCAAACCACCAGCCTCCATAGCCATAGGCCAACATTCTTGCCGTATTTTTCCATAAAAAAGATACCGAGGTATCCATATCCTCTGGACCCAACCATACGCCGCTCTCATACTGTCCTGGAGGCGCTATGTCGTTTGAGCGATCTTTTAACAAGGTGGTTATGGAGGTTCTGGTATCGTTTTCAGTAAGCCATAATTTACCATGGAGCTGAACAGAGTTTATGGCCGCCATTGGGGGCCAGTCCTCCCCTGCTACGCGATTATAGACATTGGGACTGGACAGATAATCAAGATCCTGACAATCCAACAACTTGGCCAGGGCCCCGTGTCCTCGCCTAGGATCCCCAACAAAATAATGATAGCCATAAAAGGCCCCCGTTAAAAGATTGCCATGGCTCTTTTCTTTTACAATTTTACTGAAATAGGCAATATTATCTACCATGACCTCAGCCTGGAAGCGATAGGTGTCAATATAATTCTGTTCGTGATCTGGATTGCGCCATTCCGTACTTTTTGAAGGCTCATCAATGTTCGCCAGCTGGGCATTTTCAAAAGTAAGCAAAGGTTGGTTCCACGCCACTCGTAAGGCATCTTTGTTCTTATAACTGTTCTTCAACCATTGCCTAAAGGCTTGTAAGCGGGCCGGATTTTGATCCTGATATTGTTTGGGATGATAAAACCATTCCTCAGTAAAGCCACTGGCAACATGGATTCCTGCCAAATATTTGGAGTATTGGGAACCTAGAAGCCTATCTAAACAGTCTCGGAGTACTTCCCCTGTTTTTTCCTGCCATATTTTAGATGCAAAACACTGGCGAAAAGAAGTACCATCTGGCATATGGGCAGCAGCTTCCGGGTACAATTCTGTCCACCACTCCGGGGGATCCAGGTAGAAACGGATAATAACCTTTGCCTTTGGATCTGATCTTATGATTTTTTCAAAATCACTCTCCAAACTGGAAAAATCATATTGGCCTTCCCCCAACCAAATCGGGGCCCTGAAAGGACCTATACCTGAAACAGTATTGATTCCGCCCTCTCCCAAATAAGCCGGAATATTATAAATATGGATACCGGTCGCCGCTATTTCTTTATAATATTCCTCCTCTCCCAAATAGGACATATAGGCATATGGAGGATAAATCTCACCGTCAATAACCAAGGATGGGCTTCCTGAATCTATTCTTATCTCCGTCTTGGATTGTGCTTCTCCTGAAAAACGTCCTATCAACAATAATCCAATGATGAAAAAGAAATTCCTTAAATAATTACTCCTCCCAATTCTACTCGCATTAAAACAACCTGTGCTGTACGTATCTATCATTAACAATCCTTTAAAAATCAGTATCATAAACGGTAAAGCTTCGAATAGCACCTTTATCTTCCACGCTCTTCAAGGATAGCCTAAGTTTATTTGTTCTGATTTTTTCAAATGTCTGAATTCGTTTCCTTCCAACACTTTGTCCTTTTGCGATACTTACCCATTTCCCCTTAATATAGGCTTCCACATTGTACTCCTTTATAAATTGCCCTAACCGAAGTTGTTCTTCAATTACCAAAAGGTTAATGGTTTTCTTTTTAGGGAGATTTATAAAAATTTCACTTTCCTGTGAAAGATCTGTTGCCTCTGCCCTGCCCAAGGGGTTGGAATACACCTTGTCTATTGACACACCCAATTCCTTTAATCGTCGTACTTCCTGTTCAGGAATTAATCCATTGGTATCCGGTGTCATATTGATTAGGATATTGGCCCCTCTTCCTATGGTTTCCAGATATACTTTTTTTAAGTAGTCCAAACTCCTTAAAGTACTATCGGAATTAGGGGTCCAAAACCACTTCTCCCTAGGATGTATATTGGCCTCAGCTGGTATCCAACCTGCATTTTGCGGCCCTACCCAGTGGTCAAATCCCTCCCCAGGCTCCAAAACATTCCAAAGCGGGTAAGCAGCCCAACCTTGCTCGCTGCCCGACCATCGCACATCTGGTTTTGTACCTCCCATGACCAAAGCATTGGGCTGCAAATGTTCCACCATAGTTCTAATGGCATCGCCATAAGCGGTACCTAATGGCTTCATGGTTTTGGGATCCACAACATCCCAGCCGAAAGGGTCATAGGCACCATCAAACCACACATAAGATACTTCACCATAGTTGGTCAATAATTCCCTCAATTGTTCCAGAAATACAGGGAAGTATTGGTGAATATTACCTACCAACTTTCTTTCCCCTTGGGGATCGGGAGTACTGGTTACCCCAAAATGTTTATCCCCTCCAGATATATATAGTCCAATTTTAATATCATTGTTCCTACAGGCCTCAACAAATTCCGCAACAACATCTCCCTTACCATTTTTCCATGGTGATTTTTTAACGGAGTAATCAGTGGTTTTCGTGGGCCATAAACAATACCCATTATGGTGTTTGGCAGTTAAAACAATGTGTTTTGCCCCAAACGATTTGGCCGTTTTCACCCATTGTTCCGCATTTAGTTGCGACGGATTAAAAAGATCCGCAGCCGGCACACTCATAAAATCCGATGCTATATATGTAGCTGGACCAAAGTGGATAAACGCCCCCATCTGTCTTTCTTGAAAGTCCCATTGCTGGGGAGTCGGTTTTCTGCGTATCCCTATATTGGAAGCATTGGTATTCTCCAGATTGTTCTGAGGCGATATCAGAACCGGAGTCCAATCCCCCTCATGTTCTGGGGGCTCTGAGGAAAATTCATCGGTTTTTTTAAAAAAATGCTCAAATAAATGTCCGGGTGCCCCATCATAGGTTGCCCATTGCAAATCTCCGGCTGTAGTCTGGTCGCTTCCTGTAAAATAAAGAATAGTTCGCCCTTCAAAATAGCATAGTTCAACATCGGAAGCATTACTTTCACTAATACTTGGGTCTATTAAAGGAATATTTTTATGGGTAGGGTCAAAGCTTATAAAAGGTCTCCCAGCCGGTGCATCCTCCCAATGAATCAAATCTTTGGAGCGTGTAATTCGGGTTTCATATCCAGGCTTCAAAGCCTCCAAATAAAGTGTATAATACCAGTCCGCTTCGTAATATAGGGCAGGGCCACCCACATATTTACCCACACCATATAGGGCTTCGGGGATTGCTTCCCAATTTGTAAGGTCGGTCGATTTCATATACCTGAAGGTAAACGGCTTCCAGCGCTTATCATTGGTTTCATAAAGCAGAATAAACTCATTTTTACCCCGGCAGACTGCAGTGTTAAAAAAAGATTCTCCCTCGGCCGCCCTCAGTACCACTTGGGGCTTGGTCCAATTTTTTAGATCTGAAGAACTTGTCATGGTAATCTCTGTCATATGCCGCCAAGGCTTGCCCTCTCCGTAGTTACCGGCAAAAACATAAACACGATCGTTCCAAACCAGAGCGGTACCGAACCCGTGGTTTTTTAAGGGCACCGAAATTATTTTATTGGATTCCACCTCCCTGATACGCACCTCATCCTCATGAAAATAATCCCCTGGCCTGGCTCCTTCCACATCCCAGAACCGTTGGTTGTTTTCCAATAAATACAACCTATCCCCAAAGACAAAAGGGGAGGTTTCTACCAAGGGAGACCCCAGTCGCCCCCTCTTTTGAATAGGATTTTGAAAGGTATTTTGGGCCAACGAAGTACCGCCCAGCAATGCCATCATTAAACCGCAAAGGATATGTTTAAATAAGACCATGATATGATTATTTATAGAAAATAAAGCTAAGGCTAAAACCAAGGAATAGCTACACAGATTTAATCCTATACCAATGTATTTTTGTCCTTGGAGCTACTGTCTTAAAACTTTGAGGAGTAATCTGGTGCGAACTATGCAATCGAAACTTATTACACGACCCAAACATTGGAATAAGCTAAATTTACAAATTGTAATTAATGCTTTGAAGTTAATTGGAGTATTTAAGCTTATGGCGCGTTAGCGGTTAATGTTGTAGGCTTTTTTTTGATAAATCCATAAAGTTGGTCTCCGCATAAATGTAATTATTCTTTCGATATAAAAAACATCTAGGTAAGCAAAGGCTTACAAAGGAAATATCAATCTTTTCTCACTACCCATTTTATTCCTTCTATAAGATGTTGTCGTCCAAAATCCGTATCCAATGAGCGAATGTCATGCCCCAACTCTGTATAAAAAAATCTTCCTCCGCCCCAAACGCGGGTCCAGGCAATAGGATGATCTTTTCCCATGGCCACGCCACCTCTAGTCTTGAAATATTCCCTGACCGGTTCGTATGTGGATTCATCCACCCTGAGTAAAACCTGCACTCCAGGCAAACTGGTAACGGTGTTGGTGTGGTTGGTCCAATCCGCCTCGTACCAAAACTCTTTGCCCATCCCCTTAACTGCAGGATGATCCATCGCGGCAGAATCAACTACCACTTTCGCTTTTAGAAATTCAGAATCACTATTAAAATCACAACCGCCCAATTCCATTATCCAGGGCCAATTTTCCTGATGCACCAACAATGCATGTAAGCCAACTATAGCTCCCCCAGCTTTATACCATTCCTCTATGGCATTGCGTTGATCTTCATTGAAAACTTTGTCCAGAACATTTGCATTGTTGAACAGCAATACATCATAATAGCTCAGCTTTTCCTTGGATATATCATTTCCAGTTTCACTTACATCTATCTGCATATTGTGTTCGGCACCTAGCCTTACAATCCAACCATTTACAATGGGAATGTCCGGATGTCGGAACCAACCTGTACCGGAAAAAAGTAAAACCTTTAATGATGTTCCGTCTCCCATCGCATTGCGTTCATGCATTTTCTTTTGATGGTCAACATCAAGATGCTCTTGCGCAATCAATTGAAAGGTAGACAAAAACATTAACCATAAAAACATGGTTGAAACAATATGGGTTCTTTCGCTTTTCATAATTCTTTTGATGTAAGCAGATGTTTACTTAACATCCGTTTCAATAAAAATAAGTGTTTTAAATAAGATACTACTTATGATTTATAAAGATAAAAATACTTCATTCATAGACCTTAAAACTGCCAAAAAAAACAACATGGATATAGAAGATTTGCTATATTGGGAACTTTAACAACAATCAAGTACCAAAAATAACCTACCATAAATTAAAACCGTGTAACCAAAATGTTTAAAATTAATAATAGCATAATTCTCAACAATTGTGCAATCCTTTTGTGCGCCATCACTATTATAAGTTGCCAAACAAAACCGAAAGAGGAGCTGCCCCCCAATATTGTATGGATCACTTCTGAGGATAATTCCAAACACTACCTAAAGCTTTTTGACGAGAATGGCATTGCCACCCCGAATATTGAATCCTTGGCAGAACGGGGCCTGATATTTAATCGTGCATTTTCCAATGCCCCGGTCTGCAGTGTTGCTCGGTCCGCGATTATATCCGGTTGCTACGGACCGCGTATAGGGGCGCAATTTCATAGAAAGATCGCTACTGTCCCCATGCCCGATTCACTAAAAATGTTTCCTGCCTATCTAAGGGAGGCCGGTTATTACACTACCAATAATAGCAAGGAAGATTATAATATAAACAAAACCGAAGGAGTTTGGGACGAGTCTTCAAAGAAGGCAAGTTGGAGAAACAGAGATGAAAATCAACCTTTTTTCCATGTTTTTAATATTGGGGTCTCTCATGAATCCAGTATGCACTTTTCCGCCGAAGACATGGAAACCAACACTCCTGAAACGGATCAAAACTCTTTTGAAATTCAACCCAACCACCCCGATACTGATTTATTTAAATACACCAATGCCCTATATCGCGACAAAATCAGGGAAATGGACCGCCAGGTTGGGGAAATAATCAAGGAACTAAAGGAAGATGGCCGCTTGGGTGATACCTTCATTTTTTACTATGGGGACCATGGTGGTGTACTACCGGGAAGCAAGGGTTACCTCTATGAAACGGGACTCCATGTTCCCATGGTAGTCCACGTTCCCGAAAAATACAAACACCTTGTAAACAGTCCTATTGGCAGCTCCGTAAACGGTTTTGTAAGCTTTATTGATTTGGCTCCAACAGTATTAAACCTTGCAGGCATAGATATCCCCAAGGAAATAGATGGAAAGGCCTTTTTAGGCCAGGATATAAGTGCTGAAGAGTTAAACTCACGGGATGAGACCTATAGTTATGCAGATAGGTTCGACGAAAAATATGATATGGTAAGGGCCGTACGAAAAGGGAAGTATAAATATATTAGAAACTATCAGCCCTTTAATTTTGATGGCTTAATGAACAATTATCGTTACAAGCAATTGGCTTACCAGGAATGGCAGTCTTTGTATGACAAGGGAGAGCTCAACGAAATACAGTCGGCCTTTTTTGAAAACCGTGCGCCAGAAATGCTTTTTGATATTGATACCGACCCCTATGAAACCAAAAATCTGGCCAATGATCCAGAACATAAGGCTACACTATTGGACCTGCGAAACAGACTCAACACATGGGTAAAAAGAATGCCAGATCTTTCTTTCTACCCTGAACACCATCTGATCAGGGAGGCGTTTAACAACCCGGTGGCCTTTGGACAAAAACACAAAAAGGAAATTGAAAAATATATAGAAATTGCTGATCTAGGTCTTTTGAACTTTAGGGAGGCAGAAAATTCTTTAACCCAAGCCTTGGACTCATCCGATCCTTGGGAAAGATATTGGGCCATAATTGTTTGCAGTTCTTTTGGGGAACAGGCTATTGGTATGGAGGCAACAATAAGGAAAATCTCTACCAAAGACTCGGAGCTGATCAACAAGGTGCGTGCCGCCGAATTCCTGGGTATCGTAAAGAAATCGGACCCATCCTTGTTAATGACAAATGCTTTGTACGCTACAGAAAAACCAAGTGAAGCCCTACTGATCTTAAATTCGATCGTGTTGATGAATTCTGGTGATTACGGCTATAATTTTAATATTGAGCTCGATAAGATGTCCAAAGTGGTCTCCGAGGATTCAGAGGTAATGCGCAGGTTGGAATTCCTGAACGTCCTTTAGAAATATCAATTGGTTTTGTTGACTTGGATAAATGAATAAAAAAGAGCCTTATCACGGTTTTACAATATTTCCAAACGCCGCCAAAGGACAACTCAAAGTGGTCATATACAAAGGATTTTGTTTATGCCCGGAAGGATGGAAACACTCATAAGGCGCCCCATATTCCGGGCCTTTTCTAAAATCGTTCTGGCGTAGATCGTCTATGTACTCCTTTGCCAATTGCTGGGCAAGTTTAAAATTGGTTTTGGCTATGGCATAACACACCCACCCTGTTGGAGTGCCCCAATAGGCCCCATTCTGGTAAGTGTTTTTTTGGGCCAAGGAAAATTCCCAAGCGGTGGATTCATCAAAGTCATCGGTGGTTAAAATGTGCCTAATGTTACCTTTGTAGGACAAATGCCCATTTTCGTAGGCTTTGGCCAAGAAACGGCTTGTTCTTTCCATGTCTTCCCTACTAAGGATATTGTAGTATATGGCCAAGGCCGATGACCAAACGTCCGCCTGATTTCCTTTTCCGGTAGATGCTTTTAGCATACCCCTTTCATCCATAAACAATTGTGGTATTGCTTCCTTGATATTATTGGCAATCAGCCTATACTTCTCCACCTTAACCGGATTGTTTCGTTTTTCAAACAATTCCGCAAGCTCCATGGCAGCCTTAAATTTTAATATGGACGGATAGCACAAATTGCCCGTAATGGTCATTACATCCCTAAATCCAAAATCGATACCCCTGAAATGGTCCGTGGTGGTGACGATATGATTAACCAAACCGGAGGGAGGAACATTGAAGGCAATTTCGAGTCGGTCTATAAGCCTAATCCCATGTATATCCTGTTCCAAAACGGATATATCGCCTGTAGTTTTAATATAGTAATAGGCCATATGCACAAAGAAAAACTGATCGCCATAGGGCGGCGTCCTACCAAACTCTGGAGTGCCCTGTTCTTCAAAACTATACGTACCCGGAAAGTATATTGGCAGACTTTCATCCATACGAATATGATCGGCTATGGCACCAAAAGGAATTAAAGCCCCATTTTTGGTAATCCAAGTTCTGTCGGCTTGTGTAGCAGCGGTAAGCCTTAACATATTACGTTGTTCTTCCTCTGTGATAAATCCCGTATCCAAAGACATGGCATAATCGCGTATCCAAAAAGCAGGATAACTCCCCCTACCCCCGGGTTTTACAAGGACCATTCCAGTGTTGTTGGTACCCATCCCGTCGGCAACCTTCTGTCCTGGATAAATTCGGGAACTATCAATTATTGTTGCAGTAAGTATTTCCAGAAATTGAATATCCCTAGCACTTAAAACTAGGTCTTTTTGCGTTGTATTGGATTGCCCGTAAGCTAATATGCTTATGGCCAACGAGAACAGAGCCGTAATTACTTTTTTCATGACATCTATTATGGGTTTCGGTATAAATTTATAGGATCCAGGTATTGAAGAGGCATAGAACTATAGAATTAGAACATACCTCCCTCGCACAAAATATCCAGCTAAAAAACTAAATATAAGGCAACTAAAAAGTAAAATAGCTAACATAAACCAAGTAATTTTTATTACTTTAACCCAGTTATATAGGCCATCGAAAATTGTTGGCGGGCAATCAACGCCTCATTGCAATAGATATAACGGTCCTCACAACAACATAGTAAAGGTCTAAAACATTAAAATATTCATAAAAAATAATGCAACTATGCAAACAATATTGGGTTCGGGCGGAACCATTGGTACCGAACTGGCCAAAGCACTAACAGCATATACCAATGAAATAAGGTTGGTAAGCCGAAACCCGAAAAAGGTAAATGAAACCGATCAGCTATTAGCTGCAGACCTTTCGGACAGAAAAAAAGTCTTTGAAGCCGTCCAAGGTTCTTCCGTTGTTTATGTCACGGTTGGATTTCCTTATAATCTTAAAATTTGGCAGCAAAACTGGCCAAAATTCATTAAAAATGTCATCGACGCTTGTATAGAAAACAACAGTAAATTGGTGTTTTTTGACAATATCTACATGTATGACCCCAATTATTTGAATGGAATGGATGAGGAAACGCCAATAAATCCTTCGAGCAAGAAAGGCAAAGTACGTGCAGAAATTGCTGCCATGATCATGGACAAAGTCATAGAAGGTCAACTAGAAGCTTTAATTGCCCGTTCAGCGGATTTTTATGGCCCCAGTATCAAAAATTCCAGTATGTTGACGGAGACCGTATTTAAACCCTTAAGTACCGGTAAAAAAGCTAATTGGATGGCTTCAATAGATCATAAACACTCCTTTACCTATACGCCTGACGCGGGCAAGGCCACTGCAATCTTAGGCAATTCGGATAAAGCTTACAATCAGGTCTGGCATTTGCCCACCGCAAAGAATCCGTATACAGGAATAGAGTGGATAACAGCCATTGCAAATGAAATGGGGGTAAAACCTAGGTATCAAATTGCAAGTAGACTAATTGTAAAGATTCTTGGCTTTTTTGCGCCTGTAATGAGGGAAATGCCCGAGATGATGTATCAATACGACAGGGACTACGTTTTTAATTCGGACAAATTCGATAGCCAATTTAATTTTAAAACCACTCCCTATTTGGAAGGAATTAAAGAAATCATCAAATCCGATTATTAAAATGAGCCTATAATAAATCATTTCTGATTTTATGCTTTTTTGACAAGTTTGGGTAAAGAATAATTACGGTGCCATTCACTTGAATGTTTGGCTCTCAATTTTTTAACAATTGTAAAATGACACCGTTGCAATCCAAAATAATCTTTAAAATTTATGGCTGAAGAATAGTCTATATTCCGGGTAAGATGGCCTGTGGTACTATATTCTTAACGGGCTTTATGCTCTTTAAATAGGCATATATTGCCTTTAGATCCTCATCTGGCAATTTGGAATATCCTTCCCATGGCATTGGGGGCAATAGTGGTCTACTATTTTCAAGACCTTTGTACTTTCCAAACTTTATAGCTTTTATAAATTGCTCTTCGCTCCAAAATCCAATACCAGTAGCATCTGGGGTTAAATTACCGGCAAAGGAGGTTCCCCAAGGTCCAATGGCGGCCGTACCGTTCATATTGAACAAAACGAAAGTTTCAGTCGTTTTAGCATCATAAGAAGGCAAAGTTTCATTGGAATCATGGCCGGATAACAGCTTGTCAGGATCCGGTACAGGACCCCTATTAGTCATAATCTTTGGAGAGTGACACGCATTGCAATCAAGGGTCGCAACCAAAAACTCCCCTCTTTTTACCTGGTCATCCAAGCTAGGAAGATCTGCTTTTGCCAATTCCTTTTGTTTAGGAGAGTTGCAAGCGATTGTCATTATACCAAGAACGACAAACGCAAAAATTGTTTTTTTCATAAACTTTTGATTTTGATTTTACATTAAGGATATATGGGCATTTAGTTTTTAATCCGATGCCCATAAAAACATGGTACAGAAATTAAAATATACCTGACAAAGGAAGACAGAAAGCGCAAGGCCTACAATCACATAAGTATGTGAAAATTAATAACCAAAAAACCCAAGAAGGAAAACTCCGAAGAAGTACAACAATAAATTTGAAATCTTACCATATTGAACAAACCATTATCAATGAGCCGTACTACCCCACTTCTCCAAGACAATTTTAACGGCTACAGCACCTTGGTCTGCCCGTTTCAAATTTGAGGCTTCCATAGAGTTTTCTAGATCCCAGGATTTATAAGAATTATGGCCTCACATATAGATGTGCCAGAAGAAAATAACACCATACTTGTAGCCATGATGGAACAAAAGTGAGTAATCATTGAACTATATCAGGTGACCAAGAAGGAGATGGACGAACATAGATCGAGGAAAGATGGCCATGTAGACCATATTGCCTTTGATGTGGCCGATGTAAACATGGCTTTTCGCGAACTTAGGGAAGCCGGTTTTACCATGGTAGAGGAGAAACCCGTTTTCCTGGACTTTTGGGAAAACGGCTGCAAATATTTCGCTAAGGGGTTTGGATGGGGAAAAACTGGAATTCAACCAGATTATGTGAAACTTCTTTGCACTCCCTGGATTTAATTGAGTGAAACGCCTTTAAAAACAGGAACCAAAAATTCCTAATTGGAAATATAAGTCTACTCGTATTGACATAGATAGGCAGTTTGCCCTACCGATTTCACTTTAAAAGAAGTGTTTGCCGCTACTTTAAAAGAAGTGCCCGACTTAAAGGATTTCCATTCCGTTTCATTTGGCAGTAGGGCTATGAGTTCTCCTTCTACTACAATCATGTTTTCTTTTGCGGAAGTCCCAAATTCATATTCGCCAGGCTCCATTACCCCTATAGTAGATTTTCCTGTAGCGGAGGTGTATCCTAGCGATTTTACCATTCCATCAAAATATTCATTGCTCGAGATCATATACTTTCTTTTTATCAAATAGGCCGCAAATATAAAGAAAGGAAGTTCAGAATAGCAATATCCTCAATTTTTTAAACCTGCCAAGCTACTGTTTTGGCTTCTATAATTTCGATCCTTAAAAATACTACCCATAATTAGAACCTAATTATTGACAGGCATCTCAAGGGACATTTTACAAATTGTTCAGATATAAAATATCTGTTGACCAATGGATTATTAAGGTATACAGAGCTTACAGCAAGTACACGCAAAAATTTAAACTCCGGTCTAACAACACAAAAATTCCCTACATTTAAACAAGCAATACCATAAAATAGAGAATATATTTAAAAATTTTAAGAATGAAATACCTTTTCACCGCGGTTATACTATTATCCACAATTAGCCTATGTTCCTTTACCTACAAACCCACTAAAACTTCTGTAAGTATCCAAGGAGAGCAGTTTTACATTAACAATCAAATAACCTACAAAAATAGATTTTGGCAGGGCAATAAAATTGAAGGTTTACTTTTTAATTCAAGAATGGTCCAGGGTATATTTGATGATCTTAATGCCAATACCCGCGATAATTTTAAATATCCCGATTCCGACAAGTGGGATGCAGCAAGGAATACCGAAGAATTTGTAGCGGCCATGTCAGATTGGAAGGACCATGGCCTATTATCCTTTACCCTCAACCTGCAGGGAGGAAGTCCATTAGGTTATGGCAATCACGGCTGGATCAACTCAACCTTCGACAGTTTGGGCAACCTAAGGGAAGATTACCTGAATAGACTTGAAAAAATATTGAATAAGTCCAATGAACTGGGTATGATAGTTATTTTGGGCTATTTTTATTTTGGTCAAGATGAACAATTAAAAGATGAACAAGCTGTGGTAAATGCCGTTGATAATATTACCAATTGGATTTTACGCAAGGGCTATAAAAACATTCTGATAGAGATTAACAATGAATGTGATGTTAAATATGACCATACAATATTGCAGCCGAAACGTGTCCACGAATTAATAAAAAGGGTTCAGGAAATAAGTGGGAACAAACTCTTGGTCAGCACCAGTTATGGCGGTAATAAGATTCCCTCCTCCGAGGTTATTGCCGCCTCGGATTTTGTGCTGTTACATGGCAACGGGGTAAATGATCCAAAAAGAATAGAAGAGATGGTGGCAATGGTTAGACAATCCGAAAGTTATTCTGCCAAGCCCATACTATTCAATGAGGACGATCATTTTGATTTTGACAAGGAGTCCTATAATTTTCTCTCTGCCACAAAATCGTACGCTTCTTGGGGTTACTTTGATTTTAGAATGAAAGGGGAAGGCTATAACTCAGGTTTTCAAAGTGTGCCGGTAGACTGGAAAATTAGTTCAGATCGAAAAAAGGCTTTTTTCAACAAACTAAAAGAAATTACCGGGTATTAACGAATCGTTATTTTACTGCTAGATCAGAAAAGCTATTTCCAAAAACAGCATGAATGTAGATAACACCAATAGGTCTTTATTGCCCTGATATTTGGAATTGTCTATTTGAAGCATTGCACACAGTTAATAACTTAAAAAATGACGGAGAAAATAGAAAAGAATTCCAAAGAAACGGAATTCAAAAACACGGTATGCAAAAACTGTAAAACTCAATTTAAGGGTAAATTCTGTCCCAATTGTGGTCAGTCTGTCTATGAATTTGAAAAGCCATTTCGTTTTTTGATCGTTGATCTCGTAGGGAATATTTTCGCCTTCGATACTAGGTTATGGAAATCCATGTCATCCTTAATTTTTCGTCCAGGTAAATTTGTAGAGGAATATCTCAATGGCCATAGGGCAAGGTACATGCCCCCCTTTAGGCTATATATCTTCATAAGTTTCTTATTCTTTTTATTATTGTCTATTTATGCCGGAAGTCAAATTCAGATCAGTGAAAAAGACAGAAATGAAATAAATTTATCATTCAACGGTCAAATAGACCCACTTAATCCAGAGACCGATTCCCTAAAAACTAACGAATTAAATATTAGCGATAGTTCTGTTAGTCCAGAGAAATTGACCAATGCCCTTTCAAAAGTTTTAAATAACCCCAAAATGTACATGGACAGTTTTCTTAAGTTTGTATCATGGTCCCTGTTTTTTCTTATGCCTGTTTACGCCTTCTTCCTATGGCTGTTATTTAGAAAAAGTAAAAAGTATTATTACAGCCATCTGGTCCTTGCCATTAATCAACATACTTTCGTTTTTCTCCTATTTGTCCTTATAATTTGCTCTAAACTTATATTCCCAATTCGGGCTTATTATCCAGAGAATTACCTAATAGCCTCCATTCCTATTTACTTATTTTTCGGCAAATTACATCTCTATAAAAAGAGCTGGTCAAAAACTCTATTAAGAATGCTTGCCATTCTTATTTTTTATGGAATCACACTTTGCATTACCTTATTTATAACATGGTCTTTTTGGATAAAAATGGAGTTACTATAATATGTATTTATTGTAGTTTATTAGTGGCTTAGACTTTTATACCCTAATTGATGGAACACATATTAAAATGAAAAAATTGAACTTCGTCTTATTACTATTGATATTATTTTCATGGCATTCATATGCTCAAAATGTGATAGCATCGAATTCAGATTATTTGAAGGACATTAAAGTAGAACTCACCAAAAAATGGCCCAACAATAGGACTATCAATTTGGTTTTTCACGGTCATTCGGTTCCAGCGGGCTATTTTAAGACCCCAATTGTCAACACCTTGGAATCCTACCCTTTTCTAGTGTTACAAACAATAAAGCAACACTACCCCTTTGCAGTAGTTAACATGATTAATACTTCCATTGGCGGAGAGAATTCTGTTAGTGGGGCAGAACGATTTGAGTCCGAAGTACTGATCCATAAACCGGATGTGCTTTTCTTGGATTATGCCTTAAACGATACCGGGATCGGACTGGAAAAGTCCTATGAGACCTGGAACAATATGATCCAAAAAGCTTTGAAGAGAAACATTAAAATAATACTTTTAACTCCCTCCCCTGACCAACGCATAAACATGTTGGAAGCAAATAATGTACTGGAACAGCATCAAAAACAAATTCAAAACTTAGCAAAGGAAAATGGGATCGGCCTTGTGGATAGTTTCGAAATATTCAAAAAAAAAGTGATTGCTGGAGACAGTATTTCAAAATTTATGTCGCAAGTAAATCATCCAAACGCTGAAGGGCATAGACTCATTGCAGATGAAATTAACATGTATTTTGAATAACAGGTAAAATATTTGAGTGGGCCTTCATATAGTTTGAAACAAAAAATAACACCCCTCCTGAATGGAATAAAGCACTAATAATTAATTCCTTTAACGTTATGACCAATAATCGAGATTCAGCACTGGAAATAAAAAAAGAAGAGTTTAAAAATATCGGTTATCAGCTGATAGATAAGATAGCTGGATTCTTGGACACAATTGATGAAAAACCTGTTACCCTGGGAGAGGGACCCCAAGCACTACAAAAAATACTGGGCGTTTCTTCCCTTCCGGACAACGGTAGTGACGCAAAAGATATTATTTCCAATGCCACCGATTTATTGATGGACCATTCCCTGCTCAACGGGCATCCAAAATTTATGGGCTACATTACCTCATCCCCTACACCTATCGGTATGCTTGCCGATTTATTGGCGGCTTCGGTGAACCCCAATGTGGGTGCACATATTTTGAGTCCCATGGCCACAGAAATTGAAAAGCAAACCGTACAATGGCTGGCTGAATTTATTGGGGTAGGGCCAGACTATGGCGGAATATTGGTAAGTGGAGGCAACATGGCCAATTTTACTGCATTTTTAGCAGCGCGAACTGCCAAGGCCCCAAAAAACATAAAGGAAGACGGCCTGACCTCAACTTCAAAAAAATTATTGATCTATTGTTCAAAAACTACACATACCTGGGTGGAAAAAGCAGCTATTCTTTTTGGCCATGGTTCTAAGTCTACCAGATGGATCCCAACCGACGCCTCCAATAAAATGGACAACGATCTCTTGGAAAAAGCCATAAAAAGGGATTTGAAAGATGGCCATCAACCATTTATGGTTGTAGGAACTGCAGGAGATGTAAGTACGGGGGTTGTAGATAACCTAAACGGCATTGCATCTATATGTAAGACTTATGATTTATGGTTCCATATAGATGGGGCCTATGGCATACCTGCCGCTATTGTTCCAGAATTAAAACAAATGTTCCAAGGCATTAAAGAGGCAGACTCAATAGCCTTGGATCCGCACAAATGGCTCTATAGCCCGTTGGAGGCAGGATGTACCCTGGTTAAAAACCCCAAACACCTTACAGACACCTATAGTTCGCATCCCGAATATTATAATTTTAGCAAAAACGAACAGGGAACAGCTCAGAATTTTTATGAATATGGACTTCAAAACTCGCGTGGATTTAGGGCTTTAAAGGTTTGGATGGCACTAAAACAATTAGGAAGAAGTGGATATTTAAAAATAATTCGGGAAGACATTGAACTGTCCCAATTATTTTTCCAATTGGCAGTAAACCACGAGGAACTGGAAGCTATTACCCAGAATTTGAGTATTACCACCCTAAGGTATGTGCCATTGGGTTACGGGGATAAATCCGATGGGAATGAAACATATTTAAACACCTTAAATGAGACCCTATTGGATAAGCTACAACTAGGTGGCCAAGTATTTCTCTCCAACGCCATAATAAATCATAAATATTGCTTACGCGGCTGTATTGTAAATTTTAGGACCTCCAAAAAAGACATAGAGGAAATCATTGAAATAATAGTTAGGGAAGGAAAGGAAATGCATCAAAAATTAACCACAAAATAAGTTAAGATTGAATCAATGGGTTTGATCCCTGCCTAAATGGATACTAAATTTAACTATCATTTAAACTGCAATCAAAAAACCTAATTAAATGACAGCAAGAGACAACCACATCAACTATGTAGAGCTCAAGGCAAAGGACCTTGAAAAAACTAAAAGATTCTACACTGCAGCCTTTAATTGGACCTTTACGGACTATGGCCCTACCTATATCGCCTTTTCGGACAGTGGATTGGAGGGGGGATTTGAAAAGACTGAAAATGAAATAGTGAACGGTGCCCTGGTTATTTTATATCACAAAAATCTTGCTTTCATAAGGGATAAAATAATCGAGGCTGGAGGTGATATTATCAAGGATATTTTTTCTTTTCCAGGAGGTCGTAGGTTCCATTTTAGAGACCCTTCCGGCAATGAGCTTGCAGTATGGTCGGATCAATAGAGGTATCATCGACATTCTATAACAACCGGTTACAAAAGGTGGATTCTAAGTAGATATGATTCCCCAACCTTGTTAATCCCCCAAAGTTTTCGCATATTTATATATGGGATTTTTTAATCATTGAATAAGTTTCCAAAAATGATTCCATTTAACACGGCCTAAAGCCGACTTTATGAATCCAGAAGCCATAAAAATATCGAGAATAACGAATAAGACCGTTTCTGAAAAGGACGGAAAATATTATTCTGTTTTTTGGATTCAGAACGGAGTAAAATCCCTTGAAATAGACAGGGTTTCATACAAAAATGTATCTAATTCCATTTTCTTTCTTCACCCTAGTATCAATTGGAAAATTTCAAAGGAAAATAGCACCACATCTTCCGGATATATCCTGTACTTGTCTAAGGAAATACTGGACAATCCCTTATTGAGCAAACTACATATAAATGAAATCAGACTTTTTACCACCGAGGAAATCCCCAAAATAAATTTATCCCCGGGTATTGAAAAAAGAATTCAGTCTATTTTGGAAATGCTTGATGAACTGATAGGATCGGAACTGAACCATAAGGACGATGCCATAATTTCCCTCTTGAATACCATTTTTGTCTATTGTGATGGTCAGTGCAATATCAAATCCGTTATTTCGGAAAACGATGCAAAAAAGGCAATCGTCTATAAATTCAAAAAACTGGTGGACAAGTGGTTTGCCAAGTACCACAAAGTAAGCGATTATGCTGATCTGCTCAATGTTTCAGACAACTATTTAAATGAATGCATAAAAGAAACCATTGGTGTAAATGCCAAGGCGGTTATAACCGAGAAAAGAATAATGACTTCAAGGCACGCTTTAAAATTTACGGATAAGACCGTAAAAGAAATATGTTTTCAATTGGGCTTCTCCTCCCCTGATTACTTCAGCTATTTCTTTAAAAAGCACACTGGGGTCACTCCGTCTATGCTCAGACAGAACTAAATCCTATAAAATCTAAGGATTTACCCCGTTTTTCGCATTCCCTTGCGCCACCTAATATTGTAAGTTGCTACTACTAAAAACAATATTATGGACAGGAAAAAATTTTTAAAGACAACAGGAGTAGGATTGGGATTTGCGTTGGTCCCAGGATTGGTACAATGTCAATCATCAACTGGAGATGGCGACTATTCCGATAAATTGGTGCCCAAGGTCATCAGGGACGAAGAAGGAAATGTTTTAAATGTAATAGGGGATATACAAACACATAAACTTGTTGGTAGCGAAACTGGAAACCAGATTGTGGAATGGGTAGACAATGTAGAACCAGGGGTAGGTATACCTCCGCACATCCATACCCGCGAAGATGAAATCTTTAGGGTCATTAAAGGGCAGGTAGAAATAATGGTCGATGGCGAGACTACTATTTTAAACGAGGGAGATGTTGCTTTTGCCCCAAAAAACATCCCTCATTCCTGGACAGTTGTGGGTACGGAAAAGGCCAAAATGATTACCTCGGCTTTCCCTGCCGGGATAGAACATATGTTCACTGAATTATCCCAATTACCACCTGGACCCCCAGACTTTCCTAAGGTTGCAGAGATATGTGCAAAACAGGGCATTACCTTTGTTTAATTTCAGAAGAAAACAGAACTAAGGTTCATTAGTACCTTCTACAAACACAAGCGCGAAGAGTTAAAAACCAAAATATTTTATTCATAAAAACCGTAGTCACACAGCCCAAGGCGCGACTACGGCTTTTTACTTTTAGCCTACCTTGTCTTTACCAAACATTACGCATTTCCCGTGAACATATAATGTTTTGGAATGTCACCGAAATAACGAATTCTACCTAAATGGAAAAGTTGTTTTAAAGGCTCGATTGCCCACAATGAAAGCTCTGAATTTACCTAAATTCTACTTTACGGAAATTTGCCTAGGCTGCCCAAAAAAATTCCGCACTGAGCCCAAAATAAGTTTGCCAAGTTAAAGGTGATTGAGAAAAACTTCTTCAACCTTACAAAATATTTAATACGTTCCCCAACATTGCACGCTAGATATTACGTACATTTAATAAACTATTTTTTACAATGGAAAATTGTTTCTTGTCCCATGACGCAGATACTACACCAATGTAGCCATGGCATTATTATGGGGATAATTTTACCCCAAACACAGTACTAATTACCACCCTTTCACCTTATTTTCAACTGGAGCAAATAAGATACAATTCAATTATGATGGACAGATTAATCGAAATAATATTGCATACGGATGATGCACTATTAGCCTTGGTGGCAGATAATGTTTTTAATGCCTATCTTCTACTTTTTTTTATAATCATGCTCGAGACCGGCCTTATATTCTTTCCATTTCTACCGGGGGACGGCCTTTTATTTTCCGCTGGAGTGGTAGCCGCCTCTACGAATTTAAACATTTGGATATTGCTGGTAATACTTATTATAGCCGCCATTATAGGAAACCTTTTAAATTTTACCGTTGGAAAATATTTGGGCGAAAAGTTGGAAAGAAGTAATAATTATTTTCTAAAAAACTACTTGATGAAAAGCTTGCCCAAAGCACAGAAATTTTATGACAAACACGGAGGAAGGGCCATAATTATAGGTCGCTTTTTCCCGATTATTAGGACCTATATTCCTTTTTTGGCCGGTATGGTCTATATGGAACGCCGTTTATTCTTAAAGAATACCATTTTAGGTGCTGTATTATGGATAAGCCTTTTCTTATTAACAGGTTTTTTTGTCGGCGAAATTACTTGGGTCAAGAATAATTATGGACTAATCTTCCTATCCTTAATAATAATTACTACTGTGCCACTAGTATTTTCCTTATTATTAAGGAAGAAATCAAATTCTAATTAATTCAATTAAGTAAGCATGGGATTTTATCAATTTAAAAAAAAACAGGAAATCAATGCCAGTCTGGAAGAAGTATGGAAATTTATTTCCGACCCCGCCAATCTAAAAAAAATAACCCCGGATTATATGGGCTTTGATATCATTTCAAAAGATGTACCTTCCGAAATGTATGCCGGCATGATTATAAGCTACAAGGTTTCACCCTTGTTCGGAATAAAGACAACATGGGTAACCGAAATTACCCATTTAAAGGAAAATAGTTATTTTGTGGACGAACAACGGGTTGGACCATACAAGATATGGCATCATCAGCATAGGATACAGCCGACGGAAAAGGGGACCCTAATGACAGATATTGTAAGCTACCAACCACCTTTGGGACTCCTGGGTAGTGTTGCCAACACCTTTATTATAAAGGGAAAGCTCAACGAAATATTCGACTATAGGACCAAGGCCTTGGATGAAATATTTTAAAAAGTGTCTCTTACTTATATAGTGAATTAAGCTAAATTTGGGGTGTTATGTCATCAAAGTATCTGGCCAAGAAATCTTCATCAAGACACCTTGAAATGGACTTTATTCACAACAAATTTGATTAAAGGGAAGCAAATTTCTTCTTCAATATAAATTTTATCTTCTTAATTATCAACATTTTACGATGTAAGTTAATGAACGGAAAATCCACTATAAAAATCCAAGAAGGCAAAGTAGGAATGATCGGATACGGTATGTTATCCTCTTTGGAGAGTCTCGAAGAAATTCTAGGTAGAAAATATGATGATCCTATCTATTGGATACATCTTATCGGCCTGCAGCGTGCTTGGAATTTTGTAGCCCCCAATAACGATCCAAATTTTCCTGCAGAATATATAAACTATGAATCCTTCTATCTAAAGAATAACAGCGCCATACCTTACGAAAAGTCTATTTTTTTAAATATTGTAGAGAATAAGGATATACGATTAAACTGTACTTTGTATTTCTTGACCCATGAGGAATTGGCATTGTTCGATCAATTTGAATTAGGGTATACCCGAATTGATGTCACGGATCGTGTTGAAGAATACAATTTTGAAAACGGCAGAGTCTATGCCTACAAGGCGCTGCCTGAATATGAGTATGATGACATTAATGACGAGGACAAAAGCATCATAGAAAAACGTTATTTAGATTTAGTATTGGCATCCTATGATAAATTGGGAAAAGAACACAAACTGGAATTTGAACAATCCACATTACCCCATGACCCCAAATTGGTGGCACCTGTAATACATAGGAAGATAAGGGAATAGGGTTTACAGGATTACGAAACACCTATTCGTATACTTAAGAATAATGAACGCTTATTTTAATTCCTATATTGAGCATAAAATACTGCCCAGCAAACCATTACATATGGAATCATTCCGTTCGAACAGAATAATTTACGGCGCTGTTTTAATATGTTATATTTAAAAAATAGCTACATTTAATAGACTCTATTCTCTAACAAGAAAATTGGGCCAACTCCCTCCCTAAGTATTTGAGCATCTCCCTTTTGAATTTTACATTTAAACGTCATAAAATGAAAAAAATGAAATTCGCCCTGTTAGGTGCAATGGTTTTTTTGGGTCTTATATTTATTGGCACTAGGCCATCCAATGGTCACTTTAGGGAGATAAAGGAAGGGACAATTACCAATCTCTATGATGCCTTTGGTAATAATCCGACACTTACAAAAGACTTTGGATTCTCCTGTATCACCAATTATATGGGCAAGACCATACTATTTGATGCTGGTGGGAATGCCGACATTTTCAAGGAAAATATTTCCAAACTAAATATAGATTTATCCCAGATAGATATAGTGGTTGTCTCCCATGGACATTTTGATCATTTAAACGGACTTGATTATTTGTTAAAAATTAATCCAACAGTAAAAATCTATTTTCCATTTGATATTTTTTGGGGTGCCGATGTAGTTTTTGATGCTACAGGTCAAGAACCGCTGATAAAAGATTCCTTACCAACGCGTATGCAGTATTTTGACGGCGGGGACACCAAATTCACCGTTGAACAAACTGGCAGATTTTGGAATTCTAACATGGAATACATAAAATCCTCCAAAGAAATTCTTCCTGGATTAACGTTAATTGCAACCAATTCATCATATATGGGATATTTTTCTTGCTATCCTGGAAAAAGTTTTGTGGAAGGCGGATTCGACCAAGAAAAAGAGGCTTGTAAAAATACCAATCTTCCTGAATTGTCCTTGGCCTTGAAAACGGCAGATGGACAGGTGCTTATCGTTGGCTGTTCGCATACAGGGATAGAAAATATCATACGAAAAACACAAGTGGTAACCCAGGACAAAATAAGTTTGGCCTATGGAGGCTTACATATGCTGCCATTTAATAGGGATCATACGACTAAACTGGTGAAAGTAATAAAGAATGAATTAAAGGTAGATAAAATTGCCCCCGCACATTGTACAGGCCATCTCGCCTTTAAAATTTTGACCAACTTTTACGGCGAAGATTATATATATGCCGGCTTAGGCGAAACTATAGCGTATTGATTAGCTAAGAAACAATAGAGCTATCCAGACTTGATTCGATCCCTTTTTAAGTCTTGGATTACGGCTTAAGATTTGGTATCCCTAATATACTAGAGATAATCACCCTTTTCCAACTTGATCTTTTTTCGAGTCTAAATTGCCAAACATATTAAGCAAAAAGTGCAAGGAGACGATTAACAAAAGTATAAAAAGATATTCATTAAAAAAGTTATCCTTGGCAGGGAAACTGGGAACATACAACCTAAACGCTACTGCATAACTCATAAAGGACAAAAGCAGTAATAACACACTATATCTCCAATCTTTAAAGCAAGCCAAATATAATCTGGGCTTCATTAGAAGTGCCAAATCCCTTCCAAACAATTGCCCGGCCAAAGGCCATAAAAATACAAGTGGTAAGGCAAATAATCTAGTTTCCCTGGCCAAAGTAGCCGTCATTACAATTGGAGTATTAATGGCCAGAGCAAGAAGAAATGACAGGACGTACTTTTTTTCCATAGTGGTAAATACCCTAGCTTTCCTGGTCATGTATAGAAAATAAAGACTTGGCCCCATTACCACAAAAAAAGAGACAAGAGTTTCAACGGAATTGGCAACAGCCCCAAAGTTCTCAAAGGCACAGCTCAGCCTATTGGCCGCCACCTCCGAAGTTTCCCTCCAAATACCGGTCACCCATAAAAACACACCCAGATAAATCGCATATAGGGGAATGGGTAAAAAGAGAAGAACTAATTTTCTTTTGACTTCTGAAGACCATATATTCCTAGACTTTAGACTAAGACCAGAAAAAATAACCACCAAACCCGGCCATAGAAAAACAGTACTTTCCCGGGCTATGGTTGCCATTAGAAACAAAGGGACAAAATACCCCCACTTTTCACGGATCAAGGATAAAATACTGAGCATAATCAAACAGTATTGCAGAGGCTCATCATAGCTGAAGACAGGTGGAAAAAACGCAAATAAAATAGAAAATGTCAGAAAATAAGCCACTTGGTTAAAAATCGCGTGACCCCTGGAAGCATTAAGTGCAATGGAAAGGATATATACCAACAATCCACTGAAAAACAACAATAACAGGTTTACCAGTACAAAGGACTCCCCTAGGGTAATTCCAAAAATACCTGAGGAACCCTCAATTAACAAGGAAGTCAACGGGCGTCTGGCAAAAGGTGCAAATTCTTGATGATATCTAATTTGGGAAGCTAAAAAAACATTGGAAAGTTCCGTGTTGTTTTCATTCAACATACTATCTGAAACCGGTAACATATGAATACCATAGATCAGCAGCACAAACAGAAAACTAACAAGGTAAGGACAATAGTTTTTCATACTATAATTACCAATGGTAAGGCTTAAAAGTAAACAAAACAATAGTTGGTTGTCATAATGCCAAAAATTTATTCTCTCCTTAACTTGAAAACATAGTTATGACTTGGAGTGGACTAAGAGGTAGTATTTCCATTGCCTTGGCATTCTGACTTACCACTAAAATGCACAGGGACCTTTTCTTGGCAATTACCTATGTGGTGGTGGTCTTTTCTATTCTGGTCCAAAGCTTAACCTTGGGAAAACCAGTGTATAGGTTATCCACGCAACAATCATCATGGTCTAGGCCAGTGATTCCAAGGCCAGCCAAGCCATTAAACCCCCTCCCGTTTCCAAGGCAGATTCATCTATATTAAAGGTTGGGGTATGCAATCCGGAAGTTATTCCCTTGTCTGTATTCCCCACTCCCAACAAATAAAAACAGGCCTTATTTTGTTGGGAATAATAAGCAAAATCCTCGGCAGCCATCCATAAGTCCAGATCTACTACATTTTCCGGCCCCAGATAGGCCATTGCCCCCTGTTTCATTGAATTGACAAAGACCTCGTCATTTTTTAAATGGGGATATCCCCTAGGAATATCTACTATGCATTCTGCACCCATCCCTTCTGCAATGCTTTTTACCAACTTCGTGAGTTTTTCAATAGCCTCCGTTCTCCACACCTCATCATAAGTTCTAAAAGTACCCTCAATAGTTACCTTGTCCGGAATTACATTGTTGGCTCCATCACCTATTATACGCCCAAAGGACAAAACACTGGGGGTTTTTGGTGATGCCATTCTGCTGACCACTTGTTGGGCAGCAACAATTACATGGGAGGCAATCAGAATAGGGTCTATACATTCTTCAGGTACCGCCGCATGTCCGCCTTTTCCGATAATGGTAATATAAATCTCATCCATACTGGCCATAAATAGTCCTGGTCTAAAACCTACCTTCCCTACAGGAAGGTTGGGCATTACGTGTTGTCCTAAATGGGGAATTGGCCCCAAGGCTTTATAGGCAGTCTCTTTCATTACCAAGGTGGCCCCTCCGGGCATGAGTTCTTCCCCGGGTTGAAACAGTAATTTTACAGTTCCAGAAAATTCGTTTTTAAGCTCTAATAAAATTTTTGCCGTCAACAATAATGAGGTCATATGGACATCATGTCCACAGGCGTGCATTACCCCTTTGTTTTGGGAAACATATTCCACTGTATTTTCTTCCTGTATGGGAAGGGCATCCATATCTGCCCTTAAAAGGATGGTTTTGCCCGAAGCCTTTCCATTTATTGTAGCCATTAAACCAGTTTTGGCAACAGATTCAATTTCGGTAATCCCAATTTCCAAAAGCCGTTCCCGCACATAGGCACAAGTCTTATGTTCTTCAAAGGAAAGTTCGGGGTGCTGGTGCAGATGCCTCCTTACCTTAACAAACTTTGAAGAATGTGCCTGGGCCAATTGTTTTATTTTGTCCTTAGTATTCATATAACTAGTGTTATGCTACAATATTACAATATAAATCCGTGCACTTTTTCAAGGATATAAGACGGAAGGGATATAGCTAAGAACATCAATTCTTCCAACGTTCATCACCCCTTCCTTCCCACTCCACTATACCTGGACCGGGACACCTTCCCCTTCTAGGGGAAGGAACCCATTTAATGTTTATTCTTTTTAATTTTCCATCACATAATTTAAAAATCCAGAACTATTCCATTGCTCATATTCTCCAGGGATATCCTCCACCATGAACACTTCTAAATTAGTTGTTTCCTGGATAACTTTTCTACCTTCTTCAATACCCAAAACACTCAAAGCAGAGGCATAGGCGTCTGCCATTCCACCATTGGCAGCTACAACCGTTACTTGGATATTATTACTTAACGCCATGCCATTTTTAGGATTGATGATATGTGAGTACCGCTTGCCATCTATTACGGCATACTGATATAAATCCCCAGAGGTGGCTATTGCCAGATTCTTCAACTTTACTTTTTGGAATACTTCTTCCCCATTTTTATCGAAATAACTAAATCCCAAAACCCAATACTCTTTATGGGGCGGGGGATCGCTAACGGTGATATCCCCGCCCATATCTACCAAGGCAGCAGTAATACCGTTCTTTTTTAATAGGTTTATCGCCTTATCTGCCGCAAACCCCTTTCCTATCCCGCCAACGTCCAATTGCATTCCTTCTTGTTTTAACCTTACCGTATTGCCGGTCGGGAATTCCACATTGCCGGAACCGGTTCTTTGTTGTGTGGTCTTTATTTCAGTTATTGAAGGAATTTGCCTGTTTTCCCGAGCTTTTTTCCATAGTTCAATCAGTGGTCCAAGGGTAATATCGAAGGCACCATTGGTATTTTTGGAATAGTCCACAGAAATATTCAGAAGCTGAAAAAGATCCTCGCTAACAGCCACATTCATATTTGGACTTTTACTAAGGAGGTTGATTTCACTTTGTGGAAGATAATTGCTTAGAGAGGCATTCAATTCATCTATCCTTCCAAATACCAGCTGTGCTATGGAATCCGCCTTTTGCCCGTCATTATAATAAAACATCAAACCAATTTGAGTACCCATTTGTTGGTGGGTATACTCATACCTTGTCTGGGCCTTCAGTAACGAATGAAAGAAAAAAAGATATATGAAAAAAGGCAGATGCAAAGCTCTATACATGATTATAGTCATAAATTGTAAATCCGTTTACGAAATTACTCTTTACTCTCCACAATAGTATCTTTCTCTATAAATTCAATTTTTAGTTCTGGATCAATTCCGTAGTCTAAATGTAAATTGGGTAATGCTTCTTTCAGCTCAGTGAGTCCCCCTTCAGAAATTTTGGTCTCCCATACATAAAGACTTCTAAGACCCTTGAAACCCTTTAGAACAGCAACACTTTCATCACTAATGTCCGTTTCATAGGCCTTTAACACCCTTAAACCGGAGTTGCCAATTAATTTCTTGAACTCAGCGTCCGTTACAGGGGTGCGATCTATTTCCAACCATTCCAAATTTTCACACATTGCCACCAAGTCCATTTCCTTTTCCCCAATAGGGATTCCACTCAGATCCAATTCTATGATATTATTGGAAATCCGTTTTAAATCCGTAATATTTTTAGGATCGTATTCTGGAGGCAAGTACACGGATATACTTAAAGCCTGGGAATTACTGGCAATCCTTTTGATGGTAACATAATCTGAAGCCAAATTTTGCAAGGTACTGTCCGCCACCTTGGGTAGTTTTGCCCATGAATTTGTTGTACCGGGCTCCATCATCTTTCTAACCATTCCGACCAGTGGCTCATCGTTATCCAAATGACTTAATTTAAGGGTATCAGACGCTCCCAAGGCTATCCAACGTTCCAATATTTGTATTTCGTTCTCGGACAATGGTTTTTTTCCTTCAGGCGGCATATGTTCTTCATCTTCCATTGGCAAATGTAAGCGCCTGATAAGTTCACTCTCTCCTGGATTCCCAACCACCAAAGCGGGGCCACTTTCACCTCCTTTGATAAGCTCACTTATACTGGTCATTAACAGCTCCCCTTTAATTTTATTCGGATTATGGCAGGCTATACAATTGTTATCCAATACCCTGTATACTATATGCTCATAAATCAATGGATTTTCTGGAATCTTCTCCAATTTCTTGCTTCTGGGCAGCGCCAAAAAGTCCTCCCCATGTGTAATCATTCCTCCATAGTGACCCGTAAGCCCCACCAAAATAATCAATACCACCTGTATTCCTTTCACCAAATAAGTCTGTTGTAAATGATTGGTACTCACCCAATACCATACAACTGCTAAAATAGCCACCCCGGCCCCCATCCATTGGTGCCAAAAAAGGAGGTCGCCTTTAGGTACGGATTCCGTTCCCAAAAAGAATCCTGTAATCGCCGTAAGCAGCGCGGAAATTGTGGCAACTGTAAGTAATAACTTGGGCACTATTCTATTAAAAAGGCCAATTAAGGCAGCCATTAATAAGAGCACAATAGGAAAATGCAAAATCAAGGGATGCCAATGTCCCAACCAGGCTACAAGGCTTGGAAGATCGATAAAAGATTCAAAAATTAAACAGAAAACAAGAAATACAGTAAGACCGAATATAACATAATCGACCCAAGGAGAACTATTTTTTTGAGCCATATACTATGTTAAGATATCATTTACAACATTACCGGCAACGTCTGTAAGCCTAAAGCGACGTCCCTGATATTTATAAATCAATTGTTCGTGATCCAGTCCTAAATTATTCATGATCGTGGCATGGAAGTCATTTATATGAACCGGATTTTTTACGATATTGTATCCAAATTCATCGGTTTCCCCATAAGTTATACCTGGTTTTATACCACCTCCGGCCATCCAAATACTGAAAGCCCTTGGGTGATGGTCCCTACCGTAATTTTTTGGATCAAAATTGCCTTGACAGTAGTTGGTCCTTCCAAACTCCCCGCCCCAAATAACCAAGGTGTCCTCCAACATGCCCCGTTGTTTTAAATCCAGGATAAGGGCAGCAGATGCCTGATCCACATCCTTGGCCTGTCCGGCCATTTCATTTGGCAGATTGCCGTGTTGGTCCCAACCTTGGTGGTATAACTGTATAAATCGCACTCCATTCTCAGCTAGCCTACGGGCCTGTAGGCAATTGGCGGCATAGGTACCGGGGACTTGGGACTCTTCCCCATATAATTTTATAATGGATTCTGGTTCCTTTTTAATATCCATAACATCGGGCACGGACATTTGCATCCTATAGGCCATTTCATATTGCGCTATCCTAGATTCTATCTCATCGTCTCCGGTTTCCACGTGGTGCATTTTATTGAGTGAGGAAACATGATCCAATAAATGTCGCTTATCGGAACGTGAAACTCCATCCGGATCATTCAAATACAGCACTGGATCCTTGCCAGACCGCAGCAACACCCCTTGGTGCTTGGAATCCAAAAATCCGCTGGACCAAAGTTTGGAGTATAAGCCTTGGCTATTTCCTTTCCCCCTAGATGTAAGCACAACAAAAGAGGGTAAATTTTGATTTTCACTACCCAGACCATAACTCATCCAAGACCCCATACTGGGCCTTCCCGATTGCTGACTCCCAGTCTGAAAAAAGGTGATGGCCGGGTCGTGGTTTATGGCCTCCGTGTGCATACTCCTTACTATACAGATCTCGTCGGCAATTTTAGCGATATGTGGAAAAAACTCGCTTACCCATGCGCCACTTTTTCCATGTTGGGAAAACTTGGCAGCCGAAGGCATTAAAGGAAATTTATCCTGTCCAGAGGTCATACCCGTAAGGCGCTGTCCATTACGTATGGATTCCGGCAAATCCTCCCCCATACGTTTGGCAAGGGTGGGCTTATAATCGAATGACTCCAATTGGGATGGTGCCCCTGATTGAAATAGGTAAATGACCCTTTTGGCCTTTGGGGCAAAATGGGGAATTCCCAATGGCTGACTCGCCAAAGGCGCAGGACCTCCTTTAAAAAGATCTGGGATTAACAAAGATCCTAATGCCAAAGAACCGATTCCTACACTTAATTGGGAGAAGAAGTGTCTTCGGTTTACCTTTAGCGGATTTTCAGAATTTGTTTTGTCTTCTTCCATAACTGTTATTCTTTGGTAATTGTTTCGTCTAGATTGTATATCACCTGTGCCGTTAACATGAGTGCGGCCGTTTTTGTCGGATCGGTATCCAGCCGTTTATATTCGCCTTGGGCAAGCAATTTTTCCGCATTCCCCTTGTCGCTCAAGAATTTCTCAAGGGCATCCGTATAGT
>NZ_JALKBD010000036.1 GCF_023015905.1 Arenibacter sp. F20364 | reverse complement strand
AGTAAGAAACTTCAATATTTTAAAAATTGCAGAAAAGGACAGATAGCAAATTCAAGTCCAAATATTTTGTAGCGAGTATTCGGAATTATTGGACAGTACCTGCCAAGGCCTTAACAGGATGACCAAGAACTATTTGTAATAAGACCATTACCATGTCGGAACGCATTAATAATTTCATTGAAATAATATATCGTTCCTATAGAAAAAAAAAATCTTTAAATTGTTGCTTTAGAAATTATGAACACACGTTCAATTCAACAAACTTTTACAATGGGAAAATTTGAAATTAAAAAAGACAAGTCTGATCAGTTTAGATTTAATTTAAAGGCCTCGAATGGTCAAGTAATTCTTAGCAGTGAAGCTTATACTACCAAAACTTCATGCGAGAATGGTATTTCTTCCGTTAGAAAAAACTCTCAGGATGATGGTAAATACGAAAGAAAGACCGCCAAGGATGGCAGTCCTTACTTTAACCTAAAGGCTACAAATGGTCAGGTAATCGGTTCAAGCGAGATGTATTCCAGTACTTCGGCCATGGAAAATGGCATTGCATCAGTAATGAAAAATGCACCAGAGGCATCCGTTGTGGATAATACTTAATTTCAATAGAAATATTCAATATTACCTAGTACCTAGGTATATCAAAAAAAGGCAGTACCATTTGACCTTTCCTTTGTTATTATGGCACTTAGGGATATCCATTAGTATTTCGTGGACTTGCAATTACCGATTGGGATTTGGATACAATTTCCTGTATAATAACGTCCAGTTCGATTGCGGAGGAATATATATGATCGAGCATCAGTTTTTTTTCGTTCTCATCGATCAAACCTTCACGGAACAAATCCACTATACCCATCAATCGTGCTAAAGGAGCTCTAACGACATGGGATTGCGTCCATGCTATTTCCCTTAGTTTGTCATTTTGTTTTTGAATGGCAAACTCATTGTGTTGTTTATCGCTAATATCCCTAATGTACAATGACAAGTTGTTTTCCGAGGGGTAGGCACTGACCTCCAACCATTTATTGAAACTAGAGAAATAATCTTGAAAGTAGATCGTATTTCCAGAATATATCGATTTATAGTATTTCAGAAATGCTTTGGAATCGATGTGGTTTTCCATTACGTTCCACAAGTTCTTGCCCATAATTTCATCCCTTTCCACCTTCAATACTTTCTCTGCAACGCTGTTCCAATATGTAACCGTCCAATTATGGTCCACAGAAATAAAGGCATCACCGATACTCTCGAGGATGTTGTTCTTTTCTTCATTGGTTTTTTCAATTTGCAATTGGGTCGACTTCAAATCTGTGATGTCCTGAACGGTGCCCTCAAGTTTTGTATAATTACCATCGGCTCTATTGATAGGTTGCCCGACATGCTGTATCCATTTTACAGAGTTGTCCGGCAGCATAATCCTATAGACAACCTCATACTTCCTTTTTTGTGAAATGGCCTTAGCATTTTCACTTGTCAGTAGCTCCTTGTCTTCAGGATGGATGGTGTCTATCAAAGTTTCAAAACTGAAGTTAAAAGTTTCTGGATTTCTTCCCCAAATTTTATAAAACTCCTCTGAACAAACAAAGGATAAATCAACCGGATCAACACTCCAATAGCCCAGTTTCGCAATTGTAGTTGCACTCTTGAGCTTAAGTTCCGATTGTTTAAGGTTATTTAAATATGCTTCCCTATCGGTTACGTCACTACACGTGACCAGAATACATTTAGTTTCATCCAAGACCAAGGGCTGTCCAACAATTTCCATTTTTACCAATTCCCCGTCTTTCTTTTTATGGGTGTATATTCCGGATTTAATGGTCCCAGTCTGAAATTGAAAGGCTTTGACGCCCTGCACTAGTTTATCTATCTCTTCACTAGGCCTTAGATCTTTTGCGGTCATCGCCAGCAACTCTTCTCTAGTATAGCCATAGAACTGCAACATGGCATCGTTGACATCTACAATTTTGAAACTATTCGGTTCTAGAATGTATTTGGGGAAGGGACTCGTACTAAAAAGTAAGCGGTGTTTTTCTTCAGAAGCTTTAATTTCCTTATTAATCAGTACCCTTTCAGTTATATCCCGGGCGTTAATGACAATACCTTGAATCATAGGATCCTCGTACAGATCGATCATCAAAATCTCAATCCACTTCCAGGAACCGTTCTTGTGCCTAAATCTAAATGGTTTGGAAACGAAAGGTTTGTTATTGATAAATTTTGAAAAATGATTTGCTGCTTTTCCATTATCCGATTCATGGACAAAACTAAAAATATTTTGGCCGATCAACTCCTCGGATGAATATCCCAGAGCCTTTTCCAATGCCTTATTTACATAAATATAGTTTCCATTAATATCCACTATGGTCAACCAATTATAGCCAGCTTGTATAACTGACGTATAACCTGGATTTATCAGGTCGATCTGCTCCCAAACCTTCTTTTGGGTGGTAATATCCTGGATTTCCCCTTCTATTTCGGTTAATACAGCCTTATCATTTATCCTTGATTCACTAATTTTAATATTTAAGAAAACAATTTCCCCAGATTTATGGACCATTCTGCACTCCAATTCTTCCTCTAAAAAATTGTTGTTGGACCAATTCCCAAACCTCTCAATAAATTTTTCCTGATCAAAATAATACACTAAATCGATCCAATCGGCCAGGGTCCGAATTTCTAGCTCTTCCCTTTGGTATCCTAAAATTTCAAGGGACATAGACCCGAGCGTTAAATTCATCGAGTTCAGATCCAAATGCCAGAGACCTGTCCCATTGGCTTCTAGATAGTTGCCAATAGTAATGTTTTTATTGTCCACAAAAGTTTTATGAAAATCAAGCTTGGTCTGTTTTTGTTGAAAAGTAATGAGAGAACCCGATTGGTTTACCAAGCTTTTTAAAGCTCGGATTTGTTTATCCACCAATTTTTTAGGTATATCATCATATATACAAATAATTTCTTGACCGTCACCTATGGATTCCGGTAATGTAGCAATCCAAACAAACTTGGGGTATTTGTGGCAATGATCCCCGCTAGTATTCAAGATTTTCTTATGGTTAAAATCATCGATTAAGAAATAGTCAGCGGTGTCGGTACAAAAAAAATCGCCTAATAGATTTTCAATTTTGGACCTCGAAGAATCCAGCTCGAGCAGTTCTTCTTGGACTTTGGTTAATTTCAACAGAGCAACCTTGGCTGTGTCGGAATCAACTATGAATTTAGCCAAATCACAAACATCGTTCAAATCATCCTCGGACAACTCCAAAATTTTGTAACTGGGCAAAAATTCAATTCTATTTTCAAACATTTAAATCTTATAACTTCATTAAAAAAACGTGCTCGATCCCATGGGAAATTAAAATAAAGGGAACCAGTTGCGGCATTCAATTTATAACAATCCCGTATCTATCAGGTCGAGCCATAGAATACTAGGCACTAATTGGCCAGTGTCAGCCAATAGTGTTTTATTTCCTTGAAAACTCCGATAAATTCCCTTACCTCCAGAGGTTTGTTCATATAGCAACAGGTACCTTGGATGAAATGAGGCTTTTCCTCAGTTCCATTAGAGGTCAAAATAATAACGGGAATAAAGAAATGGCCTAGATTCTTTATTTTGGATAAAATATTTATTCCATTGATTACAATTAGTTCCTCATTAGCCACGATAAGATCAGGCACATTACCGTTTTGAGAAGATAGCATGTTTTCAATTTGCACAACAGCTTCAAAACCATCTTCAAATAAATGGATATTACACAATTCGTCATTTTGTTGCAAGGAATCACTGATCAATATGGTATCTAGAACACAGTTTTCTATCAATAATACATTTTTTTTGCGCATTGGGTTAAGATTCTATTAGATTTGGGTATTATTCTTTAACTGCTAATTTGGTTTTTTATTCTCTTTAATTCAAACAATTTTGTTGGTTTTTGTGATTTTCAAAAATTGCAGTTTGTATATAATTGAATACCACTTATTTACTTCATGGACAACCATAATGATAACATCCTGGAACTGGATTTAGCATTTACCTTGGATACTTACAGCTCACTAAGAGTAAGGTAGTTTAGATGACCATAAATGAATTACCTTGGACGTCGGAGCAACAATTGTACGTTGATGTTTTTTAGTGCCTATAGGGCTGAGCCCAATAGAAGTTTGAAATAAATACATTAGGAATATTTGAACTATTCTTTCTTAATTCGGTTTATAGCTCGTGCTTCCCTATGGATCTTCTCGAAATTCAGTCGCAAATCTTCATCCGAAAACTCTCGTTCATTTCGAGGTACTTCCCTTAGGATATGCTGCAGTTTAAATTGCACCTTAGTATCCTTTCCATCTGCAAAGGCAATAAACTCACCTTGTTGAAGCCTAAAGAATTGATCCGCACGTCTTTTGGCTACTTCCTTTTCCCCAGTGGTAATGCGGGTATCAAAATTGAGGTTATGACCACGGTTGACACTGGTGGTCTCCTTACGGACGATTTCAAAGAAGCGCTCATAGTATTTAGCGGTATCGGGGTCGTTCACCTTTCCAAAGAACTGATAGGAGAGGTTGCTCAAAATGGCCCTACTGATCTTGTCCCCATAAAGAATTTCATTTTGGACCTTGTCCTGCATAACGTAAACAGTTGCTATATCATAACTGCGCAGGGTAGCCGGGATACGGTGCATATTGGGCAGTCTTAGTGTAGGCGCTTCCTCCATAAGCAGAAAGGACGGTTTTTGGTGCCTCACGCTCATTTCCTTTATTACGGTATGCAAAACGGCTGCGATGATAGGGGAGAAGGCCGATTCATATTTGGGATGGTTCACCAGGGAAATCACGGCCGGGTTTTCATCATTGTTGATATTGAGCGGTACTTCATCTTTTGATAGTACCATAAATAATTGTCGGGAACTAATTTTCTTGAGGGCGTTGGCCAAGGTGCTCCTTACCCCAGCGGTTTGCCTCTCCGAGTCCATCCCGTTGATAAAGGCACTGGCCATACCTTTTGAGGTGAGGTCGGAGGCTAGGAAAGCCGCCATTGTTCTGGTATCCATAGTTTGAAAAATGGCAATCAAATGGGGGAGGGTACAGAATTGCGGGTAGGTTGTTTTTAGTTTCCATATCAGGCCGGCCATCAGGCCTTCCACGGCATCGTTAAAAAATTTTGTGGTGCTATTGGTATTGGATTCGTTCATTTCCAAAAGGTTTTCCATCAATACTTTTGAAATTTCGTTGACACTTTCCTCATTGTGGAGATATCTGGGTGCGATGGGATTCACCCGATAATGGATCTGATCGAAGGCTATTGTATAGAATTTCACTTTGTCGTTGTCCTTAAATAGGGGATAGGCCATTTCAGTAAGTTCAAAATTCTTATAGTCGTGAAGGATGCCACAAAAGTTATGTGCGCTAAAATGTTGTAGAAAATTGTAGATGACACTTTCGGTCTTACCGCTTCCTGCCGCACCGATCACGGATGCCCCACGTTTTATATTGTCGATATTAAATTTACCCTGCCGTAGCCTAAAATGTACCTGATATTTTTCATCCTTAGGTCCCGTCCCTTTGTCCAAATAGACATAGAGGAAGGTGGAAATAAAAAGTATGGGTATGACAATCACAAGAACAATATGTGCCCATTCCGTGGTCATATGCCAATGGTGCCAGACTGAACGGCCTTGTCAAGTCCGCGCTTCAACCTTTGTATGGTCTTAAGGGCCAGTTGAACCTTATTGGTAGGAATGTTCAACATGGAATAATCCACACCTGCTTTCCGAAGGATATTAAAAGCGATGCTTTTTTCGTTGGTAGGAAGTCCGGACAGGGTAGAGAAATAGAGTTTAGGGTTATTGATAAATGTTTTTCTGGCCTGATAGGTTTCTGCATAGTTTCGGTGGTAACCAAAAAGTCTATCGAAAGTCTTTTCGGAAACGGTGTAGAACCTATCCCTATCAAAGCCGCGTTTTACGGATTTACCATTAAAGACGGTTTCGGAATTTTTGTATTTACTCCCTGGGGAAAGGCTATATTTATTGGACATATCCTTACGGCTCACAATAATATGTACATGAGTTTGGGGTCCTTCCTTGGACATGCCCTGTACGATTCGTTTCCCGTTCTGTTGGTGAGGTGCCTCCCTTTCCAATCGGGATATTTGTTTGTTCAGATTGCGGATGTTGCCCTGAGCCTTTCCCTGGTCAATCCTTCCAATTTGGTTTTTAAGCTCCAGTATTTTTGTGGCGTAGGGTTGATTTTCCCTTACCTGCCAGTCCGTACCTTTAAAAGTGCGTTGATGTTCTATTTTGGCAAAGAATTTAATATCGTCCAGTGATACTGCTCTTCCATTAATTTCCCGGTTAAAGCAGGCGGCATACTCTTTCATAAGTTCAACCGTGAAACGTTTAAGATCTTCGGAGCTGTTTTGCAAACGTTTCAGTTCATAGGCACTCGGATTTACGGTAATGGAATAGAACTTGGGTTCATTCTTTTTGAGTTTTGCCGTATTCCCGTCGATTTCCTGGACAACTTCATCGGTAGCCACCACTGAATCGAACTGGTTAAAGAAGTGTTCTTGATCGTCCATGGACCTTTGTTCATTTTCCTTTTCCAGGTATGCCACGAAATCGGCGACACTCTGGCCAAAATTACCGTCCATCTTTTGTTTTGTTATGGTGATGTACATATGGTGAAGTATTGATGAAATTCTTGAATTCCTCCTGGGTCATCTGCAGCTTCAAATATCCGCTTCCAAAACTGCTCTTGACAAAAACGATAGCGTCGCACAATCTTTGCAGGTCCGTTTTTACCAGCTGGAATTGCTCCCGCATTTGGTCATATTGTTTACGGTAATAGTCCAGTTCCTCATTTTCTGTGATCAGGGGAGGAGTTTCAAAAATGATCTCTTCTTGATTGTCATTTGATCGTCCCTTATCTTCCTGAAAGAGCAGTTCCAGCATGGCGTTGGTCGGTTTGGTCTGGTACTTTTCTATATTTTTAATGATGGCCACCAAGGCGTTTATGCGTTTTTTGAGCCTGTTCTCCATACTGGTCATATTGGGACCTAGGGAAGCATTGGGGGATATGTCGTTCCATTCAAAAAAGTTCATCATGGATTCCAGGGCTTCGGAATGGGAACGACCTACCTTTTTGGAAAACTTCCTAAATCGGGCGGCAATACCTGTTTTGATGCTGATTGCTGAAAAGTGGTATGTTTTATTATGAAGAGGTTCCATTTACTGTAAAAATCTGTCCATTAACGGGGGCTCCCAAAGGATTTACATTAAATATTAAGGTTTTGATTTAATCTAAAACATTTATTAAATTGATTATCAGGATATTAACTATAATAACACCGCCTTGGCGTGTTATCCTCTTGCTTCTCCTTTTTGTACGCCCTGGGGATACAAAAATTTCGAACCAACTGCCAAAACGATCAAAAGAAATGCTCCCTTTGCATTGCTACCATCTAGGCAATAATGGCCTGTTTTCCGTTTATAAAAGTTAAACTATTCCCATATAAAAAGGAAATAAGGAATAAGGTCAAATACTCTGTTCTGATATCAAAAAAATCGAAATGAAAAAACTGGTCCAGAAAAAAGCCAGTCATAAAAAGGACCCTGTACAAAATGTAAGGGTCCTATTGTATTTGATTTAACAATTTGGAATGTTCCGGTCTTATCAGATAAGACCGTTATCCGAAAAACTGAGGTAATCCCCATCCGGTGCAATAATCAAATGGTCCAATACTTTAATATCCAAAAGTTCCGCGGCCTTTTTGATTTTATTGGTCAATTGTATATCCGCCTCGCTTGCCTTCAATTTTCCGCTGGGATGGTTATGACTGAGGATAATGGCCACCGAAAGGGATTTAAGGGCAACGGCAAAGAGAATCCTTAGGTCTACCAAGGTACCGGTAATACCACCTTGTGAAAGATTGTAGATCCCCTTCACCTTGTTGCTGTTGTTGAGCAATACCACCTTAAAGCATTCCTGAACCGCGATGGTGTTCTTGTTCCACTGCTCGTATAAAATGTTTGCGGCATCTTTTGAGCATCCAATTATTTGCCAGAAAGGAGACCGTACCTGTCCTTTGTAACTAATCTGAATTTCGTTAACTTTGTGCCTCATAATAAAATGATTAGAGTTAATAATAAAAGAGGGATCGATATTTCGGGCGATACCCTCTTTTTTGTTGATTACTTACTTCCCATAAGGAGTATTTCCCTAGCTTCCACTTCGGTGACAAAGCGCTGAACACCATCATCAGTGGAATAGGAACGTGTTTTAAGTTTCCCCGTTACGGCAATTTCCTTTCCTTTGGAGGCGTACTTTTCTACGATTTCGGCGGTCTTTCCCCAGGCGACGATATTGTGCCAATTGGTTTCCTTTTGCTTTTCGCCTTTTGAGTTTTTAAAGAAGACGTTGGTGGCCAAAGAAAACCGAGCGACCTTTTTACCATTTTCAAGATTGGCAATTGTTGGTTCCTGTCCTACATTACCGATTAATTGAACATTGTTTCTAATAATTCCCATGATTAAAAAAATTAAGGTTAAACATTTGATTTACAATATTTTGATAAACAGATTTACTTATTATATCCAGAGTGTTTTCCTTTTTTTCCGGCATGCCGGTTTTCTCTGGTTTGGTATTGATCACTTCCTTTTTGGGATATTTGGTATGATTCCATAATTCGATATTTTGATTTACTTTCCATAGAGCCGTCGTCGTTACCTTTTTTTGTTGCTTGATGGATTACAATATTTTTGGATGGGAACACTTATAAACAGTAGGGGGAGGAGCGCTGGCTTTATGCAGTGTGGACATCCAAAAATGTTGTTGTTTTGCCTTCGAAAAAAGAAACGGCGACAACTATGGAATTCAAAAGAAAGTCCTGGAAAATACCTATATCCGGAAGTGGTCGATACCATCATCCAACCGAAAGGAACTCGGCAGATGGATTTAAATGCAAATAGGTCTGATTATTAGGATATTGGAATCCTGACAAACCTGGTCTGAAAGCTCCTTAATATTTGATTTGGGTACGATCCGATCACTGTAGTTTTGATTGCAGTAGCAGGGTTCTACTTCCTTTAAGTTCCCTAAGTTCAAGAATCAATTTTTCCGATGAGGTCAAAACAAACTTGGGCAGGACATATACAAACGACCTGGTCTCCCCATTTTTGATAGCCTTAGGCAGCCCATAGGCGAAAAAGGTCTTCAACGGCAAATTTTGAAAGGAAGATTGGCGCCGATCGGTACCATTTAGGGTATACACATTAAGATAATCGATTTCAAAGTCGATTCCCGATGCATTTTTCACCACCATCTTAAGAAACACTTCCGAGCCATAATAGACCGGCCGAAATAATTTCAATTGTATGTCCTGGACCCGTATCGATGCCACCTTTTCCGTTTGGGACTTCAATACGGCATCGGATGCCCTTTTTAAATACGCTAAGGTTCTTCCCAGGGAATCGACTTTTTGTTCCTTTTGATCGATGACCTCCTTTATCGGGATTTCATTTCCGATGCTCTGCTTTTCCGTAACAAAATAATTCAGCTGGGTCAAATCAGGTTTGTATTTTAAAATGTATGAATAGAGTTGCCCGCCGGAAGTAACTACCAACAGATTACTTTCAGGACCGGGATGTGCCTGCAATAGCCCAAAATGTTGTTGTGATTCCCTGTTATATGTGAATACAAAATGGGGTGCCCCGGTGATACCCTGGCGAACCGGCTCTGGAAAAAAGAGGGCCACATTTTTTTGTTCATTGGCATAAAGTGTATCCAAGGGCTGTTGTGCCGACATTCCTAGACTGAGGGTACAGACTATTAAGACGATTGTGATTTTCATTGTAGATTAATTTTAAGATTGTTTCTATCGTATTTTAAGATGAGCCTGTAGTTGTCTGATATGTTGGCCCGGAAGCTCCTTCGGTTTCGCTGGAACACCTTTCGAACTCCTTTAATTTGGGGCATCCCGGTTATATTTATATCGTCAACTACGTCGTTTACCACCTCATTGGTAGCTTCAGCCCTAAAGTTGTTCTTCAAATAAATTCCTTCAGATCCATCCTCAAGATCGTAAGCCTTGAATTTTATTGGATGGTGATCGATATTTTCAATCCGTATCAAAGTCCTGTTTGGCTTAAAGCTGACAAATCCATATATGCGGGTATTTTTAGGAATTGGAACGTTGTTGATCTTGATGTCCTGTATCAAGCGCATACGTAAACGTTGGTCCGTCTTTACAGTTTGGTCGCCGTCCACCCTTACCATAATAATTTGATCTGAACTCCGGGAATCCACAGTTTCAATAGGGTGGGAAGCGAAAAAAAGTTGGTGCTCCAGGGCCAGTGTTTTGGAGGCCACCTCGGTTTCCTTGTCCTTATTATGGTCCGCTACCTTCTTGGTCTTACTATGCCCTGCTTGTGAATAGACAATAGAATCCGCTTCCAAAGTTTTACCTCTACCTTTCGAATATTGCATACGCCCGTGTTTATAAATACTGTCTACCAAGTGTATTTTTTTCTTGTCCAGTAATTCAGGATCGTAGATACCAGTGGAGTCCATAAGGTCTTCATCGTAGACACTGGGCGCATGGGTGGGCCTGACCGCCTTCATATCGTTGATGGCATCCAACTTGGAATCATATATCTTCTGTTCGTTCCTTATTTCCGGAACAGGAATATGATCAGCTTCCAATTCCGGTCCTTGCTCCCCATCCAATACAAGTACTGCATATGCGATAATAAAAAGTAGGATGCAGAGGAGTATGGAACTAAATACAATTTTGTTCTTTTCAATTTTCATATTTGTCCAATTTGCGTAAGGTATTTTCAAAAAAATCAATAATCAGGAACCCATGAGTATTTTTGGGAAAATTCCTATCAACCCGAAGGAGCTTACCAGTGGTGGTCAGTTCATAAATATCTGTGGAAGAGCCCCTGTTGATCTCGAAAACCGTTTTAGTTTCAAAGGAATAGGGTTCACTGTCAAGCACAATTTTGGATTTTATGGAAAGTACCTTTTGCACCAGGGAATATTGGAGCAATCGATTATATACCCCATCTTCCTTTTTCTGACGGTAAAGGGCGTCTACGGAGCTATTGCCCAACCAAAGGGCTTTTTCCAGATTGCTCTCGTAGTTACTTGGGTCAATGGCATAAAAATAGTTATGGAACAGTTCCAAATGGGCCAGGGCCTCGACCTCAAGATTCTCCTTTTGATCAACCAACTTTAGAGGGATGACATGGCCTTCCGTATTGACAATAAAAGCTTTGTTCATGGCATCGTTATGCAGTTTCAATACCAGGAGGAGAGAAATGACACTGATGGTCGTGGCCGCGATGACTATGGAAAGGACCATAAAGCGATTCTGGCCAAGTACCTTGTAAATATTTTTATAGGGTGTTTTCATATATTTCATTTGATTAGATGTTTAGGAGACACTGAAGAGTTTAAGGGTAAAGGTTATTGCCCTGCGGTACAAAGTGAATTTTAGCAGTACAATGAAGCCTATGGAACCCAACTGAATTACCGGTGCGAAGGTTTGGCTGCCCCAATCCGTTCCAAAAAGGTTGGACCAAAAATTAAGGTTCACCTCAGTATAGAAATTATTGATAAAGACATTGACCAGAAAAAAAGCCGGTACCAACATATAGACCCCTGCATAGAGCTTAAAAAAATTATAGGCCATGGAGCGAAACTTTTCAAACACGGCCAAGCTTATGACCAATGGAAAAAAGGCCTGCATAATTCCCAAAAGAAAGAATCGTTGGGCCAAAAACAGCGGATAGATAAAGAGATCCAACAGCCAAAGGATCAAACCGATAATAAACGACAATATTTTCAGTCCGAAGAGCGGGGTGACCAAGGCTTCGTATAGTAAGGCCAAGGCCTTTTTGGCAGCGTCGATGGCACCCACGTCCTGTTCGATATCCATATCCTGCAACTGCAAGGGGAGGAGTGCAGGGGCAGTATCCCTAAATTGGGTTTCAATGGCCACAAGAATACTGTCAAATGCCGATAGCACCTGGGTAGAAAAAATGGCCACTACGACTACCGCAAAATTTTTGGCCAATTCACCAGGGGTCAATCCCCATGAATATCCTTCATTGTTGGCAATGCCCTCATTGTACTTCTTAATGATATTGATCAGAAATAGGAGTACTGCCAGGGCCTTCATCCCTGTAATAGTGGTACGGGAGAAGCCACTGTTCATAATGGTCTGATAGACAGTGTCCACATATTCCAGCCCTATTCCCAAAAATACCCCGGACATTAGTAGTTGATTTCCCTATTATTGATTTTATCCTGCATTTCCCTAAAAGCGATTATCTCCCGATATCGCCTGGTCTTGGCCTCTATCTCGGCGACCATTTCCATGGATTGAAGTTCCTTTTCCTTGAGAATGGCGGTTCGTTCCGCATCGGTCATTTTCAAATTGTCACTGGACAATACTTGATCAATATAGTCCATGGACATCATGGAGTTTTCTATAATTCCCTGGAAGGAGTCCGAGATGCGTCCAACCTCTTCCGGCCTGATATAAGGAGAAGTGAGAATCTGCCTAAGATCATCCTGGACCATATCATAAAGGCGCTGGTTGTTCTTGGCCAATTCCTTTACGGCATTAAGTTGTTTGATTACGCTGTTGACCTTATCAATATTCTCCTTCTGCTCCTTTAGGAATTTTACCGTTTTCAACAGTTCTGCCGTCTGTTTACCAGATTCCAACAAGGATTTCATGAAGGAGATAAAATTGGTATTGTCATATACCGGCATGCCCTGAGCCACAGTATTGGTCCTAATAATTAAGGACAGGCTCAAGGCCAACAATAATTTCAAGCTAAAAAGTTTCATAGTATATAAGTTTAAATGTTGAGTTCATTGGTAGTGGTTGATCGATTCGTTACAAAATGTGTTATTGCCGTCTCCATGTTCCCATGCTTTCTGTATAGGGCCATTATGGTTTCATTCTCTTCCCCATCGGTCAGGTAAGCCGCATGTACCTCTGGAGGTACTTCCAAGCGAAAGACGTTGCTATCCTTGCCAATCTTGATAAACATTTCCGTGTACTTCCGTTCGCCCTTCAACTGGTGCCTTATCGATTTCAATTGGTTTAGATCGTGGGAGGAAAGATGGAGCCTGTTGACCAGTTCATCATATCCTTTTTCATTCCTAAGGCTATAGATGACCTGTGTGTTCTCAAGGATACTTGCGGATGTTGAGTTGTTGGGCAATTGGTTGATGGATTGAAGGATAATTCCGATTGCCCCGTTTTGCTTCCTGATGGCCTGATAGTAGAATTCCACACTTTCCAGAACATTTTTAAATTTCAACTGTTTGGCGAATTCATCAAAAAGGATAATTCCTTTTTCAGCTTTGTTCCTCCAAATCGTTCTCTGAATGGCCGATTTGATCAATTTTAGCATAACGGAAAGAATTTCCTTATTGTCCTTTACCTCGTCAAGTTCAAAAACGATCAGTCTCTTGTCCTCCAGTCTATAGGTTTGGTCTTCGTTCGTATTGAATAGAAAACTGTACAGACCGTTATCCACATATTCCGATAGGATGTGCAGAAATTCATAGACACTAAAATGTTTCTCCAGAATCTGCAGGTCTTCGATCAATGTAGCTTTATTGTTCTCTACGTATTTGTACAGTGAAGCCAGTGAATGTCCAGTTGTACAATGGAAGTAATAAGACAATAGGACCTTTTTGACGGCAACCTCCTGGGCCTTGGTCGTTTCATTACCTGCAGCCAACAGTTCCAAAATAAAAATGGCAAGATCTTCCAGCCTTTCAGGGGTAAGGTCGGATTTATCACTAATGTAGAATGGGTTTATACCCAGATTTTTCCCTTGCTCATATCTAAGTACAATGTGGTCATTGGGATAGAGCTTGGCAAATTTATCATAGGAACCGCCCAGGTCGATGACCACCAAGCGGACCCCATTTTCAAAATATTGGCGAAGGATGTTGTTGGCCAAAAAAGATTTTCCTTCCCCGGTTGGTGCAAAAATTGCAAAATTGCGGGCTTTGATACGTTTTCTACCTTCGTCCCAGACATCCTTTAAAATAGGGATATTGTGCTGCCTATCATTGAAAACAACCCCCTTTCCATCGGAAACATAGGCCCCATTGTTGATGTACAGGCAGAGTGCATGCTTTAGATCGGCGACATACATATCGTCGTTGGAAAAGTTCGAGGTATAGCAACAATAGCTATTAAGAAAATAATGTTTCCTTTCTTCGCCTCTGGGATAATAGGGAACGATGTCCAATTCCTTGAACTCTGTTTTGATCTTAGTGGCAATCCTTCCCAACTCCTGGGTTTCCTTGCCCCAAAAGACAATATTGAAATGGCCCCGGACAATTCTAGAACTTTCGTCTTCATTGATTTTGGCCAGTATATCCTCTATTTTTTTAAGGACCACCTTATTTTGAGTCCCGAAATTGGAACTCTTACCGAGTTCTTCTATACTCTTTTCCAGGAATTTTCGCCATTTGTGCTTATCGTCCAGGAAGATAATCTGGTTAACGATATGGTTTTCATGAAGCTGGAGTCCCAAACCATCTATAAACCCCTGATGGAATACAAAATCATCGGAAGTGAACCTGTCATTGGGCCTACTGCTTTGTAGCAGATCCCCAAAGCAGAGTTCACTATTTACGGCCATGACATCAAAATGTTGATCGCCTATATCCAAACACTTTTTATTCAATTGAACATCAGTATCAAAACCCTTGTGATAACCGTTGAAATAATCATGGGTCGATTCCAGGATGCTATCCTCGTCCAAAGGGATCAGGGATATTTTTCTGCTATTATTGATAAAGGAAACTGCATCATTCACAGCATTGATAAATTCATGGGCACAATAGTCCATCTGTCTATGAATTCCCTTTTCCACTTTGCGAAAGGGATTGACGTATTTTGGACTGTTGAACGTAGTATTTAAGGGAAGAACAAAAAAGAGATAGGAAGTATGTTCCAAATATTCCCGTCCCTTGAAGTAATTGTGAGTGGCCCGCTGGAGAAAACTTTCATTGGGCAAATTTTCAGCTTCAAAAACGGCCTTTCTGTAAACGTCCTGTTTATGTACAATGGTACCTACTGGCAGGGACTTAAGCGCTTGGAACCAAGATCCATGAATTTCTTCAAAATCCTTTTCCGACAAGGAATAAATCTCGGGATACCGCACGGAATAGCACAGGACCAAGTTGCCATTATTGGCAAAAACGATATTCCCATGAATATCCATTATGGGATGAAATGCAGATAGGTTAATCGTCTTCATAGTTCAGGCAACTTGCTCTTTTATTGTTGATGGTATCCGGAAACACTTTTTTCAAGTGGAACAGGGTGGGATTATTGTGGCAATAGGAGAGGGCCACAAAAAGCAGCATATTAAAAACGATCGCAGTAACAATGGCCACCAAATTGAAAGAAAAGATGATGAACATCAGGGATCCAATAACGGAAGTCATCTGCATGGCGAACAGCATCAAGGGAAGCCCGTATATCATAGCCCTTTTACGAATGATCCTATAGACTGGATACTTTTTCATTAGACCACAATTCCGATGAGATATGTAAAGATTCCGACCACCGCACCAGCTATCAGCACAAATACCAGGACACGGGTAATACCTTTTTTAAGATCAGCATTTTCCCCAAAGAAGTGCCCTGCATTAAAAAGGAATCCTATAAGAAATATTACTCCCAAAATAATCGGGAAAATGGTACGTATGGTATCGGATACATCATTGACCGATTCCTCAATACCACCAATTTGCGCGAAAGCAGGTTTATAAATCAGCAAGGCAAGACCTACTTTATAGTATAATTTTTTCATGTCGTACAGATTTAGTTTTTAGACATTTATAGATACGTGAAAAATAGTATATATTTGAATATAAATATCTGATTATCAGTATTTTGTGAATAAAATATTAAATGTTTTGTTTTGGTGTCATTTGATGTTAAATGACATGAATTTGAATTGAATTTTGAAGTGGATATGTTGATAACCATTAAAATCATGAGATGGACAGGTGGCAAAAACGTCATATCGTGGTTCTTGCTTTTACAAATGTGCTTAAGTTTTGGTCAAAGAGAACCGGTAAAAAAGGTTTTGGTCATCGATCCGGGACATGGTGGAAAAGATTCCGGAGCGAGAGGTATGCATGGAGTGTTTGAAAAGGATGTGGTATTATATATCGCCCATGAAATTCAAAGACTTAACCATCTAATATTGGACAATAAGTTGGAGATATACTTGACAAGGTACACCGACACCTTGATATCATTGTCAGATAGGGCCAGTTTGGCCAGGGCCTTAAAGAGTGACCTGTTCATTTCCCTGCATTGCAATTCAGCAAGGACCGGGGCCAGTGGAATGGAAGTATTTGTGCCCGAAATGGACAATCCGCACATCGTAAGCTCAGAAGAACTGGCGGTGTCCATTTTATATGAAAGCAGCAACAAACTTGGCATTCGGGGGAGAGGGATCAAGAGGGCCAATTTTCAGGTACAAAGGGAAACAATGGACCAATGTCCTACTGTTTTGATAGAAACAGGCTTTATCACGCATGTAGATGAAGCCTTATATTTCAAGGATCAAAGAAATATCAAGGCATTTGCCCTGACCATTTTGCTGGGCATTTACAAGTATTTACTTGGTGCAGGAAGAAATTGACCAAGGACGATAATATCATTTGTTCAGAAACAGAAACAATAGCGTCCAAAATCTCCAAAATCCCTTATTAAATAATTTTGCGGCAAGTGGACCGGCCCAAAGATCGCAATCCACTTAGGAAATAGGAACTGGTTTACGTTAACGCCAACCTAAATTCTTTTATCCAGACTATCCTCTTTAAATGCGATCAAATTGAACAATTGTCTCATTCGGGAACGGACACGGCTACCATAACGTTCTTCCAATTCCTGGGCGTTGAGATTGGTAGTGGCATGTGTGCGTATATTGTACTTGATAAGCAATTCGAATCTGGAAAGTAGTACTTCGCCCATGACATTGCAGTCCTTACCGAAAAATTTCCCTGTAGGTTCCACACCAAGGTCATCAAAACAATAAAATTTGCTATCCCCAAAATCTTCGACAATTTTAAATCCGATGTTGTTAAATGCAAAGGTGATGTTGCGTGCAGGTATTACTTCATATGGTCTTTCATGAGGGGCCAAATGGCGCAACAATCTCATCAGGCAGGTCTTCCCACATCCAACGGGTCCAGAAAGCAAGATACCCTTGCCCAGGTCAAGACCTAATTTTTTGCAGTTCGATTCGTCCTTGATAAAATAATTGCAGAGTTTGTATAAAATTTCATGGTCCTCCTCGAGGATTCTAAACTTTTTACCGAACATCAATTTCCCTTTGGCCGCTAGGTAGACCAGTATTTTATCAAAATCATAACATATCTGGTTACCCTGAAATTGCCCGAGCTCATACTGCTTGTTGCCTTCCTGGATCACATATGGCCTCATAACGGTTCGTTGTAGTTTTTAGAAGAAACAGTCTTAAGGTTGTCCGTATTTTGGCTAACCGGAAGAATGGATTTTTCCAGTTTAAATTCCTCTACCTTAAGGATCCATTTCCGAGCGACTGCCGTCCAATCCACAATTTTGGTGTTACCCCCTAAGGTCCATCCCACACTTTGGTAGTGGTTATAGAATTTTTTGGCTTCCGTTATTGGCCAATTTTCCTTTTGAAAAAAAGAAATTACTTCAAACTCATTTTGGGGGCAGTCTGGTTTGTCCCCATTTATATTGTTTTTTAAAGTTTCTATATGTTTATTTTTATGTACCACTGCTTGTCCACTGCTTGTCCCGTTTTTGATACTGTGTCGGTCCAGTACTTGTCCATAGCTTGTCCCAAAATCGAACATCTTGACCCTACTGCCCTGGAACGGGTTGTGCGAGGGTATATACAACAGGTATTTCCAATGATGAAGTTCCTTGATACAACGATGATAGGTCGATTTAGAGCCTATTTTGGCATAGGCCATCACTTCCTCACGGTCGATGTGAAAACTTTCACGGAAATGATAGTTGTTCCACAACTGAAAAAGCCCCACATAAAGACTGATATGGGTCGGGTTCAGCCTATTATCCTTTGAAAACTGAAAGAATACCCCGTTCAAGTGCTTTATATAATTCATGGTAATATAATTAGAATTCGTAATCCACCTTATTTTTCTTCATGATTGCCTGAATATCCTCCGTATCATAAAAGAGGATTCCTCCCATTTTGGTATAGGGCAAAGTACCGTTGACCCTTAAGTTCTGCAGAGTACCTGAACTAATATTGAGCAGTTCCATCACTTCGGAGGAGCGGAGGTACCTTTTAAGGGTACCATTGGCTTGTTTGGAGAGCAACTGTTTAAAACCCTCCATCAATTCGATCTTAAAATCCCTAAGATCATCGGTAGTAATTACATGCGTTGGCATAATTTGAATGTTTTGGGAAAGGAACCATAAAGTATTAAAAAACTACTGGTTCCGATCACGGTTAGACAATTAGCCACAAATTTGATATGTTTTGATCGGGATTATTCACCATATACAGCGTAATGGGGTAAAATTTTAACATCCATTATATGGGGCTTTTTTTGGAGGAAAAAGTCATGCTAAAAAATACTTAGAAGTACGAATCAGCTTGGAAAAGGAATAAATATCCCATGGCAAATGATACACAGGATATAGGACGTAGTTACGATGGATCGAGCTTCAATTCAAAAGTGAAATAGAGACCTAATAAGATCCTAAATTATAAGTGTTTGTTGTTGAGCTCTACATATTCGTTCCTTATTTCATCGTATAACAATCCCATTCTTTCATGAAGATCTTTGGTCATCACAATTTGAAATTCCCTAATACCTATCTGCAAATTAAAGTCCACGTCGATCTTTCCATAGATAAAATCCATGGGGAAATTCCCATTGTCGCCGGGTTCAATAGGTTTGGCCCTAAAGAACAAATTACTATAGTCATTGGCTCTATAATAAAACGAGACCATGAAGGCTATTGCCTTATACTGCTTAGTGTATTGAAATGAACCTTTATCGTCCATGTGCAACATCGAATATATTTTTATAAAAAGAGTTAGAAATGTAAACCTTAAAATGCTACGGCTCAATACTTTTTCGATGTAAATCTGCTATTTAAGACCTGTAACACTTGGAAGTCATAAATAATATTGGATAGAGGATGAACATTCGACTGCCATACTTAAAACTATCCGACTATTGTTGGCCTAATCGATAAGACACCTAAATTATGGTTTTAAATGAAATTCAGAAATATTGAACCAGATTAATGACCATTTATCCAATATTCAGGTCGGTCATAATCCATGTTATTAATTTCGCCCAGAACCTGAAAAAAATAAATGAATGGAAAAATCATTACTCATAAGAAAAGTATACACAGAAGCATTTAAGAATTTTGGAAACCAACTTTTGAAGAATGGATTCAAAATATACTTCTGGACCTGTATGGCTTTGTTTACGGTCGTAATATATGCTTTTGTATATCGACTGATCAACGGTTTCGTTTGGAATTAGAACAACAACACATTATGGGAAATCTACAGAATGTACCAATAGACCATATCATAAATGGTTTTGTTTACTAGTATAAACAATTGATGACTAAATGCAACTATTGTTGATTAATAATGTAATATTCTGAATGCAAGCTGATTTAATAGTTAACAATTCAGATGATAAAATAAAGTAGGTAACCCTCCAGCAAAACAGAAAAGATGTAGTTTTGACATTATGAAAAGTGTCAGAAATACCTTGAATACTATTACCGAAACCTATGAAGGGCCACTGGAAAATGTCTTACCAAATGTAGGGGAGGTACCCCTGTGTTCGTTTTCAGGTAAGCCGGCACATTTTTATATTGGCTTATCAGGGCCAGGATACAATGATGAAATCAGGTTGATGGGGGCCATTTGTACTGAATTTGTGGAAACGTCAATTGTAAATGTATTGGGCCAAGGGGTGGACGAGGTTCAATGGCCGGTAATATTGGATCTCAAAAAAGAGATTTATTACCATTCTTATCCAGCCCACTTAAAAGGATTCTCTCCAATTATCGGCTGGAAGAGCTTCATTACTTTACAACATGAAAAGCTGTGACAATTAAAATCTCTTTTGAGAAACTTATTCGGAATAATAACGAGGCTGCTATCATGGATTAAACATGCCTTGAGGTTAATTCTCCTATATGTTTAGTCAATGATTTAGTCTGGCAATGCTTTAATAGAAAACCCTTGAACTTTCACCAATTCGATCACTTCCTCTTCCAACAAATTTTTATTAGCTTCAATTCTAAGTACATTGTCAATATCCTCAAGGTCAATGGTCCATTTAAGAATATTGGAGTGATTGTTCAATAAAGGTCCGATTGATTTCACTTTGTTCTTCGATTTAATATCTGTCTGAAATATCAATAATTCCATAATAAAATGTTGTGTTATTCCAACTCTGATTTTGGGTCGTTATCCTGTAAAGGATTTTCCTGCCTTTTTAAATAGTCTTTGAAGTGTTGATCACCTTCCTCTTTCCAAAATTTATCATAATGCTTCCATTTTGAAAAATCGGTTTTGGATTCATTTTTACATGTTCTATTATTATGTTTGGAGGATTTTTTCTTACCGCCACTACTTCCGCCACACCCACCAAGAAGTATCTTCAAAAGAATGAACAGTCCTACGGCCTGCCAGTATGTAATTGTAGTCAATCCAAATATGTCCGGCATTAACCAGTTCCACAACCACATTAGAACAAAACCAAATAAAATGGCCAATCCAACAATGGCAATGGTTCCAAAAACAATCATGCCTATGATTTTAATGGGGGATTTTTTTCTGAATTTATGCGTGAAAAAATTTGTCATGGTTCAATGAATTTAAATTTATCTATTTATTTTCTGTTCAATTTGAGAATATAATATGCCCAGTGCCCTATGCCTTCTGGACATGAGTGTACCAATAGAAATACCTGTTTCCTTTGCAATTTCCCTATAGGAATACCCTTCAAAGTCAACGGCGATGATTATGTCCTTATATGCCGGTTTTAACTGATCGATACATTTTTTTAAAAGCAATACTGTTTCCTCCGAGGAATAACTATTGGCAGATTGATGAATTACATCGACCAAATCCAATAGATCATTATCAATATCCGCGGAATTGATATTTTTAGTACTCCGCATGACATCAATAATTCTGTTCCTTACAGATTTATAAACAAATCCAGCGACATTATTTATTGGTGCATATCTATCCGCCCCTGAAAAAAGTTTTAGGGCAACATCTTGGATAATATCCTCTGCATCTCGATTGGCCGTGTCACTTATTTTTGAGTTCACATACCTTTTGAGAGAGTCATATTCCCTTCCAAAAAAATCTTTCAGCTTTGTACTGTTTTCTGATTCCAAATTGTTAAATACCTTTTTAAAGGGGTCTTTGTTTAAGAAGACGTAAGATTTTTAATTTATTGCATTTTCCAACGTTTTATTTCAAAAAGATATAACATAAGTTTGTAAGGAATCCTTTTAATTAAAGCCGGATAGCCAAATTCTATTTGTAATAGTTCAAATACTTAGTGGTCTATTAGGAATAGTTACATTTTAAATTAGAACCAAGTGTGGTCATGGTTGAAATAGTAAAGGCAAATAGAAGTTCCTATTGATTGCGGTATTTTAATTACTGATGTTGAATGATCATCATATTCATATCCTTAGGATGAATTATTTGGCAAACAAAAAATACATTTTTAAAAGTTGTGAATCTTGGAAACATTGAAATCATTTAAAATCACCACATTATTAGGATTGAATTCATCCTAATCCCAATTACCATTAGGTATCTATACCAAAGAGAAAACTATTATGGAACAAAGGAAAACGAGCTAATATTATTAACTTTGATAATTGTGAAAGATAATATGCATCAGCTATTCGAGCACATCAATAAATACACCGAAATTGACCAAAATGAGTTTCAAGAAATTGCCAAATATTTTGAAACTCAAACAGTCAAAAAAAAAGAACTACTTTATGAACCTGGAGGCAAATCCTTAGGCCACTATTTTGTTTTGAGCGGCTGTCTTCATTTATACATTATTGAGGAAGGGGGCACGGAGCATACTCTGCAATTTGCCATCGAGAATTGGTGGATTACAGATTATTTGGCCTTTCACAACAATATGGATTCAGAATGCCATATTCAAGCGGTCAAAGCCTCGACCATACTTCACCTAACCAATAAAAATGAAGAGGAATTACTACTCCGATTTCCAAAAATGGAAACCTATTTCAGAAAAATATATCAAACAGCCTATGGGGCCTCACTCAATCGTATAAGGTATCTATTTATTTATTCGAAGGAGGAAATTTATTTTAGGTTTAAGGAAGCCTTTCCAGATTTCGTAAACAATGTCCCCCAATATTTAGTGGCAAGTTTCTTAGGGTTATCTCAGGAATATGTGAGTAAATTAAAAAGAAAAGAAAATTCTTGAACCAGTTCAAGAATTTTTAAAGAAGGATCCAGGACCTTTGTTTTCTAAATTCTGCACAATGAAAAAATCACTAATAATTGTGGGTGGAGGATTTGCAGGCTTGGAGTTGATCAAAAGAATTGGGAATTCGCCCAGCTACGACACCATATTGGTAGATGCAAATAATTATAATTTTTTTCCACCTTTGATCTATCAGGTTTCTACGGGTTTTATGGAACCTTCTGCAATCAGCTATCCATTTAGAAAAATATTAAGGAATTTAAAAAACACTAGATTTCGGCTGGGAAGTTTAATTAAGGTTGTTCCAGGTGAAAACAAAATTATATTGAGCAATGGGGAATTGTACTATGACATTTTGGTAATGGCTACGGGTACGGAAAGTAGTTTTTTTGGCAACAAAAACATTGAAAAATTTAGTTTGCCCATGAAAACCATAAGTGATGCCTTGACCTTGCGAAATACTATTCTCACGCGATTGGACCGGGCCACAAGACAAGATGACCAGGAGGAACGAAAAAGATTGTTGACTTTTGTAATCGCTGGAGCCGGGCCAACAGGAGTGGAGCTATCGGGCATACTGGCTGAAATGAAATCCTCGATAATAAAAAAGGATTATCCAGAATTGAACGAAAGTGATTTAGGGAAAATTTATCTGATAGATGGTCAAAATACAGTTTTGAACACCATGTCAAAAAATTCCCAAAACTATACGCATGCCAAGCTCCTTGAATTAGGTGTAGAAATAAAACTTAACTGTTTAGTAAAAGATTTTATGGATGATATTGTTCTACTTTCCAATGGTAGTAAAATCGAATCCAAAAATTTGATATGGGCAGCGGGGGTAACAGCAAAGGCATTCGATGGCTTTTCACCGGACAGCTTTGGCAATGGCAAGCGATTAAGTACCAACAATTTTAATCTGGTCAAAGGATATGATAATGTCTATGCCTTAGGAGACTGTGCGTTGGTTATTGGAGATAATGAATATCCAGAAGGTCATCCCCAATTAGCCCAACCAGCAATCCAACAGGCCAAAAATTTAGCCATTAATTTGGAGAAAGACCAAGGTCAATGGACTCCTTTCGCATACAAAAACAAAGGTTCTTTGGCAATAATTGGTAGGAATAAGGCTGTTTTTGATTTGCCAAAAGAAAAGTATTTCATAAAAGGATTTATTGCCTGGCTTATTTGGATTTTGGTACATATCATGGGGCTGGTAAATTTTAAAAATAAATTTCGCACACTGGTCAATTGGATCGGTTACTACATCTATAAGGATCAATATTTTAGAATGATCATCAAGCCAAACGAAAAAAAACAAATTAATTAAAGTAATATGAAAACGCAATTTATAATACTACTTCTGTTTTTAGCTGCTGTGGCAGGTTGCCATACTGACAAATCCAAATCCAATGCTTCGAATTTACATCCCACCAATGTTTCGTTGGATACCTTGACAAAACACCTAAAACCTTTCAAAAAAGAATTGCCAACTATCGGGCTCCTGATGTTCAATGGCGTTCTACAAACTGAAGTGATTGCAACTTCCGATGTTTTTGCCAAACCGAGTATTGATGGCAAGCAGCTTTTTAATGTTGTTACCATTGCAGAAACCAACAGTCCGATAACTACAGAGGAAGGTATGAGGTTTATTCCCGATTATACTTTTGAAAACTGCCCACGACTTACAGCCTTGTTTGTGCCCAGTGCTTATGACATGTACGCCCAGGTGCATAATGAGAAAGTCGTAGATTTTATAAGGGAGAAAAATAAAGAGACCTTATACACGGTAAGTAATTGTGCCGGAGCCCAATTAATAGGAAAAACGGGTATTGCAGATGGACATAAAATTGTTACCTGGATAGGCGGGGGCAATCAATTGCAAAAGGATTACCCAAATCTAAAGGTACAGGACGACAGTTTGCTGACCTTTGTAGAAGATGGAAAATTTAGTTCCTCGAACGGTAATATGGCAAGTTATATATCCGCTTTGAACTTATTGGAAAAAATGGCCGGTCCTGAACACAGAAAGTTCGTGGAGGGCTACCTATACCTTGATCGCCTGCAGAACTGGAAAGACTGAGTATCACTATTGTCCCAGTTGGCAAAAGAAGAGCCTAAACATCATTCATTCTGCCGGGTCATAAATATTTGCTCTACAGCAAAGTTATCCAATGGCTTTTCAAAATAGCCCTTGACCAAAGAATGATTCTTAGCTCGCTGACGGTCCGTTGAATTAGAAAATGCGGAAACGATATAAATCTCGAACGGGCTAATACTTCCTTGAAATTTTTCCAGTTCTACCAGAAAGTGCCACCCTGTCAACACTGGTAAGCCTAAGTCCAATAAAACCTTTTCTGGAAATTCCATTTTACCATTCATACATGCCTTTAATGCGTCTAATGCCTCTTGAACGGAATAAAAGGTATTTACCCTATTGTTGGGGTAGGATTGCCCGATCTTATACTTCATAGCAAATTGTGATACCATATCATCATCAATAATCCATAGGGTTTCTTCTCTCATAATAACTTACAATAGCTTTATACATTTCATCAACAATTTACCTCCAGATGGAAGACCGATCGTTCCCTATGTAATCCCCGATTTCAAAAATTTATCCAAAATAATATCCGGAATTCATGGCTACCTATACTATTGACCTCAAAATAATGACTATATAGATTCATCCCCATAGAAATTCGCTGAAAGGTTTGAGTATTTGGATTATTGGGTACACATTACAATATTCCATTTATTTAAAATTAACTATTTTGGATACTCTTAGGGATCAAAAACAAGGAATGCTTTGATTGGGACAATGAACAAGAAAAACTGTTAGTCACAATAGAAATTAATATTTTGCCTAAATATAGTGTAAAAACGAATAGATTTCTGACCACAGAGATTTATAAAAATCATAAAAATGGACTTAAATAAGGAAATGAATGAAAAAGATGATTCAGATAATACAAATCCATTTGAAGAATATATGCAAGTTAAAAACAGTAATAATATTTACAAACAGGTTTTCAAATATTCCATTTTTCCAAAAATAGTCCATAATATGGACATGCGTATTATTGAAGCGAACGACAGTGCTGTCAAAGAATTTGGTTACTCCAGAAATGAACTACTCAAGAAGGAACTAATAGATCTACATTACAAAGATGATCAGGAGCCTTCAGATCCGGTTAGAGAAAAAAGGAAGAAAAGAAAAAGTTGACCGTTGAAAAAAAGTTTAGGCGTAAGGACGGGTCGGTTTTTATTGCAGATATCACGCCCTGTATGTATATAGTTGAGGATAGACCCATAGTACATGTCCACATTCAAAACATCACTGATCGTAAGCAGGCGGAAGAAAAAATGCAGAAGTTAAATTCAGCCTTGGAAGAAGAGATAACCAAAGTGGAACTGTACGCCAAACAAATTGAAATTAAGAATAGGGAATTGGAAGAGTTGTCCTATGTGGCCGCGCACAATTTGAAAGCACCTGTCACCAATCTCAACGTGTTAATTGAAATGATAGATACGCATAGTATTCAAGGCGACAAGGATATTGAATTGTTTTATAAATTAAAAAATAACATTGAACAGGTTTATAAAAAGGTTTTCTCCCTAAACGATGTAATCAACTTTAAGACAACTTTAAAGGACAAGAAGGAACTACTGGAATTCAAAAGGGTATTTAATGAAGTAGAACAGAGCATTCTTGATCAACTTAACGCTACAAATACCACCATGGAAGTAGACTTTTCGGAATGTCCTGAAATTGAATACCCACTGTTGCATTTAAATCGTATCCTACATAACCTACTTACCAATTCGATGAAATTCAAAAGCCCGGATAGGTTACTAAAAATTGAAGTGAAAACGAGAAAGATCAACGGAAGTGTTTGTCTGAAAGTAAAGGACAACGGACTTGGTTTTGACGCTGAAAAACAGGGAGAAAAAGTGTACGGTCTATTTAAGCGCTTGCACCCTCAAGTAGAGGGAGTAGGCGTTGGCCTATACATTGTTAAGTCCATTGTTGAGACACATGGTGGAAAGGTCGAAGTCATTAGCAGCCCTAATGAAGGAGCATTGTTCACCATACATTTAAATAATGGAAAAAATGTTTAAGGTATTACTGGTAGAAGACGATGAAACATCAAACTTCATATCCAGGATGATACTGAAAAGTGCAGGTTTTGAATTAGTGGACGGGGGGTGCTGAACGGGATGGAGGCATGCAAATATATTGAAAAGAAATATCCCGACCTTATCTTTCTTGATATCAATATGCCGGTTATGGACGGAAGGGAATTCTTGGATGAAATTAAATCCAAGGTATTTTGCAAAGACATCAAGGTTGTAATTCTCACATCCTCTACACGTCCTAATTGAACAGAAAAGGGCGGAAAATTATTCTTGCGTAATTGCTTATATGGAAAAGCCTCTAACTTATGAGAAAATCGTTAAGTTAATGCAGAAATTTTCCAAGTGAATGCCATTGTCAATTTGAAATAGTGGAGAGTAGGAGAGCGGTAACTGTTTGTTGAACGGTATTTCAATAGGACTAAACTTATTAATTATTTTCAAGTGCCTCTTCCAGCTCTGTTTTTTTATTTCTGCTCAACGGTACCTGACTTCCCTCTACCTCTATGGTTCTGCTATTGAACTTTTCGATTTTTTCCAGATTTACAATATAGGATTTATGTACCCTTAAAAATTTATCCTTTGGTAATTTTTGTTCAAATGCCTTCATAGTAGAAAGTACGACGACATTACCTTCATTGGTCACTAATTTAATGTAATCGCCAAGTGCTTCGATCCATTTTATGTCGTTCAGGACTATTTTGCGCTGTCTTAAGTTACTTTTTACAAAAATGAATTCCTCCTCCTCATTGATCCTGTAAATTTGCTCATATTTCCCAACAGCTCTTTTTATGGCTGCATCAAAACGCGATTGGGATATAGGTTTGTACAGATAGTCCGTTACATCATACTCAAATGCCTTGAGTGCGTAATCTGGTTTGCCTGTAATCAAAATGACCTGTGGAGTGTTATCCATTGATTCCAAAAAATCAAAGCCGGTGATTATGGGCATTTCCACATCGAGAAAAATCAGGTCGATTTCATTATTTTTGATACCGTTATTTGCTTCAATAGCATTGCTATATTCAGATACAAGTACTAGGCTTGGATGATTGTTGACCATTTGGGATATTGCCATCCGCTGCATGGCCGAATCATCTACTATTATACTTCGTAGTTTCATAATTTTATCAAAAGGGTTTGATTCACGGACAATATACCATAAGAGCTTTCCCTGCCCTAAAAAATGATGTGAACAGCGTATAAAAAGTTGTGTAATTACCAATATGCATAGCTTAAGCATCCAGTTGAATTCTATTGGTACCTGTCAATCATGTTTCTCACTTAGTAGCTCAACCAATTTACAAACTACTTAAAATTCAATTAGCTCAGGTTCAAATAAAAAAGTTCGTATGGATATTTGTTGGAAGTGAGGGGTACAAAAAATCTCCTTTTAAAAGAAGAATATTTTAGTTAATTAGATTTGGATTATGTTTTTGAAACAATTAAGCTAAGGCAATGATTTTAATTAAATACAACTTGGTAAAGAAGGAATTCTCACTTTTATTTGAGATTAACAATTGAGCTGTCGGGAAAGATATTCAGAAATCTTTTTCAATCCGCCTTTTGCTAGTTGTTCCGAAGGTGACGGGTATAGAGCGACAAGGTTAAGGCGGGCAAGACATATCATGGTTATTGTATGTATAGTACCTGTATGTAAGTGAATCCATATTGACGTGTCGAAAGTAACCTTTATTGAGCCAAAATTAAAGGAGGAGGAGGCAGCTTCACGAGACAGTATTTTGTGGTGGCCCGAATACTGGCTACATTGCCAATATGGGGGAATATACTACCTTTCAATTTTTCTTTACCCTATAGGTAATCCTTCTATTAGTAATTACCTGACGGACTTGGATGTTCAACCTAGCACTACGGGATACAATAGCTGGGCAACTGGAATCCGAATTCGACATAAGCGCTCTAAATTGTAGTCCATTCATGTTGATTTCGGGACTATTGATTGTTAATGTTTCTGTATCCGTTCCACTGTAATCGACTCCATTGGAGAGGTCGGAAAAGTTAAGCCCCCCATCATTGCTAACCTGCCACTGATAAGTATTTACATTAATTGCAGAAACGATAAAACTCGTGGAATTGCCTGCAAATATCGTCCGATCATCGGGTTCCGAAGTTATTGTGTAAGGAACAATAGTAATAACCTGGCTAACTTCCAAGCTATTTCCTGCCTCGTCTGTAATTCTAAATGTTCGTGTTATTATTTCCGGGTTGCTCGCCCCGTTGCTTATATCATCAACAAAAACTACCGATGGGTCAGTGGTACAATTATCAGCTTCATCTACGACTACATTGGGATCAGGTGATGGTACATCATTGGAACAGTACACTTCGATTGGCGACGGATCACTTGCAGTTGGTGGTGTACTGTCCATTTCTAGATTCGTTGTTGCCGTAATACTCAGTGTTGGGTCACCTGGCATACCACCGTACTCTACGACATATCCTTGTGGTTGATAATTTCCTGATGAGGCCCCTGTATTGGTAAGATCGTTCCAAGAACCGTTCGGGTTAACATTGGGGTGCGTAATATGTGCATAGTCTTCGTCTCCTGATTGATTTGGCTCTCCGGAATTCCAAAATGCAAAATTTGGGGAATTACCGCCAGCAGTTCCATTCCAAAAGTTAAGACCAGCCTCGGGACCTGTTACCCACAACCACACTCCTTCCGAAGCTGCATCGCTTCCTCCTATCCATCCGACCCCTAATGCTTGCGATCCAGAAAATTCGGCCTCCTCTTGCGAGGTCAATGTGGCAAGATAACCTTGCAATCCATAAAACGTTCTTGAATTGGCTGCTGCATTTGCAGCCGTCCAAGTAATCCCGAGGTCATCTACATATTCATAATAATGTCCTGTAGTTGGTAGAAAGTTGGCGTTTCCCACCGTAATGGAAAATTGCCTTGTACCGCTAGGGTTGGAAGCACTACTTGAATACGCTACATCACTTATTGCAGATTCAAAGGCCGTCAAGGTTGCGGGCCCAGTCAGCAGCAATTTACCTTCCACGGCGCTCCAGCTTGGTGTTATTGTTGGGTGTGCACCTGTAAGAGTTAATAAATCCTCACCGGTTACATATCCAGATGAAATTTGAATAATGACCAATTCTGCTGTAATATCATCGGGATCAGAGATGGATACGGTCTCCACCACAGGTACTGAACCACCCGGACAATATTCTTGGTCACCAGTAGCTGTTATTACCGGAGGGTCGTCAGTAATTACAGGTGGGGGTACTAATGCTGAAATCTGGAAATTGTCTATGTAAGCATATTCATTGGACTCCCAATCACGATCATTGGATAAAAATCGAACTGTTGTTGTTGCAGATATATAACTTGAAATGTCAATAGAGTAATTGCCTGAATTTGTTCCTCCAAATGTATTTAGGGTCGTATAGGTGGTACCGTTGGTGGAAATTTGAACTGCCAGAGTTTCCCTATTATCAAGACCAACAGTCTCCCAATCAAAAGATAATGTAGCGCTAGATGCCCCTGTCAAATCTACAGACCTATTTATACTCTCATTCCAAATATATTGAAAACGTAATCTATTCCCGTTAATTCTGATATATCCGGTAGAAGGGGAGTTGTCATCCCCATTTTCGTTCCAAGCGGATAAGAAGTTAGAATTTCCATCATTTGTGGAGTATGATGCAGAACTAAAATTATCCCTGTAGGTATTCTGGGACAATAGACAGGAAGGATATGTAAGCGATAAAATAACGCAAATGATGTAAGACAACTTAATTGGGTTCATAAAAAAGTCAGGTAAATTTAAACGATTTGACCAATTAGCAAAATTCCTATTACAAAACCAGTACTTTTTTTTGGTAATTAATCCAGATTAGTAGTTAAAATTAGTCCTTTTCTAACTAAACCAACAGAGTTTGTTGTGTATCTCAGGCTAAACGTTGCAAATCCACTAGATCTTGAAGTTGGTGACCTAAAAGGAAACAGCAAAACGGAACACACAAATAAGAGGGAAGAGGTGTAATGGTTATAAGCCTGTTTAATTAATTCCTAGGCCTACTAAAAAGTAATACTAAATGGGAACAATAATAGAAATATAGTAAGTAAAAACATCCTATTCTTCATAGCATTTTGCAAGCAACCCTGTCAAACAATACCACTTTGCATATATTTACCAAAAATCCCTAAATTGGAAGAAATAAAAAGGATTAAAATCAAATAACAAGGATAGCACAAAACCGACTCCCATTGTTCAACGGCGGATTAAATCAAACTGCGTCCTTGGCTTACATGATTTAACCCTATAATGTTGTAGCTATTTAAAACTAATCTGTGAAAATATTTATAAGTCATTCATCAAAAGACAAGTGGGCAGCGAAAAGAATTTCGTCAGAATTGAACAATATTGGAGTCAAAACTTTTCTTGACCAAAAAGATATTAAGACAGGTGAATCAATTGATGAAAGCATCCAATCAAATATAGCTGACTGTGATGACTTGTTAATTCTTATAAGTCCAGCTTCTTTAAATAGTCATTGGGTACTAATAGAACTCGGTGGTGCCATTGCATTGAAAAAGAATATAATTCCCATTTTTTTATATGTAGGTGCTAACGAAATCCCGGATCCAATAAATAAATTGTTAGGTAGAAACATTAATGAAATAGAAAAGTATTATGAGGAATTAGGTATTAGAATAAAGGGAGATTTTAAAACTAAATCCTATTCAAATAAAATCAAAAGTTCAAGATATAGTGTCGGAGATATAATAAGACTCCCAAATAAACCAAAAATGGAAAATGTCGACCCCGGTTGGAATAACCAAATGAACAACTATTTAGGAGAAATCACAAAAATTACTAAGATAATTAAAACTGGAGAAAACATAGAAGCAGCTCTTGTAGAAATAGATGAAGGTAAATGGACTTGGGCTCTTTCTTGGATAAAAAGTATTTAAAATAATGACCCAAACCGAACTCATAGTTTTAAATTTTACCGAAATTAGAAGAAGAAGCTTAAAACTTTGGAATGCACTTCCCAAAAGTCAATACTATTGGAAACCGGACGAAAACGCAATGACTGCGATAGAAATGATTAGACATGTATTGGAAGCCGATTATGGTTGGAATATGATTATCAATCAAGGTGATATGACATGTTATAAAACCCCCTGGAAAGACAGACCATTTGTAAGCGTGAAGGATGAATTTGAATTTGCAGCACCATATCGAAAAAGATTTCTGCAAAGTGTTCTACAATTCTCGGATCAGCAACTAAGTAAAACAGAAATCATTCATCCAGGAAATGGAGAAAAGAAAATACTCGGAAAATATTTATTACGGATTGGATATCACGAATCTGTACACGCGGGACAATTCTTGTCATATTTACGGGAAATGGGAATTAATCGCCCAGAAATATGGGACTAAACAAAAAAACACAATAGTCCATAACATAGACTTCATGCAATCTTCATTACCCAGTTCAAAATACCTGAAGTAGCTAAACATGAAGATCTTAGAGACTAAACCAAACCCTGTTTTGTCTTGTCCCAGAGATAGCCAAATTTCCCGATTCTCCAGATGGTTATGTCGTGCTATATATACTAGAACCCTCAAAATTACGGTTCTCCGCAGCCAACTTCTAAAGAAATTGTTTTTCTTTAGTTCCATAAATTTAAGCAAACGAACTATAGCCAGACCCCAGGAAATAGGGTAGGGGTCAGCAGAGCACTAAAACACTAAATCAATAACTAGGGTTACAAAAATGTTTTACTAAATTAAATCTGTAAAAGAATTATAATCAATAACTATATTCAATTGTTAACGGTATTGGCATGATGACCAAACAAAAATTGCAATTATCCCTTTTTTGGATACAACAACCATAGATTTGGCTACATCCTTTTCTTTGTTTCGGCTGAAATTTGTAGAAACAAAAAATAGAAAAGATGAAAATCGTAATTACAGGTTCTTTAGGGAACATCAGCAAGCCACTCGCCCAAGAGCTGGTCCAAAAAGGACATTCGGTAACTGTTGTCAGCAGTAATATCGAAAGAAAAAATGACATTGAAGCAATAGGCGTGAAGCCGGCAATCGGTTCCTTGGAAAACCCTGAATTTCTCCCAGCTATATTTACAGGTGCCGATGCGGTTTATTCTATGGTCCCTCCAAACGATTACTTTGATCATGACCTTGATCTACTGGCATACTATCGTAGACTTGGTCAAAACTATGCCCGAGCTTTAGAACAAGCAGGCGTAAAACATGTGGTTAACCTCAGTAGTATTGGTGCCCATATGGAAAAAGGGAATGGCATTTTACGCGGTGCCCATGATGTTGAAGCTATTCTCAATAAATTACCTCCGAAATTAACCATAACACACATTAGGCCAACCTCTTTCTATTACAATTTATATGCTTATGTAGGCATGATAAAGGAGATGGGCTATATCGCAGCCAACTATGGAGATGAAGACTTGGTTCCCTGGGTTTCTCCTCAAGATATAGCACATGCCGTTTCTGAAGAACTTTTGGCGGTGCCTTTGGGCAGAAAAGTACGTTATGTTTGCAGTGAAGAACTTACCTGCAACCAAACGGCCCAAATTTTAGGGGAAGCAATTGGAAAGCCCAAATTAAAATGGTTGACAATTTCAAACGAACAAATAGAAAACGGATTGGTCGCAGCAGGAATGAACCCACGCATTGCATCAGGATTGGTTGAAATGTATGCCGGACTTCATAGCGGATTATTACTGGAAGATTATTACCGGAACCAACCCATTTTGGGAAACGTGAAGATGACCGATTTTGCAAAGGAATTTACCGCCGTTTATCATCAAAATTGAAGTGAAATTGCTCAAACATAAATAATTAGATTACCATGATTACAAAAAAAAATCCGCCTGATGGACGGGTAGGAATCGCTCTGGTCACAGGAGGAAGTCGCGGACTTGGGAAAAATATGTCAATCACCCTTGCCAAAAAAGGCAATGACGTGATATTGACTTACAATAGAAATCTAAAAGCAGCTAACGAAGTTGTGTCTGAAATCCAATCATTGGGACAGAAAGCAGCTGCTTTTCAACTTGATACAAGTAAGGTGAAATCGTTTGACAATTTTATTGGGGAGATGACGGAATATTTACAACAGCAAACAGGAAGTCCTAATTTTGATTTTCTTATCAACAATGCCGGAATTGGTTTGTATGCTCCGTTTGAGGATGTAACAGAAGAACAGTGGGATGAAATCGTAAACATCCACTACAAGGGAGTATTTTTCTTAACACAAAAAGCACTCCCATATATAAATGAGAGTGGTGCTATTGTAAACATTTCATCCGGACTTACTCGGATTATTTACCCAGGTTCTTCTGTTTATGGCTCAGTGAAAGGCGCAGTCGAAATTTTGACGCGCTATCTGGCAAAAGAATTGGGAGCAAGAAAAATTCGGGCGAACGTAGTGGCTCCAGGCGCTATCGAAACAGATTTTGGAGGTGGTCGCACCCGTGACAACAAGGAAATAAATGCGCATATTGCGAGCCTTACTGCGCTGGGGCGTGTAGGTTTACCTGATGACATTGGCGGAGTAGTTGCATTTTTGTGTGCCCAAGAGTCGTATTGGATAAATGGACAACGTATTGAAGTTTCCGGCGGACAAGCCTTGTGATTGATTAACTTAGTAAAATGAAACCTTTAAGGATTACATCAATCAGCGAGTTTCATCAGCTGAACCAGTTGCCACCTCCTGAGCATCCACTGATTAGTGTAGTGGATTACGCTCAGGTTGCGGCCGCCACGAAACATAATCCCGCACAGTCAACTGTTGCTGATTACTATTCTATAGCAGTAAAACGAGGTCTTCCTCGCAAAATGCGCTACGGTCAGCAGGAATATGACTTCGATGAAGGCGTAATGTATTTTTTGGCGCCAAGGCAAGTATTACAGGCAGGTTCGGCAACTGGTATACATTCACAACCGTCAGGTTGGATTTTGCTTATCCATCCCAACTTTTTATGGAATACACCTTTAGCAAAAACAATTAAACGCTACGATTTTTTTTATTATTCAGTAAACGAGGCGTTGTTCCTTTCCGAAAAGGAGGAAACAATCCTAAACAATATTATTGAAAATATCGGGCAGGAATATCATTCCAACATCGATAAGTTCAGTCAAAACATCATTATTTCTCAAATTGAAACCTTGCTTAATTATGCCGAACGGTTTTACCAACGACAGTTTATCACGCGGAAAATAGCAAGTCATAAAATTCTCGACCGTTTGGAAGCAATACTTGTAGCCTATTTCAATAGCGATCATTTAATCACAAAAGGTCTACCTACTGTTCAATATGTCGCTGAAGCATTAAATGTATCCCCAAATTATTTGAGCGGATTACTTAAAACATTGACAGGTCAAAGTACGCAGCAACACATCCACGAAAAATTGATAGAAAAAGCCAAAGAAAAATTATCGACCACTGAACTCTCGGTAAGTGAAATTGCCTACGAACTGGGCTTTGAACATCCTCAATCATTCAATAAGCTATTTAAGACAAAAACAAACATTTCGCCTTTGCAATTTCGGCAGTCCTTTAACTGAAAGCTTATAAAAAAATAGCTAAATAATGAAGCCACATACCGCTGGTACCTTGTATAGGTAACGCCAGGGAAAATTCTTAATAACAAGATTTATTGTTTGTCTAACAACATAGCGGGTTGACAGTAAATTACCAACCAATCTGTCGCTACCTGTTCAATTTATCGTTAGTGGCCCTTGCATCGGACAAACCAATTATTCCTAACCGTCTTACGATTCAACTTCTGAATTTGTAAATCAGTCTAGCAAGACAAAAACATTTGTTGATTCAGTTTTCCTTAAAACAATATATAATCAACTAGGCCTACTAAAAAGTAATACTAAATTGGAACAATAATAGAAATATAGTAAGTAAAAACATCCCATTCTTCATTGCATTTTGTTCCCCCACTTTATATAAAGGTAAGGCTACACGTACACTACCACCAACTGGACCAACATTGAATTTGGAGAAGCCGTAGATAAGGCCCTGTTCGAGAATCCGATGAAACAATTATTTAATTAATTTTATTGATCAAAAATGCCCCTGGCTATTTAAGTGATTCACTGGAATCCAAAGGCAATCCACTATAAAAAACGACATATAATACTTTTAAAGCACTTTTGATTGTAAGGGGCATCGGTTTTGTGCACTGCACTACTAACAAAATTTTAATAAGGAACAGTACTGTTAAAAGGAAACCTACACTATGTAATTGGAATCTTAGTACCCCCAATATTTTTTTAAGCATAAGTTAGTAATAAGAATTTTTTTCGTCTCTATAATTAGATTCTTACTAAAAGTGATGAAAAAGGACTGCGGAACCTTCGTGAACTTGGGCCAACAAAATACAGCCCTTCTTGTATTTTCCCTTTCGGCTGATAATGAAATAACGAGGGAATCTATTTTTAATAAGCACCAAAAAAAAGAGAATGTGGCCTTTTTTGACATATTGATACAACAAACCAAGGATTTAGCTTATCAAAGTGGAATTGATGTTTTTTGGGTGGATGAGCACCAGCAGATAGGTATTGATTTTTCA
>NZ_JALKBD010000035.1 GCF_023015905.1 Arenibacter sp. F20364 | reverse complement strand
ACAATATCCTCTACCAAGTCGCTCGGAAGTTTACGACGAGCCATAATAGAAAGATAATCCTTGTGTCTAATGGACCACATTTGAGGATCCAATCCCGTTGATTTTACTATTGCTTCCATATTTTCAATTATTAAATTTTATTATAATTTTATTTAAGCCACTGGCTTGGCATAATGATCTAATGGACTATCCAAAGCCACCAACTTTTGGTACTGGGAGTTTTTTTGGAGGTATTTCTTTACCTCAGGGTCTATTGCTACGATCTTGAAATCTGCCTGATGAACATATTCCAACACCCGTTCGATCAGGGCATTTCCAACCTCAACCTTATTGAGATATTTGGATATTTCAAGTCTTTCCAAAACTATTCTACCCTTCTGTTTCATGTAGTATTCAAGTGAGGCGAGCTGGCCGTTTATGTGAAATTGGAAATAGTTTTTGCCGGCATCGGCCTTAAACACTAATGGCAAACGGTTAATATTGCTTTCTGGAAACATAATTTTATAGTTTTCTAGAGAAGGAAATACTTCCCTAAGTTGAAATATTTATAAAGTCATTAGAACCTGCACAGTCACTATATCCATTACAAAAATCATAGTTTAGTAGCTGCTATTTTTATTGGTAATTGCCGGATTATAGTAAAATTGCTATCCATTGGGATATACAAGATGGACCCCCAGCATTAGTAATCCTATTAGCATGAACAATACAGACAACCCAATTCTTAGATGGGCTTCAGGAAGAACCTTTTGTAATCGTGGACCTAATTGCCCTCCGATTAGAACACCGGGGATCGTAAACAAAACCACATTGGTGATTTGTGGCAAAACCCCTTCTTGAGCGTGAAAAAAGAATTGATAGAAATGTCCTGTGGAAGCAATCAATACTGTCAGTACCACAGTAAACACTGCGGTTGCAACCGCTACCGGTGTTGGAATTCTGCATCGCGAAACCAAATGATAGTCTATTAATTCACCCAACCCCACCGAGATTAGACCAACAAATGCCCCTCCTAGCAACCCAAAGAATCGGGCTATCGGCCTATTGCAATAGGTATATCTGAATTCCCGATGCCAGCGATCCACAAGACAAGTGGATTCAACGTAACTATCGGTTTCAACAGTCTGGCTTGGTAAGGAGGTAGCTTTATAATGGGCCCGTAATATCTGAATCCCGATATAGAGAATCCCTATGCCAAATACTATCTTAAGGATGTAGGCAGGAACAATAGGTGATATTAAAGCTCCCATAATGGCTGCGGGTATGGAATACTTTAATATGTCCAATCCGAGACTAAAATCAATTAATTTACTCCGTAAATAGGCTATCACCCCAGAGGTAAAACCAAAAAGTTCCGTCAACAAGGCCGTACCGATAGCGACCTGGGCCTCCAGACCCAAAACAAACATAAAGAGCGGGGAAAAGAAAATGGCTCCACCTACTCCTGAGGCCATAGCAGTAGTGGATATCGCAATGGATACAGGAAAAAGGTACCAAAGTTCAAAATTGAATTCCATATTGTATATTTTAAAAGAAGGGAGGCATTTTTAAACATACCTCCCTTCCAAACCAAACTAATTAAACACCACTAAGACGTTATCGTAAAAATGGGTCGACCCATTCATCAACCCTTAACTATTCTTCTGAAAGAATCCTACGAGCTTCCAACACTACCTCCAATTGACTTGTGGTATAGACCTCGCTTGCCATCATTACAAAATTTGTTTGGGCTGCCTGGTCTCCATCAAGGTTGGGCAATTTGGCGGAACCTGTCGCATCGCCAACCACAGCGACCTCAAATCCACATTCCAAAAGTTCCCTCATATGGGACTCCACACATAAATTTCCGGACATTCCGCCAAGTATTACCTTGTCAATCTTTTGTTTGCGCAATTGCAGGACCAAATCGTTATTCTCTGGGCCATATACCTTATGTGGACTCACCACAGTAACCCTCTCACCATCATTTATATAAGGCTTATACCTAGCAAGCCAGTCTGCACCAGATCCTTCAAAGTCCTCTACATTCAATTGATCTCCCCTATCGAACATATTAATATTGTGCATCAGTTTTTCCAAGGCACCCTCAAACTGCCACCCATGGTCGTGCTCATAGTAATAATGGGGAGAGACAAAAACGTGTATTCCATTCTCGACTCCTAGCCGAAATAAGGTTTCAATATTGTCTACGGTATTATTTTCCATAACACTTTCTCCAACAGCACCCCATGCTACGCCATCAGGGCTTAAAAAATCATTTTGTGGATCTACAATTACGATCGCCGTATGACGGTCAATTTCAAATCCCGATACTGGTAATTGCGCGACTTCCTTTCCTTGGTTTGCTTTTTCTGTAGAATTCATGATGTCTCCTTTTCTTTTAGTTAATTGTATATTTATTCAATTTTAGATACTGTAAATCTCCATGTAATTTGGAATACATACTTTACCTTATTTGCCAAAATGTTTAGAATTTGCTTAGAGGGTGCTTGATTTATCGTACTACAAACGTTTAGGGTCGTCAAGGGTAATCAAATTTCTATCGATGGTCTAGTAACTATAAAATGGTAGTCAGAAGGACTGTTTATTTTGTAGGTGGGTGTCAACATTTGGCAGACAAATTGGAATCATCATGTATTCCTTTTAATCATGTACAAGGTTTGGTATAAATTGATGTGGTGTTCGTTTTTGAAGTTTTAAAACGCCTAATCATAATTAATCTGGACTTTTAATTTTAAATCCAAATAGTATCCAATAAGGGGGTATAAGAAAAAATGGATTAGAGGATTCTTGGAAAGCTTAATTGTGCAATGGAAAACTAATTTTTGATGGAGGGATCTCCTGAAAATCGAAGGTATGGAACTCCCTTGCCCTTGGGATCAGAGTATTGTACATCCAATTGATTGTCGGACACATTGGGATCTAACAGTACGTCCTTTTCAGGAGTCCAATTTGCCGGTGTAAGTACATGGTGTTCGGCGTGTAATTGAAGGGCATCTACCGCACGCAAAATTTCATCGAAATTCCTTCCTATCGCCATTGGATAGGTAAGTTGAAGTTGTATGTCCTTATGCGGGCCGATTATATAAACCGAACGCACCGTATGTTTACTGGAAACGCCTTCGTGAATCATCCCATATAGCTTAGCGATTGTCCCGTCCACATCCGCAATGATAGGGAAACGCACGGATACATTCATGGAATTTTCAATATCTACTTTCCAGCCCATGTGGGATTCCAAGCTATCAACACTCAAGGCGATGGCTTTCACATCCCGTTTGGAAAATTCCATTTCCAACTGAGCTACAACACCTAACTCGGTGGTGCACACAGGTGTATAGTCTTCCGGGTGGGAAAAAAGTAAACCCCAAGAATCCCCAAGCCACTGGTGAAATTTAATTTTACCTTCTGTTGTAGTAGCTTCGAAATCCGGTGCCTTATTTCCAATTCCTAAAGTCATGTATAAATCCCTGGTTATGAACGCAAAATAAAAATATTTATACAAATTTTTCTATATTTAGGTGATTAATTCTAATATTACCTGTAATGGACCCCCGAATTAGTGCAATTCTAGTGGATGACGAACAGCGGCATCACGATATACTTGAAAAAATGCTGGTAACATTTTGCCCTAATGTAAATCTGACCGGTCATGCATTTTCCATAAACGAAGCAATTTCCCTGATCGAGAAGGAGCGGCCAGATCTGGTATTTTTAGATATTGAAATGCCCGATGGAAACGGTTTTTCCCTTTTTGAGCATTTTGAGGAACCACCCTTTGAGGTCATTTTTACTACGGCCCATGACCTTTATGCCATTAATGCCATTAAATATGCGGCCTTGGACTACCTCTTAAAACCCATAAATATTCAAGAATTGAAGCAAGCTGTTGCACGCGCGGCCAAAATTCTTGCTAAGCAGGCGCCTTCCAGAGGGGGAGAATACCAAGTGCTCAGGGAAAATATGCAAATACAGGACAGGAAATTTACCAAAATTGCCCTTAGATCTTCTGAAGGAATCGATTTCGTAGAAGCCAACCAATTGCTTCGTGTGGAGGCCAATCACGTCTATTCCAACTTTTATCTTGATAACGGCAAGATGATAATGGTCTCCAAACCGCTGGGAGATTTTGAACCATTGTTGGAATCCTGTAATTTTTTTAGGGTACATAAATCGCATATGGTCAATCTGGATCACATTAAAAAATATGTCAAAGGCAAAGGTGGCTATCTAATCCTAAAAGATGGGTCCCATGTAGACGTATCCGTGAGAAAAAAAGAGGAATTACTCAAAAGGTTAATGTAGATCATTGGGCAAAGAAAGTTTCACCAAAGTACCCGCAGGCTTCCCTCCCTCCAACAAATCTTCCACTATAACACTAAATTCATCCCCTCCAAATTCCATCTTCAATAGCTCCAAACGCGCTTCAATATTGGACATGGCAACGGATCTATGGTGTTTTCCTTTGATTGTAGAAGCCTTTTCCCTTCCTATTCCATTGTCCTGAATAGTACAGCAGATCAAGTTCTTTGTTTCCACAATTTCCAGAATGAGGAGACCAGGTTTGGTAGATTTGCGCAACCCATGAATGATGGCATTCTCCAGATAAGGCTGGATAAGCATGGGAGGAATCATTATATTTTCCGGGGTAGAAACCTTTACTCGGACCTCATAGTTAAAGATATGGTTAAACCGAGCTTTCTCAAGTTTTAAATAGGTATTCAAAAACTGAATTTCATTTGACAGCGTAATATGCGGGACCATGGAATTTTCCAGATTTTGCCGCATCAGACCAGCAAATTCGGAGAGAAAGTCAAGCACCTTTTCTGTTTCGTTTGCCAAAACGAATTCCTGAATGGAGGAGAGTGAATTGAAAATAAAATGAGGATTCATTTGGGAAGACAACATTTTCATACGCGCTCTAAGAGCCTCATGTCGTCGCTGATTTATTTCACTTTGATGGAACCTGGAGGCAGATATCACCGATCTTACACGAGCCTTTAGTATCTCATGATATATTGGTTTTCTGATGTAGTCGTTAGCCCCTAAATCAAAACATTTGGAAAGCGTTTCATCTTCTTCCTCCGCACTAATAATAATCACTGGAAGTGATTGGTATTTTGGGTTTGCCCTAATTTGTCTCAATAATTCGTAGCCGCTAAGCCCCGGAAGGTTTACATCCAATAGTACCAAATCAAATTGTTGATTGGACAGCCGCTGGAAGAGAAACTGTCCCTTTGGAATAAAAGAGATATTGTACCCGGCATCTGCCAGAACGTGATTCACCTGTTCCAGCACTTGACGGTTGTCGTCCACTATAAGAATAGAACCGCTATTTGGCATCCAAAGTACTGGTTAAAAATTCCTGTAATGCCAGATCATCACCAGTGTATATGGCATCCTCCAATTTACTAAACACATTTGGCGGCAAAATATCGCTCAAAGTTCCAGCCACCGTAACCAACTTTTCGGTTTCAAAAATTGGCAGACTTCTTAAGGTCTCCAGGGCGTTAATTTTCTGTTCCAATAGTTTTGCATTAAGAACCTCTACCCTATTTGAAGGTTCCGTTGTTTCGGGCAGGTAACGTTTAAGTAGTTCAACCAATTGCCCCAATTGAATAGGCTTGGTAAGATATGCCGAAAACCCTGCCTTGAGTGCGGCTTCCTGATGCTCCTTGAAGGCATCGGCAGATAACCCTATTATTGGTACTTTATGGTTAAATTTACGTATCTTGACCAGTGTTTCAAATCCGTCAATCTTAGGCATATGGATATCCATAAATATAATATCCGGATTAAAGCGTTTAGCAATAGAAATACCCTCCTTCCCATTACTTGCCACGAGGATCTCCGATCCCAGTTCGGCAAAAAGCGCACGAATCATTTCTTGATTCAAAGGATGATCCTCAACCACCAGAATCTTACTGGTCAAAGGTACCCTGTAGTTGGCGAACAATACTTCTGGATGCTCTGATTGGGAGGTGGTAGCCAAGTCATAGGGGATCCGAATAGTAAAGCAAGTACCTTTCCCCTCCTCACTTTCCACACTAACACTACCTTTTAGGTTTTCAACCAAGCTCTTGGTTATAGCTAGTCCAAGACCGGTCCCTCCATATTTTCTATCAGTTCCAGCATCAGCCTGGGTAAAAGGTTCAAAAATCCTCTCCAAATCAGAGGAAGGAATACCAATTCCCTGATCTGAAACTTTAAATACTAAAAAACTCCCTTCAACATTTAAATTAAGACTAACACAATTTTTAGGCGGGGTGAATTTTATGGCGTTACCAATAATGTTCATCAAAATTTGTTTGATTTTGCTCCGATCCGAACGTATATAACGTGGAGTACCGGGAGCCATGTCGTAAATCACTCTCACTTCCTTGGCTTTCGCAAGACTATTTTGAATACGGTAAACAGACAGGAACAATTGCCTAAGGTCCATATCCTCTAGAGAGATAGCCATTTTACCTGCCTCTATTTTGGACAGATCCAGTATATCCTGGATTATTTCAGAAAGAGATTCAGCGCTTTGATAAATATTACTTAGGTATCGGCGAAAGGAATAAGTTAAATCAAGGGATTTACTCTGGTTGGCCAAAATTTGTGCAAATCCTACTATCGCATTTAAAGGAGTACGTATTTCATGGCTCATATTGGCCAGGAATTGTGATTTTGCCTTATTGGCATTGTCTGCATCATCCTTGGCAAAAATAAGGTCTCGCTCCGCTTCCTTCCGCATCTCGATTTCATGTCGTAGATGCTGTGTTCGTTCCTTGATCTTCCCTTCCAGAGCCTGATTGAGTTTTGCAAGCTCTTTTTGGGAAGTTGCCAATTCCCGGTTTAAGTTTATGGCTTGTTCGTACAGAATTGAATTGGCAATAGAGATGGCAGCTTGTGAGGCAATAACGCGCAACACCTCCAGGCCTCCTTCGGTAAACATCCCTGTCATTTGGCTATTGGCAATATATAACACTCCAATAAGGTCATTCTGCTTAATAAGAGGTAATAACAACAAGGAACCAGTTGTAGTGGAGCCGGAAAATTCCGAACTGGTATAGTACTCCGCTAAATTGTCTATACACAATTCCTTTTTGCTTAAAATCACATGTTCAATCAAGCTAATTGGTAAGTTGGTCGATGTACTTAAATCATAGTCGGAAAATCGTATATTGGAGGAATTGCTTAAATCAATAAAGGCCGCCACATTTGGCTCGGAATCATTTAGTAAAACAAGAGCGCCCTTATCGGCCCCTGCGTTTTCCATTACAACCTGTAAAAGGTATTGCACAAGTCGGTCCTGATTAACTTCTGCAGAAATCGCCTGAGTAGCTTTTATCAAGCTCTGGAAATCAAAGCCAAGTGCCTGATTACTATAAATTTCCGAAGTCACTTGCGGGTGTATCTTATCTTTGGTTTCCCCGAGTTTCACCCCCCAAGATACAAATACCCTAACAGCTTCATTCTTAAGGGCAATCTTTAAAAATCCAAATCGCTCCTTTGGCAAAGCCCTTTGAAGGACGTCTGTCAATAAGGCTCTGGCAGCTATATGACCACTGCTTTCCGTAAATCTAAGTGCATCCTCGATCTTATCCGTTAAGTTTTGAAAGTCTCCCGTTTTACATGCCATTAAGAGCTCTACCGTCTGATATTCCGCCCAAAAATTATCCGGTAAGGTTTCTGTCCAATTCCTTAGGTGTTCCTGCCTTGATGCAACACGGGTAAAGACATTTTCATCTGGACTCTTCAATAACATAAGGTCACAAACCGACTGCAGGATGCGATACCTAAAAAACTGGGGTTCTGAGGTAGCGTATTGCAAAATTGCTTCATGTTGTCTATAATATTGGTCCGCCTTCCCATAGTTTCCTTCCAGACAATACACCCACCCCACAAGTATATGGTAACTTGCCAATGAAGCTTGACAATTGCATTCTTCCATATACCGTAATGCCCTTTTCTTGTTCTGGGCATAAAATTTAGAACTGTGCCCGCCCAACATATGGCCTATGGTCTTTAGCAAAAAAACCTGTGCAGTAAACCCTTTATGGGAATTGATACCTAAGGTGTCCAGGGATTCATCACACAACCTAAGAAAACCCTTGATTTCTACACCGGACAACAATCGGTTCCGAATTTTAGCATACATTAGATTGTTTGCACCTTGGGAATCACCCCTTTCAATACAATACTCTTTTCCCAAATCCAAATCATTCTCAAGCACCTTGAACTTTTCCCGGAAAGGACTCATTGAAATATGGTATACGGACAATGTTCGTGTATAATACTTGTGAGAGACAGTAGCATCCAACATATTCAATCCTAAATCACCCAATTCCAGACCTTTGGCATAAGCCCCGTATCTATAACAAAGCAGTGAACCCAAATGAATCAGGGCAAAGGGTGTTGAATCAATTGCCCCATTTAGAAACATTAGCCTTCCCAGCCTAAGTAGAATCAAAGCATACAAGTCTTGATTGGAGCGATGTGCAGAGGTACACATGTTCACTAGTAAGACCATCTCGTACCGTTTTACTTCTGAAGGGACATTGTCCTTGGCCATAAAACCCTCAAAGCCATCGGAAAGGGCGTTCCGAAATTTTTCATATTCCAAATCAATGATTTCCGTAAGTTCCATATCGTCATTTGCCATCCCCAAAGGGGCACCCAATGCCTTGAGTGCACATAAACCTTCTTCTATGTTCTCATCGTATCGCGAATAGGCTTCATAGAACTTTAAATTCAAAAGATATACCTCTTGACTTTGCTTTACGCCAGAAGAGGCTTCCAGGGCACGCTGTGCGTATGTCTTCCCTTCTTCCATGGACTTCAAGAGATAGCATGCCTTGGCAAGTCCATACAGAACCTCAAAGACAAAGGTGTCCAAATTGAACTTTTCCTGCAATTCCAAAGCAAAATCCAAATACTTTCGGGCCGTTGACGGTGAATTGGAGTCGTTGGCCAATTGCCCGGCTTGTAATATGAAGCCAATAGCACGAACGACAGTTTCCCGTTCTAAAAGGCTACGGGACTGAAGCAAATGTTCTATGCATTGATTCAATCCGATAGAGTCATTAAACTTTCCTTTATCCAAATGATACTTGGCCAAGGCATAGTGCAAAGCTTCATGCGTAATATCAAAACTTGGTATTTTCAGGTATAAGGCCGCTTGTTGAATTCCTTTGTGGTTAAAGGCGTATGAAACATGGCCTCCATCCGTCCTTGTAAGCTGTCCTGCCTCGGTCAATAATTCCAAAAAAAGAATAACAATTTCTTCTGGAAAATTACAGATAGAAGCTAACAAAGGTACATTAAACCGTCCGTTGTTGTTAGCCGCCACCTTTAGTAATATTTGGGCTTGATAAGATTGCGTTAGTAGTTGCTTTGCATATATGGCTACCATATTCTCAGCCACTTCCTGCTGCTTTACACTTTCCAAATTGTATTGCCAGCAATGTCCGACATTATCGTAAGTCAAGACTTTGTCCTCCTGAAGCGATTCCAGAAAATGTTGAATATAATAAGGATTTCCATTGGTTTTTTTATAAACTACATTTGCCAAATCATCGATATGCCCACTTTCTGCGGATAAGGAATCTACTACGATTTGCTGTGTAGCTTCAGGGCTCAAAGGCTGCAACAGAATGATGGGCAGGAACTTATTGGCATTTTGCAGTCTAAGTTGAAACTGCCGCAAAGCATGATTCTTTGACATGCCATCCGGATTATAGGAGAGCACAAACATAACCCGTGAAATTGGGGCCAATGCCATATACTCCAACAGTTTCATTGACGAAGGGTCACACCATTGAACGTCGTCTAAAAAGACGACGCGCTTTAACCCAATACCATCCAAAGTACGGCAATAACGAGCGAAGCAGTTCATAAAGCGATCCCCTGTTTCCAATGGTCCCAGTTCCTCTGGCGGCGGAAGGCTTCCTGTAAGTTCCTTTAAGTCCGGTATTAGTTCGAACAAGACTGACAAATCTGATTTCAGTCCAGAAATTAAGATATCGCGGATTTCGGAATGACTTCGACCTGACTTAAGTAATATTCTTTGCGCGACATTTTGGAACGCGCGTTGAATTGCACGATATGGGGTGGATTGGGCCTGATCAAATCCTCCCATCGAGAAAAGTACATCTGTTTCTGCAATGGCAGATTCAAAGGCTTTGCCCAAACGTGTCTTTCCTACCCCGGATGAACCCTCCAAGAAAACCACAGCCGATGCCCCTTCACGAATCTCATAATATATGTCCAACAACTTTTTAAGCGCATCTTCCCTTTCGAGAAGTATCTGGGAAACATTAATTACCCCTGGATTGTAGGTAGTACTTAATTTGGGAATGTCTTCAAATTCTCCTCTGCTAAGCCGGAATTGTAGATTTGTCAAATCCCTCAAAATTCCATGGGCAGATTGGTAACGGTCTTCCAATTTTTTTTCCAGAAGTCCACGGATTATTACATAAATCCCAGTGTGCTGCCAGGTAGCTTCCGCCCAATCTACCTCATAAGGCTCGGTTAAGTGTTTATATAGGACTTCCTGCTTATCACTTGCTTTTATAAAATGTTCTCCTGTAAGCCAATAATGAAGTAGAACCCCCAAACCATAAAAGTCCGCCCTATGGTCCGGTTTTACATTGCTTCGCTTGCTATACTCAGGAGCAAGAAAATGGAAATATTGATCTTGATACTTAGTTAAATCATTTTTGGAATACTCCTTTTGAAGTAGATTAAGGCCAAGAACAATAAGCTTTCCGTTGCGACCAATCATAATACGGTTGTCACTGAGTACGCCAAAGCAATATTTGGCCTGATGTACGGCAAGAATCGCCTTTGTAAGAACTATGGCCCGATTGAGATAATCGATGAATTCGTTTTGAGTTTTGGGGGCTTTGGGAAATTTCTTGGCCGGCAAAGGCACATGGTAAGTTACCCTTTCAGGGCTCAGAGAGACCAAATCCCTTATTCCGACACTTTTAAAAAAAGAAGTTTCAGCTAAGCTCTGAATCAATACCGTTTGGATTTCTCCAGACGTCGTTTCTTCTATCAGACACATATCCGAAGACAAACTAAATTTAAGGTCTATACCTTTAATTCTGATCGGTTTCATTAGGTATCTATTTGGAATACAATTTACTAATTTCAATTTAATTCAATGGAACGATAAGAAGCTAAACCGCTACGTTAAGAAGAATGTTAGCATACCCCTGCGATTCAAAAGCTGAAAAAACCGCAAAAACAGCTTATAAAACCTATCAAAACGTCAAAATTTAGCCTTGGCCTGTACACTGGGAAGAAAAACGTCTTCACTGGGAAAAAGTAGCTAGTAAAGCGGTGGGGTGCGTATTACTTTTGAAATGTGCTATTTGTGGAACCTGCAGGATACACCTTAATAGCACAGGTTAAAACACAAGTCTAAAAACTAGTGAACAAATCTAAAGACACATTGAAACGTTTCCAACAAACCGGTACTATGGAACGCTTCAAAAACAATTTGCAAACCGTAAAAAAAAAGAAAACATGAAATACGTAAGCCATATCCACCAGGGAATATTAGACAGGAAATCCATCAAAAATCTTGTGCACAAATACCCAATTATTCTATTTCTTATAGAAGATGGGAAAAAATCAAAGAAAGAATCGGTGTCCGGTGAGAATTACCAATTTATCTATACTTTGAATCCTATGCCGAATTTTAAGCCCAAGACTCCTTTGGTCTTGGGTATGCATAACGGTGTTTTTGGAACTATGAAACCTGAAATGGAAATTGAGAGGTTCGAACCTATACCTATTTTGGACAGTCCTTTAAGCAATCAACTTACCCTCTATCTGGTACAGGAACTGCTATTTTGTCCAAATGAAGATAAATCCTATCTGGAAAATATGATAGCCACCATGGCAGACCTCCTTGTGAAAAGGTATTATTTGCAAGAGGAGCTTAGTTGTAACTTGCAAATGGGGCTAACACCTTTCCTGGTTCAGAAAATACAGCACTATGTTAAAAAACATATTGACCGCCCTATTCTTACCTCCGAACTGGCTAAAGTAGCTCGACTAAGCCTTCACCATTTTATAAGGGTTTTCAAGAAAACAACGGGAGAAACACCCCACCAATTCATAATGAGGCTAAAACTGGAACATGCAAAAAAGCTTCTAATATCCACAGAAGATAGTATAATACAAGTGGGAATGGGTGTTGGCTGTGATAATCCAAGTCATTTCTCCCAATTGTTCAAAACCAATTTCGGTATACCTCCATTGAAATTCAGGAAAGCCTATCACATTAATATGTTATCTGCTTGATATACATGTAGTTAAAGCTACATACAACACCTCTATCAGACACAAAAAAAACACATCCAATAAAGGACTCAGTTTACAATGCCTAAAGCAAGTCCTTTTTCCAAAAATAAAATTGAAAGACTATGAACATAATGCACACTTTAAAATTAATCATACAGCCCTCTCGGAAACAAAAGACTTCAGCATTAATAACTGACAATTTCCAAGAAGCCAGACATTGTGAGAATCTTGAGAACATGGAGGATTTTTTTGACGATACAGGCTTATTCATCTAGTGCAAATGCATGAAGTCCATGAGGCTGACACCTTATACATTGAAAGACATGCAACGAGTGCAATTTATATTAATTAGAAACACATTTTAATCCTTAATACATATATCATGAAAATTACATTCATTAAATCAATGCTATTATTAGCGTTTTTAACAACAACTACCAACGACTTATTTGCCCAATTACCAGAGCCCGGATTTGTAATAGACGGTAATACGGCAATAGTCATCACTGATCCCCAAAATGACTTTCTAAGTCCAGATGGGGTGGCTTGGGGAGCCGTGGGGGAAAGTGTAATGGAGAACAATACCATTGAAAATTTGGAGACCATTTTTAAACTTGGTGAAAAACACGATATCCCCGTTTTTATCTCCCCACATTACTATTATGAGCACGACCATGTTTGGAAGTTCGAGGGCACCTTGGAAAAGTTGATGCACAACATTTCCATGTTCGATCGAGGGGATCAACTGAATGTAAAAGGATTCGAAGGATCGGGAGCGGATTGGCTGCCCAGATATAAAAAGTATATCAAAAAGGACAGGGTGGTAGTTACAAGTCCCCATAAGGTATTTGGTCCGGAGTCCAATGACCTTGCACTTCAATTGAGAAAGCAAAAAATAGACAAAGTGATTTTGGCCGGGATGTCCGGTAATCTTTGTGCCGAATCCCATATGAGGGATCTTATTGAAGCCGGATTTGAGGTTGCTGTGGTCGGCGATGCCACAGGATCGGCCAAATTACCTGGTTTGGACGGAAATCAGGCTGCCCAGACCAATTATAAAATGGTATCGAGCAAAGTTTACACTACTATGGATCTTGTAAAGGAACTTGATAAATAAAAGCCTTGGCATACATAAAAGTAAAGGAAAAATAGTCTTGTAAAAATCATACTATAATTACTTGTTAAATATATCAGTCGGCAAGTCATTAAAGATCAGTTTAGCCTAGAATTAATTCCCTGACACGTACCTTAACTTCTAAACAAGATGCTTATTAAATAAGTCTTTTATTATGCAAAATGTGGTTTGAACAAAAAAGTGGATGACCTCCATGCTTCAAACCACATTTTTTTATATTATTGACCACTAAAACACCTAAATTATATTGGACTATTTATCCTTTACTGTGTTTTATAATTTCCATGTTCCTTCTTGCAAAAATCAAAAATGATTCTAATGTCTTTCTGCTTTTTATTAGGGAACTAAAAAGCCACATCATTGTTACACATAAAGGGCCTTGATAACTTCCTTTTACAAATTCATAAATTCTAATGAATTGGGACTATTGGCCCCATCCGATTAGTGAGGTATAGAATATTGAAAACTCACTTATAATTAAGAAAGGAATTGCCTTCTTAGACAATTCCTTACCAAAATTCGAATTAAATATTATTGGATTCCAAACTATATTCCTACTCTACCTTATTCTACTAAAAACAAAGGACATTTTGTCTGCGCAATAAAAATCATGATGTGCATGTCCATCACAATAATTCTTAGTATCATGGGAATCAGGAATTATTTCCTGCTGTAGATTCAATACTCCGAGCAACAATAATTTCAATTTGCCAACTATTTTCATATAACTTGTTTTTAATTAAGAACTTTTGCTATTTTTTCCCTTAACACGCTATCTGAAGTCAATCCAACTACTCGATCTACTATCTCCTCATTCTTGATAAAGAATAAGGCCGGAATACTTCTCACTTGAAATTGTGACGCTAATTCCTTGTTTTCATCGATATTTACTTTCTGAATTTCAACACTTCCTTTGTACTCTTCCGAGAGTTTTTCAACGACAGGCAATAATGCCTGACATGGAGGACACCAGTCCGCGTAAAAATCCAATAATACAGGTTTCTCCTGTGCTATTAAGCTATCATAATCCTTCTTGTTTTCTACTTTTTTCATAATTAAATTTTTAAGATTAAAGTGCAAATTTATCACAAGGGATTGTGCTGATGTTAGGCGAGAATTCCACTTCGATTGGCAATACTTCCCTCCTCGAATAATTAATTAAACATTAAGGAAGCCAGCATAGTTTGAACCACATTTAATGACAGCCAAGTATTTAATAATTGCTGGTAAGAGTATTAACTGGCCAGTTTTAGATCCAATATTGAGAAACCTATAAGGTCATACCCCTATTTTATCTAATTGATCATGATTACCTCAATTAATCCATAAGTGAAGTATATCTTTCTCTACCCGAAAAAGAAGCTTGATTTATAAAATGTAGCTTACAAAAAACCGATTAAATTATCTAGTAAGTAAGGTCATAACGGCCGTATATACATGCGTGAAATGGACAGACCCTTATAGACAACGTCCCTATACTTTTTTCGAAAATTTTGATGTATAATTTTGAAATTGTGGTGCCTACAATAGGAGTGTGTTGAAATGGAATCCTTATATGAATTGAAAATTGTAATTCGGAATGATAACAAATGCTATTTTATTCCGATTCAATTTTCTTCTTCCCATAAGACTTGAACATATTAATCCAAATATTTCTAGAAATTCTTAGGATAATTGGTAACGAAATTACCATGACGGCCACTATAATGCAATATGTTGTCACCAAACTGAAATCAAAAATTAGGTAACCCAATACAAATGCTGCTGAAGCAAAGGTTAAACCAACAGGATAGCTTACATACATGGCACCATAAAAAAAGGACGGTTCAATCTTGTATTTAGTATTGCAAATAGCACATCTTTCCTTCATTTTTAAAGTACTTTGAAGCTTGTATGGATTTGGTTCCGTATACATACTTTCGTTTTGACAAACAGGACATGTACCTGAAAAAATACCATAAACCTTTGTTCCCTTTAAAAATTTCATTTTTAATATCATTTAATCAATATACGCCCGAAATAGTTCAATTTTAAAGTTTTTACGCTCACAAAGTTCGGAAAATATTATACTTATTAGTTTACACAATACACTCCATTTTTTGTACATTTAAGACATTTTAAAAAACGCATTGTGATTCCTATCCTGAACATTGAACAGTTTGACAAAGAAATCAATTCCAAGGATGTTTATAGTAACGAGTTGGCAGTACATTTACGAAAAAACAGCAAATTCGTTCATAGTGCGCATAGGCATGACTTCTTTTTATGTGTAGTATTTTCGGCAGGCACAGGTATCCATGAGATCGACTTCAATCATTACGCTATTCAACCTGGATGTGTATTTTTTTTGAAACCCGGCCAAACCCATTTATGGAAATTTGAGAGTGCTCCCGAGGGATATATATTTTTTCACACAAAGGAATTTTTTGAATATGGCTTTTCAAACACCGAAATCACTCAATTTCCATTTTATTATTCCAATGAAAATCCTCCAAACCTTCAGTTGACATTGGACGAATTGGCATTAATTAAGAGTCGTTTTAAAGAAATAAATCTTGAATATAATACTAGTGCCACCTACAAGGAGCAAAAATTATGTAGTCTTATTAATCTTGCCTATATCGATTTGGCTAGGTTATATACTAATTTTGAATCCTATACAATTGCCGGGTCAACCACCTACCTTAAAACCCTAAGAGTATTGGAAACACTGATTCAAGAGTTTTACAGAAGCGAAAAATCGGTCGCGTTTTACGCTGATAAACTGAATATCACTACAAAGCATTTAAATAGAATCACCAACTATTCCTTAGACAAAACACCGTTGGAACTTATTAATGAACGTATTATTTTGGAGGCAAAGCGGCTTTTGGTACATTCAGAGGATTCTTTAATGGAAATTTCCGATTTCTTAGGCTTTAATGATTACGCTTACTTTTCAAGGGTGTTTAAATTGAAAACAAAATCCTCACCATCGGATTTTAGGAATCATTATAAAAAGAGAACTATTTAAATAATATTAGGCATGGAGTTATTTCCAAAAAATAGGAAATTAATGGATATAAAGTCTAAAAATCACTATCATTAAAGTGTCAGGATCAATGCTGCAAAATCAAAACCAAGCAGCTAGATTTGCTGATTTTTTATTTATTCCAAAGCCCAAACAGGCTTGGATTTTCCATAAATAAACTACCGCTGTTCAGACCCGAAAGACATTGAAAGGATCCTCATTTTAGATTTCGAAACCCGCCTGAATGGATACGGGCAGGCAAGGGTCGGAGCAGTCAAATCTCGATAATCGAGATTTGACTATTGCCCTTTGACTATTCTTAGTTTTATTTCCCGAAGGTCTAATAGTGCACCTTTGTCAAAATGTTTATTTGCCATGAACACGATTTTCTGACGGCCTGCCCTGAGATGAATGGAACCTACCTTTTCTGCTTTGAACGTTTCCCATGATCCGCTAGGTGCCACTATTCCGGTCAGTTTTTGACCTTTTGCTTTTAGAAGAAATTCCTTTCCTGCTTCTTCATCCGAAACGGACCATTCAAGGATTACTTCATAGTTGCCCGCCCTTTCCACGTCCACATGCCAATCTACTCTATCTTCTGAAGTAAACCACCCAAAGGCTGACCATTCGGGCATATATTTAATTTCCGGTCCTTGGGCATAGCCCTTTCTGGCAGTGAGCCTTAATGAGCCATCCGCATCCGATCGAATTAGTTCAGGCCTATTAACGACATCTGTCTTGGTATTATAAGTTTTAATGCTCCGCATCTCACCTTGCAAATATCCCAAAACAGACTCCTTTAAATCACGCTCACCAGATGGAGTATAAGGAGACACCACCTCTACCTCGTATCCCCCATGTTGAAATGCTTTTTCTGTTGGAAGATACCCTAGCCATCCGTTGGTATAGCCGTAGTAAAAAGTATAGGGAAAGGGAGAGCGATCACGAATTTCATTGGAAATTTCACAAAACAGCTCAACAGGCAAACTCCAGATCGCAACATCCTCATTAATCTTTAGGAATCGTACAGGGAGTCTTACCAAATTAGCTCCGAATTTTGTTGTTCGTGTATATTTATCCAGATCAGAAGGCCATCCCAAATTGGCTTTTCGGGGTGTTTCCAATATCAAAGAACTAGTAAATAGTTTTACTTTATCGGTAGTAGATAAAATTTTATTATTAGCCTCAAGAATCTTATCCCCTAATAACAATTTGAATTGATTTAGGTACCCCGATCCGGTATTTGGATAAACACTGTAAATAGGAGCAATATTACCTGCCGCACCATTAATATAAAGCATAGGGACACCTGTTTTTTGCTCAACATATTCCGCAACTACTCCTTGTGCGTCTGCACTGATTTCTGTATTATCCGGGCCAAATACAGTGCCATGCATCGCATAGTTGGCGATCAAAGCAATTGGCGTACCATCTTCCTTGTCCAGCCGGATCAAACCAATTCTGCGATCCACAGGTAGATCAGGATTCATACCAAGAGAAGCCTTTCCATTTTCATCTATAGCGCGCCGGTTGATATTTGCCATCGAAAATCCCCAGCCTACACCTAGACGCGCCGGAACTAATTTACTGCGGGCCTCAATAATGCCATCTACCAGTGAACGTGCAACAAATGATTCATAATCAGTATCCACCTCATGCTTATAACGTTCTCCCATAAAAACTTCCGGCAATCCCGGAACCCCTAACTCGGGGGCAGAATGGGTGTGAGATAAAGACCACCAAAAATTTGATGGATCGATCCCGAGTTCTCGCTGAAGCATAGTAGCAACGTGGTCATATTCGGAAGGTGACATAACACAAAAATCAGATTGTACCAGAAAAAACTGAGTAAGCCCGTCGTCAAGTGCCACTATACGATGATAAATACGGTCACGAACACCCGTTGACTCTCTTGGGCCATACCCCAGTAACCATTTTGAATCACCCGGTTCGGGCGTAACATCTACTTTTACAACTGATGCACGGAAAAGACCTGTATGTTCAGAATTAAAAGTAGGGAGTGGTTGACCTAATATATAAGGAGTATTCAATAAAAAAAGGAAAACGATTACAATAAAAAACAATTTCTTTTTCATGATATATATAAAGATTTAAAAATGACGGCCTCAAAAATTTTCTACTCATTCAATTTTGCCGTAAAAAACTAAGCAGGTCTGCCATTTGTTGTTGATCTATATTTTTTTCCAAACCTGAAGGCATAGCTGAAACATTTGCTGTTTTCAAAGTTTTTATTTCCTCACGATTAATTGTTATGTCCGGTTTCCCGCTGTTGACCAGTGTAATCGCAGTGGGAGTTTCGCTTTTAATAATACCTTGAACAGATTTCCCCGTATTCAATTCAACATTCCAAAGATCAAAGCCAGCTGATATAGATAAATTTGGATCAAGTATATTGGCCATGATATCTTCTTTCGTCCAACTATGTACCGATCCAAGATCAGGACCGATATCTAGGCCAATTTTTCCCCTTATCTGGTGGCAAATCACACAACTCTGTGCATACACTGTTCTACCATTCAATGGATCTCCCGTTAAATTAAGGGCCTGTTGGTACTTTTCATTTACCTTTTTTCCCTCTTCCTGGCTACGTGTAAAAATCGCTCTCGCTCGATTACGTAGTTTTTTATCGGTTTGCATCATTAAACCTACACTGCCATAATAGCTAACACTGTTTGGCAAGATCAAATCTTTTTCCATTGCCGTTAACAACAAATTGACCCGCTCAGGTTTGCCCATAAAAGTTTCTATTGCCGCGTCCCTTATTTCTGGAGTAAGTTCCTGCCAATGTCGAATAATATATTGACTCACAGAAGTACCCGGCACTAAGTTCAGCGTCCGTACAGCTGCCAATTGCACTATGGATGGTTCTTGGGGGACAAGTAACTTCTCAAGAATAGACACATAATCGGAAGGATCGCCCAGAGCGAGAAAATCGATGGCGTCAGCCCTTCTATCCGCTTTGTGAATAGTATCTTTTATAATCAATAGTGCTTTCTCTATGGACTGGTCCTTCAATGATTCCTCTGATATCCCCCCTACTTTTAATACATGATAGGAGGCAGTTCGCGTTTGGGATGAACTGTTTTCAAAGAAGGTCCGCACCAACCTCTTTTGAAGGTTGGGAGAGATCTGCAATGGTGATTTTCTGTTCCTTAGTCCCTGGGATAATCCTTCAAGAATAGCAACATTACTTTCTAAATTTATATCATCGGGAGTTGTTGCTTGTTGAATTAATGGGTAAATATTGTCAGTACCTCCGGTAATCCCTATCATGGATGCAAGTCGTTGGACCAATGACGAGTAGGCGGGTATTTCAGAACGAAATCTTGCAAGTACTACATTTAATAAAGATGAAGTTTCGGCTCCGGCAGACAGTGCTGCAATCTGAACCCATTTATCATCAATATCCTCAAACAACAATTTTGTTCTGGCCTCAACAGATTGAGGTGTATTTACAAAACCCAGTGTTAACAATAATTGAAATCTTACTCTCGCGTCAGGATCAGTTTGTAAGCTAAGCAATGTATCCGTTAACTGCGGTGAAGAGGACAGATGCAATTCAGCTAAACGAATAGCGTTTTCCCTTATTCCAGCAACCGGATCTTTTAAGGCTTCTATAATTAAAGAAGGTTCGAGAGAATCCATCCCCTCCAATGTCCAAAGTGCATGAAGACGTCCGATGTCAGAGGAGGCATTTTTTGCCATCTGGATTAGCCCTGGAATTGATTTCTTGTCATTACGATCGACCATTAGTCTCTGGGCATTGAGCCTCCACCAATTATTTTTATGGGCAAGATTCGCGATCAGTTCGTTATCGCTTGCATCACCTAGCTTTAACCCTTTTGTCCATTCAGCAGGTTTGGCGTCTGTCGGAGTAACACGAAAGATGCGGCCCATATCGGAACCGGCATACAGGCCTCCTGCAGCGACTGCTTCATCGGCCATCCATTCGGGGGATTCAATAACCTTTCTGTAATAATCCAAGACGTAGAGTGCACCATCAGGGCCCACATAAAAGTTTACGGGCCTCGCCCAGGCATCGGTCGAGGAAAGAAATTCTTTTTGTTCCAAGATTCGGCTCGCAGTAAAGCTCGTTCCGCTATCTTCAAGTACGTCAACATGGACCAGGTTATACACAGGTTCCGCTATAAAGGTTACATTTTCATTATAGGGTGCTGGAAATTCCCCACCCAGGTATGCGGTAAGTCCACTCCCCGAGGTCATCATCCCAACCCCGGACAGCAATTGGCGATCAGGATGGATAGTGGTAGGAAATACCTCCGGCGCATTCAAATGATCGGACATATCTTGCACCGCATCAGAAATTGGCAAGGCCGAGTTTCTTTTAAAATAGCGGTTTGCTATGACTTTCTGGTATCCCTGATTGGAATTGTTGCATCCGAACCAGTGCCCCCATACGTCAAAAGTATGGCCAAACTGGGAACGACTTGAGGTCATTTCAATTTGTTTTTGATCAGGCCGAAAGCGAACGGAAAGTCCATTGGCATTCTTTGGCAAACTAGCGCTACCAGGTGAGGACGGGAAAATGATTTCCGACCCTTCGTCACCAAACTCTTCCTTATACTTTTGTGTGGATACGGATCCCTCGTGTGCTAGGTAAATCCAATTATCCAATCCATATACTGGATTGTTTACATTATGTTGAGGATTGGACAAAGCAAAACCCGTAAGTACTGTATCCCTAACATTTGCCTGCCCATCGCCATTGGTGTCTTCGAGATATAAAACATTAGGGGCATCTGTAACCAATACACCTTTTTTCCATCTCATAATACTATTAGGAAGTTCAAGATCTTCTGCAAAAACTGTTCTGTTATCCATAATTCCGTCTCCATTTGAATCGGTGAGAAGTATTATTTTACCAGTACCACTTCTGTCAAGGGGGTATCCGTGCATCTCAACCACATACATACGCCCATATTCATCTATTTCCATATCTACAGGATCAGAGATCAAAGGCTCGGCAGCAATCATCTCGATCTTAAAACCATCAGCAATCTGGTAGGTTGAAAGTGCATCTTTTGCTTCCACCGGGATTGAATCCGTTTCCGTCTTATTTTCACAAGATAAAATGCTTATCATCGAAAAGATGAAAAAATAATGATAAAAGATTTTTTTTAAAATAGTGTTGTAATACATTTCAAATATTAATTAATGCAAATGGTTGATTATCGATTATTAAATTGTTCTAAAACAACTCTTTCATTGATCCATGCTGTTTATAATGGGTTATCTTTTTCGTTTTTGCTGTAGCTTAGTTCCAACAGGTGATTGCTGGGTCTGCATTTCTCCCTGTAAATAACCGACAACCGACTCTGTGAGATCTCCTGCAGCAGAAGATGTAAAAGGTGAAACCATTTCTACTTCGTATCCGCCATGGGGCCATGCTGATGCCGTAGGCAAATAACCAAACCAGCCATTAGTGTATCCGAAATAAAAGGTAAACGGGAAAGGGGAGCGGCTTCGAACTTCATTGGACACTTCACAAAAAAGCTCAATAGGAGCACTCCAAATGGCAATATCCTTATTAATCTTTAAGAACCTCACCGGGAGCTTGACCATATTAACTCCAGATTTCGTCGTATTCGTGTATTTACTTAGGTCTGATGACCATTCCATACCAGGTTTCCGTAGTGTTTCTACTGTTAGAGAACCTGTAACCAATTTTATACTATCTACATCAGTCTCAATTTTTTTGTTAGCCTCCAATATCTTGTCCCCCAATAACACTTTGAATTGACTTAGGTGCCCCGCTTGGGCATTTGGATACACGCTATAAATAGGTGCAATGTTGCCTGCCGCACCATTAATATAAAGCATAGGAACACCTGTTTTTTGCTCAACATATTCCGAAACAACTCCTTGCGCATCACCACTGATTTCTGTATTTTCCGGACCAAGCACAGTGCCATGCATAGCATAATTGGCGATCAAAGCAAGTGGAGTTCCATCTTCTTTATCGAGCTTAAGCAGTCCTATCCTCCGGTCAACGGGCAAACCAGGATTCATACCAAGAGAAGCCTTTCCTTTTTCATCTATAGCGCGACGGTTGATATTTGCTTGAGAAAACCCCCACCCTATACCAAGCCGTGCAGGAACAAGATTTTTACGGGCTTTTAAAATACCGTCAATCAACTTTTGTTCAGCCATGGCTGTATAAACTGAATCAACAGTATGGCCAATTCGGTCGCCAAGATAAATACCATATTGGCCAAAAACCCCAACTTCCGGAGCGGAATGTGTATGTGTAGTTGACCACCACACATTTAATGGATCAATGCCATATTCCTTCTGAAGCCGGGATGTTACCTTATCATACTCTGAAGGTGAATAAAGACAAATATCTGATGATACTATAAAGAACTGCGTCGTTCCATCATCTATGGCTACAATTTGATGATAGATTTTATCCATAACTCCTGTGGACTTCCGTTCACCATAGCCAAGCAAGTATTGCGAGTTGGAGGGAGTAATATCTTCTTTCACTACAGCGGCTCGAAATTGTGCTTCCGCTGCCGGGCCATTGAAAAGTATTGCACATAGCAGTAATACCAATTGCAGAAATGAGAATGAAGATAGTTGTCTAAATCCCCGTAAACCAAAATGATACTTAGGGAACTTATTTTTTGAATTAATGATTTTTGTGTATTCCATAGCTGTAAAAAATTAAAATTAACGTCATTCAGACAGGTGAAACCAGTATGCATTGCCTACCCGGCATCAAGAGTGGGGTTGGTGTGAGAGGCGCACACCATTCCCAACTTATGGTCGAAGATCTCCACTCGATTAGCAAATGTTTAATGATTCCGTTTTAGTTTCCTTATTTTTCTTAGATATTAGAAACCTATTTATATTTCTCAATAAACATATTTAATACCTCTTTTGAATCGATGTCAATTCCTTTAATTTTAATTCCTGTTTTATCAATTAAGAGATTATATCGAGTCTTATGGTCTGCAACTAGAATGGGAAAATTATTTTCTTCACTCTTTGGAGTTTGAAATGAGAAATGGTGTGTATGGCCAGATACCATTAAATCAATACCCGCCTTGTTAAGTATTGGTACAAACTTTAATCTTACTTCAAGATCCCCATGCCATTCTTGTCCTCTGTTGTCATCATAGGGTGGAATATGCATAAAAGCTATTTTATGTTCGGCATTTTTAAATTCATCTGATTTTACGACTTCTGATAACCATTTGGCCTGTTCGCTACGATATGCATCAAAATCTGCAAATCCATTATATTCTATATCAGAATCAGCCTTATCCTCACCTGAATCCAATATAATAAAAAACGTATTTCCTATTTTATAGGTATAATAATATTTGTCTTCAGGGAAGTGAAAGTATTTTTTTAATTCATGTGCCTTTATACCTCTTGTTTCATGATTTCCTCTTACAATGACCAGCGGTTTCTTTTGAGCAAATATATTGACACATGTATCCAGCACACCTCCGTATAAATCCGATTCTGATTCAAAGGAATCTACAAAGTCTCCATCCAATAGAACAAAGTCTGTTTTATCCCATTCAACTCCTTTCAAAAGGCTACCTACTTTTGCCGTATTTTCATGCATATCACTAAGTACTACAACCGATATTTGATCTTTTTTTAATGGCTGTGTCGTAAAATAAAGCGGTTCTCTTTTATATACTCGGGTTGCCACCGTTTTTCCAAAACTCCTATCTTCTTTCACTTCTTGAGAATAGATGCGGTAGGCATATTTTGTCCCAGGTTTCAAGTTTTTTAGTGTCACACTATGCAATAAACTTATATTCTTAAGTCCATCGGATGCATCAAATATTTTTTCTCTTTCTTTTTGATAAAAATTTGACCCGTCTTCTACATAGTATTCAACCCATGATATAGTATTTTTAGAAGTACTCCAACCTATGGTTACCTCATTAGAGGTTACGTATTGAAGATAAGGCCCATGAGAAATCTCAAGATTTTGGGCGGATATCCATTGAGCTGAGTAAAGCAACAAAGTAATCGTATAAAAAATACTTCTGATGTTGATTTTATTTCTCATAAAGAAGTTGTAATTTTTTTTGATAAAATATGTTTTTTTAGTTTTAAAATACATTCTTTAAGAATCGAATATTACAAAGTTAAAGTCATATTCCTTACTTTAAATACAATCGGAAATATGGCTCCCAGTTCATAGAACCATGTTGTAATACTTTCACCTCTTTCATGCTTGATATATACTCCAAACATTCTATGGGGGAAGTATCATGACAAACTACGGTTGTTTACATTTCAATTTGTACAAAGACCGGACAATGGTCCGACAAACAGATTTCATTTAATTTCTCAGTGAAAACGGCATATCTATGAACTACTGGGATATTTTTTAAAAAGATATAGTCGATTACCCTTCTTTGTTCAAACGGTTTGGTATCGAAGCCTGCGGAGGTCCAATTGGGACCATAGTTTAGTTTGGCCAACTTTTTTGAATCTACCAGGCTATTGTTATCCGTTGAATCTGTTAAGCCGATAATTGCGTCCGATTCTGGCAAAGAATTAAAATCCCCTGTAAGGATAACGGGCCTTCCCTTGGCAATCTCCACTATTTTTGATTTCAATAATTTAGCACTTTGTAATCGGGCTACTTTCCCCCTATGATCAAAATGGGTATTTAGGATCAGGAATTCCCCCTGGCGTTTTTGGTCCTTAAGAATTGCCCAGGTGACAATTCTCTCCAAATTGGCATCCCATCCCCTACTTACTTTATCCGGGGTTTCACTGAGCCAAAAAGTTCCTGATTCAATTTTTTTAAAGCGATCCTTCCTATAGAATATGGGGACAAATTCGCCTTTGTCCACTCCATCCTTTCTGCCAACACCCACCACATCATAATCTTGCAAATTGGTTTTCAGGTAATTTAATTGGGAAAGCAAAACCTCTTGGAATCCAATTAGATCCAGATCGTAAAACTTGAGCATTCTTATCACATTTTCTTTTCTGTGGTGCCAGTTTTGGTCCTTGTCCTTTGGTTCATCGTATCTAATATTAAAGGACATGATATTGGTTTCGGCCCTGTCTTGCGAAAAGATAAAGGTTGTAAAAAACACCATTACCAGAGTGATGCAGTTTTTCATTGTGAATTCTTTAAATGGTCATTAATTTATTTTCAACAGTGCCCAAACAGGTTTGTGATCAGATAGGGGCTCCACCATTTCTATAATTTGCCCATCAATTGCCTTTACTTTGCTACTGGGATAAATTATATGATCTATGACCCTCCCCGTCTCATTTTTTTTAGCTCTTGATTTTACCATGGATCCCAGACCGGTAACGTCTATATTTAAATCGCGCCAACTGGCAAGCATCCCTAATTCCTCAAACATTTCATAATATGGGCTTCTATACTCCCCGGTAGACAACACGAAATTGAAATCGCCCATAACTATAGCAGTTTCACTGGATTGTTTTTCCCTTAAATAGTTTACAAAGGCCGTTACCTTTCCGGTGGTTTCATCTATATGTGCCTGATCTCTCCACCCAAATGGGAAATGAACAGAGTAGACTGCAATTTCCTTGTTTTTCACTATGGTTGTGGCCCTTGTGACCGTATGCAGCGTATCGGCCATTAAGACCTCTTCATAATTTGACAAGGGTGTACGGCTAGCGATTGTTTTGTATTTATTTTTATGGCCAGCAGTTGAATATTTACCAACAATTACATGATCTAGGCCCATTACGGCCCCCACTTTTTTGGTCCAATCCCCTCCTGGGGCTTCTGAAAAACACACAACATCAAATTGGTAGGGCTTTAGGAACCTACCTATTTCTTCAGCGGTACCTTTGTCACTAAACTCTACGTTATAAGCGGCTACTTTTAGGGTAATTGGATCTGTTTGTTTTGATCCATCCTTTTGTTGTGAATTTTGCCCATTGGAAACGTTTGCCATAAGCCAAATAGGAATCCATACTATATAAATCAGGGTTTTTACTTTGTGTTCCATCTCTAATGATCTTAATAATTTAATATTTTTTTAAAGGCATTCCTTATTTAGACGCCCTTGTATTGGTGTTGGCTCAATGTAAAATTCCCCAATAATATTTAGGCACTTTTCCATCTAGAAAAGTACTAAAGACCATTTGGGGAATTTAGCTAACAAAACAAACTAACTCAATCGCAATAATTCTTTTCGAACAAAAATCAGTAATTCCAGTATTTTAAGGAACTATCTACTAGTCCGTTGTGAAAGAAGTGGCTCGTAAATTATGTGCCCTTAGCTTTACAACGGACTGTATAGTCTAGTCTATTAATTGATCCACTCCGGATTCTGTACCAGCACCCCATCAGAATTATCAATATCTGTTTGATAAAGTGGTTGGTAGAAATTTTTTGGTGCAGTCCAAACTTTCCTGCCTACATCACTAGGAATCATTTTTTCTGGTCGTGATAAAAATTCTTCCAAATCGTAAATACCGGCCTTGTGCCATCTAAGCAGGTTTTGATAGCGGAAATTTTCCCCGGCCAATTCTACCCTTGTTTCATGAATTAGGGCATCTATATCAGCTCCCGATACATCGCCCAATCCAGTTCTTAGACGAACTGCATTTATCAAATCATCTCCAGCACCTGCACCATTCAATCTGATTTGTGCTTCTGCCACTAACAAGTAAGTGTCCGCGGCGCGCAAAAACGGGATATTTAGACCGTGGTCAAAAGTCCCACTTTCGGTCCAATCCATATATTTAAAATAGCTATGCCCCGTGTTGGTCAAATCTGGAGTATGTTCTACAAGACCCAAAGATCCCTGAAGTGCAAATTCACCATCAGAAATAATGGTTACACTTTTCCGAACGTCACCGTCTTCAAATTCATTCACAAGATCATCCAAAGGCTCTTGAAATCCGTACATTCCCCAAGGTCTTGGCCCTCTATGCTTGGACATGATTCTTTGGTTGATCCAGTCCAGATCGTTCATCATGATAAATAGGTTTTCTTTCAAATATTGATTGCCTTCCCGAAAGAGCGAAAGATAATCGTCCGCCAAAGGATAATTATCTATTACATTTTGGCCTGCGGCAATTGCCTTGTTCAAAAATTCCGCGTTTCCATAGTCCTCGGCCCTGTGCATGTATATGGAAGTCATTACCGCCCAGGCAGCACCTTTACCAACACTTCCCGGAACATTGTGCATAGGCAAAAGGGCAACGGCATTTTCCAAATCAGACAGTATAAAATCGCTTAATATCTCTGGGGATTCGCACTTGGGAACATTATATTCATTGGTCAAAACATTTTCTTCTGTAATGATAGGGACCTGACCATGAACCAAATACAACCGATAATATGCATAAGCGCGTAAAAAATAAGCCTGGCCCATAATTGAATTATATGAAGCCTCACTTATTGCCCCAAGCTCCTTAACTTTGGGGCCATTGATCAAAATGCCATTTGCACTACTGATCACTTCATATTTATATCTATAGGTGTCCCGTAGTTTATAGTTGGACGGATTCGTGTTGAATGTTTCAATTTCTTCATCTTCGGCATGATCTCCTGCTCTCCAATGGTCATCACCTTGATTGTCAAAAAAGAGGTCGTGCATGCCCAAAGCCCGTGTAGCCCATTGTCCATAGGCACCGGCCAAAGCATCGACCATATCTGCTTCTGTGGTCCAATAGTCTTGATCAGTTCTTTTTCCAACTAATTCTTGTTCCAATATGTCATCACAAGAAATTGTCATGATTATGGACAGCAATAAGATTGTGTATTTTTTCATGTTTTATGGCTTTATAATTAAAATGTAATGTTTGCTCCAAGAACGACACTCTTGGACTGTGGATAATTGTTGAATATTACCCCACGCGTCAAGTTACTGGTTCCGCTTTCCTCTGGATCTACTCCATCGAATTTTGTAAAGGTCAACAGGTTACGTCCAGAAATATAGAACTTTAAATTGCTCATCCCTATTTGTTCCGTCAAGGTCTTGGGAATGGTATAGCCCAGGACAACATCTTTCATCCTAAGGTAATTACCGCTCTTAAGGCCAAGTTCGGAAACTCTATAATTGTCATTTGCCCGTATGGTGGACATTCTTGGATATTTGTTGGAGGTACCCTCTCCCGTCCATCGTTGATAGGCCACTGCGTCCATATTGGCGCTCTGGGTCGGATCGATCCCCCTCATCATCATGGCATCATATAATTCATGACCAAACGCTCCACTAAAAACAGCTGAAAAATCAAAGCCTTTGTAATTTAAATCGGCGTGAAAGCCCAAAAGTAGACTAGGGTTGGCATCTCCTATATGTACCCTATCCTGTTCATCAACAATATTATCACCGTTGGTATCCACAAAACGAACATCCCCAGGAGTAATATCGGCTTTTCTGGGATCCAGTGATATATTGGCATCATTGTCAATTTCAGTTTGGTTCTGATATATTCCATCCGTTTTCCAACCATAGAACGAACTAATAGGCTCCCCTTCATAGGTCCTTGTCTGCGCTCCTCCTGAGATAAATTTGCTAGAACCATAAAGCTTGGTAACCTCGTTCTTTACAATAGTGGCGTTTACGCCCAATTCAAAACTTAAATCGCCGACCTGTCCTGAATAGGATGGTTCTATTTCAAACCCGGAATTGCGCATTTCCCCAATATTGGAATCGGGAATAGCAACCAACCCTGCGGTATTCAAACCTGGTAAGGGAATCAACATATCAGAAGTCAATCTGTCAAAATAAGCTACATCCAAGTTCAATTTGTTTTTGAACAGACCAAGTTCCAATAGGATATTTAAAGCACTGGTAGTTTCCCAGGTAATATCCGGGTTCGCAAAAGTTGCCAAACGTGTCCCTGTTAAATTGGTATCGTTCAATACATACCTGATGTCCTTATTATAGGTATTCAAATATTGAAAGGCACTCACGTTTTGATTTCCAAGTTGTCCCCAGCCCACGTTTAATTTCATATTGGAAATGGTTGGGTTATCCTTCATAAAGTTTTCATTGGAAATCCTCCATCCCCCAGAAATTGAAGGAAAATAACCCCAGCGGTTCCCATCTGCAAACCTTGAAGAACCGTCTGCCCTAAAAATAGCCGATAAATAATATTTATTGCTATACGCATAGGTTCCACGGACAAAAGCAGAGGCTAGGCCAGTGGCTAAATAGTCATTTCCGTTGCCTCTGATTACGGAGGCATTATCCATTACCAATTGATTTTTGTCCACTGAGGCAAAGCCCTCTCCCGACATATTCATATAGCTTCCTTTATCCAATTGTCCAGATATACCAAGCACAGCCCCAATATTGTGCTTTTCCGAAGATTTGGTATAACTTGTAAACAATTCCCCCAGAGCCACGTTGGTTTCATCCGTATTAATTCTCAATATGGGCTGGTTTATTGTCCGGGACTGATTTGGTGTTATGTTCTGAAACCCTTCAAATTTGGAAGTGGACTTCTGATAGGAGGCCCTGGCGGTAAGTGTCAAGGCATCTGTTATATCGTAATCGGCTTTAAGACTCACAAGTGTATTAAACCTATATCTATGCCTCCATTCCTCTTTAGCCTTATACACCGGATTCCACATATCGCCCAACTGCGTAGAGGCCTGACCAGAACCATAGCTCCCATCCTCATATTTTACCGGAATGGCCGGCATATATCTGTAAGAGGAATAAATGGTCTGGGAAGTACCTGTGGCGCCGTCATCCTGCGTCAACAAAGTATGGTTATTGGTTATTCTTATGTTCTCCTCAATTCTAAAACGATCGGATATTTTTTGCGTACCTCTCATGGAAATACCCAAGCGCTTGAGATAAGTATTAATCTGGGTGCCTTCTTCGTCTCTGTAAAAAATATTGGCGTTGATGGTAGACTTGTCAGACCCACCACTTATGTTCATATTGTAATCTTGAAAAAGTCCGTCCCTGAACATTTCATCCTGCCAATCTGTTCTAGTCTGATTGTAGTATTCATCCGCCCAGGGTGAATTTGGATCAATTGGAAGACCGTCCATAGTGTAGCGTTCACGTTTCAATTCATAGAGCTGTTCGGCGTTGGTAACTGGATATTTCTTAATTACACTGTTAAAACCAGTGGAAGCGTTAAGCCTAACCGTGGTTTTTTCGTTAAACCTAGCATTATTGGTAGTTATCAAAACTACGCCGTTAGCAGCTCTTGTACCGTATATAGCACCCGATGCGGCATCCTTTAGAATCTCTACGGATTGTATCTCTGAGGATGCAAGCTGTGCTAACACGTTTGAATCCACAGGTACTCCATCCAAAACTATAAGAGGCTGAGAGTTATTTATGGTTCCGACGCCCCTAATTCGGATACTCGGTGTACTTCCCGGCGTACCGGAGTTTACAAATTCTACCCCGGAAGCGCGTCCCTGTAATGCCATGGCAGCATTTGAAGCTGTGGAAGTTTGAAAATCCTCGCCATCTATCTGGGAAATGGAGGAAGTTACCTCACTTTTTTTCTGGGTTCCATAACCAACCACTACAACATCGTCCAACTGGGTGGCATCCAATGGGAGGGTTGCGTCTATATTAGTATTTCCATTGACCGCCACTTCAACCGTTTTATAACCTAAATAACTAAAAACTAATATCCCATCGGTTCCTACTTCAATAGAATACTTACCATCAAAATCAGTAACAGTACCAGTTGTAGTTCCTTTTACCACAACACTGGCGCCTGGCAGAGGAGTTCTATTGTCGTCATTTACAACTCCGGTAACGGTAAATTGAAGATTATTTTCGAATTTTTTTTTCGAGTCCATCTTATTGGCCAACATAGATTGCATTCCGAAAGCATATAACAATGCTAGCAGGACTAAGCTTTCGGCCTTTAGCTTCTGTCTTAAGTTAATTTTAAATTTCATTTCCATAATAGTTTTTAGTTGATTGTTTCTTTTTTCTAAATATTGAATAGGTTTACTTACGATCTATAAACATGTAAATCCCCATTTACACTAGTACCTGATTATGCCTTTATGTACACGGACGTAAAGAAATTCCCAGTAAAATGTTCGGAATTTTTTCTGTCCCATTCTAAATCGTAGACTTATACTATGTAGTTTTTTAAAGCAAAAAGGCCTAATAGTAATTTGATATTTTTAGTCCATTCCTTATGGTGCATAGCTATACAATTTTAAATTGCACAGAAGTACTTACGAAGTCCATAATTTACAAATGGCGAAGTGGGTTTAATATTTAATTAAACCATGAAAAAAGCTGGTAAACCTAAAAAAGTTACTGAAGTTTATTCATATATTTGTAGTGCTTTAGGTGGTTAGACATTGGTTTTAATCGCTTATTTATATCTCGGGAAATGTGACAGCATTTCCCGTTTTTTTTATGATTGAAAAATATAAGTTTATTCTCTTAATAATATATATTTTACATTAACAAATAGTTAATATTTTTGCATTACTATCAAATCAACAAAAAAACATTGAACAATCCTAAAGCATTCACTTCTTTTTAATGCAAAGGTTTGCATTGATATTTTTTTTTACGTATTACTGTGTTAATAACCTATCGGCTAACCAATGGGTACAAATTGATAAATAAGTAAAAGATGCCATTGGCAATCGTATAGATTTGGAGAGGTATTCTGTGACAATACCTGTCGATAAGCCAAATGGAAGATGTTAAGGGAATATATACTGCAAAAAATGGAATGAATGTATAATCAATTTTCTCCCTTAAAGTGAATTAAATAAATTTTATCGAAGTGAAAAAGAATTGAAAAATAAACTGGTTCCTAAAGCATGCTGACAATATATCAAGAGCTTCTTTCGCTATTGTATTTGATGAAATAATAAATCCCTTTGACCTGAGAGGGGTGGCTATTAATAGTAATATTCTTCGTTGAAGTTATGTCCAGATGTAATATCTCTTTCTAGCACTATAATTGGAAGGCTAGAAATCATACCTAACCCTTTACTTTTTAATGTGAAAAAACAAAAGTGAGCTTTTTGATTTACCAAAAAAGCCCCCCAATTCCTTGGGAGCTCCATTTTTATTGTCGTGATGGCAGAAGGATTACCTACAGTGATCCTTCTTGATCAATGTTGCAAATTCAAAACCAAGCAGCTAACGCTGCCTGTTCTTTGTTTTATTACAAGGCTTCGAACATTTTTGGTTGAAAGTACACGGTTTATTGGAATATAGGCGGCTATTAACAATAAACTAGTGGAATATGAAAATATGTGTTTCAAAAGGGCCTGTACAAGTATTTAAATCATTCCTAATACTTCTTCTACCGAGACCGATGTATAAATAAATAATAGGGGAATATAGAATTATGCTAAACAAGATTACGAAGATGAATTTATATATAGAACATCACGCAGGAATAAAACTCTACTAAAAACATTCACTAAAACGTTACTTTTATGGGTCTGTGTTCCATAATTATTTTTGTTTTTCTGTTTTTCATCCACGCAAGTATGTGCTAAACTTACTAAATCCCTGTGAATTCAAAAAAGCACCTTAAACCCATTTATCTACATCAGTACTGTCATCAAAACCCATATCATTCCCTTGAGGCGTTCAATGGCATGAAGACCTCGTTATCTAAGAATTTTATAAAGAAAAGGTGCGGTCAATAGTAATATTGCGGAAAGCCCCCCAAGCTTTAAACTTAACTCCCTGTTGTGAGTTAAGTAAAGAAGAGAAGCGCTATCACACTTCAGTCCATAAAGTCATCACATAAACTTGAAAAAAGCATATACTAGGATAAATAAACATAAATCCCAATTACTGCAGCCAAAATAGCATACCCAACCGGCTTTGAATATTTCCAAGGTTCAATATCAACCTGCCTTGTATATTCTTGGGTGTAGTCTGTTTCCCGAGGCGCAAATTGGCTAACAACAAACATGATTATTATAGTTAATAAGAACAATATGCCCATAAGGTGTAAGAAACTGATATTGGGTTTAATGACATACAGTGTAACCAAGTATGTAACAACACTAAACAAAATAGAGATGTTTGCAGCTTTTCCAGACACACGCTTAGAAAAAATCCCAACAATAATTATTGCCAAAATGGGGACGCTATGTGTACCGTTCAATTCTTGCAGGTATGTAAATATCCCACCTTGAACACCATAAAGCAACGGTGCAATTCCCATCGAAAATAGAGCCAAGATAATACCAAATATTTTACCTGCCTTTACTACCTGTTTCTCTGAGGCGTCCTTATTTATATATTCTTTATAAAAATCAAGACCAAATAAAGTCACCGAACTATTTAAAGCGCTATTAAAAGAACTCAAAATGGCTCCAAAAAGTACAGCCGCAAAAAATCCTATAAATGCCAACGGGAGCACTGCCTTTACAACCATAGGATATGCTTCATCTGCATTGGCCAGATCACCATTGAAAAGATAAAACGCTATTATACCGGGCAGCACCACTATAAAGGGGCCCAACATTTTAATAAATGCCGCCAATAGAAGGCCTATTTGCCCTTCTTTTAAATTTTTAGCACCAAGTGCTCTTTGAATAATCGCTTGATTCGTTCCCCAATAGTAAAAGTTAACTATAATCATCCCAGTAAAAAGTGTCCAAAATGGTACGTCGGAATCTGGTCCTCCAATAATATCAAATTTCTCAGGAAGTGCTGTGGTCAATATTTTTAAACCTGAAAATACATTGCCATCACCTATCTTCATCAAACCAAAAATGGGAATTAGAGACCCCCCAATAATCAAACCTACTGCATTAACAGTATCAGATACGGCCACTGCTTTTAGACCTCCAAAAATAGCATAGATACTACCAATTATGCCAATTGACCAAACCGTTACCCAAAGTGCCGGCTCTGGGTTCATTCCAATCATCTCAGGAATATCGAACATAGAATTAATGGCCAAAGCTCCTGAGTATAGAACAGTAGGAAGCATAGAAATGGCATACCCCAAAAGGAACAGCATAGAAACTATGGTCTTGGTAGATTTACCATATCTTTTTTCCAAAAATTGAGGAATGGTGGTAATACCTCCTTTTAGATATTTAGGCAATAATATAAAGGCTGTAAAGACCATTGCTACAGCGGCAACTACTTCATAGGCCATAATTGGCAATCCATCTCTAAAGGACACCCCGTTCATTCCTACAATTTGTTCAGTGGACAGGTTGGTAAGCAACAATGAACCTGCTATAACCGGACCAGTCAAACTTCTTCCTCCCAAAAAATAACCATCTGAAGACTTTTCATTGGTCTTTCTCGTAGACCACCAAGCTATGACAGCTACCAATAATGTAAAAGCGGCAAAAGAAATCAATCCCATAATTCAAAAGGTATAATTAGTTGGCTTAAAAATGTACTCCAATAGCAACCTAATGGTTCCTATTTTACTGAAAATACAAATGTGGTTTTTGATGTATATTTTTCACCTGGGTTCAAAACAACCGTTGGGAAGTCTTTTTGATTGGGCGTATCTGGAAAATGCTGCGTCTCTAGGCAAAAACCCGTTCTATGGGCATAAGTCCCTCCACTTGGCGCGGGTAAGGTGCCATCCAAAAAGTTTCCCGTATAAAATTGAATTCCTGGCTCATCCGAAAATACTTCCATCATGCGGCCACTGCCATTATCATAAGCAGAAGCAACTGGACGCATGGTATCGTCTTCCCCATTTAAAACCCAACAATGGTCGTATCCCTTGCCTAAAATCAACTGTTGATTGTTAGTTCCAATTTCCTTTCCTATTGCTTTTGGTTTTCTAAAATCAAATGGTGTACCCTCTACCTTTTTAATTTCACCCATAGGAATTAAAGTAGCATCCACTGGCAAATAGGCATCCGCATTTATTACAATATCATGACCTAGAATATCCTTGTTAAAATCCCCTGTTAAGTTGAAATAAGCATGTTGGGTCAAATTAACTATCGTTGTTTTATCGGTAGTAGCCTCATACGTTACCTCCACTTTATTATCATTTGTAAGCGTATAAAGTACTGTAACCTCTAAATTACCGGGATAACCTTCTTCTCCATCCCTGCTTACATAGATTAATTTTAAGGTCGCACTATCCTCTCTTTCAATGGGTTGAGCCGTCCATACAACCCGATCAAAACCGTTGACACCACCGTGCAAATGATTGGGACCGTCATTGGTAGCTAAGGTATATTCCTTATTATTCAATGAGAATTTACCTTTAGCGATGCGGTTACCATAACGTCCTATCAGGGCTCCAAAAAAAGGATTCTCCTTTAGGTAATCCTCCAAATTGTCAAAGCCTAAAACCACATTTTCGAACTCACCATTTTTGTTTGGAACTTTTAATGAAGTAATTCTACCTCCGTAGGTAATTACATCCATTTCAACACCTTTTGCATTTTTTAGATTATACATCTCAACCTTAGTGCCATCGGGCATTGTTCCGTAATCCGATTTGATTATAGTCAATTTTATTTTGGGGCTAACGCTCATGTTTTCGATGGATTTATTTTGTTTTCCGTTTTTACACTGAATATTTAAGCCCACTAGGGCTACCAGTAAAACCTTAAAAAAGGAACCTTTATATATTCTCATATTAATTAATTTTAGTCAGAAGAGTTAAGGTTATTTAAACATATAATAAGCTTCATTGACTTTGATGGTATTTTTGAAGTCTCTTATAGTGGTATCTTCGTCAATTACCAATGATTCTATATTGGCCATCTCGGCAAAATCTTCCATTTGCTCTACCGTAATATTTTCACTGTAGCAGGTATGATGCGCACCTCCACCTAATATCCATGCCGTACAAGCAGTTTCGAAATCGGGTAAAGGTTTCCACATGACTCTGGCCACTGGTAAATTTGGTAAATCCTCATGAATTTCTTCACCGACCGTTTTATTGATTAATAACCTGAATCGGTTTCCAAAGTCCATTAAGGCAGCCACGAGCGAATCCCCGGTCCTACCGTTAAAAACTAAGCGTACAGGATCTTCTTTACCTCCAATTCCTAAAGGATGAATTTCACAAGACGGTTTTTTGGCTGCCAAAACGGGATCAACCTCCAACATATGTGACCCTAAAACTCTAGGAGCTACCGGATCTAAGTGATAGGTGTAATCTTCCATAAAAGCATTTCCTCCTTCCAAACCAGACCCCATAACTTTCATGGCACGGGTTAATGCGGCAGTTTTCCAATCGCCTTCCCCTGCAAATCCATAACCCTTTTGCATTAAGCGTTGTACGGCTATTCCAGGTAACTGTTTTATTCCGTGCAGGTCTTCGAAAGTATCACTGAAACCCTTGAATTTGCCATCCACCAAGAATTTTTCAAGCCCCAATTCTATTCGCGCTGCTTCAATTAAAGATTGTCTGTTTTCACCTCCTTCAAGAAGTGAATCCATCATGGTATAGGACACCTCATATTCCTTAACAAGTTGGTTTATGGCATCATTTGAAATAGAATTAATAACCTGCACCAAATCTCCAACCGCATACGTATTTACAGAAAACCCAAACTTGGTTTCTGCCTCCACTTTATCACCATCGGTTACGGCAACAAAACGCATATTGTCTCCAAACCTTGCAAATTTGGCTCCTTGCCAATCATCCCACCCGGCTGCAACACGCGTCCAATCCCCAATTTTCTTTTGAACACGGTCTGTCGACCAATGGCCAACAACTACTTTTCTGTTTTTCCGTAAGCGACTGACCATAAATCCAAATTCCCGGTCACCATGTGCCGCCTGATTTAGATTCATAAAATCCATATCCATAGTATCCCACGGAATATCCCTATTAAATTGCGTATGCAGATGTAATAATGGTTTTTGAAGTGCGGTCAGCCCCCTTATCCACATTTTTGCGGGAGAAAAGGTATGCATCCATGTAATTATACCAATACAATTCTTTTCTTGATTTGCAGCCGTCAAAGTCTCATATATTTCATCTGATGACTTTACAGTTGGTTTGTAGATGATATTGACAGGAATTAATACAGAATCATTTAATACACTGGCTATTTTAGTGGAGTTGTCAGCAACCTGCATTAATGTTTCTGGTCCATATAAATCCTGACTTCCTGTTATAAACCAAACTTCCTTTTTAGAAATATCTATCATTTCAAATATTTATGTTATTGTTTATTGACCGTAGTAGGAGTTGGCACCATGTTTACGATCGTAATGTTTTTTTATCAATGAGTCCTTTAATCTGGGGGCTTTTGGATTTATCTGCAGAGTTAAATACGCCATTTCTGCAATTACCTCCAAAACTTTGCTATTGTAAACTGCTTTAGCTGCACTTTTTCCCCAAGCAAATGGACCGTGATTACCGATTAATATCATTTCTACTTCCCTATACGAAAGTTTTTTTTCTTTGAAACAATCAATAATTTGAACGCCTGTATTGTGCTCATAATTACCTTCTATAAGATCATCGCGCATAGGCTGTGCACAGGGAATATCCGCAGTTAAATGATCGGCATGTGTAGTTCCAAAAATTGGAATATCCAATTGGGATTGGGCCCAAGCGACCGAGTAAGTCGCATGAGTATGGGCAATTCCTCCTACATCCTCCCAATTTTTATAAAGATAAGCATGTGTTTTTGTATCCGAAGAAGGACGCATACTTCCTTCAACTATATTGTTTTCAAAATCAACGATTACTATGTCCGCTGGTTTTAAAGCCTCATAGGCAATCCCACTTGGTTTAATTGCAAAAACACCATTCTCCCTATCAACGGCACTTACATTTCCAAAAGTATAAACAACTAAATTTAATTCATTCAGATGCATATTGGCATCGTAGCATTCCTGTTTTAAATGTTTAAATTTTGATCTCATGATTTCTTAATTTAAGTAACAGATTCGATGAACTCACTTAATTCCGAATAAGAATCCATTAAAAGATTATAGTCCGCAAGTTTATGCGGCTCAGGGAAATATTCTGCTTCAAAATCACTTCCCATATGTTTAGCTGCTTCAATGACAGTTGGATAGATACCTGCAGCCACTGCTGCATAAATAGCAGCTCCCAATGCCGGTGCCTGATCGGATTCTGCCACTTTTATAGTTTTGTTTAAAACATTTGCCAAGGTTTGCATAATAAAAGGTGATTTTCTGGCCACCCCGCCTATGCCTATTACACTGTCTATTCTTACACCTTCTTCCTCAAAACGAGCCACAATTTTCTTGGAACCAAAGCAAATCGCATTTATCAAGGCTTTAAAAATATGTGGTGCTTTTGTTCCCAAGGATAAATTGGACATGGCCGCTTTCAACTCCTGATTTGCATCAGGTGTTCGTCGTCCGTTGATCCAATCCAAAGCGGTAGGGATACTTTCTGAAATGGGAATTTGAGAGGCTTGATCACTTAATACACGGATAAAGCCAAAGTCTATTTCCTCTTTTAATTTATTTTTTTGATCTTCGGTAAGGATATCGGAGGACAACACCAAATTATCAATTGGCCAATACAAAACATCTTTAAACCAAGCCAATACATCCCCGAAGGCCGATTGTCCAGCTTCCAGTCCAATGGATCCAGGAATGACAGATCCATCAACTTGACCACATATACCTCTTACTGTTCTACTTCCAATAATTTCTTTTGGAGAAACCAAAATATCACAGGTGGAAGTTCCCATAACACGTACTAAGGTGTTTTGATCTATTTTTGCTCCTACTGCACCTGCATGTGCATCAAAGGTGCCAACGGAAATTATGGTATCCGTCGATAAGCCCAGCTTTTTTGCCCATTCTTTGTTCAAGTTACCTGCAACATGATCGGATGTATAGGTTTCATCATAAAGCCTTCCTCTAAGTTGGGAAAGATATGGATCCAATAGATGCAGGAAGTCTTCAGAAGGCAACCCATTCCAATCCTCATGCCACATAGCCTTGTGGCCTGCGGCACAACGACTTCGTTTAAATGTTTTTAAATCCTTATCCTCAATTAACAAATAGGTCATTAAATCACAGTGTTCCATCCAGGTATAGGCGGCATTCCCAACAGCTTCATCTATCCTTATGATATGTAATATTTTGGCCCAAAACCATTCCGATGAATAGATCCCACCTTCATATTTAGTAAAATTAACTCCGCCCCAATTAGCTGCCAACCTATTAATTTCGTTGGCTTCATTAATGGCCGTATGATCTTTCCATAGAACCATCATGGCATTGGGGTTCTCTTTAAAACCTTCAACCAAGGCTAAAGGTGTCCCATTTTCAGTAACCGGAACCGGTGAAGAACCTGTTGTATCAATACAAATACCTTTTATTTCCAATGGGCTTACATTTCCCTTTTTAACGACTTCCTTTATAGTAACTTCAAGACCTTCAATATGATCTAAAGGATGTTGCCGAAATTGGTTAATGGATTCATTGCAATATTTATTTGTTCTCCATCTTGTATAATAATCAACACTAGAAGCCAATTCCTGTCCTGTTGCTGTGTCAATTAAAATTGCCCTTACAGAGTCCGAACCATAATCCAGCCCAATCACATAACTTTTCATACAGCAATTATTTGGTTATTTGACAAATGTAACATTTATAAATGTTATTTACACACTTATATTTATAAATATAAATTTTCATCTAACATTCAATTAAAAAAGCTATAACACCACTCTTGGAACACCTCTTTTAATGCGGTTATATCTTCCTTTGGCTTATTTATTTTTGTTTGATTGAACGTATTATGTTTATCTAAACTGCCACAGTCTAGAAATATAAAGCCGTATTTTGATTTGCCCTTTACATTAGTCTTGACTTTTTACCTAAAACACTTTTTAACTTTCAAAAGTGCAGTAACTATTACAAAGCGATGGTAGGAGCAACCAACTTAATTACTTTGTCCTCTTTGCCCCATATTCAATTGGCACTTTCCCACCACTACGCATAAATTATGTTGTATGTATAATTTTTGTGTAGTTGCCAAAAAAAAACATCATGAACAAATGTATTTATATTAAATGTCAGGCCAACACTTATCTTTTGTGTCTTCTATAAATATTATATCTTAGCCTAAAAATAAGGAAATGGTGGTAGAAGGGTACAACCTTGCAGATAAGGTTTTTCTAGCTGTAGATTGTATAATCTTCGGATTTGATAATGAAGATTTAAAAGTGCTATTAATTCAGAGGGACTTTGAACCTGAAAAAGGGAAGTGGTCACTGATGGGCGGGTTCGTACAACACCACGAGACCTTAAATGATGCCGCTTCCAGAGTTCTGCATAGATTAACCGGTGTACACGATATCTATATGGAACAACTTTATACATTTAGTGAAGTTGACAGAGATCCATTGGCGAGAACTATTTCCACATCCTACTATGCCATCATCAATATTGAAAAACACAACGAAGAAATTACCGAGCAAAACAATGCCAAATGGTTTAGTTTGTCCGATGTACCAAACTTAATATTTGATCACAATCAGATGTTGGCTAAGGCTATCAAAAGATTACGTAGAAGAACCTCTATAAATCCAATTGGTTTTGAACTTTTGCCTGAGAAGTTTACAATGCGTCATTTGCAAAAATTGTACGAGGCCATCTTGGACAAAAAATTAGACAAAAGGAATTTTATAAATAAAATAAATTCTATGGACATCTTGATCAAGCTAAAGGAAAAAGACATGACCTCTTCTACAAAAGGCTCTTACCTTTATATGTTCGATCAGGAAAAATATGACGCGAAAAATAGAAATGACTTTTATTTAAAATTATCCTAGAGTAGAATTTATTTAAAAATAAAAAAGTCCCATTTATTTGTGCCAATTTGCTATTAGTTATTTCCTTTCGAGTAATCAGCTACGCCTTGAACATATACATCATATTGCCAACTTGTCCAAATCATTCCTAATCGATTAGTCCTGTTCTAAATAAGAAAGGACCGTCCATAACTTTAATAGGTACATTATTTCTGTGGAATATATTAGTTCTGCTGTAATTCCGGCCATAATTTTCATTGGTAGTTTGTTCTCTACCACCTATTTAGGGACACACCTCATCAGATGAATCCCTAACTTTCCGAAGCTAATGGATCGGCATTCGACTTTATTTCATGTTCCTTTACTGTTGGCCCATAAGATTCCCAACAATTCCAAACTAAAGTCGGCGTTATTTCCCAATTTTTGAAGTTGGCATTTTCCTTAGACATAGGACTCGTTTTCTTTATTGCTTGCCCACAAGAAATTGATAGAGCCATCAACCCAATTAAGGCAAAAAAACTAAACATTCGCATGAAAATAAGTTCCTATAGACTATATTAAATTTCTATTTATTTTATACCTGAAAGCGATGGCTTTATTGGTATTATACTTCCGTCAGGTTTAAACTCTAATTTATCAATACAAACCTCTCTATTAAAACCTGCCGAATTGCCCATATCAATACCGTTTGGACGGTTAAAACGATGATATACCATATGCCAAACATCACTATTGGGAGTTTGGATCACACTGTTATGACCTGTTCCGTAAATACCATGCTCAGCGTCTTTTACTAAAATCAAGTTGTCCTTCGGTATTTCCAGAGGTCCTGCTGGACTCTTCGATGTTGCATATCTCACACGATAATTAGGACTCCGTGTATCATCTTCGGACCATAAAAAGTAATAAATTCCATTTCTATAAAAAACTTCCGTTCCTTCTCTAAATGTTTTATCGGGAGTCAATATTTTCAATGTATTTTCCTTGATGGAAACCATATCATCATTCAATTCAACACAGGCCATATAGCCATTGCCCCAATACAAATAATTTTTGTCCGATACCGGATCTATAAATATATCCGGGTCTATTTCCTGTCCTCCATTTGCTCCTTCTGGTTTTGATGCTATTAAAGGTTTTCCTAAATCCACAAAAGGACCTGTTGGGCTGTCTGAAACTGCTACCCCTATTTTTTGTGCTGCTGTGTAATAATAAAAGAACTTATATTCCCCTTTTATTTTCCTTTCAATAGCTGTGGGTGCCCAAGCATTCCTATCCGCCCAACTAACATCTTTTTTAAGGTCCAAAACAACACCTTCATCCTTCCAGTGGATCAAATCGTCTGAAGAAAATGTTTTGAAATAAGTGCCTGACCAATTTTTAAATCCATCACTAGTTGGGTATATATAATATTTTTGTGTTTTCTGAGAGTAGATTATTTCGGGGTCCGCATAAAAACCATTCAATACCGGATTATTATCCTCCTTTACAATTACTTTATAGGTTTTTTGTTTGCTTCCTGATACAATGGTATAATTAACCGCACCTTTGGTAAAATCATTGACACCGGTAGCAGAAATACTTACCCATGAAACTGTCTTCATTTCGGGATCAAATTTTTTGATGTCCGTTCCCAAGTTAACGGGAATATAAATAGTATTGTCATCATCATTGACAACCACATTGTTCTTTTTAACATGAGTAGAGTTAAAGCCTAAGAACGATCCCTTACCTAAGAAACCCCATTTTTCAATCAACGCTTGGGTTTCATTTTCCGTGATGCGGATCACCGTACCATGTCTTGGGTGAAAATTCATGGTAATATCATTGTCCACAATCGAAAAATTTTGCAGATCCTTAGTTTTAGTAAATTGATATTTTCCTGAAGTATACATATCATACATCAAAATATATTCATCAGAATCTATCAATTTAAAAATTCCAGAGCCCTCAACGGGCGCATCTGTTTGATCGAAAAAACCCTCCTGTTGAACATATCCTTCGGTCAGTTTATCGGACACCGCTTTTCTAATACCACCTCCAGAGCTTTCGTTCTTAAAAAACAAGTTATACATACCATCCTTGTATATGATATCACCATCAATACAAGCACTATTGGAAGGACTATAAAACAATTGTTTTGGCACAGAGGACAAACCGGTAAAATCCTTATTGGCGTAAGCATAGTATATGATATCCCGTCCTTCATCTCCAAGCATTGACCAATAAATCATGTATTGATCTGTTTCCTTATCATAAATGGTCTGTGGAGCCCAAACACGTTTGATGTCACTAAATTCCTTTGGATAAGTTTGTGGGATATTCACAATACTTGACGACCAATTGATGAGATCGGTCGATTTCATTAAAATCATGGCATAGTTGTTCCAACCTTGTTCAGGCACATACAAATCCGTTACCACCATGTAAAATGTCTTACCATCTGCTCCACGTAGAATATGTGGATCTCTTACACCTCCTGATGAACTTATCTTTTTTGAATCTATTATAGGTTGATTATTATTAAGAGCTTGATAGTTATATCCATCTTTACTTATGGCATAGTGGATTGCTTCTTCTCCAGGTCCGTTTCCGGTAAAATAAGTAAATAGATAATTGGTGAATTTACCTTCCTGCTGCTCAATGGAAGCTGATTTACAAGAAAGTAAAGTTGTTCCTATAATAACAACCGCCAAAAGCCCATATTTTAATTTTAGGTATTTCATTTACAATTGAATTTATTACTGTTATTTCGTTTGAGAATAGTTTTAATCCTGTGCAATGACACCCATTAAAATAACGGGAGCAAATCATACAATTAACAAATGTTAAATTAACACTTGTCAAATATAGAGCTATTTTTAATAACTTTTATTATTAATTGATAAACTTTTGATTAATAATAATTCAATAAAAAAAACAGCTATTGAACATTAATATATTTATGCAAGATTAATTATGACTTGATTTCCAATAGTCAGCACCACAGCTCAACCTACATATTAAGGCCGAATAAATGTGGACCTTGAAATAGGTTATCTAAATATGTTATCTCTAATAAAGTCTGTAGAAATATCATTGAATATCCTGTAATACACCACTTCCGTCTTCTATGCGACTATCCATCGCCACCACACAAAAACCACTCCAACGGCAGCAACCCTGGACATATGAACCAGCCTACCCTGAGATCTTAAAAATTGGCATCTTTCAATCTCCTAATTTTAAATCCCAAAGATATATTGAATATAAACAGAATTATTTCTGACATGATTTCGAATATTGATTTCATTTCCTATTTCGAGGTAGTATTGGCTTGCTCTAAATGGACTAAAATACCCTACCATGCAACAACATTCATATCCAGCAGGATTAAACATTGAAATTAAAAGAACCCAAATGAAATCATTTTTGAACTTGTTCCAAATGAAAAAGTGAGATATATAGCCATAATTAATATTAGGTAAAGTTAAAATTTCTGACCCCCTGCTTTTTGATTTGCCAACTATTTTTAGAATGAAAAATAAAAATAGCACCAATAACTGATTATCAACAATTTATAAAACAGCCAGCTATGTATCCATGCCGAAATGCTCTATCAGTTTTAAAAAAAGTGAGCCTTTTCTGAGCCTTTTGTAAAACCAAAAAGGCCCCCAAT
>NZ_JALKBD010000034.1 GCF_023015905.1 Arenibacter sp. F20364 | reverse complement strand
TTTTTTCCTTGCATACATTAAGTTACGAAATCGACCTCTTTTTAATATTAAGCCAATATTAATTTTTCATAACTTGTGCAACAGGCACAATACCTTAAAAGAATTACCGGAATCCTTCCATTCACCTGCCCTGTACCCCCAAATGTTGCTTATAATAAGTGCTAGTCCCAAAAGAATTGGCCAGCCGATAACTGGCCCCAAATTCCCCATCAACGCTGCTCCCTGTCCGTATACCCCCAAGGCGGCGAACCAAAATATTCCGGCCAATATAGCCCAGCGGTAGGCTTTTTTACTTTCCGCTACCTTAAAGGAATTCCATGAATTGTTTTTTACCAATCGAAAAATAGCGTACCCCCCGTTCATTGTAAAAGCACCTAGGAGAACTACCACCCACGAAGCCAAACTGGCATTTTGTGTGCCAACCCCAAATTCATTGACCGCAGTTTGTGCCACTGGGGCGGCGTTTGCAAAACCTACATTCAAAAAAGCGGAGAGGATTCCCGAGGCCACGGCAATCAACACTCCCATTCTTATGGCCTTACTGGAAGATGCAGCGCCTGACTTTAGTTTGTCCCGCTGAACTCCGGCGACAGCAGTAATGGCAACTCCCACCAGAAGCAATGCCACCCCAATGAGAATAATCGGAAAGGAAGGTTGCGATAATGCCCCTTCAATCTGGAACAAAGGAATTATAGACCCCATAGATGCTGCTAGGCCCATAACAATGCCATACGTAATGGAAATTCCCGTTTTCTCTACGCTGACTCCAAAAAGAATACCTCCAACACCCCAAAGAAAACCATAAAATGCAGCTAGCCACAAGGTAGCACTGTCGGTCTGGGAGATTACCGCTATCAAATCCGGAATGGCAATAAAGGCCCAAACCATGGGAACCAAAATCATAGCCACAAAAGCATGTACCAACCACCAGGCTTCCCATTTAAGGGGAGCCATATATTTCATTCCCAGCCCAAAGGTTCCCTGAAAAAAACTTGCGAAAATGACCAGTGTAATTGCCCAAAAATAGGTATCCATTAATTATTGAATTTTAAAGTTTAGAAGACTGGTAGTGTATAACCAAGATCTTTCCCTACAAAGAAAATTTAATAAGTGACTAAGGAGTAAATGGATTTTACCAAGGACTAACATTATTTTACCATGTCCTTGGTCTGCCTATAACTGGGATAGGAATAGACATAACCTAAAATAAAAATCAGTTGGAGATCTGAATGTATAGTTTAATTTTCGAAGGTTTGATAAGTTCTTAACTACCCGCCCCCGATCTTAATTGAAGAAAATGTGTTATTTACCCTAAGGCCTAAAAAATATTTGGACAGATCCCAACAATAGTTACTTTTTAACCTTTCAACAAATAGACAGCAAGGATCAATAGTCCGCCGCTAAGGGATACCACGGCGGTAAGAAAACTAAATGATTTTAGAAGTTTTGTTACCGAGTAACCATGTACCTCTTTAAATAACCAGAAAAAACTGCTGTTCACGTGAATAACCCCTAAGGATCCTGCACCAATGGCGGCCGCGGTGAATGTGGGGTCCAGGGCCCCATTGGAAACCAAGGGTGCAATTATAGAGGCAGTTGTAATTAAGGAAACCGTGATGGAACCTGTAACAGTGGTAAACAAAAAGCTAATTAGGTAAGGAACAACAATACCCATGGCGGCAATGTTTCCTACATCCGCAAACAAGGAATTTACAATTTCAGTATCCTTTATTACTTGTCCAAAAGCACCACCGGTCCCTGTAATCAATATAACAATGGCCGATTTGGCCCCAGAGGTTTGAAAATATTTATTTAAGGTAACGGAAAAATTATCGGTGTCCATTAAGGGCAAGGCAATAACCACCCCAATCAATAATGCCCATACAGGATTTTTGACAAATTCAAGAATTGGGTTATCCCCAGTAAATACGGTCCCCATAGACATTAATACCAAAGGCACCAATAAGGCCGCAAACGGTAAAACCCTTTTATAACCCTTCAATTGTTTCTTATCCGTAGACTCCATTGAATAGTCGGACTCTGGTTTGTCATTGAGACCCTTCTTATTGAAATATATCCAAGCCATTCCACCAGCTACTGCCCCAATAGCCACAAGCACATTGAAGGGAATAATATCCCCTAAATTCATTTCAAGAATTGCGGCTACGGCCAAGGGGCCGGGAGTAGGTGGAATCAAGGCATGGGCCACGGTTAAACTCATGGCAAGGGACAGCCCCAAGACCAAGACCGAATGTCCCGATTTTCGCGACAACACCATTATAGTAGGCAAGAGGGTTAAATAGGCCACATCCATAAAGACCGGTATCCCAATAAGAAACCCTATCACTGCCATGCTCAATGGCAAATATTTTACCCCGAATAAATTGATGATACTGTCGGCAATAACATCGGCCCCGCCAGTTTCTGCCAAAATCTCCCCCAATAAAGTACCAAAGAGAATAATTAGACCTATCCATTTAAGGGTATTGCCAAATCCGTTCAACAAACTTTCCGTAACGACTGTTACCGAACCACCAGAGGCCAACCCTAGTATTAGCCCAGAAATAAGCAATGCCGGAATAGGATGTACTTTTAAAACCGTTACTGCTACAACTAGCAAAATTATGCACAAAAACAATATAAGAAGACTGGTCATGAAGAAGGGAAATGGTTTTAATTCCTTTTGTCAATTGGAGTACCTATCCGCAGATAGAAATCCAATATTTTTTCAAAATTAAACTGTTGTTATCCACAAAACTATTTAAAAGATCCAGAGGTTACTATCCATTATTTAACAATAATCGGCACTATTATACCAAAGTATATGGCAATACGATCAATACGCACTCAAAAACCTTGAACCCTGATAGAGGTTGCAGCAACAGCTTATGACAATTAAATTTGCTTAAACGGTCTCCATTTTTTTGTTATATCTATCCATGTATTCAGAAGGGGTAATCTTCATTAGTGCCTTAAATTGCCGGTTAAAATTGGTAAGCGTATTGAACCCAGATTGATAGCATACCGTGGCCACCTGCATTTCGCCTTCAATCAAAAGCTTACAGGCATGCCTTAGGCGTATCTCATTCAAGTATTGGGTAAAGGATTTATGGGTACGTTTTTTGAAATATCTACAAAACGCGTTGGGAGTCATACAAGCTATTTCGGCAACTTGGTCCAATTCAATTTTATTTTCGAAATTTTCATTGAGATAGGAGACTATCCTAGCCATCCTGTCTTTTTCATTTTGATTAAAGGTATTCGTGATAGCCTCAAGACAAAGCGTCTTGTAATTCTCACTTATAGATAGGATATCCAATATTTTCAAAAGACCTATAATACTTGAAAGGCCTTTGCTACCGACCAAACCCAGAATATGGTTATGCACCAAATAAGTCGCTGCTTTGGAGAATTTTATTCCTTTATTCGCCACTTGAAATAGTGCATGTAGTTTCTTGGCTTCCGTCAAGTCCAAAAAGGCAGCACCCAAAAAATCAGCTTCAAACTTAATAACCACTAGATCTACTGCCTCATCCTCCAATTTATCGGCATAATACTCCCTATCATTTCTAAACAAGTGTGGAACATTGCTCCCTATCAAATATACTTCCCCTGGACCAAAATTACCTATGGAGTTCCCTACATAACGAGTACCAGTACTTTTGATAAAGTAAATCAGTTCCAATTCCTTATGAAAATGCCAATCCTGTCCAATGTATGGCATTCTATCCTGTCTAGCCAAGAAGGAATTCTCCGGTCTCTTTTCAGTTTGTTTATATGTTAGTTTCATCTTCTAATATCTATGGCAATCAAGCTCGTTAACACCCCTGCAAAAACAAGCATAATTAAGCTCACTTAAGAAAAGGGGTTTTATATTTGATACCCTATCGCCTTAAAAATACAGTAAATTACCCCAAAAAGAACATAAATATAACTAATTTAGTTAATATAGTTGCATCATGGTAATAATTCGAAATAAAATATTGAAGATAAATTGAAATTAAAAGCCAAAATGTACCACGTCATAAATAATAACAATGCAAGAAATAACCGATCTTCAAATAACTATTTGACGATAAAGTATGAATATACCAGCGAAGGTTATAGAACTCCAAAAAAATTGCAGGAATTAAATCAGACATATTTCACCCCTTTAAGGCAACTAGCTGATTTACTGACCTGAATCATAATTATGATGAGGTATTTGTGGTATCTTGTATAGCTTGAACGATGTGGAATGCGAAAAATACTTCTTTACACAACCTTATTTCTGTGCAGCCTAGTTGCCAAAGGACAATTGGATTGCCCCACCTTGGTAAGTCCGGCGGACGGTTCCACAAACATTAGTTCCCCTACAATTATTTCGTGGTCGGAAACCCCTTCGGCATCGGGCTACCTTTTAACTCTAGGAAGCTCCCCTACTTCGGACGATATCCTGAGCAAAACAGTATATATGGTGAATTATAGCGAAGAAATCAATTTTCCAACCAATGCCACCATCTATGTAACCATTACTCCTTTCAACGATATGGAAATTGCCAGCGGCTGCCCAAAATGGTCATTTAGCACCCCTCAGGAATGTGACTTTTATATAAATCCAAAAAAGGATATATCGGTCTGTTATGCAGAAAACGTAGGGACCACAGGCATTCTTGTAGATTTTGCCAGTATTGAACGGGAACTTATTGGAACACAGGAAGATCTTTTGTTAACTTACCATGATTTAATCGGTAATACTATTGATCTTAATCAACTTATGCCCAACCCAAATTCGAGCCCATATACTCTTTTGGTTAGGGCTTCGGACACTAAGGGGTGCTATAAGGAGACTATATTTAGCCTCAGGTTGGTAAGCCCTCCTTATGTCGATGTACTGGACGATGTAGTGGTTTGTGAAAGTTTTACTCTTCCCGCTCTTAGTGCCGATAACCGTTATTTTACCGAATCCGATGGTACTGGCAACGAGCTCCAAGCTGGCATTAGGGTTGTCAACAGTCAGCTAATTTATATTATAAACCAGGTTGGTTCCTGCATGGAACAATCCAGTTTCAATATTATCATTGACCCTAATGCCTGTAATGGACAGGCCAATATCATGGAATTCCCTAAATTCTTCACACCTAATGGCGATGGTATCAATGATGTATGGCAACCTAACAGGGCTGCACTGAATATATCCGCTAAATCACCGGTATTTATCTATGACCGATATGGAAAATTGGTACGTATATTGGAATTTGATGATCCAGGTTGGGACGGCAGCCTTGATGGCACTCCCCTACCCTCATCGGATTATTGGTTCCTATTGGATTTAGGCAATAACAATTCCTTGAGCGGTCACTTCACACTAAAAAGATAACAATACTATAACCCCGTTCCTTAAAGATTAACTCTATATCTCTAGGATATGTTCGGAAAGCTTTCCAGAATTTCGTTCACAAACCCAATTTAATATCGGTAAATGCAAAGGATATTATCTTCCAATATCTTTAAATGAAAAGTCATTTTGAACCTATCTCTTAAATTCCAGTTCTTGAAATACTGAAACTCTATTCCAAAAATTTCCATCGATAAAAAAGGGGAATTGGTATAGTGAATTCCCGTTTCCATCTATTTCAGTTTATTCCGCCTGACATTCAATAGATATTTGAAATGAATTTTCATTTGAAAGGTTAATATCCATGAAAAAATATATCCTAATAGCAATCATTTCTATTGCTCAGTTTGTGCAAGGCCAAACCCCCGTTGATTCCGACCAAAAAATTTGGACCTTGGAAGAATGTATCACCTATGCCATTGACAACAATATTACCGTAAAACAGGCCGAACTATCCGTGAAAAGGACCGAAGCGACCTATTTGGCCACGAAATCTTTAAGACTGCCCAACTTAAGTGGCAATGCCTCCCAAAATTTCACGAACGGGAATTCCATAGACCCTATCACAAGTGATTTCGTTTCCCAACAGATCAATTCCACCAGTCTGGGGCTAAATTCCCAAGTAACACTTTTCCAGGGAAACCAGATCAATAATCAGATAAAACAGGGAAAGCTGCTTGTGGATCAATATACGCTCTTTGAGGAAGAGGCCAAGAACAACATAACTTTAAGCATTACAGAAAGCTATATCCAATTACTATATGCCAAAGAGAACATACTAATCGCCGAAAATAACCTTGAGGTATCCCAAAAGGAAGAAGAAAGGGCCAAGGCCAGGTTGGATGCAGGTTCCATTGCCATTAAGGAGTATACGGATGCGCAGTCGCAAACCGCCACGAACCGGTACCTTCTTATAAATACAAAAAACGATTATGCCCTTCAACTTTTATCATTAAAACAATTCTTGGAACTGCCCCCCAACACTAATTTTGAGATTGCCGAGGCAGATGGCATTATTCTTGACATTGTTCCCGATCTAAATGAAGTGTATTCCACATCACTGGAAAACCTTCCAGAAATAAACGCCAGTAGATTAAACGTATCCCTTTCTGAAAAAGACTTGGATATCGCCAAAGGAGGTTACCTCCCCACACTTTCCCTAGCGGGAAGCCTAGGCTCTGGCTACACCTCCACACAGGTTTATGATTTTACCGATCAGTTGGATCTGAATTTCAACCAAAGATTGGGGCTTTCCTTGAACGTACCCATTTTTAACAGGAACAAGACCAAATCCGAGGTGCAAACGGCCAAAATCAATATTGACATGGCCAAATTGGAATTGGCGCAAGAGGAAAAAGACTTGTATAAGAAAATAGAAACGGCCTGGCAAAATGCCATTACATCCCAGAGTGAAATGGAAGCCGCTGATATCGCCAGAAATGCTGCAAAAGAATCCTTCAGGCTGGCACAGAAACAATATGAATTGGGTGCTTTGAGCACTACGGACCTCATCTTAAGTCAGAACACCTATACCAATACGGAACAAAACTATATCCAGGCCAAATACCTTAGCCTGCTATACGACCAATTGCTTCAATTTTACCAAGGAAACGACATTAAACTTTAATCAAATGAAAAATAAAAAGAGTATCATATTGGGCAGCATCGCATCTGTAATACTAGCTATTGCTGCATACAGCTTTATAAAAGACGATAACAGCGCTGTAATAGAAGCCAAGACTATTGCGGCCAAAAAAGGTGAGGTTACCACTATGGTTACGGCAACAGGCACCATAGAACCTATTACCCAGGTGGAAGTAGGTACACAAGTCTCGGGTGTAGTAGAGAGAATATATGTGGATTACAACAGTGTGGTCACCGAAGGACAGCTTATTGCAGAATTGGATAAAACAAACCTCAGGGCCGCACTTACCCAGGCACAGGCAGCCTATGATAATGCCTTGAGTCAAAGGAATTACATGCAGACCATCTATGACCGACAAAAAACACTATATGACAATCAGGTGATCAGTAAGTCGGATTTTGATGACTCCCAATATAATTTTGAAACAGCAAAAGGCACCGTAACCCAACGCTTATCCGACCTTGAAAGGGCAAGAACCAATCTAAGTTATGCCGATATCTATTCACCCATAGATGGCGTAGTGCTCTCCAGGGCCATAGACGAAGGGCAAACCGTAGCGGCAAGCTTTAGCACCCCAACACTATTTACCATTGCCCAGGATTTAAAAGAAATGCAGGTTGAGGCAGATGTAGATGAGGCGGATATAGGCGGAGTAAAGGATGGCCAAAGGGTAGCTTTTACCGTAGATGCCTATTTGGGGGAAACATTTGAAGGAACCGTAACCCAGATACGATTGGACCCAACAGTAACTTCAAACGTAGTTACTTACACTGTAGTAATCAAAGCGGACAATCCTGATTTAAAATTAAAACCAGGTCTTACGGCCACCATTTCCATATATACCTTGGAGTTAAAGGACGTCTTGACTGCCAAAGCCAAAGCCATCAATTTTAAACCCACTCCCCCAGTAATGATGGCCTATAATGAACAACAAAATTTAACCGTTGAACCTCCAAAAGGGCAACCAAGGCAAGACGATGAAAACAGCAGCATGGTTTGGGTCCTGGGAGAAAACGGGTCCATTTCACCTAAAAAAGTCACTTTAGGAGCCAGTGACGGGGTAAACGTACAGATTGTCAGCGGCATTGATGAAGGTGATCTGCTGGTATATAGTTTAAAATCCCAGAGCAACACAGAGCTTTCCTCGCCAGAGGGCGCTAGTGAAAGTCCCTTTATGCCAAAACCCCCGGGAGCCAACAAAAAAAAGTAAACAGCCATGAGTAAAGAGATCATTAAAATTGAAGATTTAAAGCGGGAGTTTACTATGGGAAACGAAACCGTCCACGCTTTAAAGGGCATTTCGTTTACCATTAAGGAAGGTGAATTTGTAACCATTATGGGATCTAGTGGATCAGGCAAAAGTACTTTGTTGAACATCTTGGGCTGCTTGGACCGCCCCACTTCTGGAACGTATGAAATTGATGGCCTTAAGCTAAAAGATTTGGACAAAAACGCATTAGCCACCATTAGAAACGAAAAAATTGGATTTATTTTCCAGTCCTACAACCTACTGGCAAGAACCTCGGCATTGGAGAATGTAGAATTGCCCCTATTGTACAACAGCAAGGTGTCCACTGAAGAACGCCGGGCACGAGCCATTAAGGCCTTGGAAAAAGTTGGCTTGGGAGACCGTATGCAACATACCCCATCTCAACTCTCTGGAGGACAACAGCAACGGGTTGCCATTGCCAGGTCTTTAGTGAATAATCCTGTAATGATCCTCGCTGATGAAGCTACAGGTAATCTGGACACCCGAACCTCTTATGAAATTATGTCTTTATTTCAAGAACTGAACCAGCAGGGCATTACTATCACCTTTGTAACCCATGAGCCTGACATAGCCTCTTTTAGTAATAGAACTATAGTCCTGAAGGATGGGAGCATCATTAAGGACAATCTTAACCATAAAATCCAATCAGCGGCTACTGAATTAGCTTCATTACCTACAGAAGACAATTAATTATGAGACTACTAAATCTAATAAAAATCGCTTTTAAGGCTATTGTTCTCAACAAAATGAGAACCTTGTTGACCATGCTTGGTATTATCATTGGTGTTGCTTCTGTAATTGCCATGCTGGCCATTGGTGAAGGCTCCAAGGAAAGTATTCGAACTACCATTTCAGCTATGGGATCCAACATGATTACCATTAGACCTGGGGCAGATGACAGAGGTCCTGCAAGAGGTAGTGGTGGTGATGTACAAACACTCACACTAAAAAATTATGAAGTATTAAAAGAACAAGCTGCTTTGTTAAGTTATATTACACCAGTAGTAAATGGCGGAGGACAAATTATTAATGGTTCCAATAACTGGCCATCAACAATTTATGGTGTAAATCCAGACTATTTAAACATTAAAGTGGTCGATCTACAAAGTGGAAGTATGTTTACGAATGCCGAGGTGAAATCGGCTTCAAAAGTGGCCGTAATTGGGCAAACTGTTGTAGACAATGTTTTTCCTGATGGTCAAGAACCTGTAGGGCAAATGATTCGATTTAATAATATTCCGTTTAAAGTCATTGGTGTTTTAGAGGAAAAAGGTGAAAACACCTTTGGTCAGGATCAGGATGATGTAGTTATTGCACCTTATACAACAGTTCAAAAACGTATATTGGCTATCGATTATTTAAATCAAATCATGGCTTCTGCCGTGAGCGAAGATGATGCTCCCGATGCAGTAACAGAAGTCACTCAAATCTTGCGCACACAACACAAATTAATGGATAATGAAGATGATGATTTTAGTGTACGTTCTATGGAAGAATTAATTTCTACTTTTAGTTCTACCAGCGAAATGTTAACCATTCTGTTGGTGGCAGTTGCAAGTATTTCATTATTAATAGGAGGTATCGGCATCATGAATATCATGTATGTGTCTGTAAAAGAAAGGACTAAGGAAATTGGCCTGCGAATGGCAGTAGGCGGCAAAGGTTCCGATATATTGATGCAATTTTTGATCGAAGCCATTTTGATTAGTATTACCGGCGGACTACTAGGGGTAATCCTAGGTCTTGGTTCCACTGTATTTATTGAGAAATTCTTACATTGGCCAACAAGTGTAGCCCTTTATTCAATTGTGATATCATTTGCTGTTTGTGCCATAACGGGAATATTCTTTGGATGGTACCCAGCAAGAAAGGCAGCTGCCTTAGACCCGATCACCGCATTGCGTTATGAATAAGTACAAAGTAGATGATAGTGAATAAAAAAAAGAATTTAATCCCCTTACTCCACCTTTTAACTTGGGTGATATTAATTGGTCTGCCCTATTTGCTTTCTTTAGGGCAAGATCAGGAACAAATCTTTAATCGCACCCTGATACACTCATGGATTCCACTTTGCTTTTATGCCATTATTTTTTACTTCAATTACCTTTATCTTATAGATAAATTTCTTTTTAAGAATAACGCTTTAGCGTTCATATTGATCAACTTAGGCTTAATTGCCTTTTTCGTTTTTACCAACCATGAACTAAAAGGTTTACTAATGGATCAACTAATCCCTAATCGTACCAACGTCAAAGGACCTCCGAAAAATCTATTTTATTATGTGGACATGATTGCATCCATGGTGCCCATTGTATTTTCCGTTGCCCTAAAAACCACTGAACGCTGGTACAAATCCGAGAACGAACGCAAGGAAGCACAGACTATTAATTTACAAGCAGAGATACAGCACCTAAAATATCAATTGCAGCCGCATTTCTTCTTTAATTCCCTTAACAACATTTATGCCTTGGTAGATAGTTCCCCTGAAACTGCAAAAAAAACCATTCACAGTTTGGGCAAATTAATGCGGTATCTGTTGTACGATACGGATACCGAGAAAGTCGCGTTACAAAAGGAAATTGATTTTATGACGCAGTATATCGAACTTATGAAACTAAGATTTTCTGATAAAATAACCATATCCTATTCCTTTCCCAAAGTTCCACAAAATATTAAAGTAGTACCACTATTATTTATTACCTTGGTAGAGAACGCCTTTAAACATGGTATTCCTGCCAGTAGTGAGGCCTCATTGTCCTTTAAAATGGAAATAACGGATACCTTTCTAGTATTTACAGCAAAAAACCATAATCTGCCCAAAAGCGATTCGGATAAAAGCGGTTCCGGCATTGGATTGGAAAATCTAAGAAAAAGACTGCAATTGTTATATCCAGATAGTCATAGCTTTGTTTATCAAGTCAAGGACGAAATCTTTACCGCCGTGTTAACCCTTGAAATTTAATTGAAATGAACCCGAATAAGATAAGCTGTATTGTTGTAGACGATGAACCCATGGCATTGCAGCTGATAGAGGGATACGTTCTAAAAACACCCTTCCTGGAACTAAAAAGTAAATGCGATAGTGCCATAGAAGCTTTAGGTATCCTGGAAACAGAGAAAGTTGACCTACTTTTCTTGGACATACAAATGCCAGATCTCACAGGGATTGGATTATCGAAACTAATCCCCAAAAGTACCCGCGTCATCTTTACCACAGCCTTTAGCGAGTATGCCCTTGAAGGTTATAAGGTTGAAGCTTTGGACTATTTACTAAAGCCGTTCGACTACGAGGAATTTTTGATCGCCGCAACTAAGGCCAAGGATTGGTTTGCCTTGGCAAAGGGTAGCGGCAAGGAAGCCACCTCCGCCGACAAAAAGTTCCTGTTCGTTAAATCCGAATACAAGCAACTAAAGATCAATCTGGATGAAGTTTTGTATTTTGAGGGATTGAAAGACTATATCAAAATTTGGCTTAAAGGCCAGCCCAAGGCCATCCTAACCTTAATGAACCTCAAAAGCTTGGAGGAGGAACTTCCAAAAGATAAATTTATGCGTGTCCACCGCTCTTTTATAGTTTCCTTACAGGCTATCGATGTTATAGAACGCAGTCAGATCATAATTGGGAACCAACGGATTACGGTTTCGGAAAATTATAAGCCCGACTTTTTGAACTACATTGCCAAAAATAGCTTGGATTGATTTTTTTACTTTGAAATCTTCACTTAAGAAACCGCCATTCCAGTTTTCCCAAAGAATAACATTTAACTCCGGTGTAAGTTCTAGACTCCTGAAGAAACCAGGTATAGGTTGGGAGTATCAAACATAAACCCCGCCAAAAAAGCGTGGTTGGTTCCGTCATAACAATTCCGTGCCATGTTTATTCTTCATTGTGACCTGCCAGTAGTTAAGGTCGGTTCAACTTTGAATGAAATTCAAATAACTAATTATCAATTAATCAAAGTTACTGTTTCTGTCTCCTGGAGCGTATACGAGAGGTTTTGGACACTTATATCTTTAAAATGAGGCCTCTCCCGGGTTGCGACAGTTTGGCCGAAAGACCTGCTCGACCTGATAACATTCCCACAAAAAACGTAATAAACTATCAAAAGTCAATTGACCATTATTAGTCGGTCTTGCGTTGTCTAAACCACAGGTCCTCCAGACTAAAATTCAGGGTAAGCGTGTGGTAATTCTCCTTAATAAGTATATTTTCTATTTGTCCGCTAGACCCATAGGAATACGATAAATTAAGCATGGAGTTATTACCCCGACCAATTGGAAAGCCAACCCCGGCCGTAAAATTATAGCCGTCTATTTTAGAGTCGTTAATGGCCAGATAACCAGTGTCATAATTAAAACCGGCTCTGTAACGAATACGCTGCTGATACTTATAACTGGCAGGGTTTTTTACAAATTCCAAGCCAAGCGCATAGATATCCTGATCAACATATTCTCCTAAACTCTCGGTTTGTTCGGTATCACTCCAGTAGTTCTTTTTATAATCGGCGTTTAGGGTAAAGGACTTTAAAAAATTAGTACTTAAGCCCATCCCCAGTTCCAAAGGCATCTTAAAATCCGCAACTGTATCACTTTCATCCTCTTCCACGTCTATTTCAACACCGTCAAGACTTTTGATCACAGAACGTCTTACACTACCCTTGAGATTGGTTGGGAATTGCATAGTACTTCCAATGTTGATATTGTTGGTGAGGTCAAATTGCATCCCGAGTCCAAACCGGGCGCCACTGTAATTGGTATCCTCCGTAGAGACAAAGGCACTATTGTAGATCAGAAAGGATTCCTTCTCTTCTATTTTTCCGAATAACACGGAGAAACTGGCTCCAAATCTTAATTTATCGGTTATGCCATATCCCAGGTTCAACTTTAAATCGCTCATTCCTCCCAGGCCAGTAACATTACTTTCAAATGATTCTTCTGTACCCTCAATATTGGTTTTTACTCCCAACAAGGCATACCCTACATCGGTATATGGAACCATGGCAATACCAGCACCTAGCCTGTCCGCTATCCGAAAAGCAAGGGCCAAATTGGAAAAGTTGACCGTGGTTTTTGCCTCATCATTGGTCCTATTGCTATAATTGTTATATTTCCCCCTTATCCCAATATCATAAAAAAATGAATTTTGGGGTGTCAGGGCAAAATTGGCAGGATTTAAATTGTTTATTTCGGTGTCCGATTTCATCGCTATCCCGGAATACCCCATCCCATTGGTCCGTCCAATGCTGGTCTGATTGATAACGCCAAGACCGTACAGGGAATAGGGTGAACTGGTGAGGCCTTCGGATTGGGCCAAAACATGACTAGCGGATAAAACAGTTACCAATAGGGAAATTACAAAAAGTTTATTCATCTTCATCATAAATTGCATAGGTAAGTTCCAATTTTACACCTTTGTCAGAGCCCTCATTTCCCATTATCACAAAACGGTCCACAGTGCTATTGTAATTCTCTGGTAAAAGAATAATGGCATCCCCGGTTTCCCTTTCTGTCAACAATAATGTTTCTATATAGGTGGTCAGTGGTATTTCATAATAAATATCGTTGTATTCTTCACCGTCACGGTTCAAAGTGGCTTGTATTGCAGAACTATCCCACCCCATCAATTGCTCCGTTAAATCGTTGTTCTGATCCACCACAAAGAGGGATAAATTGTCCCTTAGCGCCAGTTCATCATTATAGGATCCCAAAACTGGTTTAATTTTAAGAACAGCATTCAACAAGGTACCCTGTCCCTGGATATCAAATAGCGTTTTTAAATTTGGAAATTCTATCCTGGTCGTGTATCCAATTCCGGATTGTATAAAACTTTGGTTATCCGATTCGGAACTATTGAGGGCTACTTCCCTATCTGTTAGCGTCTTTAAGTACTCGTTGGTTTCAACCACTGACATCTGGTTAAAAAATGGGATAGGAATACTAGTCGTATTTATGGCAAAATCTATGGTATACTGTGTACGACTTTCTACCTCGGAAATAGAGTAGTACATCCTCATTACACTGGTAGCAAAGGAAAAACCTACTATGGAACCATCATCGTCTTCGCCCGGTTGTAAGGTTATCCCGTGAAGGTAATCCCTAAATTCCTCGGTATTAGTAATATTCTTTTGTTGCAACTGCTCAAAAATGTCGGCCCCTAGGATGTCGCTCAATTTAATATACAGTGAATCTGTCTCAAAGGGTCTTGGGGTATAGGTTAATGACCCTAAATCCTCCTCCAAAAAACCTACCTTGCTAGTATTATAGAAATCACTCCCATCGGCAGGATATAATAGTTCACTTAATTCCTTAATATGGATGGTATTGCTTTTAAGAGTGTCATTATAGTAGTAATTGTCATATTTCAGAAAGAAGCCAATACTGTCATATACCGCATCGGGATCAATATAATAGCTATTGGGCAGTATTTCGGCAAAACTCGAACTCTTAACGGCTCCAAAAACGGGATCGATATATTTACCGATCAGCATGCGGGAGGCCTGTGAAGTTACAAGACTATCAAACTTCGTGGTGTAGGTTTCCACGTTCATGGTATCTATTAGTACTACACGTACATTACTGTCTGTAAATGTCCCGCCGGCCACAAAATCCGAATCATTAATAGTATCATCACTACATGAAACCATTAATGTCAGCAAGGCTATTAGTCCATAGAGTTTTCTCATTCGTTCGTTAATTTGATACCAAAAGTAAATGCGTTTCCCTAGCCCGGAAACCCCAATAGACCAACCCATTAACTTATAAGACCAAATGGGGAATTTTAGCTATTAAATACCCTCCTCCATTCGTAGATAAAATCTCCGTTTTCATATGTTAAATAGCAGACTTTATCTATTTAAGTTTCAAACACCATGTTCCCCATCTAGTTTTGAAAAAAAAATAACTAATGAAATACATTTATAATATGAAGGAAAGGGTAAACCACATTAGAATGTTAACTATGGCTAGCTTAACACTTTGCTTAATGGCCAGTTGCTCTAGCGACGATGAGGATGAAGATCTAGGAAACTGGATAGACAAATCTGTATTTGATGGGAGTCCCCGTAGTGGTAGTGCCTATTTCACCATTGGAAACATTGGATATAGTGGTGTAGGTTATGATGGCGATGATTACCTAACCTCCTTTTGGGCCTATGATATGGATGGTGATTATTGGTCACAAAAAGCCGATTTCCCAGGAACAGCAAGGAATGCCGCAGTAGGCTTTGCCATAAATGACAAGGGATATATAGGATCTGGTTATGATGGTCTTGACGAACTGTCGGATTTTTATTCTTACGACACAAGCACCAATACATGGACGGCAATCGCATCCTTCCCATCTACCCCAAGACGAAGTGCTATTGCATTTGGAATAAACGGCTATGGCTATTTTGGTACCGGTTTTGACGGTGACAACGATAGGAAGGATTTTTGGAAATACGACCCATCTACCGATAGCTGGTCCGAGTTAGTAGGCTTTGGTGGTGACAAAAGAAGGGCTGCAACCACCTTTACCATAGGTGAAACTGCATATATGGGAACTGGGGTTTCCAATGGAATTTATTTGAATGACTTTTGGGCTTTTGATCCCGCCACAGAAAGTTGGACACAGAAATTGGATTTGGACGAAGAGGATGATTATAGTATTGTTCGAAGCAATGCCTTGGGTTTTACCCTAAATGACTATGGATATATAGCCACAGGAACCTATGGGGGAACCTTACAATCTATTTGGGAATATGACCCTAGTACAGATACTTGGGAATCCAAAACAGATTTTGAAAGAACATCCAGACAGGATGCAGTGGTATTCTCCAATAACGTACGGGCATTTATAGGCCTAGGCCGTACAGGTAGCCTTTATTTGGATGATTTGGAGGAATTTTTACCTTATGACGAATACGACGACGAAGATTAGTGATTTTGATTTTGTTTACTTATTGATTAGCAAAAAGGGCTGTGCTGTTTAGCATAGCTCTTTTAAAGTTTAAAAAAATGAAAAGAATTCTAGTAATATACATTTTGATAGCGGTGGTATCCGGATTTTTGTTTTTGAGCCTATCAAATTATTCTTTAGGTTCAACAAAAAGTAAAATGCAGCTCCATTCCGAAACATTTAAGGTAGGGAATGGCTACGGATATCAAATAGCACTAGAGGACAAAGTACTTATTATACAGGAGTATATTCCAATTTTAGAAGGAAAAAAGCCGTTTACAACAGCTGAGGATGCAGAGCTTACCGCCAATAGGGTTATCACCAAATTATTAAGAAAAGAGAGTCCAATCTTGACACTTTCAGAATTGAAGGAACTGCAAATTCCTGAATTTAACTCAAAATAAAGCAGCGTATGGCTTTTGACAAGAAAAATATCCCACAATGGCTTGTTCATACCCTATTATGGTCCACACTATCCATTTTGCTGTTTTTTCCTTTCCTATCAGAGTCTAAGACAATTCCATACGGCTTAGGTGCAAAATTACTTTTGGCCATAGCACTCTTCTACCTCAATTATTATTATCTGGCACCAAAATTATTACTGAAGGATCGTATGTGGACCTATATTAGCCTATCTGTTCTACTGTTATTGGCCGCAGGTATCTTGTCCAATTTAGTACATCCCCCTATGGGACCCGACGACCTTCCCAGACGGGCGGCCCGTATGCGCCCATTTACGGATAATGGCCCTAGAGCTTTTCGTTTTTTATTGATGACGACCATTATTTTCGCCGTTCCCTATATTTTCGGAACAATGTTGAAGGTGTATACGGAATGGCAAAAAAACGAAGACCTCCGGAAATTGGTGGAGAAAGAAAAAATACAATCAGAACTTCAATTTTTAAAGACCCAATTAAACCCGCATTTTCTTTTTAATTCATTAAATACTATCTATTCGCTTTCTGTAAAACAATCTCCCGATACCTCCGAAGCGGTTATCAATCTATCGGAACTTATGCGGTATATGCTCTACGAGGCGGACAAAAGACTAGTGCCCCTTGCCAAGGAATTGGAATACATTAAGAGCTACGTAGCATTGCAGCGACTTCGACTGGCCAGTAGTGAAAATGTGACGCTCAAAATATCCGGGGAGGAAAAGGGGAAATTTGTCCCTCCACTTTTATTTATCTCCTTTATTGAAAACGCCTTCAAATACGGGACCGATTATAACGGAAAAACATTTGTTAAAATAAACCTTTCCATAAATAATGAGTCTATACATCTACAGGTAACGAACATAATTGGAACTTTTAAAGCTAAATCAAAAAGTAGCGGAGTAGGCCTCGAAAATGTAAAAAACAGATTAAACTATTTGTATCCCCATGCCCACGTATTGCTTATAGCGGATGATGGAAAGACCTATGAGGTAAATTTAACCTTAAATTTCAAGAACTATGAATTGCATAATAATTGATGACGAGCCTTTGGCTATAGATGTATTGACAGACTATTGCAAAAAAATAGACTTTACCGAAGTAGTAGGCACTTATACCAATCCTTTGGATGCCATAACAGTTATTAAGGAAAAAAAAGTTGATTTAATTTTTTGTGATATTGAAATGCCCCAAATCAGCGGTCTGGAATTTATAAACGCTTTGGAAAACAGGCCATTATTTGTTTTTACTACAGCCTATACCCAATATGCCGTGGAAGGTTTTGAACTTAACGCAGTTGATTACTTGGTGAAGCCGATTCCCTATCATAGATTTATAAAGTCCATCTCAAGAACCAAAGAAATTTTGTCAAAAAAGGAAAAACCGGCCGTGGCCAATATTTTTCCTTCCTTTGGGGGGAACAACAATGATTCCCAAAAATTTATCTTTGTAAAATCCGAACACGAGAATATTAAAATAAACTTGGATGATATTGAATATATCCAGGGACTAAAAGATTATTTAAAAATACATATTGCAGGTACCAATAAGACCATCTTAACACTTTTAAGCTTTAAGGATCTTATGGAAAAACTGCCGCAATATCAATTCATAAGAGTACACAAATCTTTCGTCGTCAACGTTAATGTGATCAAGACCATACAAAGGAACCGAATCGTAATCAACGACACCCGTATTCCTATAGGAGAAAGCCATAAGACCCAATTCTTTTCATTTTTGGGCTTATAACTTATCAAAATAGGATTCAGCCTTTTGATAGCTATTAGGTGGTCTGAATAACTAGAATTCTACTAATCATTCCAATGGTCAGCAATGATTTGATGAATTTCCTCATTGCCTTCATCAAGATCGCCAAGCATTTTACGCTGTTTAAGAATTTCGGTTTTCATTTCGGAAATAATATCCTGATAATCTGAATCGGCATATGCATTATAAAGTTCATTGGGATCCTTTACCAAGTCAAAAAATTCCCAGTATTTATCCGGTTGCTCCTCTTCACTGTATCCATTCACCTTAAGTCCGTTTCCATAATAGAAAGCAAGCTTATAGCGCTCTCCCCTAATTCCGAAATGGCCTGGCCTGTCCTTGCTATGGTCCCAGTACCTATAATAGCCATGCTTTCGCCAATCTGCCGGGGTATTACCTTTTAGGTTTTCCCGAAAACTATGGCCTTGCATGGTATCAGGATAATCTATGCCAGCATAATCGGCAAAGAGGGCCGAGAAATCGGCATTTTCTATGATATCGGCATTTCGGGTACCAGCTGGAATCTCTTTTGGGTACCTTATTACAAAGGGCATGTGAATAGATTCCTCATAAATTAAACGCTTGTCGAACCAACCGTGTTCCCCCAAGAAATAACCCTGATCGGCGGTATAAATAACGATGGTATTTTCTGCCAACCCAGATTTTTCCAAATAATCCAACAATCTGCCAATATTGTCATCAATGGCAGCTCCACAGCGCATAAAATCCTTTACAAGTTTCTGATAGGTCTTCATTCTTGCCTCATCCGCACTTAACCCATCTACGGAGAAAGGCAATTCCGGATAAGCCATATAATCCTTTCTCAATTCAGGATCGGCAGTGGCGGCCAAATAGCGTTTTTGTAGGTTGTCTATAGATTGCCCCTTAAAGACACGCCCAGTAGTTTCAGCTCCTTGATCATAAAAAGAATCGGGTACAGGGATTTCCTCATCCCGATATAGATGACTAAATCGTTCCGGGTAATCATAGGGTTCATGGGTCGCCTTAAAATGGCACATGGCCATAAAGGGTTTGGATTTGTCCCTATTTTCTATCCATTCCATAGTTTTATCGGCAATGATATCGGTACTGAAACCTTCCACTACTTTACCTCCTCCGTAGTAGTCCTCCCAATTGTCCGCTGTTTTCAATCTTGGGTTCCAATAATCCCCTTGCCCTGGAAGTACGGCATAATAATCAAATCCTCCCGGCTCTTGTTTTAAATGCCATTTCCCGATTACGGAGGTGGCATAACCCCCTTTTTGCAACTCCTTAGCAATATTATTGTGGTTTGGGGATAAACCTGCACCCAATGTAGTAACCCCGTTTATATGACTATACTGCCCTGTAAGGATTGTTGCCCTACTGGGAGTGCAAATGGAATTGGACACCAAACAATTCTCCAAAACACAGCCTTCGGCTGCCAATCGCTTTATATTGGGATTGTGCACATAATCTTTTAAAATTCCACCGTAAATACCCCAGGCCTGTGCGGTATGATCATCTGACATTATAAAAAGAATATTAGCTCTTTCCGTACTAACCACTTTTTTATCTTCTGTCTTATTCTTACAACTGGTGATGGTTAATAATGCTAAGCCTAGAACAGCTACAAAGAATTTCATTTTCATCATGTTTTATTAGTTTTAAAACTTAAATTCCGTAAAATTAACTTTTAAAACCAAAAGATAGCTTTTAGCATTAATTAATGACATAATTAAGCTGTTTTTGATGTCCATGTTCTGGAAAGTTTTAAGCCATCTGAACTTCATTCCAAGAACGAATGCATGGATCAAATTTGTAAAATGCCATGGGTCCTTTTTAAATGACTTCTTGATTTTTCCGGATTCACATCAAAATGCACAAAAAAAGGGAGAAACGACCTCCCTTTTAAATCTAACAAAATTTACTAAGGGGAGTAAACCACTATTCTTTAATAGGATTATCACTTACTAAATCCTCGCTTTCTGGATTCCTTAAGCAATCCGCGCTGTAGGCAGGTAATTATATCATCTACCGCTTACTGGTCAACAAAGTGGCACTACTATAAATTTTCAGAAGGATACCCTAGCTCCTGTCTTAATTTTATGCCCATGACCTAGGTCCTATTCCTTAATTTTTTGGCCTGGATCAAAAGGTTTTCAGTTTGCAGCAATCTATCCACCAAGGCGTTTTGATATTCCTTTGTATTAAGTAATGTGAAATAATTGGACACTCTTCCAAAGTCTCTAATTTTATTGTACTTAGGGTTTTCCTGTGGTAGTATATCTACCAAGGCAAGATGCTTTTCCAATACCGGCTGCAAATGATTGACGACTATATCGTTGATCTTTGCGTCTGTTATCTTAAATTCCGCAATTTCCGTGGGGTAATTGGCGATAAGGGTTTTTAAAGAATCGCTTTCTATAATCTCAAATTTAGAAGTACTTATAACCGAATTTAAGGCTCCATCCAACAAGACCATTGGCGCATAATTAATGTGCACTATAGTATCCTTGGCCCCTCTTGTAATTTTTTCGGGAGCCAGCCCAACATAGTTTAAGGTAGCTTCCAATCTGTTAACATTGTTGGAGTACTTGACAATGCCCTCATTAAGAACTTTCAAATTGATGTTCAATTCTTCATACAAACTGTGATAGACTTTCATCTCCACTATCCGGTTTTTCCTGATTTCATTTAAATCGTTGATTTTCCATGCGATCAAGATACCTATAACGATCAGGAATATTTCTCCAAAAGCGTAGAGCAGATAGCTTTTGAACTTTCCAGAAAATATGAAGCCCCGTCGAATTTTTGCAAATAAACGCATAGCAATTACTCCAATTTTAAAGCTTTGATATCCGTAATGAGCTGGGCTATGGAAGCCCTGTTCAACCCATTATAAATACCTCTAATATGCTTGTTCTTATCTATAAGCAAAAAGTTTTCCGTGTGTAAAAAGTCGTTTATATCCTTTGGTACCCCCATATCATTTTCTACAAAATATTGAATTCTTCCCAAATTGTAAATTTCCGTTTTGTCTCCCGTAACCAAATGCCATTTATTATCCTTTACCCCATTTTTTTCGGCATAGTTTTTAAGTACCGGAACCGAATCTACAGAAGGGGTTACCGAATGTGATAGCAACAATACCTCCGGGTCATCCTTAAATGCTTCCTGTACTTTTTCCATATTCCCGGTCATCTTTAAACATATACCGGGACAGGTAGTAAAGAAGAAATCCGCTATATAGATCTTGTCATCAAAAGTCGTTTGGGAAACAGTATCCCCTAGTTGATTCAGCAGTTGGAAATCCGGGATTTTATGAAAACTTTTTTCCTCCTCACTATCGGGCGTTATCCAATATGGGGTAAAGGATTCATCGCTGTAGTAGGGAAGGTATTCCACCCTACTGGTCTCCACCACTTCAACGGTCTCCTTTTTTACTTGTTTTTTGCAACTAACAAGAAGTGCCAACAAACAAAATAAAACCACCCCAATCTTCTTAATCCCTAACAACAACTTCATCTTCTAATTTATAACATGAATTAGCCCTGAGCATACCAAAAATGCGTCCGTTTTTGGCCTCATAATTAACATATAAGGTTCCGTTCGGCAACCAGGCCTTTTGCAAGCCTTCTTCCTTCCCTTCCACCAATTGCCTTACCTTGGACAATTGCCCGGTAGCATACCATTGCTTTTCCTCACCTTGCTTTAAACCATTTACGTAATTGGATTCTTCCGCCAGTACCCCGTTTTCCCACCAGCTTTTATACACCCCTACCAACTTGTTTTGACGATAGGTAGATGCTACCCTAAGCACTCCATTTTCGGACCATCTTCTTGCCACACCTTCCCTTTTACCATTTAGAAAACCCAATCTTTCGGCCAAGGTGTCATTGGAGTGAAATTTGAGCGAATAGCCATTGTAAGCCTGGTTTTTATAATACCATTTGCCTTCTATTTGGTTAAGGACCAGGTCCTTTTTTAACACCTCAACAGAATTGATTGCCACAGGCTTTCCCCCTTCACGAGTACCGCTAGGTGCCTGCTTACAATTTAACAGAAAGAAGGCCGTATAGAACAATAGGATTAATGGTCGCATCGTCTTTTATTAATACCCCTGATATGGACCGGCAAAAGCCAGATAAGATCCTGTCGTTGAATACAATTCATTAATGATGTGGTAATGATACTCCTCCTCACCATCGGTATACTGGGTTGCAGTTGTGTGTCTTCCAGAAGCATCCAAATCTGTTGGGTAGGCCCCTGTGGAAGTACACTTTCTGCCGTAAAGAAAAACCCCGTCCAAGAGTATCCCCACCAGTTTCTCATCGTCATCGGTGAAAGCCTTTGGCTCCAAGTGATAATGATAAACCCCAGGGCCTATATGGGCTCCAGTCCAATCCAAACTAGCAGCTGCTTGGTTTAATGGGCCTCCCCCTTCTTGATCATTGAAAATGGAAGCCCCACTTACTGCTATGCCAATAGTGTTCAATTGTGTAGCTACTGTATTTCCCGTTAGGTTGGGAGTGGCATCGACGGTAATAGTAGTAGCATTATTATTGCTGGACATGATACTTGGGGTCCTATCGACATCTGGCTCCTCTTTATAAAGGGAATTGCCTTCTCCCCAATACACCGTTTCATGATCGGGTAAACCCGTAGTTTCTATTACTACATTGGATCCGTCCAAATAAATGGTGGTAGCATCTGAATTAAAGGCAGAAAAGGCTGCGTGCAATTCTGTTGCCACCTCCTCTTCAAGCCCCACCTCATCAACACTATCAGAGCTACATGCAACAATGGCCATTAACAACAAGGCCACACCCATTACTATTGTCATAAAATTTTTATTCACTCTTACTTCTTTTTTCATATCAACTGATTTATTTATAGATTTTCTTATTTCCGAAGTGATACGGGAAACATAAAAATTTACCTGTTAATTCCCCCTCCACCCACTATTGCAACAAAGCATTTTGTTCAACAATTGGCAATCAGCGAAGTATGGTAAGTGCCACTTTTTTGGAGCGATTGGGCTTTTTCATTAAATAGCCTACACCCAAAACAAGCATTCCCAAAACCACTATCGCTGCAACACCCAATAAAATTATTCCTGTACTGCTCGAGAATAAGCCGGCCTCATTTTTGCCTACTTCCACAAACTCGTTTCCAATTGCCGTCAATGACAGGCTATGATTATTGGCATTATTTAAAACAAAGTGTTCTTTGCTTAATCCTTCCTTTATCAGAACTAGGGCACTTTGGTTTCTATGGATGTCTTTAAAGGCTGTATTTTTCACCAATACCGAATTTATTTCCGACGGAATACCCAAGACTTCAAAAACCACCATGGTTTCATGACCCAACTTTACAGTTCCATTCTTGAAAGAAATATGTTCTCCCCCATTAAAACTAATTTGAAAATTATTTTTGATATGTTCCAATACCATTTGTTGAAACTCCTCTGGTGTTTGATAAGGAGTTTCAGCATAATGCGTCCGTATTTCCTGCTGAAAAGCAGTTAAGGAAGCACTTATCTGCAAGACCCAACTGTTATTTTCCGTTTCTACCAACATTGTGGTCGATACATCGGGACTATGGGCAAAACTTGCCATTGACAACCATACTGCCAAGAGCAAAAACCTATATTTTTTCATCTGACTATATTTATTTGTTTTAAGTGACTGAAGAAATTATTAACATCATAAATAATTGATTTCAGTTTTTTAAATGCATCTGCGATTTCACCAATAACCCCTTCAGTTTGTAAGCATGTATGCCCATGCCTCTTTTCTACTGTTTTTCAGTTGACGTAAGCTCCCTTTAACCCATTTATAAAGTTATTATTACCTGCCTCGTCTACATGGTAATGATATCCTCTGGTATCATCTTCGTGACCCCGTAATTCATCCAAATCCGAGGGCGAACTGCCTTCGGCATCAACCAATTCATATATTCCAAACCCGTCCAAAGCGTACCCTATTAAAGCTGAATGCCCATCTTCCTGTTCCACGTTTGTACTGAATCCTGTAGCTGCATGGTAGTGGTAGCCCTGATGTACATTGATATGTCCACCGGCATCATCAAAAGGCGCAAGGGTGTAAGCCGCCAAAATATTATCGACAGGTGCGGGAGCGGAAAACTCAATACCGTTCAAAGCTACTCCACGAGTCGATGGAGCCGTATTGCCTGCTCCTGGGGGTCCTCCTCCCGCAGTAGTAAACATAACAGCATTGTCCTGGATTACAGGAGTTATTGGTATTGTCCAGGTTTGGGCTAGATCGATTATATACGAAGGAAGGCACTCTACACAAAAGTTTTCGTATTCAGCACCCACATTCGGGTTGGCCGCATTAATACAATCTTCTTCCGTATCTGTCACATAAACATCACCGTTGGTATCATACATTAACCAATTGGAATCGTTGTAAAATGTCGCCATATTTTCAATAAAGGCTCCATCCACATCATATACTTCCCCACCCTCAAGCCAAATCCCTCCTGCTTCTGCGTTATCTGCAATATTATCTGGACACCAAGGACCCATGGCATGATCCGAAGGCAAACTACCGGTAACAATTTGATAGCAATCGGTCTCGGTACCATCGGACAAGGTACAAGGTACCGTAGTAATGGTAACGGACCCATCATTTGTAAGGAACAGTGAAGCATCAACATTTACAACCATAGACATATCAATTGTACCGCTGTCTTCGGCTTCGACGGTTCCCTGTGCACTGTCATTACTACAGTTGCTCCCAGAAACGAGAATCACCGTGCTTATAACTAAAAGTGATAGTATGTTTTTCATTGTTGTTGCTTTAAATTTTACAATTGGGTCGTAGTCCTATTCACGTTTACGTCCTTTAGGTTTTGGCGCTTTCTCTAACTCCTCTTTACTTATAAAACCATCCTCATCGGTGTCTATCTTGGTAAAATCATTTTTAATGGGTCCTTTTAATTCCTCTTTGGAAAGTTTTCCGTCCTCATCCTTGTCCATTTCCTCAAAAATCTCATCTACAGAGGGTGGTTCTTTTTGTCCCTGTCCCCCCTGAGACCGTTGCGCACTAACATTAGCGCTAAAAAATAAGGTTACCATTGTGGTTAACACTGCTGATTTTAATATCATCTTTTTCATTATTATTGTTTTTAAAGTTCACTATTTGGACTACAAAGATGGCCAATGGTTGAATGCAAAACGGCTCGTTTCAGCCAATCAATACAGGTTTTAAGCGAATGGGATGTTTGGGTCAGTGAACTTTTAGTTTGGACCGTTATGGAAGGCCTATTTTCACCTCGGGATGAAAAATATTTCCGTTTATTTGTACCATGGACAAAACAAAACGCTTTCTTTTTCACACTATGCTATGGCTAGCAGTTTGGCTAATGGCCTGGTTGCTAATAACAGATGATGTTCGCTTTGCTCAAAGGAACGCACCTTCCTTTCTTCTGCAAATTTTGGTTGTAGCATTTTTGATCTATTATACCGCGCCCGCACTTTTGTTCAAAAAAAAGTATGTTTCCTTTATCATAGTCTCCATGGTTCTGATCGTTATCTGCGCCGCCGTTATTTCGGATTCCTTTAGAGGGCTGGTTGAAGGACCTCCTCCCCGAGAGATGGGCCCACCCCCTAAAATGCGCCCCATTGCGCCACCTCAATTTTTGATCAACTTCCTAGTTTTGTCCATTGCATACGTGCTGGCTACCTTTGTGGAGACTTTTTTGTTTGCCCAAAAGAAGGAAGAAGAAACCATCCGTAATAAGAATGAGAATTTACAGACTGAACTGAAACTGTTAAAATCGCAGATCAACCCACATTTTTTATTCAATTCGTTAAACAATATTTACGCGCTTTCGGTTACCAATTCCGATAAGACCCAAAAAGGTATCAGCACCTTGTCCAATATGCTTCGTTATGTCTTGTACGAATGTGAACAACCCTTTGTTCCCCTAAGCAAAGAGATAGATTATATAAAGGATTATTTAGCGATGTACACCCTAAAAAGCAGTAAAACTTATCCTATACATACTGAATTTCAGATAGCAAACCCTGCGGTGCAAGTGGCTCCTATGTTGTTCATTCCCTTTGTTGAAAATGCCTTAAAACATGGCAATTTGGAAAAGATATCCGATGCATTTTTAAAAATCAGCATCTTTTCCGATGACGGAAAAATTGATTTTGAAATTGAAAACAGCACTCCAAAAGAACCATTGAACAAGGATAAGGTTGGAGGAATTGGTCTGGAAAACGTAAAAAAAAGATTGGAGCTACTATATCCCAAAAAGCATACCTTAACGATTCAAAAAGAATTGACTACTTTTAAAGTACAACTACACATAGGTCTGGATGAAAACCATTAAATGTTTAATCGTAGATGATGAGGAATTGGCAAGAAGCCTGCTTAAAACCTATATTGAAAAAGTAATTTTTTTGGAATTGGTGGCCGATTTCGACAACCCATTGGACGCCATAGGCATTCTAAAGCAAAAAGAAATAGAGCTTCTTTTTCTGGACATTCAAATGCCCGAAATTAAGGGTACCGATTTTGCAAAAATGATTCAGGACAGCACTAAGATTATCTTTACTACGGCCTATTCCGAATACGCCTTGGAGGGTTTTGAACTGAATGCGTTGGACTACCTTCTTAAACCGATCACCTTTGAACGATTTCTTAAGGCGGTAAATAAAGTTACGACCAAAAATGAAGAATTGGAGGATTCCATCGTGGTGAAATCCGGATACGACCTTCATAAACTTAGCTTTGATAACATTCTTTTTATTGAAAGCGATAGCGAATACGTTATTTACCACACTACCCAAGGAAAAATCATGAGCAATCAGAGCTTAACGGCTTTGGAAAAAAAACTACCCGCAGAATTTTTTATGAGGGTACACCGATCCTATATCATCAACAAAAATAAGGTAAGCGCACTAAAGGGAAAGGATTTGACTATTGAAAAAGCTACGATTCCCGTCAGCGCCAGATATTTTGAATTGGTCAAAAAAACCCTCTTTTAAGCAAGCTCCAACAAACTATAGAGCGTTGTTTCATTTGGAGAATTGATCAATCGGCTTTTATCAAATTCAAATAGCGTCCCATCCAATAAGGCAAGAGCCAAAATACAGGTTCTTTTTCCTGTGCTGGGTCGCCCGTAACAGCGACATATGGGTTCCGATCCCAGCGCATGGTCCGGTACTCACTTGGCGGGCGCAATGCCGTTTGAAGATCCTCCAAAATGGGTTCCCGCGCAACCTTAAGGTCTTCGCGCTTTCCATTATCTATATGCCAATCTACCAAGTCCAAGGGGGTGTCCTTTAGAAATCCGATGGAGTTATCCAACTCCTCGGCACTCCCTGTCAGCATGTTATAGGTAAAATTCACCATCGGACTTTTAGCCTTTTTATGCTTATTGAACCATTGCTCCAAATGCTCTTGATACTCTTTTTTCAACGCCGGATCATCTTCATAATTGATAAGGGTCGGGTACATGTAAAGAGACAAGAAGATATCAAAATAAGTCTCCCATGCCGGGTTGGTATTGTGCAAGGTCTTTGCATTTTCCAAATACCCCTCTTCATTTATCAATCTTAAATATTCTTTTTGATACTTTTTTTTCTTGGTGATATGATGGGTAAATTTTAGGAATGCGAGCAATTCCAATGAATTTAACGCCCTTTCCGGAGCCCAATCAGGGTCATGGTTTAGACGATTCGGGGACCATACGCCCCATCTGGTATGCGTCCCATCTACGTCTACCAGATTAAAATCGTTCCTTAATAAATGATCCATTATTTTACTAAAATGATCCGCTACACGACGTTTTTCTTTATCATCGGCCACTAAGTTATAGTAACAATAATAGCCAAATAAATGTCCGGAAATTTCATCACTACTGGTATCCCCCTTCCATTTCCATTTGCCATCCTTGGAAACATGCCACCGCTTTTCCACTGGCTTTTGTCTAGGGTCTTCTATAATTGCCTCGGCCAATTCGCGTGCGTTGTAAGTTATGTTCATGTCATGCACTTGGTCCCATGAAACAGGAACAATGGTCCTTGCAAAAAAGCCATCACCATCGGTAACTTCCCTTAAAAAATGTAAAAAATCAAAGGCTTTCCGAGCTCGTTCCTTGGCCTCCGTATTTTTGGTAGTCGCATATCTAAAAGACTCCATGGCCAGATAGTTGGAAGTAAATTCACCATCATTATCGTCATCGTCTGCTTCAATGGATGTGGTATCTCCTGGTACAACTAGTTTGGACCTGGCTATGATCCAAGGTTCCCTTACATGACGACGGATCAACTTATCATAAAAATAATCTGCCTTTTCCGCTAAGGTCATCTGCCTGTTCTTTATGGCGCTCACCCCATTTGCGGTTGCGATCCAGGCATTTCCTTGCTGGTCGAAAGCGATATCCCTCACCTCGTCCGATACCAGCCAACGCCTGCCCAATCTAACGGAATACTCTTTTTCTCCTTGAACAAATCTTGTAATACCGTACGCCGTACCCACCCACATCTTGCCATCGGGGGCTTTTACAACGGCATTTACATTGGCATTGGGCATACCGTCCTTAGGCCCTTTTTCTCCTATTTTGGCTTCTAGGTTTCTAATGGTAACACCACCTAAACCTCCAATCCAAAGATCACCATTTTCATCAAAATCCATTCCCCTTAGGTAGGCGCTGATAAGGTCTTCATTTTTCTGATACGCAATAGTTCTTTCATCATTACAATGGTATAAACCAACATCAGTCCCTATCCAAAGTCCACCCTTATTGTCGGACAACACGGTACGAATACTTCTCGCAGTCTTATATTCTTTTTTCGACCATTTATTGTCCTTATACTGCCATATTCCATGTGGCCCAAGGGCATAAATACCTTCTTTTGCCATTGCTATTCTAGCAATAGGTGGCTTAGGCCCATCCATTTTTTCAGTGGCCTCTAATTTATACCTATAAACCCCGTTCCAGGTAGCCATCCAAATATTTTGATCCTTATCGATTTCAACGTCATAGGCCGGGCCTTGATTCTCCCCGCTGATAGCTATGCTCCATTCCCGGGAGTTGGCTTTTTTGTGATAGACTCCATTTTTTGTGGCAATCCAGATAGTACCGTCCAAAGTTGGCTGAATTGCTCTAACGTTATTGGCATCATCATTATTTTCATCAACACTAAACCCCTCGTGATATTCTTGAACAAAAGGCTTGTCCAAATAAATTGAACTAGGGTTTGAAAGTGGCTTCACAACTGTCGGTTGCTTTTGGCCAAATAAAAGAATTGGAATAAAAAATAGAAAGGGTACTAATTTTTTCATTTTCCGTGGTTGATTTGTTCGAGGCCTAAAGTTAATCCATACCAAGGATATTTGCCACCTTCAACTTTAATTCTTCGATCTCTGGTCCCTGAAAGGCCTATAGTTCAATATGCCTGGACACAAACCCCATTCATCTTTCTTTCCTGCCCCCAACTCATATCATCTACGTTAAAAACATTTAGAAATCTAAATGCCACTTTCCTGTTTTTTTTTCTTGGCGAAGTACCTGCCCTGCTTCACATAGTAGGACCCAACGGGAGGGGAATTATCCCCAAATTCCCTTCTTAAATACGTCAAAATCTGGGCAATTTCTTCATCTTCCAAATAATCTACCGGTGGCATTACACCGTCAAAGGCCTTGCCATTCACTTCGATAGGCCCACTTAAGCCACTCAACACAACATCTATAAGTCTTTGTTGATCCCCTTTGACCCATTCTGAACCGGAGATCGGCGGAAACCTACTGCCGTCTCCCATACCATTGGCCATATGACAGGAACCACAGTATTTATTATATAATATTGCCCCTGCCTCTGCCCTGAGAGGAGTAAGATCATCTCTTTCTTCATCGGGCGTTTTGATATGGGGAAGTTTCTTGAGTTCTTCCATTTGGGCAAGTTGCCCAGGGCCAAAATTCTTTTTATCCCCTTTGTACATTACCCTCCAAATTTTACCATGCTCACTTTCGCTTATATATAACGAACCATCGGGTCCCATGGCAATCCCCATAGGTCTGTATCCTGCATCATCCGTATCGACGATTTTATCGACCTGGGTAAAACCATCGGCAAAAACCTCCCACTCACCAGCCTTTCCGTTGTGAAAGGGGACAAAACCAATAAAATAGCCAGCTTGAGGAAAAGGAGCCCTGATAGTAGAGCCGTGAAAGGCGATAAACGCCCCATTTTTGTAATGCTCAGGGAATTGATCCCCACGATAGAAATGTAGGTCATTGGGTGCCCAATGTCCCGGAAATCCTATAATTGGTTGCTCGTAATCCTTTCCCTTGCCTTCCTTTTTACCATCCCCACCATATTCCGGATTAAGTAATTTTTTGCCCTGCATATGATCGTAGTAGTAATATGGCCAACCGGCATCGGTCCCCTCCTTTATCCTAAGAAATTCTTCCGAAGGCAACATTGCACTTTGCCATGGGGAATAGTATTCCGGCCAATTGCGGTTCAGGTTATCCCTTCCATGTTGCAGGGCATATAAGGTATTATCGTAAAGGTTCCAATCCATCCCAACAACACTCCTAATACCTGTGGCATAGCGGTAGCCGTCTTTCTGTGTTTGACCTGGTTTATCGGCATCGAATTGCCATATTCCGGCATGCCACTCCAGCTCTGGACACGGATCTTGCCCTAGAGCACCAGGCATTCTATTATGTTCTTTTGACTGGCAAACATCTCCTGGTGAACCAAAAGGAACATACATATGGCCGTCCCCATCAAAAGTCAAAGGCTTTGCAATATGCGAATAGCCAAAAGGCGAATTTCGATAATCATCCGTAAGCATGACTTCTGGCTCACTTTCTGGCACCAACTTGCCCCTTGTCAATTTTTGCCTATATACCGTACTTGCCGTACTATAATACAAAAAATCATTATAGATCCGCATTCCTGTGGCGTAGTATCCTTTTGGATCAAAGACCCCGAATCGTTCTATTTGGTCGGCCTTTCCGTCATTATCAGTATCACGTAGACCTATATTTTCACCTTCCTCATGGGCAAACCGCATTTTTATATAGATATCACCATTCTCATTAACCGCAAGATGACGAGCCGGACCTATACTATCTACCACTACAACCGCTTCAAACCCTTCTGGGAGTATTAAGCCCCCATTATCCGCGTCTCCCGGGGGCAATTCTTTTGTGCATTGAACTAGGGTACCTGCAATCAGCAGAAGAGAAGGGACTATTTTTAAGCGAAAGAGAACTGCCATTACAATTTATTTTCTTTTAAGCACCACAATGAATGTTAACCTAATAAATGTGGAAATGTAAATGGTCCGAATTAAAACAACAAATACATAATTGCCATATTACACCGTACCACCTAAGCTAAACAAATTTGTTCAAATATTAATTGAGATTAAAGTATTTTTACAGTACAAAAAACAATATATCAACCTACTAGAAGTTAATGCCCGACCCAAGGCATCGGTTACCTTCGTAAAGATAATCTCTGTCGAAAAAGCGCATTTTTCCAGAAAATTTATTTTATTTCCTTTGATGCAGCCGCATTTACAAAAAGAACATTACCTATGTCCCCATAACCTCCAAATGCCTTGGCTCCCATGTGGATCACCGCCTTCTCTAAAAAACCTACAATGGTTAAATCGGCTTCCTTGGATTTTTCGTTAATAATATGTTTTATGCTCATTGCTGATTTTTGGGCGATGAACTCTATGTTTTTAGGGGAAATAGGCAATTGCCCCGCTTGAATGAGCTGAAACAGTCGTTCCCGTTCCTCATTAATGGAGTCTTCAGGAAAAACCGCGTATATATTGATCGTAGCCTCCTTCCAGTCCGGATGTCCCAGCAAAATATAAGCAAGCAGTATCATAAGGTTGGCATTTTCAAAATCATAAGGGGAAATCCAAAGGTGGATCTGTTTCTTTAAACCAAACCCTCTCTCCGAACTGGACAGAATTATAAGATCAAAATTCACAGATTTGATAAGTCCCAAATTATCCACAATATCCAACAAGTTGTCCGGATGGTTTTTATGGTATTCGAACAAAAGGAGATTATTTTCCTTTCCGGCAATTCCCGGAAGTTGTATGACTTGTGCAACAGTTGATGTAAAGGAAGGGGAAACCAAAGTGTCAATAAAAACATTACTATGACTAACATCGGCCATGGCAATCAATTGTTTCTTACAGCGTGCCGCTTCTTGGTTGGTCTCTTTGGACAAATATCCTTTTATATGGTGAATATAAGTCCCAAAGCCGTACCTGTATGCAATCCAACGCAATAATTGAAATGCGGAAAACCTGGTAAAGCTATCCTGTGATATGGCAATGGTCGATGGCCTCCAACTTTGGGACTGCTCCTTTTTGGATTTTTGAAGGAAAACCTGCATCTGCCTACTCAACTGAAAAATAACCCCCTGGAATATCACGGCCAGATTTCTTTTGTCGGGATTATTCTTCACCACCCAAATGAACAAGATAGATATCATGGCAATGGCCAAAAGCGCATAGGCCGTATTCATAAAAAACATAAGCGCAAAACAACTAAGTGCTCCAAACAAGGAAACATACCAACGGGATCTAAATTTGGACCTGTACGAGGGGTCCGCCGCAAAATGGTTCAAAAAAGAAATTAGACAGAGCGATCCATAGGTAACCATAAAAAACATGGAAATAATCTGCGCTACGCTATCCAATGCCCCCAAAAGAACAAAAAGGCCCGCAATACAAATGGTAATAATAGAGGCATTGAATGGCTCATCTTTATTCCCTTTTCCCCTGGACAACCAATGGTTAAATTTTGGCGTGGGAAAAATACCATCCCTTGCAATGGCCTGTAAAGTGCGAGGGGCAACCATAATACTTCCCAATGCCGAGGATATTGTTGCTGCTGCAAGTCCCAGCGGAATTATCCACCACCCTTGCCAGGCGATGTCCGCCATAATCAATCTGGAAGTATCAGCCAATTCCTGTGGCGGGGCCGATATAGCTAATTTCCAGGCAATTAAAAAATACATGATCATTCCGCAGAGCGTGGCCGCCAGGGTACCCAAAGGAATTGATTTGCCTGGATTCTTGAGATCACCGGACAGTCCTACTCCCGCGGTCATACCCGTAAATGCCGGAAATATAATTGAAAAAACAATGAAAAAACCTATTGCCTCTGGCAGTCCATTGTCGCTATTACTAGATGAGGGCTGACCAATTTCCGTTCCTCGATCATTTTTCAACGAATTATTTCCCGAAATACTGTCATATACGTGAATGTCTTTTTTTTCAGACGCCGAAGGGTCCATTTTAAAGGCATCAGGCCTTTCCAAGACATCGGCTATGGTCTCAAAGGCATTAAAATCATGGGACTTGCTATATTCAGTAGTCCCTATAAAGAACGCAATTAGGGAAATGGCCAAGACCGCAACCACGGAATAAAGCAGCTTTACCCCTAAATCGGCCCCCTTGGACAACATCACGTAAGTAAGCAATATTAGACCGGGGATACCTACGGTCTGTTTCTGTCCCAACAACCATACAAGCCAGTCTGGCATGGATAGGGAAGCGATCAAATCTTCAAAAAAGATTGTAAAAGCTTCGGAAAACGCCATAACGTAAAACGCTACACTAATGGCCTGGGACAAATAAAGGGCAATACCAATGGTTGAACCAATGACCAAGCCAAAGGAGCGGGAAATAATGTAATACTCCCCTCCTCCCTCCACTTTCTGGTTGGTAGCAATCTCAGCAATGGCCATCGCCGTTGGAATAGTAACTGCATGGCCTATTACAATAATGGCAATAGCCCCAAAAAATCCTACCTGTCCCACAGCGAAACCGAATCGGAGAAACATAATGGCTCCCAAAATGGTAGCTATGGCCGTAAAAAAAACGGGAGCGGTTCCGAATGTTTGAACTTTATTAACGAAGTTCTGTTGCATCTATTATTGATATTGTTATAAATAAAGCTAGCCGGATAGAAATTATATAATCTACGGCCATAAAACCGTCCATAGTAAGTCCAATCACATGCAAAAATCAAAAACCGCATTTTCAATGGCCATTCTCCCATTATTCATAGGGCTACCTACATACTTTTTACCATATACCTCCCAACAAGATACAAAAAAGACTATCCTTATTTCTTTTTTGGTGGTTTTTAAGCAACAACACTGGCCAGTGCACCAGGAGTCAAATAAACAGCAAAGCCTATATTCCAAATAAAATGCTTTGTCCCCTGCAGTTAGAAATATGATGCCTAAGAACAAAATTCAACCCCTTGCGGAAAACCGTAAGGCTTTGTCTTTTTAAAGGGATAGGTTTGCCGGAGGAAATAAGATATAGCCTAGCCTAATGAACAAAATTTCCTTCTATTTATAACAATTTGTAATTGAATAGCAAACTGGCCAGCTTGCCGAAAAGGTATTCGGGGGAACTATCCAATTTGGCAGGCAAGGCCTTTATGTACAAACCCATATCAGCAAATCCAAATAGCCCTGGCACATCCCCTAAACCAGCCGCTAAACATCCCGGCAGCTTGCACAGCAAGTGCAAACCATTATGACCTTTCCGTTATTTTTATAACTTTGGCCGTATGGACAACATATCCCAAATTCCGGCCAATTTTATAGAGCAAAACACCAATTTTCCCCATCTTATAAATGCGTTGAGGACTGCATTTTCTGCCCAGGACACCTTGGTGCCCATGAGACATCATCACGATTTTCCCAATCCCGAAGTCCAAGAAGATTCCACCTTGCTATTGATGCCGGCTTGGAAGCCCGGCAAACAGGCTGGGGTAAAAATTGCCACTGTGAGTCCCAAAAACGGTCAATTTAACTTACCGGCCATTCAGGGTACGTATATTTATCTGGATGCCCTAAAGGGTAGAGTCCTTGGACTTTTGGAGGCTAAGAGTTTAACCGTAAAAAGGACTGCCGCTGCCTCCGCTTTGGCATCACAATATTTATCGAGGGAAAATTCCAGCTCACTATTAATGATCGGTACGGGTGCCCTCGCTCCCAATTTAATACAGGCCCATGCCAGTATACGTCCCATTGAAACAGTCTATGTTTGGGGCAGGGATTATTCCAAGGCTATTAAACTTTGTGAAGATCTAAAGAACGCATCCTTCCACGTCCAACCCATTAAAGCGATTAAGGATAAGATATCTGAAGTCGATATTATTTCCTCGGCCACCTTATCCAAAACGCCTCTTGTTTTGGGAAAATATCTGCGACCAGGTCAATATGTGGATTTGGTAGGGGCGTATAAACCGAATATGAGGGAGGCAGATGACGAAACGGTTAAAAAGGCGGAAGTGTATGTTGATACCTATCAAGGTGGTTTAAAGGAAAGTGGAGATATAGTCATTCCTTTAAAAAGTGGAATTTTGAAAGAGCCGGACATTAAGGCCGATTTATTTGAACTCGCATCCCAAAATAAAGGAGGTAGGAAAAGTGCTGCGGAAATTACGATGTTTAAGTCGGTCGGACATGCCTTGGAAGATCTGGCTGCGGCTACCTATTATTACAATATGTACCAGGCTGTTTAAAACAAACAAATTCAAGCAAATACATTCGTAAATAAGGAACATCCAAAAAATGAGTAAATCTTATTATTCGGTACTAAATAAGTCAACAGTCGTGCTTTTATTTTTAGCAATGACTGTTTCGGGGATACTAAAGGCCCAAAAATTACCCCTCCCTCCACGTGCCAATGACGCTATTTCCGGTAGTACTTTTAAAAATCAGATCGATACCCTAAGCCTGGAAGACAGGGAAAATCAAATTTACCAAGAGATATTGAATGGAAATATCCCAACCTATTTACGTGACTTGGTTCCGATTTCATATTCAAAAACCATCAAGGATTCCGCTTATGTTGTAACCTATTATGTACTTCCAGATTATTTGTCAGTTGGCTCGGATACCGATTATTTCCTGATTCCAATGACCCCAATCCTCGCCCAGAAAATAGCCAAAGCTATCGGTTTTACCCTCCCGACCAAAAAAATGGTAGATCAAATATGGAGCAACGCCTCGGTAAAACTGCCTCCCTCCCCCATTCCTCCCAGTGCCCAAATGACAACCATTCCCGTTATGTGGGAACACAACACTAGGTTAAAAGGGCAAAGGAAAGAAACCCTTAAACAGGCACCTTTGGGAGATTTGGTGGCTGGACATAAAAAGGATGTTATAATCTCCAACAAAATCTATGAAAAATCGTCAAAGCCAGTTGTTATTTACGGTTGGCATTACCAAAATGGAACCCCAATTCAGCCGGTCTACGCGGGTCATGGTGAAACATATGCCGATTACAGTCACGGAATCCGATTGGTACAGGATAGTGTCTTGATCAATAACAAAGTCCATCTTATTACAAAGGTCCTACAAGACATTCAGAAATCTTCCTTATTTAGTGATGAAGGAGTAATTGAAAAGCCGTTTTATCCTGTGGACAAAACCGAGTAAGGATCTTTCCCAAAAGTTATGTTCGAACTGAATTAAGAGTCCTATCCTGGCAAGAATACCATCAGTCTTTACATCATACATAAACCCATTTAAGCTTATGTAGTCTCTTCTGCTGGCCAAAGTTCGGAATAGGGAGCTACCTTCAATTTTCCAGGTATTAAATTTTCGTATATTTATAAAGAAGGAACGCATCTAAAAATATGCAATTGTTCTCAAAAATCCGCTGATGCTTTCAATATGTGGATTGTTGGACAGTTTGGATTCCTTTGATCAAATTCCTTCAGGATAGTACTATTTTAGCTTTAATTCCAATTCAATGAAATCAACCTCCTATACCCCTTTCAAGAAAGCCGTTTTCTTCCTCTTCCCTTTAATAAGTTCACTGTGTTTTGGACAGATTAAGATCATTTACGAAACGGATATGGAAACCGACTGTGACGATGCAGGGGCTCTTGCAATGTTACATGCATTTCAAGACAACGGCGAGGTCGATTTACTTGCCGTTATGCATAATACCTCCGACGATTACAGTGTGGGCTACATTGATGCAGTAAACACATATTACGGCCACCCTGATTTGCCAATTGGATCCTATAAAAAAGATGATACTTATTCTAGGGACATAGCAATCCTTTTGAATTGCTGCACAGACTATACGCAGCCTATTGTAAAGGATACTCGCTTTGCACATGATGTTGACACAAGAAAGGATGTACCTGATGCTGTGGACCTTTACAAAGAAATATTACAACAACAGCCGGACAACTCCGTAGTTATCATTTCCGTTGGTTATCTTCTGAATCTCAAAAATCTTATCAAGGATGACCAAGGGATGGAATTGGTCCGGAAAAAAGTGAAGGATTTAATAATTATTGGTAGGACCTGGTTCCCCAAAGACACTATGTTACCACTTAGCATGAACTTGGGCGGTCAGCAGATTAACCATACTGCGGCCATGGCTTCAATGGAAGTTTTTGAACATTGGCCCAGGCCAATCCATGTTGCCGGTAACTTTATCCCCAGACCTTATCATAGGGGGAAGGAATTGATGAATACACCTGAAAACAACCCAGTCAGGGAGGCGTATAGAATTTACCGAGAAAGATATGGAGATTGGGACCATCATCTTGCCGATTTGGAAACGGTGTACTATGCCATTTACAGAGATCAAAAGCCGGAATATTTTACTTTGGGAACCGATGGCACTCCAAAAATAGGGTTACATAGTGAGCCCAACGGCATTCGATATTTTTATAACCTATGGGATACCTCTGAGGATTCCCAACATCTGTATTGGTTGACCAAAGAAGATAAATTTGCCGAAATTTCGGAACGAATTGGTGAGTTGATAGTCCAACTTCCAAAATAATAGGATAATTTCAAATATATAAATTCATTCCAAGGTGCTTTTAGGTTTTAATTCCTTATTGAGATATGTTATTTGTATGTTTTTAAGGCATTACCACTATACACCTTATCAACTACGGAAACTGGCAACCCTAAACCTTTGAACTTTCCATTTACCTTCTGAACCGTCATCCATTCATTTTCCGTAAAATATTTTCTGTGGTTATGGTATCTTTCATTCATGTGCTGGATCAGAACATCATCTGTGAGACTATTATCTACTACAATATCAGATCCGTAAATAATACGGTCCTGATAAGTGATAAAAAAATCATATATCTTTTTCCTATGGTCTATTGTCTGGTACTGCAAATGACATATCCTTTCGGCAAGGTCTACCATAGCATTGGGAAATTGATCCAAAAAAGCGCCTACTTCGTTGGTGTCCCATTCCTGACTTGCCAAATGCAACCCAACAAATCGCAAATTTGGATGTCTTTTTAGTAGATTATTCCTGGCCCTAAGTTGCGCTTCATAATTAGGTACTTTTGGATGATGATACATATGATATTCAGGATGTGCCATAAAATAAGCCTTATCCGACTCCACTGTCATATCCTTCGTTGGTAACCAACAATTTTTAGGCTCTCCATTATGCCCTAAAAGAAGTATATCATTATCTTCTAAAAATTGAAAGATCGGCTCAAAAGATGGATGGTCTATCATTACATAATTACCTTTATCATCTTTTAAGGACATTCCTATATTCTTCCAAACCTTAACTCCGACTGCCCCCAAATTCATGGATCTGTCTATGTTATCAAGGCTTTTAGAGAGCCAATTGGAACCTCCCCAACCGTTGCATGAAAAAGTAGTAGCAAAATCAATTTGGTCCGGATAAATCTTCTTTATTTTTAAAATGGTGGTAAGCTGATCTTTAATGGAAGGAAAAAACGGCATATCCGTAACAATGGATAGAAAGCGCATCCCGTTCTCGATTCCATAATTGAGAAACGCTTCATTTAAAGTATTGAAATGTACATGTGCATCAAATCTCATTTTAAGAAAAACCAATGGGATAAAATATTACTGCTAAATTTGAATGGTAGTCTAATAAACATTTATTTGAAAATTCTGTCATTTCAATATACAAATATTTCATCACATTGTAATAGCGCGACTTAAATTGAGGATAATGATTAATTACAATCAAACTACTATATAAAAGAAGTCAGCAATGGCGACACAAGTAAACAATTCTTCCTATACAGATTGACAACAATTGTTCCTGATCCCTTGATCCCGCAATAACCTAAAGAAAATGACCGAATATTTACAAACGAAAAAAGCCCTCAACTTGCGTTGAAGGCTTTTAGCGGTCCGGACGGGACTCGAACCCGCGACCCCCTGCGTGACAGACGATTAAAATTGCATTTCATTTAGTGCTTTTAACTTTCATTTAGATTGATTATCAGTTAGTTATAATTTGTAGTTTTATATCGGTCGTCATCAAATATGGTTCTAAAATCCAATTTGTTGTACCTATGTTGTACCCATTAAACTAAATGCTATGTCCAGTATCAAGATTGTTTTGAGGAAAAAAGGCCTTGCCGATGGCACTTATCCTGTCTGCCTAAGAATCACTAAAGATAGAAAAACAAAATACTTCAACACCATTTTTAAAAGCACTGAAAGGGAATGGGATACCCATACTGGTTGTTTTAATAAAAACAATACCAACTACATTCAAAACAATAGGCTGCTGTTGAAAATAAAAGACCGGGCACTAAAGGTCTATGCAGAACTTGAATTTGAAAGAGAATTTTTCAACTTGGACGATTTTGGTCAGCGCTTCCGGGTCGACAGCAATCCTGCAAACGATAATGTTTTTCCTTTTTGGGAAGAAATAGTTTCTGAATTGAAACTCGCAGGAAGAATGGGAAATGCCACCATGTATGAAGAGACCATGAAATCGGTCAAAAACTTTTGCGGCCATAGAAAAATAAAGTTCCAGGACATTACCAATACCTTTTTGAATAAATATGAAGCATGGCTAAGATCAAGAGGCGGAACGGATGGAGGAATCAGCATTAAGCAACGCACTTTGAGAGCTTTGTACAATAAGGCCATAGAACGTAACATCATAAAGGACATTGACCATCCTTTCAAGACCTATAAGATATCAAAACTAAAGGGCAAGGGCATTAAAAAGGCATTGAACTATGATCAGGTAACCAAAATCATCAAATTCAACGTATCCAAATATCCCCATCTCACAGATGCCAGAAATTATTTTGTATTCAGCTTCTATACCAGAGGGATGAACTATACGGATATGATGGTCCTCAAATGGCAAGATATTGATGCAACCACAGTTTCTTATATTCGTAACAAAACCAAGGGCAGGTTTGTTATAACCATTCTTCCACCGGTAAAAGAAATCCTAGATTATTATCAACAACATTCGTTGCCCACTAAATATGTATTTCCCATCATATTAAAGGACGGTCTTACCCCGTCCCAGATCGAACATCGCAAAAAGAAAACCCTGGCCAAATATAATCGAGACTTAAAAGAAATAGCCAGACTATGTGGTATAAAAAAATCCTTGTCCAGTTATGTAGCACGGCATAGTTTTGCCAATTGTTTAAAACAAAAAGGAGTAGCTACGGATGTTATCGGCGAATCTTTGGGGCATAAAGATTTGACCACGACCCAAGTGTACTTAAAAGAGCTGGGAAGCAATGTTTTGGATAAAGCTGTCGAACTTCTGCTATAAGCTCTTTTGGTTGACCCTTCCTTTAACAGTTGCGGTAATTAAAGCGAAAAATCAACTTGGCACCATGTTCTCCTGACCATTTCGGTTGACAAATAAGCCCTATTATGTTCAATGTGCCAATCATATTTATTTTTGGGAAGATTCCATATAATCCTGCCAGATTACCAGAATATATTTATCCTTTCCATTATGTCTTTTATTCAAAAAACCATATTCGTAAACAAAAAGGTAGACATCTCCTTTTTGGTTCTTCCAATAATGGGTGAAAAATTGGGGGTCAAATCCCTCCATGATCAATTCAGATTTTCTTATGGTAGTAATCCCGGACCTATTATATTTCTTGAGTAGTTTTCTGTTTATTTTCAATTGCCTATCCACCCTAATATAAAAAGTTTCGGTTTTCTGACGTTGTTCATATTGGTCTATAGATCTACATTTTGGAGAACAAAATATCTTGTCAGATCTTCCTTTTACCACTATACCACATACGGGACACGATCTATCATTATTCATTTGTAAACGTATATTATAGGTATAATATACCGTTTAAAATCTAATTCTTCACTAAACTTGCTATATGAATCCGGCTAAATCCATAACGCTTTACCATCTGATGATCAGGAATGAAAAGATGATCGGAATTAAATTTTTGCCTGATAAGCTCATACAAGGATTGGTCAAGGGCCTTCCCAATCCAAAATGGAGCAAGGAACATAATATGGCCTATATCCCCAATACCAAGACCAATCTTAGTATAATTTTCAATACTTTCAAAGGAATCGTCTGGATCAATTACAACAGGTTTTTGTTAAATAAACCTATCAACACCCATAATGACAAAGTAGATGTTGAGTGGTTCAGGAAAAGAAATCCTATACCTGAATACAGACTATGTCCTGAAGAATATTTATTAAAACTGGAACTTAAAAGGTACGCCAATAGTACTGTGCGGACCTATGTTTCCTTTTTCGAAATGTTCATAAATCATTACAAGGACAAAGAACTAAGTGCAATAAACGAAAGCGATATTAGGGCATTCCTACAAAAACTTGTTCATCGGAATGTTTCCAATTCCTATCTCAATCAATGTATAAACGCTATTAAATTTTACTATGAGGTTGTTTTAGGCATGCCCAATCGGTTTTATGAGATAGAGCGACCGAGAAAAGAATCTAAACTGCCAACCGTTATTTCCAAGGAAGAAGTGCTGTCCATAATTGGCAGTACCAATAATATAAAACATAAGTGTATCATTAAATTATTGTACAGTTCAGGTCTCCGTCGCAGTGAATTGCTAAACTTAAAACTGGCAGATGTAGACAGTAAACGTATGTTGATCCGAGTACAGGGCTCGAAAGGTAATAAAGACCGACATACCCTTTTATCCCAGACTGTTTTGGAAGACCTGCGTATATATTTTAGGGAGTGGAAGCCTCGCGAATATTTGTTTGAAGGCCAGAGAGGCGGTAGGTACAGTGCTCAAAGTGTACTTAAAATCGTTAAAGAAGCAGCAATAAAAGCTAAAATAAAACAATCCGTAACCCCACATGTTTTACGACATAGTTTCGCGACGCATCTATTGGAATCTGGTGTGGACCTAAGACAAATACAAGTGCTATTGGGACATGGATCCAGTAAGACGACGGAAATATATACCCATGTAGCTACAAATACTTTTAGAAATATAAAAAATCCACTAGATTAGTGGTGTAGACAAAATAGGAATATACACACTAGTAATTATATACAATTGTTACCGCCAATTTACAGAAAATGAGTACTCAAAAACAAGAAAAACAATTAAACCTTATCAAAAGAATAAAGAGTCTTGCAGATGCAGGTCTAGTATATTCTGAGAACAAGTATGATGAGGAAAGATATACAGAACTTAGGGAAATAAGTTTGGAATTGTTAAGTGACATTTCTTCTCAAGAAATTGAATCACTAAGGTCATTTATTAAACCAGAAAAGGATTATCCAACTCCTAAAGTAGATATTAGAGCTTTTGCATTAAATGAACTGAAGCAGATTCTATTAGTTAAAGAGTCTTATGATGGGAAATGGGCTTTACCTGGTGGCTGGGGCGATATTGGCTATACACCATCAGAAGTGGCAATTAAGGAAATCAAAGAAGAAACTGGGCTGACTGCTTCACCCGAAAGAATCCTAGCTATCTACGACAAGAGAAATCATCCGCATCCACCACAGCCATTCTACGTTTATAAGATTGTTTTCTTATGTAAGCTTGAGAATTACAAAACTGCAAAGGGATTTGATATTGAGGATGTTGCATTCTTTGAGATTGATAACTTACCTGAATTATCAGAGGACAGAATATTGAAATCTCAGATTCAACAATTATATAGTAAAGTAATAAATGGCGAAAAATCAGTTTACTATGACTAGTTTGGATTATGTGTGATAAAAAAGATGATGATAATTTAATCGTATAAAATAAACTGGCGGTAACATGCGGTATAATCAATAGGCTGTGTCACGGTTTTTGCACCATTCCACGGATAGTGTAAGAGTAAAATAATTAATAACTTAGAACCAAGAAAAATCTGTATAACCAAAACTAAACCAAGACAGTGTCAGCACGATTGGAAACCATTTCATTTAGCAAAGATAGTTGCAAAAACACGCGCCATAACGGTTGGAAAACCGTTACCGCCTACTGAATCATACCGCTGACCGTTGTGTGTCATGTACAAAACCGACTAAATAAAAGATAAAATATGAATAAAATACTTTCCTCTGAAATAATTTCACTTGTACATCATGTCAAACTAAATGAAAGTGGTTGGTGGGAAAAATCTATTCAAAATATTATTATCTCAACTTTTGGCGTAAATAAAAATTCACCTCAAAATGAAAGTGATATTTTTAAAAACTTAAAATCAGAACTAAATGGCAGTTTTGATAAAAACAGAATTTCCACTCAAATAGAAAGCTTAAAAAGTAAAAGGCAAATAATACCTGCTTTTGATGATTTATTTATTTTATCAGAGGAAGTCTATTCTGAATTTCAAGCCTCTTTTGTAAAACAAAAAGAGATTGAATTCGAAGCAGAAAAAAGGTTTAATGAACTTTGTTATAAACTTTACCCAGAGACGTCAGCAAAGAAATTATGGGATGATTTAAATCAGTACTTAATTATACCTCTTATTCGAGAAATTGGAGCAAAAACATATGAATTAATTAGTGGAAAAGATACTATTTCAATTGAGCAATATGGACAATTTCAAAAATTTGTAAATAGATATAACGGAAATAAATCATTAGTTCACGCTTTACTTTTAAACTATTTCGACTTTAAAAATGTATTTGTAAAAAATTATATTTTACACCAATTAAATGCCTATTTTTTTATTGAATCTGCAAACTTAAATACATCTGCTGTAGAAGAAATATATGCCTTATCCAAATCACAAGTTAATCTGAAAATATTTGTTGATACAAATTTTTTACTCACTTTACTTGATTTACACGACAACCCTTCCAATGAAGCTGCATTTTCACTTATCGAATTAATCAATGAGATTAAGAACAAAGTAAAAGTGAAATTCTATGTACTTCCAGTAACAATTTTTGAATTTCAGAATTTAATAAAACGATTTAAAGATTATTTAAAAAGAACAAAACCATCACTAAACCAAGCAATTGCAGCTGAAAACACTGATGATTTTTCGGGTATAATTAAAAGATACTTCCAAAAATGTCATGAAAAGCAAACAATGCTCAATATAGATGATTATTTCGACCCCTATCTTGATAATTTCACTGTTAACATCAGAAAAAAAGGCCTTGAGATTCAGCAAGATAATATGGATAATTACTCAACTGACCAAAGAGTAGTTGATGATTTGCTTGAACAAGTAGAATATCGTTTTGAACGTAATGATAAAGCAGATAGATATAAAGGGCTTTCTAATGAGGAAAAGGAAATAAATAAAAAAAAGATATACGATAAATTCAATCATGATTGTCAATTATGGCATTACGTAAAAGACAAAAGACCAACTTACATAGATTCACCCAAAGATGTCAAGAATTGGATTTTAACGCTAGATTTTAGCTTCCTTGAATACGACAAATTCAAACAATATAATGACGTAAACACAAAAATAAGTGTTTGTCTTCACCCCAATGAGTTTATTTCAATGCTTCAATTTTGGATTCCTAGAACAGAGAAATTTGAAAATGCGATTCTTGGGAATTTTAGATTACCTTTTCTATTCAGAGAAATTGATGGAGACTCTGAGAAAATAAGTATGGAAATTTTAAGGTCTATGTCCCAGTATGAAGACAGTGAGAAATTTAATAGTGAACTAGTAACTGAAATTTTAACAAATAAAGCATTAAGACAAAAAATTAAAGTTAGTAACACAATTGAGGAAAATGCTGAATTAATTAAAGAAGAGTTATTTAAAAAATATGAGATTGCTAAAAAGCTACTATCAGAAGAAACGGAGAAAAAAGAAAACTTATCAGGAGAGTTAAATTTAGTGAAGAATGAAATAGGTGCTTTAACAAAGAAAATTGAGGAGTTTAGAGAAGAGACTAACAGCAAAATTGTAAAAGAATTTGAATTTGTAAGAAAAAATAAAATCCAAGAGATTAAACGACAGCAAGAATTCTTAAAAACTAAAAAAGACCAACTCAAAAATCGTATTAATGATTTTAATGAACAAATCAATAAAGCCGAAATCGAATTTAAACAGAGTTCAAAAACCTTTGGCTCATTTATAAAATCAGCATTTATAGGTAAAACTAAATACATAAATGACTTACAAGTTCAAATTCACAATAAGTACTACAACCCTTCCAAATATCAGGAAGTAAAAAAAGAATTTGATGATACAGTAAAAGAACTAGAAAGGTTAAATGTGCCAGAAGTAAATGAAAAAATAATTATTTATTGTGAAAATCAAAATTCTGTTTTTTTTAACAACTTAAACTTTGAAAATATTCATTTTATAGCTGAAAACAATAGCAATAGTGTGTTTATTAAAGTGGTGGCAAATCAAATTCATTTTGGAATCAGAGACAGAGATTTTTTAACAGATAATGAGATTAAAAAAATTCAAAATTCATATAGCAACTACATAATTCTTGAATATTACTGTTTTGAAAATTATTTATATCATCCAAATAACATTGAAGAACTGAATAAGGAAGGTTTTAATAAAGAACTTTATGTTGAAGAACTTATAAAACAGAAAAATTCAAAATATGACTCAATTCTAATAAAATTAAGGAATTCGAGAAATGGTTATCAAGAATTTAAAGTACCCGATAATAAATTTAGAGAGAGTGATGAAATCGTTTGTAAATACTTGAAATCTGATGAAATCGAAGAATTTCTTAAATCCTTTAGTTTAAAAACTGAATTTGATAGAACAATTATATCGAAACTTCAATTGGAACAGCAGGAACTTTCTTCAACTGATTGGTTTAGAAAAAAAATGGAAAGTTTACTGTCATTTAGATAAAACACGAACACACAATCGAGTGGATGGCTCCGCCATCTAATGACGGAGTGCACCCCTCACACCACCGTACGTACGGGTCTCGTATACGGCGGTTCGATAATGAAACTT
>NZ_JALKBD010000033.1 GCF_023015905.1 Arenibacter sp. F20364 | reverse complement strand
AATAACGATAAATCGGTTCCTTTGTCCATCCCTTAAATTTAAAGTGCAAAGAAATAAATTATTCACTTCAGACCCAAGTTTTGTTCTTGATCCCATAACAGACGGCAAAGCAATTGAATAAGTGATCAATTTGAAAAATTGACTTACATATCTAGAAAATAAGCCTTATTTTCATAAACGGGCATTTGGTGAAATTGACGTGCCATAAATTATATATAAATACCTATGGACAAAAGAGTTATTATCATCGGATCTGGGTTTGCATCCCTTTCTGCTTCCTGCTATTTGGCAAAACAGGGATACGATGTGTCTATTTACGAGAAAAACAAGACTGTTGGGGGCCGAGCAAGGCAATTTGTCCGGGATGGTTTTACTTTTGATATGGGGCCAAGTTGGTACTGGATGCCAGATATATTTCAGAGTTTTTTCAATGATTTTGAAAAAAAAACATCAGACTACTATCAATTGGACAAGTTGGATCCTGCCTATAAAATTTTCTTTTCCGACGATACTATTACCATTGGGGATAGCATGGAGAAAATTTGTGAGGAATTTGAACGGATAGAAAAAGGCAGTGCAGAACCTTTGCGCAAATTCATCAAAAAAGCACAGGACAATTATGAAATTGCCATTCACAAGATAGTACTCCGCCCGGGCCTTTCCCCTTTTGAATTGGTAAGCAAAGATACCATTGTGCGTCTGGACCAGTTCTTTAAATCTATAAGTGATGAGGTCCGTAAGCGCTTTAAAAACCCAAAACTGATTTCTACCCTAGAATTTCCTGTACTTTTCTTAGGAGCCAAACCCAACAAAACTCCCTCCTTTTACAGCTTTATGAATTTTGCCGATTTCGGACTGGGCACTTGGCACCCCAAAGGCGGAATGTACCAAGTGATTAGGGCCATGGAGCTTTTGGCCTTGGAATTGGGAGTCAAAATTTACACGGATCAGGCGGTAACAAAGATTGAAGTAGCCGAGGGCCAGGCCACAGGTATTAAAGTTAATGGAAATACCATTAAAACAGATGTTGTCCTAAGTGGCGCCGATTATCACCATTCAGAAACATTGTTGGACCCGAAATTTCGCCAATATTCCGAGGCATATTGGACCAAAAAGACCTTTGCCCCCTCGTCCTTATTATTTTATGTGGGGTTTGATAAAAAACTACAAAACGTATCCCACCATAACCTATTTTTCGATACCAGCTTTGAGCAACACGCCAAAGAGATTTACGATGACCCCAAATGGCCCGATGCTCCCCTCTTCTATGCCAACTTTCCGTCGATTACTGATTCCGGTATGGCACCGGAAGGTTGCGAAACAGGCTTTTTTTTAATTCCCATTGCACCGGATTTGGAAGACAACCAACAACTTCGAAACAAGTATTTTGATATTATTTTAAACAGGTTTCAAAAACTTACCGGACAAAAAGTAGAAAATAGCATCCTTTTTAAAGAAGACTTCTGTGTAAATGATTTTATTGACCAATACAATTCTTACAAGGGAAATGCCTATGGCATGGCAAATACCCTTTTGCAGACAGCCTTTCTTAGGCCAAAATTACACAGTAAAAAAGTGGATAATCTGTTTTTTACAGGCCAGCTTACCGTTCCGGGCCCAGGTGTGCCACCAGCCCTAATTTCCGGAAAATTAGTCTCAGAACTTATTGTTAAACATCAAAAAACTTAGTTATGAAGTCAATTTTTGATGCTGTTTCCCTAGAATGCAGTAGGATCGTCACCGAACATTACAGTACCTCCTTTTCTTTGGCCACCAAAATGTTGGCACCATCCATTAGACGGGATATATACAATATATATGGATTTGTCCGCTTTGCCGATGAAATTGTGGACAGCTTTCACGATTATGATAAATCGTATTTATTGAATAAATTTGAGAAGGATTTGAAGGATGCCCTAGATCAAAAAATAAGCCTTAATCCCATTCTAAATTCGTTTCAACACACGTTTTATAAATATGGCATCCCGCTTCACCTAGTCACTTCATTTATGAAGAGTATGCGAATGGATTTAGAAAAAAGGATTCATCTTACAGATAGTCAATATAAAGAATATATCTATGGCTCCGCCGATGTTGTTGGCTTAATGTGCCTAAAAGTCTTTGTTAAAGGAGATCAAGAATCCTACGAAAAGCTGAAACCTTCCGCTATGGCGTTGGGGTCTGCCTTTCAAAAGGTAAATTTTTTAAGGGATTTAAAAACGGATTTTGAAGAATTGAACAGAACTTATTTTCCAAATACCAATCTCAACAACCTGACCGAAGAAGACAAAAACAAAATCGTGGAGGAAATAAAAGCCGATTTTAAATTGGGATATTCTGGAATAATCCATCTACCACGTGAAGCTAAGTTTGGAGTTTACACGGCATATAAATATTATTTTAAGTTATTGAAAAAATTGCAGGACACACCTTCGTCGAAGATCATGAGTACTAGAATACGGGTTTCCGATCCACAAAAATTTAGGTTATTGGTAAAATCGTATATTAACTATAAATTAAAATTGGTTTAAAATGAAAATGTCGATTTGGGTTTTAATTTTCTTAGCTACTTTTTCCTTTATGGAATTTATGGCCTGGTTTACCCATAAATATATTATGCATGGTTTCTTGTGGTCACTGCACAAGGATCACCATAAAAAGGACCACGATTCATGGTTTGAAAGAAACGATGCATTTTTTTTGTTCTACGCCGCCGTTAGCATTACTTTCTTTTGGCTGGGTTCCCAAACCAATTTTTGGTATGGATGGCCATTAGGTTTTGGCATTTTGGCTTACGGAGCGGCTTATTTCCTTGTTCATGACATTTTTATACACCAAAGGTTCAAAATATTCAGAAATGCGAATAATTGGTATGCAAAAGGGGTAAGGAGAGCACACAAAATGCATCATAAGCATTTAGGGAAAAAGGATGGGGAATGTTTTGGAATGTTAATCGTCCCCTTTAAATATTTCAAAGCAAAAGAAAAATAATACTGGGCCTTCCAATCACTACTTGCTCAACAAGCCATCTATTAGGTTTCTCGTTTTGCTACTGTTCCAATCTGCTGCCCCGGTCTCCGCCACTACAATTTTACCGTCCCTGTCAATAATGTATGTAGTTGGAAGAAGTTTGGATTCAAGTGTACTAGGAGTCTGGGAAGCAGGATAGTACACCGGTAAATCCAAATTCTTTCTCTTTAAAAAGCCCATTACTTTTTGATGGTCGTCAGAAGTTACAAACATAAACGTAACTTTATCGCCATAATCATTATAAAGTTCCTGCATGCTTGGCATTTCCGCTACACATGGAGGGCACCATGTGGCCCAAAAGTTCACAAGAATTACGTTTCCCCTTTGAGCTTCAAAATCGAATGCTCTATTTTCCATATCGGTCAATTTCCATTGATATGAATCCAAAGGAACCTGCATCCCCTCCTTTACCATAGCAGCACTAGTGGACAACAATTTACTGGCAAAAACCTTAACTTTAAAACCTATCGGAGTAAACAATAGTATCAGAACTGCAAGAACAAATACACCGTTAACAATCCATTTTTTTGGAGGCACCATATCGTATCTATTTGCTAATAAGTTCGTCCAAAATGGCCTTTACCTTATCATTATCCCAATCTGCCACACCTTCCTTACTAATTACAATCCTTCCATCCTTATCCAACAAATAGGACCGCGGTGGTTTGGAACCGTCTACGGGCATGGGATCCCCTACAATGGAATAGGTAACCGGGAAGGTAAAACCATGGTCGGCCATAAATTTCTCCACAGGTTCCCTTTCTTCATTGGTAATGATATAAAAATCTATCTTGTCCTTGTAATCGTTATACAATTTTTGGATACTTTCAACTTCAGCCTCACTAGGGATATTCCAAGACCTCCAAAAATTGATAAAGACAACACGGCCTTTGGACTTTTCAAAATTGAAAAAATTCCAATTGCCATCTTTAAGTTTCCAATCGTAATCCTTAATCTGTCCCCTATTGATCTCCTTGGTTACTTCCGGGGAAAATGAGAACCATTTATTCAGCAGCACCTTGCTATAATCGCCCAGAGGCGTTACAAAAAAAGATAGAATTAAAGCCATTATAGCAATGTTCAAAACAGTTTTTTTGCGAATTTTCATTTAATTTATCCTTTTGTCAAAACTAAAAAACTCCTGATGAATATCAGGAGTTTTTATAAAGTATTTACAGCTCTAAATTAGGCCGCGTTCTCCTTCTTTATAACGTTAAGTGCGGAGCCTTCATTAAACCATTCTATCTGTGATTGGTTATAGGTATGGTTCAATTTAATAGTATCCTTGCTACCATCTTTATGCACCAATTCCAAAGTAATTTGCTTTTCAGGAGCAAAATCCTTTATATCTACAAAGTTGAAGGTGTCATCTTCCTGAATCAAGTCATAATCACTTTCGTTCGCGAAGGTAAGACCCAACATACCCTGTTTCTTAAGGTTCGTTTCATGGATACGTGCAAAAGACTTCACGATGACGACAGCTACGCCCAAGTGTCTTGGCTGCATAGCTGCATGCTCCCGTGAGGATCCTTCACCATAGTTATGGTCTCCCACAACCACTGTTTTTATACCAGCTGCCTTATATGCCCTTTGTGCATCAGGAACACCTACATATTCTCCTGTAAGTTGATTCTTTACAAAATTTGTTTTTTTATTGAAGGCGTTGACTGCTCCAATTAGCGTATTGTTGGCAATATTGTCCAAATGACCTCTGAAACGCAACCAAGGACCCGCCATGGAAATATGATCCGTAGTACATTTACCAAATGCCTTGATCAACAATTTAGCTCCTTGAAGATTCTCTGGTTTTATAGGAGTAAATGGCTCCAACAATTGCAACCGCTCCGATTTGGGATCTACCTTTACTTGAACCCCGGAACCATCTTCCATTGGCGCCAAGTAACCTGCATCCTCCACTTCAAATCCCTTAGGAGGCAATTCAATTCCCATCGGCTCGTCCAATTTTACTTCTTGTCCGTCTTCATTGATCAAGGTGTCGTTCATAGGATCAAAATCCAATCTACCAGAAATAGCTATAGCCGCCACCATCTCGGGCGAACCTACAAAAGCGTGGGTATTTGGATTTCCATCCGCCCTCTTGGAAAAGTTACGGTTAAAGGAATGCACTATAGTATTCTTCTCTTCACCTTTTAGATCACTACGATCCCATTGTCCTATACAAGGACCACAGGCATTGGTAAATACCGTTGCTCCCAAATTTTCGAATATCTGTAACAGACCATCGCGTTCCGCTGTAAATCTGATTTGCTCAGACCCTGGGTTGATACCAAAATCGGATTTTGGTTTTACCTTTTTATCAACGGCCTGTTGAGCTATGGAGGCAGCCCTGGTCAGATCCTCATAAGAGGAGTTGGTACAGGACCCTATAAGTCCCCAATCCACTTTCATAGGCCATCCGTTAGCCTTCGCTTTTTCTCCCAACTGTCCTACCGGAGTAGCTAAATCTGGGGTAAACGGGCCATTAAGATGAGGCCTAAGCGTATCTAAATCTATCTCGATCAATTCATCAAAATACTTTTCCGGATTGGCATATACCTCGGGATCGGCAGTCAAATAATCCTTGACTGAATTTGCAGCATCCGCAACATCGTTTCTATCCGTAGCCCTTAAATACCTTTCCATTGACGCATCGTATCCGAAGGTAGAAGTGGTTGCCCCAACTTCGGCACCCATGTTACATATGGTTCCTTTACCTGTACAGGATAGATTTTTAGCACCTTCACCAAAATACTCTATTATAGCACCTGTTCCACCTTTTACAGTTAGGATACCGGCTACTTTTAAAATAACGTCCTTGGCAGATGTCCAGCCAGAGATATTACCTGTTAATTTTACTCCAATTAATTTTGGAAACTTCAGTTCCCAAGCCATTCCTGCCATAACATCCACGGCATCCGCACCACCAACACCTATAGCAACCATTCCCAGTCCACCGGCGTTCACCGTATGGGAGTCGGTTCCTATCATCATTCCACCAGGAAATGCATAGTTTTCAAGAACAACTTGGTGGATAATACCGGCACCTGGCTTCCAAAAACCAATCCCGTACTTATTGGAAACGGATTCCAAAAAATTAAAGACTTCGGCACTGGACGTATTGGCCACTTTCAAATCCGCAACAGCTCCACTTTTTGCCTGTATAAGGTGATCGCAATGAACTGTCGTAGGTACGGCTACTTTTGGTTTTCCTGCTTGCATAAACTGCAACAAAGCCATTTGCGCAGTGGCATCTTGACAAGCGATTCGATCTGGTGCAAAATCAACATAGTCCTTACCTCTTGTAAATGCCTTATTAGGAGTGCCATCCCATAGGTGGGAATACAAAATTTTCTCTGAAAGGGTCAAAGGTTTACCAACAATCTCACGTGCCTTATCAACACGCTCCGACATGTTGGCATACACCTTTTTAATCATATCAATATCGAATGCCATTATCTATAAATTTTTAGTTTAAGTTATTCTCCAAAATTAAGAAAATACCTTACGTTTATAAAACTTTTAATCCAAGAATACGCCAAGAATACGCCAATTTTATGTAATTGTAAAAAAGTTTGTCCTTCTAGGAATGGAAATGCAAAAAAAATCATTTTTTTAAGCCTGTGAAAATTGAAATTTTTCCAGGCTGTCAACCCCAACTACAATAGCTTTAGGATTATATCCTCTTCAGAAATTCCTTCGGCCTCTGCCTTGTAATTTTTAATAATCCGATGCCTCAGAATTCCCAAGGACACGGCCTTGACATCTTCGATGTCCGGAGAAAATTTACCGTTCACGGCGGCATTGGCCTTTGCACCCAAAATTAAATTCTGGGAAGCTCGGGGACCTGCCCCCCAATCTACGAACTGCTTTACAAATTCCGATGCATTATCTTGATTAGGTCTTGTGCTATTTACTAGCTTAACTGCATATTCCACCACATTGTCCGGCACTGGAATCCGACGGACCAAATGCTGGATCTCCATTATTTCACTAGGCGTAAACAAGGGAACAATTTCGTGCTTAAGGTCGGAAGTTGTTTCCTTTACCACCTTAATTTCCTCTGCAATGGAAGGATATTTCAATTCTATGGCGAACATGAATCTATCCAGTTGCGCTTCGGGCAATGGATAAGTCCCCTCTTGTTCTATCGGATTCTGGGTTGCCAAAACATAATAGGGCAAATCCAACTTATACTGATTTCCCGAAATGGTTACGGCTCTTTCCTGCATAGCTTCCAAAAGAGCTGCTTGAGTTTTGGGAGGAGTACGGTTTATTTCGTCGGCCAGTATAATATTGGAAAAGATAGGCCCTTTTATAAACTTAAAGTTTCTATTTTGGTCCAAAACCTCACTCCCCAGGATGTCACTCGGCATAAGATCAGGAGTAAATTGAATCCTTTTAAATCCCAATCCCAAGGCTGAAGCAATCGTGTTGACCATGAGGGTCTTCGCCAAACCTGGAACCCCGATAAGTAAGGAGTGCCCGCCTGTATAAATAGAAAGCAGTATTTGATCCACCACTTCCTCCTGCCCAATAATAATTTTAGCTATTTCTTGTTTAAGTACCTTATTTTTTTCAACGAGATCTTTAATTGCCGTTACGTCTGACATGCATTTATTCCTTTACCCAATTATTTGCAAAATCACAATCCTTATTTCCGGAATTGACACTAACATAGGTATCTTCAATATGATCGTCCATCCATTTTTTGATGGCATTATACTGCTTTTCCCTAAGTGCCAATTCCTGAATCTTTATATAATCCTTTGCAAAATCGGCAACATGTTCATCATAACGATTCGTGATTTTCATAATCTTGTATTTGGGACCACCTCCCCTTGGGTCATTCTCCATGATAGGCATAGAAATTTCATTATCCTTAATATCCCTCACTTGGTTATACAGGGATGGTTCCATTTTAGTAAGCTCAAAACGGGAACTATAATCTTGTGGGTTTCTTAACAAGCCACCATCAAATTTTGTTTCCTTTTCATCGGAAAAGTTTAAGGCCGCTGCAGCAAAGCTAAATTTACCATCCAGTACGCCCTTCCTTATGCTATCCAATTCCTTCTTTGCATTATCCAATTCCTTTTGGGATATCTCCGGAGTTATAAGAATATGCCTAAGATCCAATTCTCGACCACGAATTTTTTCAACGAAAATAATGTGATAACCAAAGTCAGTCTCAAATGGGTCCGAAATCTCCCCTTCCCTTAAACTAAACGCCACATCCTTAAATTCCTTAACAAATGGGGTCTCGCGCGTCATACTATAAAAACCACCCTTGGATTTAGATCCTGGATCCTGCGAATACAAAATGGCCTTCACGCTAAAGCTAGCGTCATTTTCCTCAATATCGGCCTTAATACCATTTAGTTTATCTATTACCTTTTGTTTTTCCTCATCGGAGGCCTTAGGTTCCTTAACGATCTGGGCAATCTCCAATTCTGCTCCAAAAACCGGTCTTTCATCTACTGGGATCTTATTAAAGAACTGTCTTACTTCTTCTGGGGTAATCTCTATTTCCGAAACAATTTTGTTCTGCATTTTTTCGGATAGCATTCTCAGCTTATTGATCTTGTAAAGTTCTTCACGAAAACTGGCCTCGTCATCTTTCTTATAATAATTTAATACTTTTTCCATGGAGCCGATCTGTGACACCAATTGCTGTAACTGACGGTCACCCTGGGCATTTACCTCATCATCCGAAACCAAAATACTATCTTGAACTGCCTGGTGTGCATACAGACGATCTTCCATTAACTTGCCCAAAAGACCACACCTTGTTACATCTGCTGTAGAGGCTCCCTGGCTTTTAAGATCTATTAAAGTTTTCTCTATATCCGATTCCAGTATAACATAGTCGCCCACTACAGCAGCAATTCCGTCCAATTTTATCCTTTCAAAATTGTTGACTGAATCGTTTTTCGTAATCATCGATTCCTCAACAATTACTTCTTGTGGTTCTACTTGGGTATCTGGAAGATTTTCCGATTCCTGTGCACTAACCATCCCTGTTAACAATAAAATAGAAAGGGAAAAACCTGAATTAATTACCTTGTTCATAAACTTCATATTCTTTTTCTTTAATAGCTTCATCGATTACCTCAACTTCCAGTTTTTTCATATAATCCAACTTCCTTCTATTCAAAAGCAGTTGTTTAATAGTAGGCTCGATATAAGGAAGAGGGGCAATATCGTTGATTTCCAACATATCGTTTACCTTCGCCAAATATACCCCTAAAGAGTCCTGTAATTCAAAAAATTGTGATTTTTTTAAGTACTTGTCCTGATTTTCAGCCGTTAACGGACTAATTTCCTCCATTACCCGGAAAACACTTACCCAGATAGAATCGTTAAAATTGACCTTTCTAAACTGCACACTTATAGAATCCAAATAGCGTTTATCCTCCTCCTTAAAATTCCTTAATTTCTTTGCTACCAAATCCTTGTCCAAATATTGTATGGGCAATTCCACGAACCTCAACTGCATTATCCGTTCCTTAAGCCTAAAATTTTCTTTTTCACGTTCATAAAACTCTGTGAGCTGGGCACTGGTTACCGCAGTATCGTGCGATTGTAGGACTAATGCTTCCTTGTAGGCCCCTGTATACAAATCCGTTCTGTAATTGGAAACCAGTTGCTCAAAATTCTCCAGCTTCTCCTCGGGAAGATTTATTTTGGCTTTGGAAAGCAATAATTGTTTATAGGCCCAATTATTAATATAATTATTCACCAACGAGGTACTGTCCGCCTTGGACATATTGGTCAAAAGCAGCGCTTTTAAATCTTCTTTGTACAAATATGTTTCCCCTACCCTAGCCACAGGAATTTTCTCTTCTTTTTTCTTAAAAAGAGAATCACAGGATATAAAAGTGCAGAGCAATACCGCACTCAATAAAAATCTTGAGACTTTTTCCAGCTTTATTTCGCAAAAATCCATTCCGCAAATTTAGCAATTAAGCAGCATTATGCAAGTTCTCATTTCCCAATAAAATTACTTGGTACTTATAAGACAGTTTACCGCATATGTTATTCCTTTTATTATTAATTTTATTCTATGGAGGAAAGACATATAAAACTAATTTGGGATTTTAGGGGCCAATCTGCCCAAAATACTGCGAAACATCATAAAATACACCTTGAAGAATATGTTTTGGCCCAAAATTTAACCTTGAACATCACGGGAAATGCGGACTTAAATGATATGCACTCCATGGCATATCTTGTCGTAACCGAATCCGAAATGATCGGGGTAAGGGATGCCTTAAAACCACATCGCGGTGAAGTCTACACTCCAAAGGAACAGGCAAAAATTAAGAAATAAATTCTATGGGCAGAAAATTCATTTTTTCAATTATCGTAATTACGACCCTTCTTTTTTCATGTGGAACCCGGTATGAAGATCCTAATTTATTGAGAGCTGCCCTTGCCTCTACCCATTCAAAAATACGGCGCGTTATGGACAGCTTGGCCCAATATGAGCTGCAAGTATTGTATACCAAAATCGACAGGATCAGGGACAGCGTCATTTTTACGGATTACAATTTCCAGGTTAACGACAGCAACTACTTCTATCCCGCTAGCACAGTTAAAATACTTACAGCTGTGCTTACTCTTGAAAAACTGAACGAAATGGATTCACTGGACTTATACACCCATTTTTATATAGAAGGTGACTCCCTGGAAACAACATTTGCCAATGAGATTTCCAAGATTTTTGCCGTAAGTGACAACGAGGCGAACAACCGACTACTAGAATTTTTAGGTCAAGACCGAATAAACAAAAGTTTAAAGGACAAGGGCATAGCACCAGTACGAATATCACATCGCCTCTCAACGGAAAATGCATTTGAAGTTACTACACGGCCCCTGATCGTCTACTTAAACGATACTACAATAACCTGGTTAAAACCAAGTATGAACAAACCCGCCAAACCTTTGGCCTTAAACAGCATAAAAAAAGGAAAAGGCTACTACGAGGAAAATAACTTAATTAATGAACCATTCGATTTTAGTTTAAAGAATTATTTCCCCCTTCGCGCCCAGAACGCGGTCTTAAAAAGGATCATTTTCCCCGAACAGTTCCCAAAAAATGAGCGATTCAATCTTAGTCCCAACCAGCATAGGTTCCTCCTAAAGGCCATGTCCGACCTTCCCAAAAATATTGGTTACAATGAAATGGACTATTACGACGGATATTGTAAGTTTTTCATGTTTGGAGATACCAGGGATACCATTCCGAAATATCTCAAAATATATAATAAAGTAGGCAATGCCTATGGCACTATTACAGATTTCGCCTATATTAAGGATAATAAAAACAATGTGGAATTTATGCTTACCGCTACCCTTTTGGCCAACAAGAATGGAGTTTTCAACGATAACATCTATGAGTACGAAAAAATTGGACTTCCATTTTTAGCACAATTGGGAAGAGAGATCTACATACTGGAACTAGCAAAAAAACAACGAAAATGAAAGCACTAAGTTTCGATTCCTTTACCAAAAAAATTTACATCAAAACCGACTTGGAAAAAATGTATTGGGCTTGGTGTACCACAGAAGGAATAACCTCCTGGTTTTTGAGCAAGGCTACCTATACCTCCCACAATGGCAAAACCAAAGCCCCAGAGGACAGGATTTCCGCAGGTGACGACTATACTTGGGAGTGGCACAATTGGGATGGTCAGGAAAAAGGAAAAATAACACAGGCAAACGGCAAGGATTTCATTGAAATTACCTTTGCCAATGTTTGCAAGGTTTCGGTTTCACTTAAAAAATATGGAGCTTATGTACTCTTAACCTTAAAACAATACAATATACCCACAGATGATGATAGTAAATTAAACATCCATTACGGCTGCAGTAATGGATGGACCTTCTGGCTGGCGAATCTTAAAGCCTACTTGGAGCATGGTATTGTGTTGAACGAAACTGAAAATGACCTTCGGAACGAACCCCTAGCGGGATTTGAATTTGTAAATATGTAAAGGGCAACAAAATTTTAAGACATAAACTTTGCAAGAGTACAGCGAGCAATCTTCTTATTTCCTGTTTTTGTCCATTTCAAAAAAATGATGACAAAACCTCGCATCGCCCTGATAATTGGAATAATTTGTATTTCCATATTTCCCATATTGGTGAAATTAAATTATACTCCCGGACTTATTTCCGCTTTCTATAGAATGGCCATCGCCTTGGCCTTTATCTTACCGTATGCCTTACTTACCCAACAACTGAAAATTCCAGAGCGAAGAACATTTCTGCTTGCCCTTTTTTGCGGAATATGTTTTGGATCTGATGTGGCCGTTTGGAATATTGCCATTCAGGAATCCACGGCAACACAGGCATCATTATTAACGAACCTATCACCGGTTTGGGTCGGGATAGGTACATTTTTCTTTTTAAAACCCAAGCCCTCTGTTAATTTTTGGATAGGCACTGTCGTGGCACTCTTAGGAATGATCACTCTTGTAGGGTTTAAATTTTTCGCCCAGCTTTCTTTTGATATTGGCTTTAGTTTTGGACTGCTGTCCGGGGTTTTCTATGCTATCTACATCCTGATCAGTAAAGAAGTGCTTGCCAAGATATCCATAATAAACTTTATGACCCTAAGCCTTATTTCTTCTTCCCTCTTTTTAGGAATCCTATCCTTTGCGCTTGGGGAGCCTTTTAACGGCTTCTCGAATATTGGATGGTTTGTTCTTTTGATCCAGGGATTGGTCTGCCAATTACTGGCCTGGTTGTCCATCAGCTATTCCACCCAACATATGCGGGCCACAAGAGTCTCCCTAAGCCTATTGGCACAGGCCATCTTGGCCGCAATACTGGCTTGGATATTTCTCAACGAGGTAATTACCCCACAGATGATTCTTGGAGGTATTATCCTACTCCTTGGGATACGTCTTACCTTTTACGATAGGCCCCTGGTTATACCTCTAAGGAAAAAACTTAAACTCCCGCCTGTCTAATAACCTTCAAGGTCTTTTGAAGTCCGGTCTTGGCCACCTCCAGCAAATCCATACTGTGGTACTCCGGGTTGTACAGCTCCAAGGAAATACAGCCGTTGAAGCCCGTGTTTTTAAGGTCTTTTAAAATCTGTGGCAGTGGCAGGATTCCGTCACCAGGAAAAACCCGATGCTTATCCTCCATATCCCCTATTTCCATGCCTTTGGGCGCATCGTTGAATTGAAAAATAGCAAATATATCTCCATTCAAAAGTCTTAGTCCTTCAAAACCACCTTCCGAAATATACATATGATATACATCCGGTATTATCTTGGCTTCGGGGTGATTGGTATCCAAGGCAACAGCGCTAGCCTGCCCCATAGTCTTAAGCGGGAACATCTTGACAAATACCAATGCCGGTATTACATTATACTCTTTTATACCAATTTCCAATAATCTTCGGTAGCATGAAGCAACAAAGGCCACATCGTAATTTTCCCCAACTTGATTGGGTATGGCCTGTACATAGGTGCATCCTATTTCCGATGCCATTCTCATTCTATTTTTGGTTGCAGGTAATGACTTTTGAAATTCTTCCTCATTCTTGGGAATGCAACCCCATAGCCCTATCATACTGGGCACAAATAATCCGGCCTCCTTTATTTTTGCGCCCAACTTTTTAAGATCTCCACCATTTTTCTCGTAGTCCGCCAAATCGCTGTCCCAAGGTTCTATGGCATCATAGCCTGCCGCTATGGCAATCTCAACCTTTTCTTCCAAGCCCTTTGCAGGTCTTATAGTAGCCGTATCCAAACAGATCGGCCACGGACTTTGTCCGTTTTGATATCTTTTTTCTTTCTTTGGAATTTCCATTGGCAAGGTATTGGCCAATGAGATTGTTGCAACACTTGCAGTGGCTGCACCTGCAATAAAGGATCTGCGATTCATATTTTGGTCTGTTATTCGACTAAAATATAAAAAAATATGATGTATATCCCACTTAAAGGAAATAACCTAAGCTTCAAAATCTAAGAAATAGGTTGCCATAAGGGGCCAAGGTATTATTCCAAAGGCCGGCGCATTCAATTGCACTTAATATTAAAGCAATTATCCCTGAACTGGCTCCCCATAAAGGTCAAAATCTGCAGCTTCAAAAATATGAAGATCAACAAATTCCCCAACTTTCAGGTAATGTTTAGCAGCATCCACTAAAACTTCGTTATCCACATCGGGAGAATCAAACTCAGATCGACCCACAAAATACTTACCTTCCTTACGATCTATAATACAGCGCAAAGTTTTACCCACTTTTTCTTGGTTCAACTCCCAGGAAATCTGTGACTGAAGCTCCATAATCTCCGAAGCCCTTTGCTGTTTCACCTGCTCGGGAACATCGTCTATCAAAGTATAGGCATGCGTATTTTCTTCATGGCTATACGTAAAACAGCCCAATCTTTCAAAACGCATTTCCTCCACCCAACTTTTTAAGGTTTGAAAATCTTCCTCTGTCTCCCCTGGATAGCCCACAATCAAAGTGGTCCTAATAGTCATTTCCGGAACCGCAGCCCTAAAGTCCCGCAACAGTTTTGTTGTTTTGGCCTGAGTTGTTCCCCTCCGCATGCTTTTTAAAATGGCATCCGAAATGTGCTGCAACGGAATATCCAAGTAATTACACACTTTGGGCTCACGTTTCATCACTTCCAGGACATCCATCGGAAATCCGGTAGGAAAAGCATAATGTAATCGGATCCATTCAATGCCTTCTACCTTCACCAACTCGTTCAGCAATTCTGCCAAATTCCTTTTCTTATAAAGATCCAATCCGTAATAGGTAAGATCCTGGGCAATAAGAATCAATTCCTTTACCCCTTTGGCGGCTAGATTGTGAGCTTCCGTAACCAAATCCTCTATGGGGGTACTCCTATGTTTACCTCGCATGATAGGTATGGCACAAAAAGAACAAGGGCGATCACATCCCTCGGCAATTTTTAAATATGCATAATTTTTTGGAGTGGTAGTTAACCGCTCCCCTATAAGTTCGTGCTTATAATCGGCCCCTAAGGCCTTTAACAGATTGGGCAATTCACTGGTTCCAAAATACTCATCCACATTAGGGATCTCTTTTTGTAAGTCTGGTTTATATCGCTCACTTAGGCAACCCGTAACAAACACCTTGTCCACTTCACCGGCTTCCTTTTTTTGAACATATTCCAAAATGGTATTAACACTTTCTTCCTTGGCATTGGCAATAAAACCACAGGTGTTTATCACTACAACATTCCCTTCCTCTTCATGTACGACCTCCTTGTTGTTGGCCCTTAATTGACCCATCAACACCTCCGAATCGTATACATTCTTGGAACAACCCAATGTAACTACATTAATCCTATTCTTCTTAAGTGACTTAGTACGCATATTTTCCCAATAAAGTGCAAAAGTACAACTTGAAAAAAGATTGTAGTCCCAATATATCTTTTTTTATTCTTTTAACGTTAAACCTATATAACCAATTGAACCCTAAGTCATAAAGCCCTATGAAAATCAAAATTGTTATTTTCAATTTGTTTCTTTTTTGTTGTTTAATCGGATGCTCCAAAGGAAATGATGATCAAGTGCCGATCCCGCCGAAGGAAACCCTATATTTTCCACCATTGAATTCAGCCGAATGGGAAACTATATCCATTGAGGAACTCGATTGGAATTCAAGTGCTGAGCAGTCACTTTATGACTTCTTGGAAACAAATGAAACGGAAGCCTTTATGATTTTGAAAGATGGAAAAATTGTTTTGGAAAAATATTTTGGAAGCTTTAACGCCAGCAAAAACCACACTTGGAATTCGGCTGCTAAAACCTTGACCGCCTTTACCGTGGGAATAGCGCAAAAGGAAGGACTTCTATCCATAGACAACGCCTCTTCCGATTATATGGGGACGGGCTGGTCCTCACTGAGCCCCGAACAGGAAGCGCGGATTACCGTAAAAAATCACCTTACCATGACGACAGGCTTGGACTACAATGGAGAAAACAGTTTTTGCACGGATAAGGAATGCCTCATATACAAAGATGAACCGGACACCTTTTGGTACTATCACAATGCCGCCTACACACTTCTGGACAATATTGTTAGCGGTGCTGCTAATCAAGATTTCAAGGAATACTTTAATGAAAAAATACGTGACAAAATTGGGATGCAGGGATCATGGATACAGACGAGCTACCTTAATCTTTATTTCAGCAATGCCCGAAGTATGGCTCGTTTTGGACTTCTGAACCTCAATAAGGGAATATGGGAAGACACTCCAGTTCTGGACTCCCCCAACTATTTCAGGGATATGACCACGACTTCCCAAGATTTGAACAAGGCCTAAGGTTATCTGTGGTGGCTAAATGGCAAAAGTAATTTTAGGATCCCCGGTTCTGAAGAACTCTTCACAGGAAAATTAATACCCAATGCTCCGGACGACCTAATAGCCGGACTGGGTGCCTTTGATCAAAAGCTATATGTGGTACCCAGCAAGGGTTTGGTAATCATACGAATGGGCGATTCTGCCAATGAAGATGAATTGGGGCCAACCTCCTTTGATAACGATTTGTGGAAAAAAATAAATGATGTGATAAATTAGGAACAGAACTATTGGACAGGCTGAAGCTGAACCACCTCTTCCAAAAAACCAATGGTTTCCCTCTTTACAGATTCCAAATCCTTTGAAGTAATATAGGATGTCATTACATGGTTACCAACCTCAGGAAACGCAACTTTACGTTTTAATTCGCTACTTACACCAAGCTCCTCGTACATTTCCAATAAGGCAGGAACCGAGACCACTTTATCCTGTTCTTCCTCATTTTTATAATAATAGCCTAAAAAGGTAGGTTGCTCTATGTGCTGAAAGACTTCCGGCTTCATAGTTTCATCCAACAAAGCCTGCAATTGTGTCAACGCCTCTACCCTGTATTTGGTAGTCCAGTAACTCTGTTTTAAAGAATCCGCTTCAGATTCATAAAAATCACTATCCATAATGGTTTTGGCTATCTCCAATCCCCAAGGTCCCGATAACAAAACTGCAGTAGGATCATAAATCCTAACATTTGGCGAATACAGGAGCAGACCTGCTATATCCTTGTCACCTTGTGCCAAATAAAGAGCTAGGGTACCTCCAGTAGAAGTGCCCATAACAATAACTTTTTTCCCAATCCGCTTGGCTATCGCCAAAGCCTCTTTTGCGGATTCAAAATAGTCGGTTGCCGTTAAATGAAGCATTGCCTGTTCTTCTTGAACACCGTGACCTTCCAAACGGGGCAAATATACATTGGCACCGTATCTCTGTCCCAATTCCCTATGAAGGGGCGCTCCTTCCTCATGACTGGCAGACCAACCGTGAAGATATAAAATGGAATACTCTGTCCTAGTAGGGATGGAATCGTACCAGATAATCTGGGATTCATTATTGGCTTTAATTTTGGTATTTACCTTTTCCCGTTCGTATACCTTATTTTGCAGTGTGGTCAAATCGTCCTCCATAACAGGAAGCTCCATGCTCAATAGGGGTTTATCTACCTTGGGGCCCAAAAAATAGATAATAAGCAGTAATAGTAGTAAAAAAAATACAGCTTTAAGTAATCGTCGGATTATCTTCATTCTTTGCCGCTAAAAAAAGAATCCACAAACTCAATCTTATTAAATACTTGCAAATCATCCATTCCTTCCCCTACTCCAATATACTTTACCGGAATCTGAAATTGATCCGAAATACCTATGACAACACCACCTTTAGCAGTACCATCCAACTTTGTAACCGCCAAGGAGGTTACTTCTGTAGCTTTGGTAAACTGTTTTGCCTGCTCAAAGGCATTCTGCCCCGTAGATCCGTCCAAAACCAAAAGAACTTCATCGGGAGTACCCTCTACCACCTTCTGCATAACGCGTTTCACTTTGGTCAACTCATTCATTAGATTAACCTTATTGTGCAATCTGCCTGCTGTATCAATGATAACCACATCGGCATCCTGTTTAAGGGCCGAGCTAAGGGTGTCAAAGGCCACTGAGGCCGGATCACTACCCATACTTTGTTTTACTATGGGCACGTCTACCCGATCTGCCCATACCTGAAGTTGGTCTATTGCAGCTGCCCTAAAGGTATCGGCCGCTCCGAGCACCACCTTTAATCCCTGTTTTTTAAATTGATATGCCAATTTACCTATTGTGGTAGTCTTACCTACCCCGTTAACCCCGACCACCATGATTACGTATGGCTTTCTAACCAAAGGAACAGTAAATTCTGTTTCTATTCCAGAATTGGTTTCGGACAGCAATCCTGCAATTTCCTCCCTCAATATTGCATTAAGTTCGTCTACCCCTAAATACTTATCCTTAGATACACGGGCCTCTATCCGGTCTATAATCTTTAAAGTGGTATTTACACCCACATCGGAGGAAACCAAAACTTCCTCCAAATTATCCAAAACGTCATCATCTACCTTAGATTTCCCAACAACCGCCTTGCTAAGTTTGGATAAAAAATTGGTTTTGGTCTTCTCTAGACCTTTATCCAAAGATTCCTTTTTTTGCGTGGAAAATATTTTCTTAAATAAACTCATATTCTTGGCATAATCCTTTTTTTCAAAGATATAAAAATAAAAAAGCTACTTTCATCAGAAAGTAGCTTTATAACCAATAAATTTAGGTTATTATTTTTTTTTCAACCAATCATTTACCATTTCTGGACTCATAACAGACTCCTGAAAAGTGTAAGCACCTGTTTTAGGCGACTTTACCATTTTAATGGCCTTGGTCAACCTTTTTGAACTTGTTTGTAAACTCGCTACCGTTTTCTTTGCCATGACGTATTATTTAATTTCTTTATGAACTGTCATTCTCTTTAAAATAGGATTGAATTTTTTAATTTCCATCCTATCTGGAGTGTTCTTTTTGTTCTTTGTGGTTATGTACCTTGAAGTACCTGGCATGCCAGATTCTTTATGCTCTGTACATTCCAAAATAACCTGAATTCTGTTACCTTTCTTTGCCATTATTATCTTAGTATTTCAGGATTATTTAATTAATCCTTTTTCCTTTGCTTCTTTTAAAACAACGGAAATTCCTTTTTTATTAATACTCTTTAGAGCCTTAGCGGAAACCTTTAAGGTTACCCAACGATCTTCTTCTGGAATATAGAAACGCTTTTTAGAAAGATTTACATCAAATCTTCTTCTGGTTTTATTAATCGAGAAGGAAACATTGTTCCCAAACATGGCTCTCTTTCCAGTAACATCACAAACTTTTGACATCTCTCTACTTTTATTTTGTTATAAACAGGGTGCAAATTTAAATTAATTTTATGGGACGGACAAAATTCTTTGTCAGAATTTTAAAATTTCTTTTTGAAGCATTTCAAAAGCCTTGTTTACAGTCTTTTGTACAATTCTTTCACGCTGACTTCCCATATGAAATTTCTCCACTACTATAGCATTTGGGGAAACAATGGCTATAAATACCGTTCCCACCTCTGCATTGGAGTCTCCTTTTGTTGGACCGGCATTCCCTGTGGTGGATATGGCGAAATCCGTTTTTAATAGCTTACGCAAATTTGTGGCCATTTCTACTGCCACTTCCGCACTTACAACAGAAAATTGGTCTATTGTGGTCTTGGACACCTTAAGTACCTCTATTTTTGTTTGGGTGGCGTAACTCACAATACTTCCTTTAAAATAAGCCGATGCACCTGGTATACCGGTTATCTTTTGTGCTATTCTACCTCCTGTACAACTCTCCGCAGTACCCAAGCTCATCCCCTTTTTTGTTAATAATTGGGCAATCACCGATTCTACCGGCTCGTCCCCTTCCTCTCCAAAAACAAGGTCCCCCAAGAGCTTTTTAATTTTTTCCGCCTCGCTATCGACCATAGCATTTAGTCCCTCACTGTCGTTACCCTTGGCAGAAAGTCTAAGTCTTACGGAGCCAAGACTTGGCAGATAGGCCAATTTAACCATACTGGGCAGGTTGTCCTCAACGGATGCTATCCTCTCCGCCAATAAACTTTCCCCAATACCATAAGTAATGATCGTCTTATGAATAATATATGGCCGTTTAAAATCCTGTACAATTCTAGGTATCACTTTTGAAGTGATTAAATTTTTCATCTCGAAGGGCACCCCGGGCAATGAAACATAGACTTTTCCACTACTTCTTACCCACATTCCCGGTGCTGTGCCAAATTCGTTATGAAGCACATCTGCCTTGGAAAGCACCAACGCTTGATTTCTATTGACCTCCAACAAGGGTATTCCCAAGTGTTTTCTGAAGATAGCCTCTACATGGGCCAACACTTCCTGGCTTTCCACCAAAGTATCATTGAAATACTCGCACAGGGTATGCTTGGTAATATCATCTTTGGTAGGACCAAGTCCGCCGGTCATAATTATTACGTCGGCCCTTGCTTCCGCTTCCTTTAAAGCCTCTAAAATATGTGATTTTTCATCTTGTACAGAAGAAATCTGATAAACGGAAACCCCAATCTTATTTAGTTCTTGGGCAATAAAAGCAGAATTTGTATCTATAATTTGACCAATGAGAATCTCATCGCCAATAGTTATTATTTCAGCAAACATTAAATCTTAAAGTCATTTTTCAATTCCGAAACCACCTGATCTACGTCCTTTTTAAGTAATGGTACCAATCGCTCAATTTCCTCTGTATTCTCTTCCTTTTTTCCCAAAGTTTCGATTGTTAGGGCAATTTCACGAGTTTGCTCCATGCCCAACAAGTCTACGTTAGGCTTAATCTTATGTGCCAATTTATATACACTATCATAATTTTTTAACCCTAATGCCTTCTCAAGTTCGTCCAAATCCTGGGGAACTTCTTCCAAAAAAACGGCAACGACAGATTTTATGAATTCCTCATCACCATCTGCCATTTCATTTATCTTCTCCAGACTGTAAATCATCTATTTTATATTTAATGAGAACATTTGTTCATTCTCCAAAGTACCCGAAAGATAATCATTTGCACTTATTCTACCAACACCGGCAGGAGTACCCGTAAAAATAATATCTCCTTTTTTTAGGGTAAAAAAACAGGAAACATAGGAAATCAATTCATCTATCTTCCACAACATTAAACCGGTATTCCCTTCCTGAACCACCTGATTGTTCTTTTTAAGTTGAAAGTTTAAATTATTTACATTTCCAAAACGCGATTTTGGCAACCATTTACCAATTACCGCAGCCCCATCAAAACCTTTGGCCTTTTCCCAAGGCAATCCTTTTTCCTTTAATTGTGACTGAATGTCCCTTGCCGTAAAATCGATTCCCAAGCCAATTTCATCATAATAGGTGTGGGAAAACTGGGCGTCTATATGCTTCCCCACTTTTTTTATTTTTACCAACACTTCCACTTCATAGTGTACGTCTTGGGAAAACTCGGGTATATAAAAATCCTGTTCTTTGGGCAAAACAGCAGAGTCCGGCTTAATAAACAGGACCGGATCTGTTGGTCTTTCGTTGTTCAATTCCTTTATATGATCCACATAATTACGACCAATACAAATAATCTTCATATTTTATAGAATTGTTTAGCATTTGATTTTGGGAATTAAAATTGGGGAAGTATTATAGGTATACTCTAGATTAGCCTATAACAAATTTAATTCCAAACCTTTACCCCAGTTTGTTGTTCAACTTGCTTAATTTTATTTGGGTCAACACCTTTTTTGTGTACAAGGGAAAATCGGCATTCAAGATCCAGCCAAAATAGCCAGGTTCCTTTTCCAGAACAGCGTGTACTTTTTTCCCCTTGTGCTTTCCAAAGGAAAAGATCTCTTCCCCTTCTTCATCCAATACAATAAATCCTGCAAAATCCACGGCTTGTTTTCTAGTTGTAAATTCCGATAGCTTTTTAATATTGTTTTCCAATTCGGGATAACGGTCCAACTGGGACAATAGCACCTCATAGGTAGCCAGAGTATCCGCCTCTGCACTATGGGCATCTATTAGATTTTTATCGCAATAAAATTTATAGGCTGCCTCCAAAGTTCTTTTCTCCATTTTATGAAAAATGGTCTGCACGTCTACAGAAACGGTATTCTTCATATCAAAATCTATTTCGGCCCTGAGCATCTCTTCTGCCAGAAGTGGAATATCAAATCTATCCGAATTGTAGCCTCCCAGATCACTATCCTTGATTATTTTGTAAATTTCCTTGGAAAGTTGCTTAAAAGTAGGTTCGTTGGCTACTTTTTCGTTAGAAATTCCATGAATAGCTACCACTTGGGCAGGGATTTCCATTTCTGGATTAACCAACCATGTCCTGCTCTCCTTATTTCCATTTGGATACACTTTTAAAATAGCTATTTCCACTATTCTATCTTTGGCAACATTAGTACCTGTGGTCTCCAAATCGAAAAAACAGATTGGTCTTGTAAGCTTTAATTGCATGTTGTAGGTTCTTTGTGCAAATATAGTTTTACTGAATGTACGGAAAAAGAATTACCATTATTATTCGTCAAAACTATTGTTTTTATAGCAACTAACCAGCCTCAAGTTGCTAACGGGCCAATCTTTAAAAAGCCGTCTCACTACAACCGGGTATTTATTACGTTGTTAAAGGCCGAACCGAAGGTATAGCTTAATCCGACCCCAAACCCCATTTCATAATTGGTGGCAATCTGCTTTTGCTGTAGAAGCACATCTTCAATAGATGCCGAACCTGCAGGCAAATTGACTTGGTCCTTAATAAATTTAAGGTCTCCGGAAAATCTGACGGCCAACCCCTTTAATATTCTTACAGATAACCAACTGTTCATTCGGAGTCGATTTCTATTCCAATCGTTCAAAAAACTGGAAGCGGAAAAAACAGAAGAAATATTTCCCCAAGGTTGCCTGAACCTAACTTGGACATTCATAGAATGATTAAAGAAAGATTCCTGATCCTTCCCGAAAATAGTATTTTCGATGTAATTATTGTAGAGATATCCAATTTTATAGGCAAATACAATTTCGCGGCGTAAAACTTCACGATATGGAAAAATATTATACTCTATGGCCGGCCGAAGATCCAAAGTTAGATCTATATTGGTGTAAGTATTGTGTTGGACACCCCCAAATATACCCGTAGACCAATGATCGGATAAACTGCGCACTACACTGCCATAACCACTGTACTCCTCCTTACTACTGGTAAATTCCTCCCCATCATTTTCAAATCTACTTCTATATTGATTCATCTGCACGTCTGTCCTAATTCTCCATTTTTCGGTAACGCGATCACTTTCGAAACCTATTTCATACTCAAACTCATTCCTGCTTGATTCCTTATCCAAATTCAATGAACCCCTAATCTCGAAAATCCAATTGTTCCAAGGGTCGTCAAAATCTATATCCAATCGCTCTGCAAGACCTTTTTGGGATATGGTATAATCAATTTTATCGGCTAGATCCGACACCATAACATACTTTAGTAGCCCAGACTTTATTTTTGACAATAACCCTTTTCTAACATCGTCCGAAGTCATATTAGCCGTTGTTTCATAGGTCATTTTATTGGTAATACCCTCATAATCCCCAAAACCTTGAAATTCCAGATTATAATTACGCCCCCCGCTACCATTAACTATATCATAGATAAACAAGGTAACATTGGCCAAAGCCCTATCGCGAACATGACTGGTAAAATCCAGCTCTTGCCTTATATAATTCCTATCACAATTACAGCTGGTAAACAATTTCAAGGATGCCTTTTGTGCCACTGAGCAAATGGGAAGTAACAGTGCCATGTAAAAAACTACTTTTTTAATCAGCCCGCGAGGATTCTCTTTTAATTTCATGTAATTAGTTTAAAAACCAAATATATCGGAAGGACCATATAAAAACGAAAGATTCCTATAATATAACCAAAACCTATTGTATTGTGTCATATAAACACAGTACAATAGGTTTCCATTGTGTAATTAGAATTTGGGAATCGGTGCTACCTTTCCACCTAAACTTCCCTATTTAAGTCCCAAGCCTCCAGGTAATCGGCAACGGCCTTTACGAACATTCCGCCCAAGGCCCCGTTCACCACCCTATGATCATAACTATGGGACAAATACATCTTACTTCTGATAGCAATAAAGTCGCCTTCCTTGGTTTCTACTACGGCCGGCATTTTACGTATAGCCCCCAAAGCCAGTATCCCCACCTGTGGCTGATTGATAATCGGCGTACCAAAAACGCTGCCAAAGGTACCAACATTGGTCACGGTATAAGTACCGTCCTTTACCTCATCCGGTTTTAACGCATTGTTTCTGGCCCTCTTGGCTAAATCGTTTACTGCCTTTGCCATACCCACCAGATTTAACTGATCGGCATTTTTAATCACCGGAACAATCAAATTTCCATCGGCCAAGGCTGCGGCCATTCCAATATTTATATTCTTTTTCTTTATTACGGTATCTCCGTCAAGGGATATGTTGACCATGGGGTACTTTTTCAATGCTTTGGCCACAGCTTCCATAAAGATGGGGGTAAAAGTAAGCTTCTCGCCTTCCCTCTTTTCAAAGGCATCCTTGACCTTATTTCGCCAATTTACCACATTGGTCACATCTACCTCAACAAAACTTTGCACATGGGCAGAGGTATTGACACTTGCGGTCATATGCTGTACGATCAATTTGCCCATACGTGTCAAAGGAATATATTCGTCCCCATTGCTGGGCTGTTCCTTCTCCGGAACCTGCCTAACATCTTCTTGCTTTACTTCCTCTTTTTTAATAGGAGCGAGATTGCTTGACTGTACCACTTTTTCGACTGCGGGCACTTCATCCTCTACCATTTTTTCCTCTTTTTCCTCAAAAGGTTTAGCTGCGCCTGTCTTTCCACCAGCCAAGTAGTCCAATATATCATTTTTGGTCACCCTGCCTTCACTTCCCGTACCACTAATAGTATCCAACTCAGCGATAGTTATTCCCTCCTGCTTCGCTATATTTTTTACCAAAGGAGAATAAAACCTATCTGTACTACTGTAATCCATTACCGGAGCGCTGACACTTTCTTTGGCAGTCATTACCGCAACCTCCAATTCCTCGGCCGCTTTGTTGGGAGCATCATCTTTTACAGTAGCAACATGGCTGTCATGATCATGATCAGAATCAAAATCACTTCCGTTTATTTCTATTATGGCGACTGTCTGGCCCACCTTAACTACATCATCTATATTGAATAATTTCTCAACCAAAATGCCATCTACCTCGCTAGGAACTTCAGAATCTACCTTGTCAGTGGCAATTTCAAAAACAGCTTCGTCCATCTCTATGGTATCGCCAACTTCTTTCAGCCATGAGGTTAATGTGGCCTCGGCAACACTCTCTCCCATTTGCGGCAATTTTAGCTCAAATTTTGACATATCCTTATTTAATACACTAATTATGATTAATAATTTGCAAAACTAACAAATAAAAGACCATATTTTTCACTTTTATTCATACTTTTTAGTAATGACGTTTAAACTTTTAATGAATTCTCAAACGGAATTCTATTGAGAATACTTCTTCCCAAAGTGACTTCATCGGCATATTCCAATTCGTCCCCTACTGCAATACCCCTTGCAATGGTCGAAGTTTTAATACCCAACCCTTCCAATTGCTTGTAAATATAAAAGTTAGTGGTATCCCCCTCCATGGTAGAACTTAATGCAAAAATCAATTCTTTTATTTTTCCCTGTTTTGCTTTGTCAACCAAAGAAAAAATAGTTAAGTCCTGAGGGCCAACTCCTTCCATGGGGGAAATTTTCCCGCCCAGAACATGGTAAAGACCTAAAAACTGACCTGTATTCTCTATAGCCATTACATCACGAATATCCTCCACTACACAAACAACACTTTCTTCCCTCCTGGGGTTTGAACAAATCTCGCAAACCTCAACATCGGAAATATTATGGCAGTTTTTACAGTATTTGATATTGTCTTTCAAATTGACCAAGGAATCGGCCAATCTGGCCGTTTGCCCCTTTGGCTGTTTTAACAGATGCAGGACCAACCTCAATGCCGTGCGTTTGCCTATACCCGGTAATTGGGACATCTCATAGACCGCATTTTCCAATAATTTAGATGAAAATTCCATATCCACAAAATTACAATTTTATAACATTATATTAGGGCATTCGCTCCAAAAGTAAATTTGCAGACTTAAAGAAAGTAAACCGCAAAGGATCTACTACAAAACATTTCCTTTTAATTACATTTTGGGATATGTGCTTCCGAATGAAGGATAACAAATCCTATTCCCACCATAAAATTTGCAAAGCCTTTCTTTGCCCAGTTACCGCTTATCGATACAAATAACCCTTTATCGCTTAACCACCTTTCCAATTATTTTTAAATCTAAAAACTCTTATCCAATAAGCCAATAATTAGGAAGTAGCAACAAGGCCAATAACATATAATCTTACAAAAATTACACTAAACACTGATTTATAGCAATTTACAGACATAAAATTAAGCTCATATTCCTCACTGATTACAGTTGTAAATGCATATTAGCCCCATAAAATCAATAGTATTAAAGCCGCATTATAGAAAATTATGATAAAGTTGTGACATACATGCTTTGATAATAAAATAATTAGTCCTTATTTTGTCCCAGGCATAGTTCCCCCAGTTCTATAGCCACAATGCAATTAAAATTTACTGGTTTATTTCTTGTTAGGAACGACACCCAAAAATTAGGTGTTAACACACTGCTATTTTGAAGTTAAAGTGTGTTAATAGTTGTAAGCAGGTAAGAGAATATTCGTACTTTAATAAGTACATAAAGATTTTGGTCATTGATAACGCTATATATTTATAGTTAATGGTTAGTGTTTAGTATAGTCTATCAATGAGAGAAACCCGGAACATTTGTTCCGGGTTTTGTTTTTATAGTCCCATAAATTCCAATTTCTAAAACTTCTACCATCTTATTATGACGCTGCCCCAAGTAAATCCACTTCCAAAGGCAGCCAACACTACCAAATCTCCAGATTTAATTTTGCCCTGCTCCCAAGCTTCGGTCAAAGCTATGGGTATTGAAGCAGCAGTAGTATTCCCGTATTTCATAATATTGTTGAAAACTTGATCATCGTCAAGACCAAACTTTTTTTGAATGTATTGGGATATCCTTAGATTGGCCTGATGAGGAACCAACATGTCTATGTCCTTTGCCTCCAGATTATTAGTTTTTAATCCTTCAATGATCACTTCACTAAATCGGACTACAGCATTCTTGAAAACAAACGGACCGTTCATATAGGGCAAATAGGACTCATCATTGGGGTCATTATCCTCCAGAATATCATTGACCCAACGCTTTCCCATGCCGGGCGCTATAAGTGACAATTCCTCCGCATGTTCACCTTGGGAATGCAAATGGGTGGACAGTATGCCTTTTTTGGTATCTTCCTCCCTACTAAGGATTGCAGCTCCGGCTCCATCGCCAAAAATTACCGAAACTCCCCTACCCCTAGTGGTCATATCAAGTCCGTGGGAATGCAGTTCGGATCCGATTACCAAAATATTTTTGTACATACCCGTTTTTATATACTGATCTGCGACGGACAGGGCATATACAAATCCAGAGCACTGGTTGCGTACATCCAAGGCACCAACGGTTTTTATATCCAAATCCCGTTGTACTAGGACCCCAGGGCCAGGAAAATAATAATCGGGACTTAAGGTAGCAAAGACAATAAAGTCTATATCATTTTTATTGATTCCAGAGCGTTCTATCGCAATTTTGGCGGCCTTTACGCCCATAGTGGTAGTGGTATCCCCATCACCTTTAACAACATGGCGCCTTTCTTGGATACCGGTCCTCTCCTGGATCCATTCATCATTGGTGTCCATTATTTTAGACAAATCATCGTTGGTAACTACATTTTTGGGTACATAGTAACCCAGACCTGTTATTTTTGAATTGAACATGTATTGGAAAATTAAGTTTTACGGAGCAACCGCCCCTTTTTTTTTTAAATAAAATCTAAAATATGAGAAATAAATTTAGCGCCATCCAATATAAATAAAAATATACGCATGTTTCCTGATAATAATCATAAGGCCATGATTGAAATTTCATTATCCGCAATGACATTTAGGGCATTAGAACAGCTTCCAAAAAATGTCAGTTTGTCACTTCTGCCAACATTGGTATTTTTTTTGACAGTGGTAAGTCGTAAAACTTAAAAAAATTAGAAGTATGGCCACAGGCAAGATCAATGTTTCCGTAGAGAACATATTTCCGCTCATAAAAAAATTCTTATACAGCGACCATGAAATATTTTTACGGGAGCTTATTTCGAACGCAACGGATGCAACCTTAAAACTAAAGCACCTTTCCACCATAGGGGAAGCCAAAGTTGAATATGGAAATCCACTTATTGAAGTAAAGATCGATAAGGAAGGTAAAAAGATCCATATTATTGATGAAGGCGTGGGTATGACCGAGGAGGAAGTACAGAAATATATAAACGAAATTGCCTTTTCTGGGGCTGAGGAATTCCTGGACAAATACAAGGATTCCGCAAAAGACTCCGGTATTATAGGTCATTTTGGCCTTGGGTTCTATTCGGCATTTATGGTTGCCGCTAAAGTTGAGATTATCACCAAGAGCTACAAAGACGAGCCGGCTGCACATTGGACCTGTGATGGATCTCCTAATTTCACTTTAAAAAAGGCTAAAAAAACCACCCGTGGAACGGAAATAATACTCCATATAGCCGATGATTCCACAGAATTTTTGGATGAGGGTAAAATTGGCACCCTACTTAAAAAGTACAACAAGTTTATGCCTATCCCTATTAAGTTTGGGACAACCACGGAGACACTCCCAAAACCGGAAGGCGCAAAAGAAGAAGATCCAGCACCTACAAAGGAGGTTGACAACATAATCAACAACCCTAATCCTGCATGGACAAAACAGCCGACGGAATTAAAGGATGAGGACTATAAAGGATTCTACAGGGAACTATACCCAATGCAATTTGAGGAGCCTTTATTCCACATTCACCTAAACGTAGACTATCCTTTTAATCTGACCGGGATATTGTATTTCCCCAAACTGACAAATGATTTAAATACCCAAAAGGATAGAATTCAATTATACCAAAATCAGGTTTTTGTCACAGACAACGTAGAGGGAATTGTTCCTGAGTTTTTGACCATGTTGAGAGGGGTTATAGATTCTCCGGATATTCCATTGAACGTTAGTAGATCATACTTACAGGCCGATGGTGCGGTGAAGAAGATTTCGACCTATATCACCCGTAAGGTCGCCGATAAATTAAACTCCCTGTTTAAAAACAATAGGGAAGATTTTGAGGCTAAATGGAACGATATTAAAATCGTCATTGAATACGGAATGCTTTCTGAAGACAAATTCTTTGAAAAAGCGGACAAATTTGCTCTCTATCCAACTGTAGACGGGACCTACTATACTTTTGAAGAACTACAGGAGAAGTTAAAGGCCAATCAAACGGACAAGGATGATAAATTGGTAATACTTTATGCCTCCAACAAGGAAGAGCAGCATAGTTATATAGAGGCGGCCAAGGCCAAAGGGTTTGAAGTGTTATTGTTAGATTCCCCAATAGTATCGCACTTAATGCAAAAACTGGAAACCTCTAAGGAGAAAATTTCCTTTGCACGTGTGGACGCAGATCATTTGGACAATCTAATCAAAAAAGAGGATACCCAAATCTCCAAATTGTCCGATGAGGAAAAAGAGACCTTAAAAACCGATATTGAGACCGCTATCAACAATAAAAGCTATACCATTCAATTGGAAGCCATGGATAGCAGTTCCTCTCCGTTCATTATCACGGAACCAGAATTTATGAGACGTATGAAAGAAATGCAGCAAACAGGTGGCGGTGGAATGTTCGGTATGGGAAATATGCCCGAAATGTACAATTTGGTAGTGAACACCAATCATGAGTTGGTTTCTGAAATACTAAATACAAAGACGGCCAAAAAGAAGGAGCGGCTTATTAACCAGTCCCTAGACCTGGCACGTTTGTCCAAAGGTCTTTTAAAAGGCGAAGAACTTACAAAGTTCATTAAAAGAAGCTATGAAATGGTGAAGTAATCACTTGCTTTTTAAAAATTAAGAAGCTGAATTACCCTAGTAATTCAGCTTCTTTTATTTATACCTTTACCAAATGGACTACCCGTGGCACCTCTACCTTTTAGCATCTATGTATGTATTGGCCGGAACAATGCATTTTATTGTTCCCAAAGTGTATCTACGGATTATGCCCAGATACTTGCCCAATCACAAACTTCTAGTATCCCTTAGTGGCATGGCCGAAATTCTATTGGGCCTGGCTCTATGCTTTCCAACCACCAAAAATATGGCTGTAATCGGCATCATTCTAATGTTGGTCGTGTTTCTTTTGGTCCACTTTTATATGTTAAGGGGTGAAAAAGAATCTGCAGGAATCCCAAAGTGGATCCTAATACTGAGAATTCCACTTCAATTTGTTCTAATGTACTGGGCGTATTACTATATTGAAATATAATGGAGCCTACACTAAAACCGTCTATCCAAATATTTTTTTAGAACAAAAATTTGTACATATACACATATAGTGAAAGCCAAAATACCATATACCAAAGTATCCGAAATTGCGATGATGGGCAAGCTAACGAATACGTTGGGAAGTTTCAATTGAGGTATTTCAAAATTATTAAGCCACATACTACCCGTGCTAGAATCTTCCTTAAATAATAGATATACGAAGACCAGCAAAAGTCCAACACTTAAAATTCCCCAAGCCTTTTTGGAAATCAAAGGCTCATATACAGTAGTAGGATTATCCTTCACCGCCTGAATACAAGCCATTACTCCAGCCGTAAAATCCAGTGAAGGCGGATCCAAGGCTTCATCCTTGAGAATCTTGCCCATTAATTTGTCCAGTTCCGCTTCTATGGTATCATCTTTCATAGTTCTCAATTATTTCAGGCTCCAGTCGATTCTTGAGAATTGTTGCCAATTTTTTTCGACTTCTAAACAACCTAACTTTTACATTGGTCGTTGTAAGATCTACAATCTTGGAAATCTCTTCCGATGACCTTCCATCATAATAAAACAAGGTCAATAAAAAACTATCCTCACTTGGCAACAAATCCAAACAATCTTGAATCACCTTCCTTCGTTCCTCAAGTTCCATATATTCCAAGGCTGAATCCAAAGTTTTTATTTGGTTGACAGTAAACTGATCGATCCGCACCAAATGTTGCTCTTTTTTACTTTTTTTTAATCTATCCAAACAAGTATTATATCCAATCTTATAAATCCAAGTGGAAAACTTTGATTCCCCCTTAAACTTATTTAAGGATTTATAAGTCTTTAAAAAGGTATCTTGGGCAACTTCCTCCGCTTCCTCCCTATTTTTCATCATCCGTAAAGCCAATAAAAATACCAAATCCTTGTAGCGATCCACTAACAGTGCAAAACTATTGGCATTACCACTTAAAATCCGGTCTATTATTTGTTGGTCGTCGTATGTGGACATATTGGACATATGACGTACCTCTTAAGCTTTGGGTTACAAAATTATCAAGAAAATATTCAGAAAAAATTGTAACCATCCTTAATAATGTATCGTCATACGCTAAAACACATTAAAATTAATCAATTAAAATTCAACAAAATGATAGGACCAGGATTTGTTTTTATTTGTCTATTTATTGTAATTTTTGGAATATCCTACCTCTATTTCTCTACTAGGAACAAGGAACGCCTTGCACTTATAGAAAAAGGTGCGGACGCCAGTATTTTTATTAGGGGAAAAAGGGAAAGAACTGCCCCAATATGGAAGATTCTGATTTTAAATCTAGCCTTATTGCTCATGGGAATTGGTTTGGGTATCATTGTGGCAGGATTTTTAAGTGAAAACCTAAATGTTGGAAAAGAAGTGGCCTTCCCCGGAAGTATTTTTCTTCTAGCTGGTGTCGCGCTCTTTATTGGGTATAACATAACAAAAAATATAGATAAGGAAATGGATTGAGTATTCCCTTCCAAGACATACTGAACCATCGTATTTATTTAAGATGGTTTTCTATCTTTATAACATGAAAATTATCTCTACAAATATCGGAAAAGCCACCACCTTTCTTTGGAATGGAAGGGAGGAGCAAACAGGGATATTTAAATATCCTAAGGACGAATCGCTTTTTCTAGGCAAAATTGATGTTCATAAGGATACGGTTATAGACAGGGAGCATCATGCCGGAATTAACAAAGCCTGTTATCTATTTGCATCAGATCGCTACCCGTATTGGAAAGGAATTTATCCTGAATTAAATTGGGATTGGGGGATGTTCGGAGAAAATCTTACCGTTGAAGGTTTGGATGAATCTATAATAAGAATAGGCGATATCTATAAAATTGGAAACGCTGTGGTTCAGGTCTCACAACCCAGAGAGCCCTGTTATAAGTTGGGTGTTCGCTTTGGAGATGCCAAAATTTTAAAACAATTCATAGATTATGGGTATTCCGGAACCTATGTCCGTATTTTAGAGGAAGGCATGGTAAAAAAAGGAGATCAAATTGAATTGCTGGAAAGATCCAAAAACACGCTTACCGTTAAGGAATGCTTTCAAATAATACTTGCAAAGCAAAAAGACCCTGTGCTGCTTCAAAAAGCGATAAACAATGATTCCCTTCCGGAATATAAAAGGGAGCGACTTAAAAAATACGTACAATAGCAAATTAAAATAGGGGCCAAATGGCCCCTATTTTTTTACGCTTTGTAATATTTACTTTAGGTAATTTAGTTCACAGAAATAGTTTCGAAATAAGTAGTGGTACCTTCACTTACAGATACTGTATATTCATCTTTTACAGCATTGGTAAAGTTAAAAACCTTTCCTACAACCAAATCCTTATCAAATTTTTGTGTAAATACAAGTCTGTTAGAACTGTCCACAACATTGATAACTACAGGATTTAGCTTTTGGTTCAAGTAATTTAAATAAAGTACATCTCCATTTTTCCTGAAGAATGGTTTTGTTACCTCGTCACGAGCAATAACATTTACCTCGGAATCCTCAACACTAATAGTAAACTCTACAGTCCTGATAAGGCTTTCCATCTTTAAGTAGTAAAGACCTTCTTCCAATTTTGATAAGTCGAACTTTTTAGTGTAATCTTCGTCTTCCTTAATATTCTCTACGAATATTTGGTGCATATCCGTATCGGTCAAAGTCAAGATAGAAGATTCAGTTTGCTTATTTAATTTAAGGACCAATCTTTTTGCCTCTTTAACTGTTGTCAAGTACATTCCTGGATCGTTGGCCATTGCCACAGTACTACTTAGTAATAAGGCTGCCACTGCTGTTAATTTTAAAATTGCTTTCATAACATTTAGGATTTAATATTAATAAATCATTTATAAGGCAAATATAGACCGGGTTTACTCCTCCCACTACTCCAGAATTCTCCAGTTTCTATTCTATTTTACCATCATGCAATATTAAATAAATGTTAAGGGGTTAATATTGGACATATTTAAGTTAAATTTGCACAGAATTGTCCAAAATAGCTATAGTATCTTTACTATACCTAATGAAATTATCATATGATACCTAAACCTGCATTTGAGGTAATAGAACCTGATTTCGGTCATTCTTATACCTATCAACAATTTGATGAACACAACCCTAATAAAATAGGGGTTTGGCATTATCACCCTGAAATTGAACTGGTTTATGTTAACGGAGGTTCCGGAAAACGACAAATTGGAAGCCATGTTTCCTATTATACGGATGGCGATCTGATTTTGATTGGATCCAATTTGCCTCATTGTGGATTTACAGATGTACTTACTGGCAACAAAAGCGAAAGTGTGGTACAAATGAAGCAGGATTTTTTGGGTAACGACTTTTTCAACATTCCGGAGATGAGAAAAATTCAAAGCCTTTTTCAAATTGCAAGTGGAGGGGTGGCCTTCACCGGTAGTACCAAGAAAAAAATTGGAGAAAAAATCGAAATCATGGAATATCAGACCGATTTTCAACGTCTGCTGTCCATTCTGAACATCTTAAATGAGTTGGGTAACTCCAAGGAATATCAAGTATTGAATGCCCAAGGTTTTTCACTTCAAACGGAAGTGAAGGACAATGACAGAATAAATATTGTCTTTAATTACGTGAAAACAAACTTTAAGGAAGAAATAACCTTGGAAGAGATTTCTGATTTGGTGAGTATGACAGTACCGTCTTTCTGCAGATACTTTAAAAAAATAACAAATAAGACCTTTGTGCAGTTTGTAAATGAGTGTAGATTGGTACATGCCTCCAAATTACTGGCAGAAAAGCCCATCAGTATAACAGAGGTATGTTTTGAAAGTGGATTTAACAATTTCTCGCATTTCAACAAGTCGTTTAAAGCCTTTACTGGTCAAAATCCGTCAGAATATAGAAACGAGCTGAAAAGTGTACTTCAGTCGTGAGCCCATTATTTGCCAACAAAACCGAACTTCAACTCCCTGATAGTGATATTAGTTATTATCCCAATTTTTTAAAGTCAAGCGAAGCGGATCAATATTTTAAGATACTTAAAGAAACGACCCCTTGGCAGCAGGATAATATTACGGTGTTTGGCAAAACCTATCCCCAGCCTAGGTTGACCGCCCTATTTGGGGACAACGACAAACCCTATTCCTACTCCAATATTACCATGTATCCACATAGGTTTACAGACGAATTAATGGAATTAAGGAATAAGCTGCAAATGGAAATAGATGTACGCTTTACAAGTTGTTTATTAAATCTCTATAGAAATGGCAGGGATAGCAATGGTTGGCATGCAGATGACGAGAAGACTTTGGGTAAAAACCCCATAATTGCTTCAATAACCCTTGGACAGGAACGATACTTTCACCTAAAGCATAAATTAAAAAAGGATTTAAAGCAAAAATTATTATTGGAACACGGAAGTTTACTTCTTATGAAAGGAGAAACCCAGCATTGTTGGTACCACCAAATTCCAAAAACCGCCAAAACTGTACAGGAAAGAATTAATATTACCTTTAGGGTCATTAAATAAAAAAATCGGTTGCGAAAACCGATTTTTTTATGCCTTTATTATTTCCATTGGATACTGCCCCTAACCTACCAGGCATTTACGTTAGTCTCCTCACACCCAACTTCAATAATACTAACTCAATTTCTTTGCCAATTAATATAAAAATTGGTCAAAAACGATGTTTTTTTCGTTTATAAGCAGAAACCTATTCAACCAATTCACTGATTTAAAGAATAATACAACAATAGTGGTGCACCTTACTAAAGGCTTGACCCCAAGCTCTAAAGGCCTTAAGGTTCGCAATAAATTTCATGTTATTGATCTATGAAAATAAGTCGTTCAATACCTTGGCCAAACGCAAGCCTCCCTTTTGCAATTGTTTCTCTACGGTGACCCAGTATTTATAACTATAAGCATACCCCAATTTTTCACCTACCGCTACTGAATCATAAAGCTCATTGGCTATATCCTGGGATTCCTCCATCCAGTCATATATATTGCCCATCTGCATATTTTTAATCTGGGCCTTGGTAAGTTCCGGTAAATTATTTGCCAATTCCGAATAACTCATTCCATAATCATCTATCATATTGGAGTCCCATAACCTATGTAAGTTAGTACCTCTTCCAAACCATTGTACTTGGATATCATTACCTCCTTTATCCTCTAACCTGCCCACATGCATAGGCTGGTGCAGATCACCTATTAAATGGACCAACATTTTTAGATAAAATACTTTATCATCTGCCTTACTGTTCTTGTCCTGAACAATTTCTATACATTTTTCAATTCCTATAATTACATCTCCTTCTTCACTAGGTGGAACATCTGTATACTTTTTGTCTGCCGGGTAATTTACATAATGCCATGGCCCAAATTTGGAAAAGCTACGATCTGCCTTAATTTCATCGGCATAATTGGAAACCAAAGCCAAACTTTGACCATTTAAAAGCTTCTTTAAAACCTTTTTGGTCCTCCCCGTCAAATGTTGCTGTGCTACTTCCCCTATAGTCCTGTGTCCCGTCTTGGACCATTCCATATCGTTGCCAAAGCTAAGTTGAAAAATAAGTAAGCACAATACCGTAATTTTTTTCATATATCCCTGCAATGTTGACTTTTTATAAGCCAAATAATTCAAACAATCGTTAACTCCTGAAAATAGTGTGCAAAAATAGCGAATTGGAAATTAAGGATTTGTTAAGAAGTTCTTCCTTTTAATTTATTAATTTGATCTTGCAGGCTTAATTATAAAAATTGATGTTCAAGAAAATAAAAAATCCATTCCTAAGATTGGGAATCATTACCATTTTGATAGTCGGGAGTGGTATATTCTTGTTAATAACAGGCATTTATTTGGGCGCATGGGGAAAACTTCCCAATAAGCGGGAACTTTCGGATTTCAAGTACCAAAGAGCTTCCGAAGTCTATTCTACGGATAGCGTTCTTATTGGAAAATACTTTCTTTTTGACAGACAACCCATACAAATTGAGATGGTCCCCAAAAACTTAATAAAGGCTTTGGTGGCCATTGAAGACGAGCGGTTTTATGATCATTCAGGGATAGATTATAGGAGCCTGCTGCGAGTGGCTTTTAAGACCATACTGATGCAGGATCAATCTGCCGGAGGCGGTAGCACCCTTAGCCAACAATTGGCAAAGAATTTATATCCCCGGGAAAGATCCGGAAAATTTAATCTGGCCATATCAAAGTTGAAAGAAATGATTATAGCTTCCAGATTGGAATCCATCTATTCAAAGGAAGAAATTCTGATGCTTTATTTGAATACAGTCTCCTTTGGCGACAACACTTTTGGAATAGAAAGTGCCTCGTTAAAATTCTTCAATAAATCAGCAAAGGAACTTGAGTTGCAGGAAAGCGCTACCCTTGTAGGCATGTTAAAGGCCACCTATGGTTATAACCCCCGCGTATTTCCAAAAAACAGCTTACACAGACGTAATTTGGTATTGCAGTCCATGTATTCCAATAATTTTATTTCGCAAAAAGAAACTGATAGCCTTAAGTTACTGCCATTACAACTTAATTATAGGGAATACGATTATAATGAGGGCATAGCTCCTTATTTCAGGGAAGAGGTAAGAAAACAAATGTTAAGTTGGGCCAAAGCACAAAGGGAAAAGGGACAGGATTACAATATTTACACTTCAGGACTAAAAATATACACCACATTGGATTCCAAAATGCAAATATTGGCGGAAGAAGCCATGAGACAGCATATGAAAGGACTCCAAAACAGTTTTGAAAAAAGTTACGGCAAACGGGCACCCTGGATAAGCGACAAAAAGCTTATCAATAAAATTATACAGCGTTCAGAGCCCTACAAAAAAATGAAGAATGAAGGCATGAGCGAAAGTGCGATAATGGATTCGATGAACTTAAAAAAAGAAATGCAGTTAAGTGATTGGAATGAGGATAAAATAGGTTCTGCCAGCACTATAGATAGTTTATTGCACTATCTAAAGTTCTTAAATACAGGTTCCCTATCCATGGATCCCAAAACTGGGGCCGTTAAAACCTGGCTGGGAGGAATCAATTTCAAACACTTTAAATACGATCATATTTCACAGAGCAGGCGACAGGTAGGATCTGCATTTAAACCTATAGTTTATACCGCCGCGCTTGAAAATGGTATAATGCCATGCACTTACTTTTCGGCCCAGGAGGTAGCTTATAAAAATATGGAAGGCTGGTCCCCTAGTAATTCCGGAAAAAAGGACGAGGCCTACCTAAATTACTCCATGGAGCAGGCCCTGAGTAATTCTGTTAATACCGTAGCGGTAAAAGTGTTGGAAAAAACAGGCATTCCCAAAGTGATACAGCAAGCACAGAGAATGGGCATTACAACGCCCTTACCCTCCTTACCATCGCTGGCTTTAGGCACAGCCGAGATAAAAATAAACGAACTAGCGGGTGCATATGCCAGTTTTCTGAACAATGGCAAATCTGTAACTCCATTCCTAATTGAAAAAATTACCAATGAAAACGGCTCCATAATCGAGACCTTTAAACCAATTGTATCTAAAAAAAGAGCCTTTTCGGAAGAAACGGGCCAAATCATGTTAGAGATGATGAAGGCAACAGTGAATAGCGGTACTGCCGCCCGAATTCGTTCTACCTATGGCATTAAGAACGACATTGCCGGAAAAACCGGAACCACACAAAACAACAAGGATGCCTGGTTTGTAGCTTTGACCCCTAAGCTACTTAATATAACCTGGGTAGGATTGGACAACCATGAAATTGGCTTTAGCAGTACTAGCCTGGGTCAGGGAGCCAATGCGGCATTGCCCATTTTTGCGCTGTGGATGCAGAAATTGAACGCTGATAATTCTTTCAATTACTTAACCAAGGCAAAATTTCCCGCTCCAAGTTCCGAGGTGATGAACCAACTGGATTGTGACCCCGTAAAAAGGGATGGTTTTTTTAAAAGGCTTTTCAAGAACCCGAAAAAGAAGAAAACAAAAGATTTTAAAACGGACATTAAAGCCTAAGACCTATTTTTTACCATAGACTTGTTTACGATTGATATTTTTTCATATCTTTATGATATCATTTTAATATCATAATAAATTTATCATGAAACAAGAAAAAAACATTATTCCCGCCAATGGCTATATTATGCTACTGGTATTATTAGGGCTCCTCATTTTTGCCATTGTGCTAGTAGCTGGTGGAGTACCACTGGCGTTGCCCCTCTTCTTCATATTTATAATATCATTACGTGGGTTTGTTTTGGTAAATCCAAACGGATCCCGGGTCCTACTACTGTTTGGAAAGTATATGGGTACCATTAAGAAAAATGGTCTTTTCTGGGTCAATCCATTTTACATCAAAAATAAAATTTCCCTTCGTGCCAGTAACTTCGACAGTGAGCGGCTGAAGGTGAATGATAAACTAGGAAATCCTATTATGATCAGTACCATATTGGTATGGCGGGTTACCGATACTTATAAGGCTGCTTTTGAAGTGGACGATTATAAAAATTTTGTACGTGTGCAGACCGATGCCGCCGTGCGTAAATTGGCCAGTATGTATCCCTATGACAATTTTGCCGATGAGGGCCATACCGAGGATATTACCTTACGTTCCAGTGTCAATGAAGTAAGCGAAGCCTTGGAAAAAGAGGTTCAGGAAAGATTGGCCATGGCAGGCATAGAGGTATTGGAAGCCAGGATTGGATATTTGGCCTATGCCCAGGAAATTGCCAACGCCATGTTGAAAAGACAACAAGCCACGGCAATAGTGGCCGCACGCCATAAAATAGTGGAAGGTGCCGTAAGTATGGTAGAAATGGCCCTTGATCATTTAGGCAAGAAAGAAATTGTTGACCTGGACGAGGAAAGAAAAGCAGCTATGGTTAGTAATCTTATGGTGGTCCTTTGCTCCGATAAGGATGCTTCTCCCATTGTCAACGCCGGGACACTGAATCATTAACCATTCCTATGTACAAGAACAAGCCAAATATTGGGCAAGGGTGTTTGGTTTCCCTACTGTTGGCTATCTTTGGTATATAGTACGGGAGAACATTTTAAGCCCATAACATAAAAATACAATATTGAATTCCGAGTTCGAGAACGAACAGACCATACTGGCCTAGGAAGAATGAAGAGTCATATAATTCTTTCGTTAACCCTTTCACCGTTTTTTCAATAATTTATGTAAGGGTGTAAAAACAGATCATATGAGTAAAAAGAAAGCTTTTGCATTGCGGTTAAATGAAGATATGCTGAAAGCCATTGAAAAATGGGCCTCGGACGAATTTCGCAGTGTAAACGGACAAATAGAATGGATGTTAATGAAGGAACTCAAAGAAGCCAAACGTGCCCCCAAGCAAAAGGAAGATTAGGTCTTTTACGTAATTCAGATTATAAGGGCAAGCGCCATTGAAAAATTTCCACAACCTATTTTCTACTTAAAGCATATCTTTGATGCCGAGTAAATTCTAAAAACCCAAACCCAATTCCCCACTATGGATTTCAAAATATTATGTTCCGATCTGGATGGCACCCTATTGACTTATAAGGATAATGTCTCCGATTTTACGATTTCGGAAATCAAAAGAATAAAAGAACATCTTAGAATTATATTGGTTTCTGCCAGAATGCCCCAGTCCATGACCTATATTCAAGAAAACTTGGGTATTGAAAATGAACCCATCATATGTTACAATGGGGCCTTGGTACTCCATGGAGCAAAAGAATTATTCTCCACTTTTATCAATATGCCCCAAATAGCTTCAATTTATGACATGGCCGACAAGGTTGAAATAAAGCTAGGCCTCTATTCCAAAATGGAATGGTATGTAGAAATAGACTCTGAGCGGGTGCAAAAAGAGATAAAATATACAAAAACCCTGCCCACCTACAGGGACACCAAAGACACCATTGAGGACTGGACGGACAGAAAAATGGGCGCCCACAAGATAATGCTGATGGGGAACAAAGAAAATACAGACGTAATTTTTCCAATACTTTTTAAGAATTTTTCCCAAACCTTAAATCTATATCGATCCAATGATACCCTGATTGAAATTGCACCAAAATCTGTTTCCAAACTAACCGCCATTAAACTTTTGCTACAGGACCATGAAAGTCTAAACGATGTCATTGCCTTTGGCGACAACTACAATGATATTGAAATGCTCCAAAATGTGGGTCGTGGAATAGCAGTGGCCAATGCTAGGGATGAAGTCAAACAGATCGCCAGCGACCTTGCCCTTAAAAACTCCGAGGACGGCGTGGCCCATTATATAAAACAGCATATTTTAATTTGATTATATTTGGCGCAACTGTAAAACCCTATTGAATTGTTTTCTTTATGAACGAACCAATTATTACCAACGATACTGTTGTATTTGGACTTCTTACCCTTTGTCTAGGATTTATATTTTACACCTCTTCCATAAAAACCGGTTTTTGGAGCAAATTCTATAATATAGTACCCGCCGTTCTCATGTGCTATGTACTACCTTCCATTTTGGCTAGTAGTGGTCTAATATCGGACGAGACCTCCAGTCTCTATTTTATGGCCAGTAGGTATTTGCTGCCGGCGGCCTTAATTTTAATGACCTTAAGTATTGATCTTAAAGCCATAGCCAATTTGGGATCTAAGGCGTTGATCATGTTCCTGACCGGTTCGTTTGGGATAATAATTGGAGGTCCATTGGCCATTTTGATAATATCCATATTCTCTCCAGAAACCGTTGGCGGAAACGATTTTGATGCCACTTGGAGAGGTTTGGCCACTATTGCCGGTAGTTGGATAGGAGGAGGCGCCAATCAGGCGGCTATGCTGGAAATATACCAATATAATCCGGACAAATATGGGGGAATGGTTTTGGTCGATATAGTGGTTGCCAACGTTTGGCTGGCTATTATTTTATTGGGTGTAGGAAAAACAAAAAAAATAGACCGTTGGCTCAAGGCGGACACCTCAGCTATAGAAGAACTTAGAATAAAAGTATCCACGTTCACGGAGAAAATAACCAGGGTCCCTACTTTAAAGGATTATATGATGATGCTGTTCTTTGCCTTTACCGGGGTTGGAATTGCCCATTATTTGGGGGATTATATCAGTTCATTTTTGACCGGCACTTATGAAAGTGTAAGCGATAATAAAAGTTTTCTTTCATTTTTAGGTTCCAATTTCTTTTGGATGGTCGTTTTGGCAACCGTAGTGGGGATAGTACTCTCCTTTACCAAAGCTAAAAACTATGAAGGTGCCGGTGCCAGTAAATTGGGCAGTGTATTTATCTACATCCTGGTGGCCACCATTGGCATGAAGATGGATTTGGGCAAGGTTTTTGAAAATCCCGGCCTAATTGCCATAGGCTTTGTATGGATCACTATTCATGCGGTTTTATTGATCGTTGTTGCCAAATTGATCAAGGCTCCCTATTTCTTTCTTGCCGTGGGTAGCCAGGCCAACGTAGGAGGTGCTGCCTCGGCCCCAGTGGTTGCTGCGGAATTCCACCCATCATTGACTTCGGTCGGTGTGTTATTGGCCGTTTTTGGCTATGTGGTAGGTACAGGTGGAGCCATACTTTGTACAATTCTTATGGAAATTGCATCAAAAGTTTAAAATTCCATAAACTTTAATGATATTTGCGCTTCAAAAAAATTACTATGAAGAAAATTATAATGGTCGCTGTACTGGCAATAACTATTGCCTCTTGTGCAGGTAGTACCGAAAATACGATGACCGTTACCGGAAATGTAAAGGGTTTGAAAAAGGGAACACTATACCTACAGCACATTGCTGACACTACCTTGGTCACAGTAGATTCGCTTGTCGTAGACGGGGATGGTAATTTTACCTTTTCCACCGAATTGAAAAGTCCCGAATTATACTACTTATATCTGGACAAAAAGGACAACAACAGTATTAATGACCGAATTACTTTCTTTGGGGAACCTGGAAATATAACCATTAATACGAATTGGAATACTTTTGACCTGAATGCTAAAATTGAGGGATCTAAGAGTAATGACAAGCTAAAGGAATATCTGGAGGTAATGTCCAAGTTCAACACTAAGGATTTGGAATACGCAAGATTGAGTATGGATCCCAAAACCCTAGGTGATTCCTCAGCTTTTGATTCCCTTCAAAATTTGTCCGACAAAAATGTCAAGAGAGGATACCTTTATGCCATTAATTTTGCGTTGAACAATGCAGATTCATATGTAGCACCCTACATCGCCGTGAAGGAAGTTGCAGATGCCAACTTAAAATATTTGGATTCCATAAACAATACGCTCTCTGTTGATGTAGCCAATTCCAAATACGGCAAGGAATTAAAAGAACATATAGAAAACCTCAAAAAGGAAACTGAACAATAAAAAAAGCATCCATTTATTGGATGCTTTTTTTTAATACCTATTAAGGGAAATACTACCCTAATTTATTAAGTTGTTCAATTAAAGAACCTGCTTTGGTTTCCAATTCCGCTTTAACGGATTTTAAATGGGCCGGTCTGTTCTCCACTGACTTCTGGTTTACTTTCGCTATCAACTCGTCAAAGACTTCTATTGCATTATCTATTATTGCATTACCTTCTTTTGAATTTTGCTTATTTCCAGAAGCTTCCACTAAATACACCGCTTCAATAATATCTCCTAAAACGTAATTAATGTCTTTCTTTAAATCTCTTATACTTGCCATTGGTAAATTTTTTTTGCAAAAGTAATCATTTTCAGATAGTAACCTCCAAAAGTTTTGCACTCGTTGTTATTATATTTATTTTTTTGGACTGTGCAGGCACTAAAGTGGTCTCCCCCTTTTTTATGGATACGGAGCCAAATTCGTTTGAAATTGTCGCCTTGCCCCCTACGCACATGTAGATGGTAAAGGAATCCCTTTTTTCAACATCCAATTCCATATCCTTGGTCAGCTCTAATATATTGGTATTAAAATATGGACAGGATACCATATTATTCACACTATCCTGTTTATCCGAATATTTCACCTTAAAATCATCTTTCTTAGTGTAATCTATGGCGTCCAGGGCCAAATCGGTGTGTAGTTCCCTTAGATTGCCATTCTTGTCTCTCCTATTAAAATCGAAGACACGATAGGTAATATCCGAAGTCTGCTGAATCTCTGCCAGCAAAACTCCAGCACCGATTGCATGCATCTTACCAGTGTTTATAAAAAAAGTATCCCCTTCCTTTACACTTTCGTAGTTCAAAAGGCCCAATAGTGTATCCTCCTCAATGCTCTTAGCATATTCTTCCTTGGTTACATCTTTGTTAAACCCCACTATTAACTCCGCACCTTCATCCGCGTCCATAATATACCACATCTCCGTTTTTCCAAAGGAATTGTGGCGTTTTTTGGCCAATTCATCATTGGGATGCAATTGGATGGACAAATCCTGTTTGGCATCAATAAATTTGATAAGAATTGGGAACTCGGTACCAAATCGGGCATAAACACTTTTACCCAATAATTCTTCAGGGTAGTTGTTGATCAAATCCTGCAAGGAATTACCAGAAAATTCACCGTTCGCTACTATGGACACATCTCCTTCCACTGTAGAAAGCTCCCAACTTTCACCTGTAATGTCATTTTCTATGGGTTTTCCCAAAACATCTTTTAACTTGGTACCGCCCCAAAGTCGCTCTTTAAGAATAGGGTTGAATTTTAAAGGATATAATTTCATGCTGTTTGGTATTAGGTATTTGTATTCTATTTGTTAATTTGATTAATCTGTTTGGAAGGAAGTTTCGTAATTTTTTCCAGTTGAGTTTGATAATTATAGTTCTATGCTATGCTATCCTGAAAAGGTTACATAATTTCTTGGCGTTTCGTATAGTACAACCTCCAACTCGTTTGAAGCCTTAATAAAGGGCCTAAGCTGGTTCCAAATATAAACCACTATATTTTCTGCAGTGGGATTCACGGTCTTAAACCATTCCACCTCCACATTGAGGTTTTTATGGTCCAGTTGCTTTTCAATTTTTTCCCTTATAAGATCCTTTAGGACTTTCATATCTATGACAAAGCCCGTTTCTTCATCTATTTCTCCGGTAACGCTTACTATCAGCTCATAATTATGCCCATGAAAATTTGGGTTATTGCATAACCCAAAAACAGTATCATTTTTTTCAAAACTCCAGTCTGGTCTATACAACCTGTGAGCAGCATTAAAATGAGCTTTTCTACTTACCTTAACTTTCATATAGCTGTATTGTATTGTGAAATATGATTGTAAAACCTATCGAAAATAATTTTGAACCAAGCTGTATATTTCTCAGGGTAGGTAAGCATATCCTGCCTAATGTCTACAGGTTTCATCCATTTCCATGACGCCACCTCATCCGGGTTTATATTTGGTTCCCCATTGTAGTGCCCTATCATTACATGATCAAATTCATGTTCTGTAAGACCGTTATCAAAGGGAGCTTTGTAAATAAAGGAAAACAACTCCTTCAGTTCGGTCTCAAATCCCATTTCTTCTTTCAATCTTCTTTTCCCTGCCTGAATATTGGATTCCCCCTCCCTCTGATGACTACAACAGGTATTTGTCCACAAAAGGGGGGAATGATACTTATGACCTGCTCTTTGCTGAATCATTGTTTCCCCTCGATCGTTCATTATAAAAACAGAAAATGCCCTATGAAGCAAAGCCTTTTCATGGGCTTCCATTTTGGGCATCAGACCAATTTGAACATCAGATTCATTAACAAGAATAACGTTTTCCTCTTCCATTTTGTAAAAATAAAACCTTTCCCTAAAAATAAGGGTTAAGTGCGTCATAAAAATTAAATACTTTCGGAAGGTTTTCCTTCATTCCCATTAAAAAAAATTGACCAAATGGGCCAAGGAAAAAAATACACATCACAACATTGAATAGCCTTCCAGGAAGCCAACCCAACGATCAGGGGAGTAAAATGGATGGGCTATCTATGTTACCCAAGGCCATTTTCGAGTAAAATTGTAGAAAAAAATTCTTTTAATAGAATCCCCACTGGATTTTTAGAAAAATCTTGGCGATTTTAAATTACCTAGCTCCTTGATGAAGTCGTAGCGCAAAATAATCTCAAAGGATCCATCATTAAAGGTTGCTTGTCCCAACTCTGTAGTTTCTTTGTCATAAGCCATTCCGATAAGGAATTTATTGGAAATATTGAAACCTACCATGGCACTTAATGCCGCATCCCATCTGTAGGCGGCACCAACAATAAACTTGTCATTGAGCATAAAATTGGCCGAAAGATCCAGTTGTATCGGGGCACCCTGTACTACTTTGGATAAAATAGCGGGTTTAAATTTTAAGTTGGTATTCAAATCAAATACATATCCTGTTATCAGATACAAATTCATCTGTTCCTTTGCTGTAGACAATGCTTCGCCATCAAAATGTGTGGTCTGTAAAAATCGAGGCACCGACAAACCCGCATAAAACTTCTCGGTATGATAGTACACTCCAGCTCCGATATTGGGGGAGAATTTATTATCTACGTCCTGTTGCAAAGTGGGGTCAGGTCCACCTGGGTTCGTATAATCCTGATTTAACTCGGAGAAACGTATATCCAGCATGTGTGCACTGGCTTTTAAACCAAAACTTAACCTTCCTTCTTGGGAAGTATAAATGGTGTATGAAAAATCTCCATCAAAATAAGTCTCAGAAGTGGGACCAATTTTGTCGTTCACAATAGAAATTCCCAAACCTACTCCCCTATACCCTATAGGGGAATGTAAATTTAAAGTCTGGGTAGTTGGGGCACCATCCAAACCTACCCATTGGGACCTATGTAATGCTGCAATACTGATATGGCCCCGGGAACCGGCATAGGCAGGGTTTACACTTACCGTATTGTACATATACTGGGTATATTGCGCATCCTGTTGGGACTGTACCGTGTTACTGACCAACATGGCTACAGCAAACAGGCACAACAACAGCTGATTGGAATCTAGTATATTTTTTATAAGATTTGGCATCATTTATCTGTTTATGTATATGTATCCAGTAAGGGTCGTCATCTTTCCTCCGACGGATGGGGTATAATCCAATATATAGAAATAAGTTCCTACCGGCAATTGATTATCTTTTGCAACAGTTACCCTGCCTTCAGAAGTACCGTCGAAATAGTTGGAATCATTGTTATAGGCCTTGGTTGCATAAACCAATACTCCCCAACGGTTATATATTTTGATGGTATTGTTTGGATAATTTTCAATTCCCCTTATGGTCAAGACATCATGGATACCATCATTATTTGGTGTTATCACATTAAACACTTCTACTCCTTGGTCCAGTACAATTAAATCTGAATCCAGATAATTCGGTATTCCATCCCCATCAAAATCGTCATTGGCGTAATTTCCATCCCCGTTCTCGTCTTCATCTATAGTAAGTATTCCATCATCGTCATCATCGTTATCCCTGAAATCTACTTCATCATCCCCATCGGTATTGGGTAGATCATTATAAGGATCATTAATTTCATCATTAACATCCGTGTCTATAGTTGTACTACCTTCATAACCGTCATCCAGACCATCATTATCCTTATCCGAACCAATATAAACTACATCCGGAATTCCGTCGTGGTCATGATCATGTCCTTCAATACTGTCCGGAACATTATCGTTATCACTATCCTCGTCCAAGTAATCTGGCAAACTATCCCCGTCCGTGTCTATTGGGAACAAGCCAAGATTTCCATTATTTTCATAAGCATCGTCCAAGCCATTATTATTGGCATCCACACCACTTGGCGGAATATACCCCTGAGTAGTTTGGGCTTCAACGTTATCCGGTAAACCATCATTATCACTATCAATATCCAGGTAGTCAGCTATACCATCACCATCGGAATCCGTTGGGTCCGTAGAGGGATCATTATCACCATCCAAATTAAGATCTTCGAAACTGTCCAAAATTCCATCGTCATCACTGTCAATATCCACAATTCCAAGTGGATTAACCAATATATTGACGTTGGCCGTACTACAGTTTGACTGATCATCGCATATGGTGTAGGTAAAAAGATCACTGCCCACATAACCATTGTTGGGAGTATATGTTACTGTATCATCCCTAAGATCATTAAGGGTACCATTATTATTAACTACTACGTTGCCATTGGATGGACTTGTGGTAGTTATAGTTCCCAAGACAGGGATATCATTGTCGTTTACCAAAATATCAATATCCACGGGCATATTTTCCAAGGTAGCCACAGAATCATCAAAAGCATCAACAATGGGAAGTACGTCCACATCTACAGTAGCTGTACTACAATCTCCCAAAGAATTACAAATGGTATAGGTAAAGGTACTTGGACCATTGTAATTAGGATTTGGAACAAAAGTTATGATATCATCCGATGGATTATTCGGTGTGCTATTATCATCAATAAGAACGTTCCCGTTAAAGGGGTTTGACGTGGTCAAAATACCGGTAGTGGGTAAATTGCTATCATTATCAAAAATGGGTACTATCACAGATGAATCTTCATTAACGGTGATGTAATCATCCACTAAAACACTTGATTGCTGCAAACAAACCACTGTAAAATTCGGTAAGTCAAAGGAGTTCCCTGCTTTGGTAACGGTGGCGGTATAGCGCACTACACTCTGTGTGGCTATAACCGTAGGCCTAAGTTGATCCCCGCTAACGGCCGGAGACCAACTTATGGTGGCACTGGCATTTACATTATTGGATATATCCATTGTTACCTCATTATCCGGACTCGAACAATCTGTTACTATAAAATAACCAGTAGCATTAGATCCACATAGAGTCCCGTCATAAGTTGCAAAATAAATACCGGAAGAAGTTACCTCGTAAAAAAAATCGGTACCCAAAACCGTAGAAGTATCGGAAGCCTCATACCATTTGTAATTATGTTCATCGGTACTGTTGGGTGCCTGCAACAAAAACTGCGCATTGGCCCTATTAGCACCAAAGAATATGGTTACAAGGATGACAAAAAGAAATCTATATATGTGTTTTGGTTTCAAACTCCTGTTGTACCTAGTTGGTTTATATAAACTATTTTACTACAAATACTACGTTGATAAGCGAATTGTAATCTGTTGGTGTTGCAATAACATCATAGGTCATTACCCCAAATTCATCTACGCTTACATTATCAAATACCGTATCATCATAAAAAGTGACATAGTAATACAGATCAGTATTGGCATAGGTTGGTATGGCCCCTGGGGCTAAATTACTTGCTACCATAGGCGATCCAAATTGAGCCGTATATTGAGTATGCAGATTAATTGTCCTACCCGTGCCTGTTGAAGAGGCATCCACCGCAATGGAAGGAGGATAAAAGATATTAGGTCTTGTATTAGCAACTACATATGGAGTAGCACTACTACCATTCCCACTTACACTAATATCATTTCCAGCTGTCACAATAGTCTCTGTTCCATCGGCCGTAGGCACTGTAATGGTATTACCGCCGGATATGCTCAATTGATCGCCTGCAATACTCAATGTTTGATCATCGGTAGCCGGATCCCCCGCTGGACCAGTTGCCCCAGTAGGACCTTGCGACCCCGTTGCCCCTGTTGGACCCTGAGCACCGGTTGGACCTTGTGGACCTACAGCACCATCAATACCATCCGATCCGGCAGGACCTGCTGGACCTTGCGCCCCTGTATCACCTTTAGCTCCAGTCGGGCCTTGGGCTCCAGTTGGACCCTGTGCTCCTGTAGCTCCGGTATCTCCTGTTGGGCCTTGGGCTCCAGTCGGACCCTGTGCTCCTGTAGCTCCCGTTGGGCCTTGGGCACCAGTCGGACCCTGTGCTCCTGTAGCACCCGTTTCTCCTGTTGGACCCTGAGCTCCTGTAGCTCCAGTATCTCCTGTTGGACCTTGGGCACCAGTCGGACCCTGTGCTCCTGTAGCTCCAGTATCTCCTGTTGGACCTTGGGCACCAGTCGGACCCTGTGCTCCTGTAGCTCCGGTATCTCCTGTTGGGCCTTGGGCTCCAGTCGGACCCTGTGCTCCTGTAGCTCCGGTATCTCCTGTTGGGCCTTGGGCTCCGGTCGGACCTTGGGTTCCTGTGGCTCCCGTATCTCCTGT
>NZ_JALKBD010000032.1 GCF_023015905.1 Arenibacter sp. F20364 | reverse complement strand
TCAAATCAATTAGATTTGCGAATATAGTTCGTGACCATGTAGTAGCTATACATGCAATACTAAATCACTATTTTTTGAATTGGCGGGAATAGTCCCATAAATCGGCCAATTTACATGACACTTTTCACAGAGCGGAAAATCTTGGACGGTATTGTCCCATTTCTGGTCTTTTTTATTAGTTTCGTTAATTAACCTTTTACGGCACTAAATATGGTAATAGGATATGCAAGGGTTTCCACCTCGGAACAAAAATTGGAATCTGAAATAGATCTGTTGAAAAATAACGGATGCGAAATAATCTATTCGGATATAGCAAGTGGAACTCGGGACGATAGAAAGGGCTTGAATGAAATGCTGAAGTATATGAGAAAAGGGGATACTATCTTGACCTATAAAAATGATAGGGTATCCCGTTCCCTAAAAAACATGGTACAACTTATCGACAGGTTCAATGAATCTGGAGTGCATTTTAAAAGTCTTAGCGAACCCGAATTCAATACTAATTCAGCAAACGGTAAATTTTTACTTCAAATTTTTGCTGCTGTTGCCGAATTCGAGCGTAATCTTATAAGTGAGAGAACAAAAGTTGGCTTGAACAATGCCCGTAAACGTAATAAGCTTTTGGGTAGGCCTACTGGATCAAATCAGGAAACTATCGAAAAATACCATTATGCCAAGCATCTTTACGACCATATGGATGTAGCGATTGGTATTGCATGTATCAAGGCTAAAATAAGTAAAAGTTCATTTTATAGGGTGGAAAGGCAACTTTCAAAATGAAAGATCAATAAGCCATGTTCCCTGGATTTTTAAATCGGTCCACAGCTAAAAAAAAGTTTAATGGTCAAAATGGTTGTCAAATTTTTGGATTTCGAAATGTAGGCGGCATACCCATCTTATTTCCGAATTGCCTAAATTTCCAATAATTTCGCTGTAGCTGATAGGTGATTAAATGGTCGCTTGGGCTCAAACTAGGACAACTTGGTTATAATTCACTTTTTTCAAAAAAATTATTCCTATTAAATCATCCTGAAATAATTCCAGTTCAATTGTTGTACCTATGTTGTACCTGGGAAATAAAAAAGGCCTCAACATTTCTGTCAAAGCCTTTAAGTACTCGAGGTGGGAATCGAACCCACACTCCGAAGAACTGGATTTTGAATCCAGCGCGTCTACCAGTTCCGCCACTCGAGCAAGGTAATTATTTCTTAGTTTTCAATTTTCTCAGGTGTTTTTATAACCGCTGATTCATTTGAGACTGCAAAACTAAAAAATATTTTCCTTATATCACCAAAAAAATATCAACATTTATACTTTAGCAACCCAAATTAATTTCTAAATTTGCACCTCCTTATAAAAAGGAGTTCCAATAAACTAAAAAACAATACATTAACAATGTCATATCAAGTACCGGAGCCTAAAATTTTTACCTGTACCCAAAGTGCAAAGCTATCAGAAAAAATAGCGGAGTCTTTTGGTTCCAATTTGGGCAATGTTATTTTTTCTAGATATAGCGATGGGGAATTTCAGCCATCCTTTGAGGAATCTATTCGTGGAATGCGCGTGTTTATTATTGGTTCTACCAATCCTAGTTCCGAAAATCTGATGGAAATGTTGTTGATGTTGGATGCCGCAAAAAGGGCCTCAGCAAGGCACATAACCGCGGTTATGCCGTATTTTGGATGGGCTAGACAGGACAGAAAGGATAAGCCTAGGGTGCCGATTGCGGCGAAATTGGTGGCCAAAATGTTGGAAGCGGCCGGGGCAACAAGGATCATTACAATGGATTTGCATGCCGATCAAATTCAAGGGTTTTTTGAAAAGCCGGTAGATCACTTATTTGCTTCTACTTTATTTTTACCCTATTTGAACAGTCTTAACCTTAATGACCTTACCATAGCCTCACCGGACATGGGGGGATCTAAAAGGGCGTATGCCTACTCAAAGGCACTTGGTTGCGACGTCGTTATTTGTTACAAACAGAGGGCAAAGGCGAATGTAATTTCGCACATGGAACTTATTGGGGATGTAGATGGGAAAAATGTGGTCCTGGTGGATGATATGGTAGATACGGCAGGAACTCTGACAAAAGCCGCCGATTTAATGATGGCTAGGGGAGCTGCAAGTGTAAGGGCAATTACCACTCACGCACTGCTATCAGGGGATGCGTATGAGAAAATTGAAAAATCGCAATTATCGGAACTTATTGTAACCGATTCCATACCCTTAAAAAAGGAAAGCAAAAAAATCAGGGTAATCAGCTGTGCCGAGTTGTTTGCCGATGTAATGCACAGGGTGCATCACAATACTTCCATTAGTTCCAAGTTTCTAATGTAGAAGTTTAATATAGGAAAGTAATATAATTAATATTTAATAAATACAATGAAGTCAATTACAATTAAAGGATCAGAAAGAGAAAGCGTAGGCAAGAAAGCAACAAAGGCCTTACGTAATGCTGGAAAGGTTCCTTGCGTTATTTACGGAGGGGAAAAACCATTACACTTTGCAGCAGAAGAACTAGCGTTCAAAGATTTAGTGTACACTCCAAACGCCCATACTGTTGTGGTTGATTTGGAAGATGGTAAAAAGTACGATGCGGTAATGCAGGATATTCAATTTCACCCTGTAACCGATAACATTTTACACGTAGACTTTTATCAGTTGTTCAAGGACAAGGAAGTTACTATGAACATTCCTGTGAGATTGTTGGGTAATTCTCCAGGGGTTAGAAATGGTGGTAGACTATTGTTTAGAAAAAGAAAACTTAGCATTAAGGCATTACCGGATAATTTACCGGATTTCTTTGATGTTGATATCTCGAAATTGAAAATCGGAGGAAATATTTCCGTTTCCACATTATTGAAAGATGAGTTTACTATTCTTCACCCAGAAAACACTGTGGTTGTTCAGGTTAAAGCTGCACGTAATGCGGTCTTAACAGATGAAGAGGATGAAGAAGGCGAAGAAGGAGCAGAAGCTACTGCAGAAGCAGCAGCTGAAGGCGGTAACGAATAGATTTTATCTAAAATAAGTGTAAAAGCATCCCGTAACTGCGGGATGCTTTTGTATTTTTATGAATTTGAAAAATACTGCTATGTTCCAGTTTTTAGAATCGTTTTTTAAATTGAAAGGGACATTGTTGGACGAAAAGGACGCCATGAAAAAATTTTTAGTTGTAGGACTGGGCAATATTGGGGAGGAATATTCGCAAACCCGTCATAACATTGGCTTTAAAATATTGGATGCCCTATCCGCGGAGGAGAATTTTACCTTTGAAACGGCAAAGTTGGGAGATGTGGGCACTTTTAAGGTTAAGGGTAGGAGTATATTGTGCCTGAAGCCATCGACCTATATGAACAGAAGTGGAAAAGCTGTAAAATATTGGATGGACAAGGAAAATATCCCCCTTGAAAATGTGCTTGTCATTACAGATGATATTAATCTTTCCTTCGGAACCATCCGTTTAAAGACCAAAGGAAGTGATGGGGGCCATAATGGCTTAAAGGATATTCAGCAATACTTACTTACTACCAATTACAATAGATTAAGGTTTGGCGTCGGATCCGACTTTGGAAAGGGCAAACAAATAGATTATGTCTTGGGTGAATGGAATCAGGAGGAAAAGGATGCCTTGGTAGAACGATATGAAAGAATTAATGCGCTTATCCGTTCATTTGTACTGTCTGGAGTACATAGAACAATGAACGAATATAACGGTAGCTAGTATAGCATTTAGCGTACTTTAAACTCTGAAATGCTATTAGTGGCTGTATTTCCTTCCCTATCCATGGTAACAATTGTCCAGTAATAAACCGTGTTGGCCTCAACGCTGACCTTTAAATCCGATTTGCCGGAGGTAAGTGTACTTATCAATGTGGTAGGTGGGTTTTCAGTGGAAAAATATACCTCATAGCCTTCAAGATCATTATCCACATCGGCGCCTTCCCATTCCAAAAGAACTTCATTATTAAGGTCCTTGGATATGTTTGTTCCGGTTTTTGGGAATATAACTTCTGCAGGAAAAGGCGGATGGGTAGTTTCTGCACCTGCATTAAAAAATCTCCATGTTTCACTTCTTGCCGATGTAGATACTTTGGAATTTTTGGAAACTACCAACCAAGAATAGGGGGCTCCCCTTTCAATGGCCAATTTTGCCGAAGTACCACCTACCACAATGGTCTGGGTGGTATTGGTATTTATATTTGTAGCCCTTAGTTCGTAGGTTTCGGTGTGGTCCGAAGTTTGCCATCTAAACTCCACGGTAGAAGTGTTGGTTCCTGCTACGTCTTGGCCTGTTGTACATTCCGAGTTTTTTTGCGGAAAGACCAGCAAGGCGGACAAGGGTGGTTTTGGAGAGTCTTTTCCTCCGCATCCCACTAGGGCCAAAAAACATAAAAATATGGCTATTGGTTTCATCCGTTTATCTTTTTACTACCTTAAAAGTACTATTTATACCTTCTCCCTTAACCTTAAGGATATACATACCTGATGGTAAGCCTGTAAAATCAATTTTCATTTCATTGCTGATCAGGCTATAATCCTTACTGTTGATCAATTGACCAGTATAAGTAAAAATTTTGGTATGTACTGTATCCGGTCCATTATTGATCAAAATGTTGACTTCCTCCTCAAATGGGTTGGGAAATACCAAAGGTTCGTCCACAAGGAACAATTGATCTTCATAAACGCCTTGGCATGGCAGATTGGTGGACACCTTAATTTGGTTGATTCCTTTTTTAAGTTCCAGTATAATGCTGGAAGATTTCGTTTGCGTAATTACGCCATTTAATTCAACATTATACAAATCTCCTCCCTCTAGGTTCAATATGGTTTGATTGCCCTCTGCGCTTAGTTTTGAAGTAACACTTAAGGGGGGAGGCTGAGTAATTATAGCCTGAAAGCAATATGGTTCGTAAACCTTATCATCGTCCGTGCCTATAAGGCATATTTCATAGGTGCCGGCCTCAAGCCCATCTTCAAAATAGAAATTGGTAAAATTACTGATTATATTCATCCCCGGACCGGTAAGGGTAATTTCGTAATCCATGTTAATACCGGCTACGATACGTATAGAGCCATTATTTTGATTGCTACAGGATTCACTGTTGATTTCTACCTCAAAATTATCTGTAGGCAGTATATATACGGCACAGCCATTTAAGTCCACCTGGGCTCCCAAGGGGGTGTTAAGGCATAGGTCGTCGCCGTCATCAAAAACACCATCTTTATCTTCGTCCGCCCTAAAGGCGCCTTCTACACAGATATCCATGGAAAATCCATTTAAAGTCCCCCCATCGGAGGCTGCAATGTCCTTTACCTCCAATATCCAATCCCCGTAGGTAGATTCCCCATTAAATGCAGCCAAGGAACCTAATGGTCTTATGGTACCCTGAATGGCCGGTGGATTTGTTCCGCAAATAAATCCTTCTGCGTCATCATCAAAGGTCGCAAGAATATCCTGATTTCCGCCACAAGAATTGGATACGAGAATTACACGAGTTCCGGCAGGTGAAATTAAGGTCACTTCCAAATCGGCAAGAAAGCTATGTGTTAGGTCCAGGTTAACATTTATGTCTGCCACAGGCAGGTCGTTTAAAAGAGTGATCGTGGAAGTTATTGTGGGTGCTCCTGTCGTTGATATCGTTATGGGTAAATCCTTGGCCGTTTCCAAAGCACAGTTCAATTCTAGTGTAGTAAAGCTAAATGCCGGCCCAAAAGTTCCCTCTCCACAGCTATTCATGGGTTTAACACGCCAAAAATAAGTAGTTTCCTCCTCCAAATTGGTGGTCAAATAGGAATTGAAAATAACACTGCCCGTCTCAATAATATTGGTAAAGCCCGCATCATCGGCAATCTCAATATCATAGGAAGTGTAGGAAGTATTGGCTTCCCACTCCAGTTGTGATGCAATACGTGCACTGGTTGAACCATTGGTGGGTAACTGGAGTACAACATCCGTAAATGTAGTTTCCAATATTTTTACATCTATAACAACTTCCTTGGTAACGCTTTCTGAAGTGGCTACTATGTTTATAGGATAATTTCCAGGACCAACCAAATCTGTGTTGGAAAAGGTTATGTTCACCAGGGTGTCGTTTACTGTAGTGGATGTAGGGGAAAAATCGACTGTCAATCCCGGGGGTAATCCAGTCGCGGAGAAAGTGGCTTCCTCGGAAAAATCATTAAAGGTTTGGTAGGTGAAGGGCACAATTAAATCACTTCCTTGGCAAATCTCATGCTGCAATTGATTGAATTTCAATACTATATCGGATGGTGTTATAGTGAAATTGGAAGCGTTTACCGCTAAAAATATATTTTTGTGTGCGCTGACCATTATTCGGCCCGTAGGAGTGGCGAATCCAGGGATCAAAATATCCTGTTGCCCGTCATTGGGAACGCTATCCGCTAATTTTATAGGAAAGGAAGCGCCTCCATTCGCGGAAAAATAGATGTCTACTTTTTGAGTGTTTACCGGGCCCTGATTTGTTTTGGCTACATCCCAGACAACCTCTTGTCTAGTACCTGCAGTGTAAATTTCATTGGTGGATTGGGAAGTTACTACAAAGGGTCCTGCATTGTCTATGACCGCAACTTTTACCAAGTCCGATGTAACTTGTCCTCCCCCGAGGGCATTATCCCTAACCGTAAGTGCAAAGTCCAGTTCCCTTTCTACAGTGGAAACAGTTTCCCATGTGGTATTTACATTGGGATTGGTTTGGGTAAGATTACCAGATATGATGCTGCTGAGCCTCGGAAAATATCTAGTTGGCGTTACTGTAGGCTTTAGGGACCTAAAGTTGGCTCCACTGAGATTTGTTGGTCCAAAGGTATTGTGGGTAACTATTCCATCATTTATCTGTTCCCAATTGTATGTAAGTATATCATCTTCATCTACATCCGTTGCATTGCCTTTTAATTTAAAGGCGGTCGATTTTGGTATGGTGAAGTTACCGGAGGGCAAAATAGTAGGAGGGGTGTTTAAAATGGGGATTTCCTGACCGCAGCTGGTGGTTTTTATATATTCCAATATCTGAAAAATACTGTAGTAATGAAAGTAGTCGTCTCCGTTTAAGGCCACATTGTTGTTGCCGGAAATGCCTGCATAACCCATAATCGTTGTTCCGCTTCCAGGTTCGGCCTGTACCAGGGTGCCTTCAGATTCAAAGGACCAGGTGTGGTTGGCGCCGAACTGATGTCCCATTTCGTGGGCCACAAAATCCAAGTCAAAAATATCCCCTTGCGGAATTAAGGCAGAGGAATAGGCACTCCCTTTTCTTGAATCTATACACACCGAGGCAATAAATCCGGCATTCCCTCCATTTTCGTCTTTCTGAAACAAATGCCCTACATCGTAGTTTTCAGCGCCTATTACCGTTGTTAAGGTGTTTTGTACCTCAGAATTTAGATTCGTCCCATAGGGATCAGTAGCCTCGTCGGTATAGATTACTTGGTCGGTGTTGGCTACAATCTCTAAACTGATTCCCAAATCGGTTTCAAATATTTCATTTACCCGAGTTATGGTGGCATTTATAGCCGCTAGGGCATCCGGCACCGTTCCTCCATGGAACTCCGTATACTCCCCTGTTGCGGAGATGGCTACCCTGAACTTTCTTAGAACTTGCCCATCCACCAATTTTAGGGCAGAAGGTCCTTTATCCTTCTCTATCAAGGAAGTAGTTTCGCAAATGAAATTGGTGTTCATCATATAGGCGTCCTTCCTATTGTATACCAGATATTCATTGTCGGAATCGGATACCTTTTGCATGTAGGTAGCATGTTTGCTTTCCCCGTATACGATCATGCTTTGTACTCCGTTTTGTGAAACACTAAATCTCACTCTGTCTTTTTCATTGTTTAAGCCTCTTCCTACATATGATTTTATTTGGGGGTATTTCTTGGAAAGTTCTGGTGAAAGTACGGAAGCTTCCTGAACAAGGAAAGGTATCAAATCCCCATTTTCGTTAGGAAAACTAACTATTTTGGGAGCTTTTTGGATTTTGGAAGACTTTAGTTCCTTGACGAAAATGTCTTTTTCCAAGGAAAAAGTAAGGCCGTGATTTACCTCTAATATCGCTGTTTGCCTTCGGGATTTCTGGCTCCTAGAATCGGTTTTTTGCCAATACTTGGTTTGCCCAAATCCGCAATAGCAAAGAAAAAATATGGATATTGAAAAAACAAGACGTAATTTTACAACCATCAAGCGGGTTTTTGTACAAACTCAAAGATAAGTTTTTTTATTATTCCAAGTTTGTGATAACAGTTCAAAGCATCTCCAATTACGATAAAGCGCACCCTACTGCCATTACCATTGGCACTTTTGATGGGGTGCATATTGGTCATCGTAAAATATTGGAACGTCTCATAAATAATGCCAAAGTGCTGGAGTTGAAATCCACAGTACTCACTTTTTTCCCCCATCCTAGAATGGTACTTCAAAAAGATGTATCGATAAAGCTTTTGAATACCATTGATGAGAAAATCAAAATTTTGGAGGAAATAGGGATCGATTATTTAATAGTACACCCATTTACCAAAGAATTTTCCCGCCTATCGGCGACGCAATTTGTCCGGGATATTTTGGTCAATGATTTAAAGACCAAGAAAATTATTATTGGTTACGATCATAGGTTTGGGAGAAATAGGAATGCCAACATAAAGGATTTGGTGGCCTTTGGAAATGCGTTGGACTTTGAGGTGGAAGAGATTTCGGCCCAGGAAGTTGATGATGTTTCCGTGAGTTCAACAAAAATTAGGAAAGCCTTGGAGGAGGGAGATATGAAAACCGCCAATATGTACTTGGGATATAATTATATGCTCACTGGGAGCATTGTAAAGGGAAAGGGATTGGGACGAAAATTGGATTTTCCCACAGCCAATTTATCCATTCCTGAAGAATACAAGCTAATTCCCAAGAACGGGGTATATGTGGTGAGCAGTATAATGGATGGAAAGACCGTTTTTGGCATGATGAACATCGGCTTTAATCCAACCGTGGAGGGAAAGGCGAAAAGTATAGAAATAAATTTCTTCGATTTTGATCGGGATCTTTATGGGAAGAAAATTCAGATCGATGTTATTGAACGTATAAGGGACGAACAAAAGTTCAATTCCATTGAAGCCCTCAAGGCACAGTTAAAAAAAGATCGGGAGACCTCCCTCTTTATAATTTCCAAATAAATGTTGGATCGGTTTCTTTTTAAGCAAATCGATAATAGTCCACTCCTAATTTTCAGGATATTTTTTGGCATTCTGATAAGCCTTGAATGCTATGGGGCCATTGCTACGGGCTGGGTCAAAAAAAATCTAGTGGATCCGGAATTTACCTTTAATTTCATTGGCTTCGATTGGTTACAGCCATTGCCCGGACCAGGTATGTATTTGTATTTTTTGGTCATGGGGACCTTGGGTATTTGTATAGCCCTGGGATATAAGTACCGATTTAGCACCCTTGCCTTTACGCTGCTTTGGACTGCCGTGTACCTTATGCAAAAGACAGCCTACAACAATCATTATTACCTACTGGTGCTAATTGCATTGATAATGGCTTTTTTGCCGGCAAATAGGAATTGTTCCTTGGATGCCAAATTAAATCCGTCCATAAAGGCCAACCATATGTCCGCTTATATCAAATGGGCCATAGTTTTACAATTGCTTATTGTCTATACCTATGCTTCTTTAGCAAAATTGTATGGGGATTGGTTGGATTTCAGTATTATAGAAATTCTTTTTAAAAGGAAAGAGGAATACCCTTTAATTGGGGGATTGTTACAACAACCTTGGTTGCATAGTTTTGTAGGTGTTTCAGGTATTCTTTTTGATTTATTGATTGTGCCTTCCCTTTTGTGGAAACCAACCCGTAAATGGGCTTTTTTTGCAGCAATATTCTTTCATTTGTTCAATTCCATAGTTTTTCAAATTGGAATTTTTCCTTATTTGGCATTGGCGTTCACTGTATTTTTCTTTGAGCCGGAGACCATCCGGAAAATATTTTTTAGAAAAAAGGAACCTTATTGTCAAGAGGATATCAAAGTTCCAACCAATAAAAACTTGGTTATAGGGTTGTTGTTAGTATATTTTCTGATACAATTAGGGCTGCCTGTAAGGCATTATTTTATAAAGGACGATGTATTATGGACAGAGGAAGGGCATAGGTTGAGTTGGAGAATGATGTTGCGGAGTAGGACTGGAATTACATCGTTTAGAATCGTCAACCGTACCTCCGGAAATTCTTATCTGGTGAATTTGGACGATTATTTAACAAGGGGACAAAAAAGTAAAATTAAATCCTATCCAGATTTTATGTGGCAGTTTGCACAACGATTAAAACGGGAATACGCGGAAAAGGGGGAAGATATCTCGGTTTTTGTAAATTCTAGGGTAAGTGTCAATGGAAAGCCATACCAAGAATTTACTGACCCAAAAATTGACCTTGGCAGTGTGTCCTGGAACTATTTTGGGCATAACGATTGGATATTGCCCTCCCAACTTAAAGAATAGTTAAAGAGTGCAATGGGGTAAATGTCCTAATAGGGCTTTGCCCTGTGGCAAAGTTGAAGTGGCATACCCCATGGGTCTCGAAGCATCACCAAATGACTGCCGTCTTCCTTTTTTATTTCCTCAACAAAACTGGCTCCTTTGTCCAATAACCTAATCTTATCTTTTTCAGCATTTTGGGAAACAAATGCCAAATGGAAAGTAAGTGGATGTTTTGTTTTGAAATCTGTAATTTCTTCGTCCGGTCTATGGTAAAGTTCAAGGATTACCCGTCCTGTTGAGTCTTTCAAAAAGGTCATAAAAGGAGCTTCTGTTTGTTCAATAGCTACATTTAACCCCACATTGACAACGTACCATTCCTTAATGTCCTTGATGTTTTTTACGTTAATGGCGATGTGTTCAAATACCATGGCTTTTCCAATTACATATTATATCTAGGCTAAAATTATGCCGAAAATCCGAAGATTATGTTAAATTTGCACGATAAAATTCAAAAAAATGTTGCAGTTACAGGCTATCCGTGAGGATAAGGAACAAATTGTTGAGGCTTTAAAAAAGCGTAATATCGAAGCCCTTCCACTTATTGAAAACGTACTTCAATTGGATGAAAAACGACGATCCCTGCAAGCGAGACTGGATAATACACTTGCCGAATCCAATAGTATTTCAAAGGAAATCGGCGCTCTTTATAAAAGTGGGAAGGCTGCAGAGGCCAACGTCTTAAAGGAGCGCACAGGAAGTCTAAAGGAGGAGTCCAAGGATTTGAACGAGGCTTTGACCGCAACAGCAGCCGATTTGCAAAATTTACTTTACCAAATTCCAAATGTTCCACATACATCGGTGCCGGCAGGTAGCACAGAAGAGGATAATGAAGAGGTGTACAGGGAAGGGGACATTCCTGCCCTCATCGAAGGGGCACTTCCACATTGGGAATTGGCAAAAAAATATGATATCATAGATTTTGAACTTGGAGTAAAGATTGCTGGTGCTGGATTTCCAGTGTACAAGGGTAAGGGGGCTCGATTACAAAGGGCATTAATTTCTTACTTTTTGGATAGGAATGCAGCCGCTGGGTATAATGAGATTCAAGTGCCACATTTGGTAAATGAGACTTCGGGTTATGGTACGGGTCAGTTGCCCGATAAGGAAGGACAAATGTATCACGTAGGGGAAGATGATCTCTACCTGATTCCTACGGCCGAAGTGCCAGTAACCAATATTTTTAGGGACGTTATTTTAAACGAGGGCGATTTTCCCATTACCCATACCGCCTATACTCCTTGTTTTAGAAGGGAGGCTGGGAGTTATGGGGCCCATGTACGTGGACTAAACCGCTTGCATCAATTTGATAAGGTAGAAATAGTACGGGTGGAACATCCATCTAAATCATACGAAGCCCTGGATGGCATGGTAGCGCATGTAAAGAATATTCTGAGAGAACTTAAATTGCCATATAGGATATTGCGTCTTTGTGGAGGGGATTTAGGTTTTACTTCTGCCCTCACCTTCGATTTTGAGGTATTTTCCACGGCCCAAGATCGATGGTTGGAAATTAGTTCGGTCTCCAATTTTGAAGCCTATCAGGCAAACAGGTTGAAATTGCGCTATAAGGACGGGAACGGGAAAAGTCAATTGGCACACACTTTAAACGGGAGCTCTTTGGCACTGCCCAGGGTATTGGCCGGAATATTGGAAAATTATCAGACCGAGAACGGAATCCAAATTCCCGAAGTCCTTATACCCTATACTGGTTTTGATAAGATAGACTAAAGCTTTTATTCAAGAAGGCGTTGACATTTTATTATAATTTCCTGTATCCTTTTTAAGACCAATGAGGTCGTGGGGGTATGGGGCCGGTTGTTTTAATTTGGACCTTATAATCACCAAAATATCATATAAACTGTGTTTTTGGGGGTGTTGTCGATTCTTTGCCATACCCTTAACGTCCACTTTCTACATTCTGTGTATCTTTGAAAAAAAGACCCCTTGCGACTATTTCTTTTCATCTTTCTCTGCTTATGTAGCCAATCCGTGGTTTCCCAGGAAGATTTCTTGGCGAAACAGTATTTCGAGGATGGCGAGTTTGAGAAAGCCTTGGTCTTTTATAAGAAGTTGGTTGACAAAAACCCTATGCGGACAGACTATGGGGAAGGTCTTATAGCTTGTTATCAGCAATTGGAGCAGTACGATAAGGCAGAGGAGTTTTTGTTGAAGGCCGTTAGGGAACAGAATATTTACCCTACCATGCTGATTGAGCTAGGGTATAATTATACCTTGCAGGATCTTCCGGAAAAGGCAACCGAGTATTACGAAGCAGCACTCCAAAAAATAAATGAAAACCCCAATTTTGGTTATGGCCTTGGATATAGGTTTCAAAAATATGCCCTATTGGATTATGCCATAAAGGCGTATTCCATAGCTATGGAGCTAAACCCCCAATTGGATTATAATTTTCAAAAGGCCAGGATATACGGTGAACAGGGGAATATTGAGCAAATGTATGAATCCTATTTGAAATTGATAAGTGAAGGCAGGGCCTCCCAGGCAAATGTGCTGCGCAATATCAACGATTTCATTAGTTCGGATGCCGAAAACCCGAATAACCAAAAATTCAAAAAGGTATTGCTTCAGAATGCCCAAAGAGCCCCTGATACCCTATGGAACGAATTGTTGAGTTGGCTCTTTGTGCAGCAAAAGCAGTTTAAAAGTGCCTTTAACCAAGAAAAGGCAATTTACAAAAGGGGCGGGGAGATGTCATTGCAACGTTTGCAGGGATTGGGAAAATTGGCTTTGGAGGAACAGGATGTGGATACGGCAAAGGAAGTATTTGAATATATTTCCCAAAACACTTCCGATTCCGTAGTGGCCTTGGATGCCCAGCTAAACCTTATAGAGATAGATTTAATGGACACCGATGACAAGGTTTTGGACAGGGTTCAGGCTAAGTTTGATGCCTTAATAGAGGTTCATGGTTATGCCATGGAAACTTTGCAGCTGCAAATAGCTTACGCCAAATTTTTAACCTTCAAAAAAAACACTCCCGAGCCTGCCATTGGGATACTAAATCAAAGCTTGGAGTTGCCTTTGAATAATTATAGCAAATCGTACATTAAAAGTACTTTGGGCGATATTTTGGTATATGATAGGAAGTTTAATCAGGCATTGATCTATTTTTCCCAGATCCAGAAGGATTTAAAAAATGATGTCCTTGGTCAGGATGCCCGTTTTAAGGTGGCGCAAACTAGTTTTTACAAAGGGGATTTCGATTGGGCATTAACGCAATTGAAGATACTTAGGGGGTCTACCTCGCAATTGATTGCCAATGACGCTATGCAATTAAGCCTATTGATATCCGATAACTCATTGGAAGATTCTACCCAAACAGCTTTAAAGAAGTACGCCCGTGCCGATTTTTTGGCCTATCAAAATAAAAAGAAAGATGCTGTAGAACTATTGGAGGATATCCTCCAAAATCATAAGGGGGAAAAAATTGAGGATGAGGCACTTTTAAAACAGGCACAAATTTTAATCGAATTAAAGGATTATGAAAAGGCAGAATTTAACTACCTTAAAATAGTGGAATTCTATGCCAACGATATTTTGGCCGATGATGCCAATTTTGCCCTGGCGGAATTGTATCGTAACATCCTGGAGCAGCCTGAAAAGGCCAAGGCGCATTACGAGAAAATTATCTATAACTATCAGGATAGTTACTTTTTTCCACTGGCAAGAAGGAATTTCAGGATGTTGCGAGGAGACAGTATTAATTAATGTCCAATGCCTTGGTCCATCCAAAAATGAATATAAATATTCCCGTTTGGGAATGCAATGACGAAGCATGTATATTTACAATGTTACCATGAATATTGAAGAATCGATCCAGGGACAGTGGCTGTCCTGGATGAAGGAGGTCCATATCCCCGAGATGTTGGAAACAGGAAAGTTTACCAAGGCTCTAATGTCTCAAGTTTTGGTGGAGGAGGAGATGGGAGGAATTACCTATTCCATTCAATATACCACCGATTCCAAAGAAACCCTTCAAAAATATTACGCCGAAGATGCAGAAAGACTGCGTAAAAAAGTGATGGAACTCTTTGCTGGCAAGTTTGTTGCCTTTAGGACAGAGTTGGCGATCATTAGCGAACATTAATTAAATACGCAGCGCCATGAGCAAAAAAGGAAAAAAATCCTTTCATTCCAAAAAGGAAAAGTTCAATAGACCCTGGCAGGAGGAAAGTCCGGTGAAAGCAAAAAAACATTTAGGACAACATTTTTTGAAAGATGAGGCCGTTGCACGAAAAATTGGGGAGACTTTAACTTTTGAGGGGTACCGAAATGTTTTGGAAATAGGTCCGGGAACGGGTGTGCTCACCAAATATTTATTGGAAAAGGATATCGATTTGGTAGCTATGGATCTGGACGAGGAATCCATCATTTACCTAAAACATAGTTTCCCGCTGGAGCACAACAAGCTAATGCAGCGCAAAGGCGAGTTTAAGGTTTTGGAGGCCGATTTTTTAAAATATGACCTATGGACCCTTTTTGGGGACGAGCAGTTCGCCATTACCGGGAATTTTCCGTATAATATTTCTACGCAGATCGTTTTTAAGATGTTGGAATTTAAGGATCAAATTCCAGAATTCACCGGGATGTTCCAAAAAGAGGTGGCCGAAAGGATTTGTGAAAAGGAAGGAAGTAAAGCCTATGGGATACTTTCCGTATTGGTACAGGCATTTTACGACGCGGAATATTTATTTACAGTTTCTCCCCAAGTTTTTGATCCACCACCCAAAGTGCAGTCCGGAGTGTTGCGACTTACCAGAAAGGAAAATTTACACTTGGAGGTAGATGAAAGACTGTTCAGGCAGGTTGTAAAGGCCGCGTTTAACCAACGGAGAAAGACCATTCGTAACAGTTTAAAAACATTCAATCTTTCCGATGTTCTTAAAGAAGATGCTATATTTGGCCTGCGTCCGGAGCAATTGAGCGTTGCGGACTTCATTTCGTTGACACAGAAGATTGCAAATGATACCATTTAAACTCACCGAGGAATATTTAGCTGAAATTGAGCAGCTAATAGACAACCAGCAGGACGGACAATTGTCCACACTCTTGGCTGAGGTGCATTATGCGGATGTGGCAGAGATTATCAACGAATTGGACGAAGATCATGCCACCTATCTAATTAAACTTCTAGACAGTGTAAAAACATCTGAAACCCTTACGGAATTGGATGTGGATGTTAGGGAGGCCATCCTTGCCAATCTTTCGGCAAAGGAAATTGCGGGGGAATTGAACGAGTTGGATACCGATGATGCCGCTGATATCATAGGGGAATTGCCCAAAGAAATGGTCCAAGAGGTAATTTCCGAATTGGAGGACAGGGAGCACGCCAAGGATATTGTGGATCTGTTGCGCTATGATGAAAATTCTGCGGGCGGACTTATGGCCAAGGAGCTGGTCAAGGTAAATGAGAATTGGAACGTACTTACCTGCGTTAAGGAAATGAGGGCACAAGCAGAGAATGTGACCAGAGTGCATTCCATATACGTGATAGATGATGAAGGCAAGCTTAAAGGGCGTCTCTCTTTAAAAGATTTACTAACCACCTCTACCAAGACCCATATTAGCGAGGTGTATATTCCAAAGGTAGATGCCGTTAACGTTAATGAAAAACCAGAGGAAGTAGCCAAAATTATGTCCAAATACGATTTGGAAGCCATTCCCGTGGTCGATGAAATTGGAAGATTGGTAGGCCGTATTACTATAGACGATATTGTAGATGTTATAAGGGAGGAAGCTGAAAAGGATTATCAACTGGCAGCTGGTATTTCCCAGGATGTAGAGGCCGATGACAGCATTTGGGACCTGACCCGGGCAAGATTGCCTTGGTTGTTTCTTGGCCTTCTGGGAGGTGTAGGGGCCGCCGCTATCATGGGGGGCTTTGAGACCCTGATGAGCGATTATGGGGTGCTGTTTTTCTTTACACCCTTAATAGCGGCAATGGCCGGTAATGTCGGGGTGCAATCCAGCGCCATCATGGTACAGGGTTTGGCCAATGACGATCTAAAGGGGAGTATTGGCGGCAGGCTTATAAAAGAGATGTTGTTGGCACTATTAAATGGGTCGGTTTTGGCGTCTATACTCTTATTTTTTACTTGGCTGTGGAAAGGAAGTTTTCTTACCTCCCTGGCCATTTCCATTTCTTTGATCACCGTAACCGTGGTAGCAGGGATTATAGGTACCTTTATACCACTTTTTCTACACAAAAGGGGTATAGATCCCGCTATAGCCACTGGTCCGTTTATAACCACTAGTAACGATATTTTCGGGATTCTGATTTATTTTTCCATCGCCAAGGTTATTTTGGGAATCTAGGGCACTCCGCCTCCTTCGGCGGCGGCGGGCTTTCCGCGCTACATGGTAGCTAGCTGCAATCCCTAGTGCAAGTAGGTCTTGAAATTCCTTTGAAAATATCGAAAAATAGTCCTGGTTCTTGTTTCCAGTAGCCCAACGGTCTTGTATCTTTGCCGAATAACATTATTTTATGAAAGTTCTCCATTTAGATGTAAACCACCCCTTGATTATTGAGCAATTTAACGCCTTGGGGTTTCAAAATGATGAAGATTATACTTCCTCCAAAGAGCAGATTGAAAAGAAAATAGATCAATATGATGGAATTATCATCAGAAGCAGGTTCACTTTGGACGAGGCGTTTTTGGATAAGGCAAGCAACCTAAAGTTTATTGGGCGTTTGGGTGCAGGATTGGAAAATATAGACACCCAACACGCCAAAAGGCTGGGTATCTTTCTTGCGGCTGCACCGGAAGGTAATAGAAATGCTGTTGGGGAACACACCTTGGGAATGTTATTATCTCTCTTCAATAAATTGAACAAGGCAGACAAAGAAGTGCGGAATGGTCAATGGGACCGGGAAGGTAACCGTGGCCTTGAATTGGATGGTAGAACGGTCGGGATTATTGGTTATGGCAATATGGGAAAGGCCTTTGCCAAAAAACTAAAGGGTTTTGATGTGGAAGTAATTTGTTATGACATTGTTGGCGGTGTAGATGATGAAAATGCCAGGCAAGTGGGGATTATGGAATTAAAACAAAAGGCGGAAATACTTAGTCTTCATGTACCACAAACTGGTGCTACTATCAATATGATCAATTCGGAATTCCTGGAAGATTTCAAGAATCCGATTTGGCTGATAAATACCGCAAGGGGGAAATGTGTGGTTACGGAGGATCTAGTTGCTGCCATGAAAGAAGGCAAGGTGCTTGGAGCGGGATTGGATGTGCTTGAATATGAGAAGAAATCCTTCGAAGATATGTTTAGCGAGCCAAAACTTCCAGAAGCCTTTACCTATTTGATCAATGCGGAGAATGTATTGCTTACTCCCCACGTGGCCGGTTGGACCGTGGAAAGCAAAATAAAATTGGCTCAGACCGTTGTAGATAAGATCAGGGAAAAATTCTGTTAAGCAAGTGATAAGGACCGGTATTTAATCCTTAAAATCATATTGGATTGTACCTTATTGGGGCACTTGTTGTACATTCTAGACTTCAAAATTAGATGGTCATGCAAAATAGAGTTACGGGCTTGGGTGGATTTTTCTTTAAAACAAAAGACCCCAATAGGATCAAACAATGGTACAGCAAACATCTTGGACTCAATACCGATCAATAGGGTTGTACCTTTTGGTGGAAGGAAAAGGAAGGCAAGGATTGTTCCACCCAGTGGAGCCCGATGAAAGAAGATACAACTTACTTTCAACCTAGAAAATGTACTTTTGTGATGAACTTCCGAGTAGAAAATTTAGTCGAATTACTTAGGATTTTAAAGGAAGAAGGGGTAGCCGTAGTGGGTGATATTTAGGAATACAATTACGGTTAATTTGGCTGGATATTGGACCCTGATGGCAATAAATTGGAATTGTGGGAACCCAATGACAAGGCGTTTCTTTGATTAGAAAATAATTATTACATTTAGTACTATTATTAATCAACTAAAAATCAACCATGTCAGAAGAAAATAAAGATTTAGGAGATAAAGCAAAAGACGCCGCAAAAGGAGCTAAGGAATCGGCCAAGGAGTTTGCAAAGGATGCTAAAGAATCTGCAGAGGAATTTGCGGAAGATACTAAGGAAGCTGCCAAAGATTTTAAAGAGGAAGCCAAAAAAACGGCCGACGAATTTAAAGAAGGCTTGGCCAATGCAGGAGGGGATAATAAAAAATTATTAGCAGGAATCTTGGCAATTCTATTTGGATGGTTAGGGGTACATAAGTTTATTTTGGGATATCAAAAAGAGGGAATCATTATGGCTGCCGTAGGTGTACTTGGCTGGTTTCTTTGTGGAATACCCACCATGTTGGTTTCCATAGTTGGTTTAATTGAAGGTATAATGTACCTGACAAAATCAGATGAAGAATTCTATAACACCTATCAGGTGGGTAAAAAGCCTTGGTTCTAATAATACAATAAAGTTGGATATGATGTCCGACTTTATTTTTATCTATATTTATCGTAATATTGCGATTAAATAAATTTGAAATTTGGATAGTTTTACGATAAGAAGTTTGTTGTTAAAAGCTTATTTATGGAGATTCGGAGAATGAAAAATAGCGACTGGCCAAGGGTAGCCGAAATTTATCAGCAGGGCATGGATACCGGTTTTGCTACCTTTGAGAAGGAAGTACCCTCGTTTGAAGTTTGGGATGCCGCACATCTTCAAGTAGGAAGATTGGTGGCCATTGTTGGGGATAGTATTGTAGGATGGGCGGCACTTTCCCCGGTTTCCAGCAGATGTGTTTACGGAGGTGTGGCGGAGGTCAGTGTTTATATAGGTCAGGGCAATAGGGGTCAGGGCGTGGGAAAAATGCTGATGCAGCAGTTAATTGAGGAGAGTGAAAAAGCAGGTTTGTGGACGCTGCAATCGGGAATATTTCCTGAAAATAAGGGAAGTGTGGAATTACATCTAAAAAAGGGGTTCCGTTTTATTGGCAAAAGGGAGCGCGTAGGCAAACGTGATAATGTCTGGAAAGATAATCTGCTGTTTGAAAGGAGAAGTGCGGTGGTGGGCATGGATTAGTCCATCTTTGGCCGATTTAGGACAGCTTTAAGGGCCAATTTCTAAATTGGAGCGCCGTCATCGTGTTGGCCCTCGGCCAACTTTCGTTCCAATTCAGCCTGAAACTCCTCCATTACTGGTTTTACCGTACTTTCAGGTAAATCCGCAATTTTTATATACATTAAGCCATCTACCGAGTTATTGAATAGGGGATCTACATTAAAGGCCACTACTTTCGCATTCTGTTTAATGTATTTTTTGATCAGGACAGGTAGCCTTAAACTTCCTGGCTCCACTTCTTCGATAAGCCTGTCGAACTTGTTAAGGTCGGCTTCGGTTTCATCAAAAATGAACTCCTTGTCGGCATCCTTAAGTTTAACCTTAAATTCCTTCTTGGGCCTAATGTATTGCGCCACATAGGGGTCCCAATAATTACTTTTCATAAACTCTATCATCAGGGATTTGGAAAAGTTGGAAAACTGATTGCTAATACTAACCCCTCCTATTAAATATTTGTGGTCCGGGAATCGCAAAGTCGTGTGCACAATGCCCTTCCATAAAAGGAACAACGGCATTGGTTTTTGTTGATATTCCTTAATAATGTAGGCCCTGCCCATTTCTATGGACGACTGCATCATGGCATAGAGCTCTGGTTCAAACCGGAAAAGGTCCTGTAAATAAAAGCCATCAATGCCGAATTCCTCAAATATCTCCGAGCCCATGCCCATGCGATATGCGCCCACGATTACTTTTTCCTCATCGTCCCAAAGGAAGAGGTGGCGGTAATAATCATCAAATTTATCCAGATCTATGGCGTTATTGGTGCCCTCTCCTATAGCCCTAAAGGTGACTTCGCGTTGCCTCCCTATTTCCTTCAGAATAAACGGCATGTCCATTGCCTTGGCCAAAAAGACCTCGTAGTTTTTGCTTTGTAAAAGCCTGCAGTCTTTTTCCCTTAAACGTTCAATTTCTTCCTGTATTACCTCGGTGCGCACTGCCGTGGCTATTTTTCTTGGTGCCTTCGGTATTTTTAGGCTTGTAGGAATCTGGTCCAATAACCTTTCCTTTTCATAGGCATTGGAAAGCATATAGGTCTTTCGGCGTAAAAGATCCGCAAATTCGGCCAGATTCTCCTGTTCGTTTTGCGTCTGCACGGAAATAGGTTGCCCAATACGTACTTTTATAATCCTGTTCTTTTGTGTGGTTACTTCAGAAGGTAATTTGGCCGTACGGAAGACATCACTTATCTTGGATAGGCGATAAAAAAGCCTACTGTTCTTGGCGTGAAAATAGATGGGGACCACCGGTACCTCTGCCCGTCGTATCAGTTTGAGGGCGGCTTCTTCCCATGGCCGATCCACAATGAGCTTTCCATCCCTATAAGTAGACACCTCGCCTGCGGGAAAAATGCCTAGGGGATGTCCGTCCTGCAAATGCTTCATGGCATTCTTGAATCCGGAAATACTGCTCTTGGCGTCCTTATGGGTCTCAAAAGGGTTTACTGGTAAAATATAAGGAGACATAGGTTCTATCCTGTTCAATAAGAAGTTGGCGATAATCTTAAAATCGGACCTATGGTTTAGAAGTAATTTTAAAAGGAGTACTCCATCTATACCTCCAAGTGGATGATTGGAAATGGTGATGTAGCAACCTTGTTTTGGCAGGCGTTTAAAATCTTCCTCGGGAATTTCGAATTTAATTTCATAATGGGCCAATATAGCATCCAAAAAGGCAAGCCCGTCCAAATGCTTGTGTTTGTTGTAAAAACGGTTAATACTGGAAATTTTGGTTACTTTCATAAGCCCCCATCCAATAAACGTTCCCAGAAAGCCGTATTTATCCAGGTTAATAGCCTTGGCTACTTCCTTTGCGGTAACTAAACCCATGCCTTAGTGTAATTTGGTAAGTGCTAAGATAGGAAAATCGCTACAGCAAACCTTATTTAAACTTTCCAACAAATTATTTCATTGCCCTATTGTACCACCAATTGTACTGTTTCCTTCCCGCGTTGTTCAAGCAGGATTTCCTTGCCATTTTGAAGGCTTGTTATAGCTTCGGTGTCAAAATGTCTAATGGTGTATAGGGAAACACCCTCATGATGCACTACCTTAAACCTACTTTTAAGCATGTTCAAGAGCTCTTCCAATTTGCCAAATTTATTATCCACGCATACAGAAAAACTAATGGCGGAATTTTGGATCAGATCTACTTTCATCTGATGATCGTGCAATAATTTAAAAAGTTCGCTGATACTATCTTCCACAATGAACGAAAAATCCAGAGAGGAAAGTTTCATTAGCACTTGGTTCTTTTTTACAATAAAACAGGGAACCTTAGGTTCTATCCCGATGCCTTTCCCGACCGTTGTGCCTTTATCCTTGGGATTGATGAAAGACTTAACATGCAAGGGTATCTCTTTTCTCTGAAGTGGTTGCAGCGTTTTTGGGTGAATTACCGAAGCCCCATAAAAGGCAAGTTCAATAGCTTCGCGATAGGAGATCTTGTTCAACAATTCGGTTTTTTCAAAATATCTGGGATCAGCATTCAAAACCCCGGGAACATCCTTCCATATTGTCACCTCTGTGGCATTTAAGCAATAGGCTAAAATGGCAGCGGTGTAGTCAGAGCCTTCCCTACCCAAAGTAGTGGTAAAATTGTTGTCATCACTTCCTAAAAAGCCCTGCGTAATATTTAGTTTACGCTTGTCTACATTTTCGGAAACGTTAATTTGTGTCTTCTTCCAATTTACTTTGGCATCGCGATAATCCTCATTGGTTTTGATCAAGGACCTCACGTCCAACCATTGATTGGCTATTCCAATTTCATTTAAATAGGCACTGAGAATAGTGGTAGAAACCAATTCTCCATAACCTACCACCTGATCATAGATAAAACCATATTTGGGAGATTTGTTCCAGACCAAAAAACCCTGTACTTCATCAAAAAGAGTTTTGACTTTGGCAAAAACCGGGTGTTTGTCATTGGAAAATAAGTCATGCATAATAGTATCATGGTACTGAATAACTTCATGTACCGCCGCCGATAATAACGATTTGTCCTTGAAATAGGCATTTACAATATCTTCCATGGCATTGGTTGTCTTTCCCATAGCCGATACTACTAAGAGGGTGTTTTCATGACCAACTTCCTGTAGCACCTTAACTACGTTTTTTACGCTACTTGCATCTTTTACCGATGCTCCACCAAATTTAAAAACCCTCATAACTTATTTAAAAATGTTTTAATTCCTTTTTCGTCCAAATGGACAACATTCCAATCCCGTAATACTTTGGCACCTCTACTTTCATAAAATGCAATGGCCGGATCGTTCCAGTCCAAGACTTCCCAGTTAATTCGTCTCACACCAAGTTGGTATCCGTGTTCCACGACCTTTGTCAACAAAGCCGCACCAAGTCCACTGCCTCTCACAGCCTCTGTAACGATCAAATCTTCCAGATGTATAATTGGACCCTTCCAAGTAGAGTATCTGGGGTACAAGAGGGCCATCCCTACGATATCCCCATTGGCTTCCGCTACATAGCAATGAAATAATTTTTGCGGACCAAAGCCATCCCTTTTTAAATCTTCGACTGTAACCTCTACAGCGTTTTCTTCTTTTTCGAAAACGGCCAACTCTTTAATCAATCTATGCACCTGGGCCATGTCCTTGGCTTCGGCATCTCGAATACTGTACTTCATAATTGTTACAAATAAAACACAAAGTTATAAATTTAAAAAATCAATATTTTACGAAAACGTTGTAGTTTCACAAATTAACCGATATTTGTGCTCAAATAAACAAAGCTTCTTAAATGCATAGAAAAAATACCACCCTAGGTGAATTTATTATTGAAAACCAATCGTCTTTTCAATATTCCTCAGGGGAACTTTCTAAACTTATAAACGCTATTAGATTAGCGGCAAAGGTAGTAAACCACGAAGTTAATAAAGCGGGACTGGTTGATATTATAGGGGCTGTCGGGGATACCAATATCCAAGGTGAGGACCAACAGAAATTGGATGTTTTGGCCAATGAAAAGTTTATTCAGACTTTAATAAACCGTGAAATAGTCTGTGGGATCGCCTCTGAGGAAGAGGATGATTTTATAAGTATCAACAGTAGTGATAACCAACATCAAAATAAATACGTTGTGCTTATAGATCCCTTGGATGGCTCTTCCAATATAGATGTGAATGTTTCGGTAGGGACCATATTCTCAATCTACAGAAGGGTAACGCCTATTGGGACCCCTGTTGCCCTTAAGGATTTTTTACAACCAGGGAGAGCACAGATAGCGGCCGGTTATATTGTTTATGGAACTTCAACCATGTTGGTATATACCACTGGTGATGGGGTAAACGGATTTACCCTGAACCCTGCTCTGGGAACTTTTTATCTTTCCCATCCCAATATGGAGTTTCCTGAAACAGGCAAAATATACTCCGTAAACGAGGGCAATTATGTGCATTTCCCCCAAGGTGTGAAGGATTATATTAAATATTGCCAAAAGGAGGAAGGGGATAGGCCCTATACTTCAAGATATATTGGTTCATTGGTTTCTGATTTCCATAGAAATATGATTAAGGGCGGAATTTATTTATATCCCAAGAGCAGTATTGCAGCTGAGGGCAAATTGCGCTTGCTTTATGAATGCAATCCTATGGCTTTTATTGCTGAACAGGCCAAAGGGAAGGCCAGTAACGGGTTTGATCCCATTATGGATATTATACCTACGGAATTGCACCAAAGGGTGCCTTTCTTTTGTGGAAGTAAAAAAATGGTAGAAAAGGCCGAGGAGTTTATGAAGGCCGCAAAATAGGAAAAGGAGCCAAAAGCTCCTTTTCTTAGTAATATCAGTATGGAATACTAGTGTTTTAATAGGTATAAATAGTCCTCAAAATCTATTTTCCCCGTAAAAATATCTATAGATCTTTTAATGATCAAATTAGCACTTTCAGTTCTGTATCCCAAGCCAATGGCATATTTGGTTATAAGATTTCTCTCTTCCTCGTCAATTACATTATCAACGAAAATAATTCTGAACAAATCAAATAATCTCTCCAAACGCTCTTCGGAACTGGCCGGTGGATTTATAGGGTATTTATTGTCCGAATTCATAATCTCTTTATACTCGGCTTGCGTAATATCAAGTTTGTTGGCGAAACGGTCCAATAATTCCTTTTCCTTCGAGTTTATTGCGCCATCAACCGCGGCCAAAGAAGCAATGGAAGCAAAATGGGCTAGATTTCTTCTATGCGTTCCAGTACTATATAAATCTACATAAGACATATTCAAAATATTTATTTGTAACAAAGATAATTTTTTTAGAAAAGTTAATTTAGAATTTTCTTTAATTATTTCAGGAGGTTTTAATTCCTGAGCATTACCGCTAATAGGCCATATTGGAATTCCAGGGTGGAATAAAAGGGTTGTTTTTTCAAAACCAATGAAGGTTCAAGTACATTTATGTTGCAGATTTATATTTTCCAGATCGAACCTAATGGAAAATTCTTATCCAAAATTTCTTTTATTAAATTAAAGTTTCATCCGGAAAAAATTAGTTGTAGTTAATTGGGCAAGAGGGAATAATATTTAATTGGCCCTTATCAAATTTTGGGTCGTTTGGCATTATTTCCTTTTAACCCGGTATTGCTAGCTTAAGAAAAAGAGGATTATTAGCCTAAGAAAAATAGGGGTTTTTTATTTATTGTGATATCTTTGACTAATACTACAATTAATGTTACTAAAATTAAGTTTAGCTCAACTCCTGACATGTCCTTTAAGATTCCAAAGAAAGAAATAATATACCCTGTTTCTGTTTTTATCCTTTTGATGATTGTTGTAGTGGCACTCTGGAAGAACTCTTTGGACTCCAATAGGGAATTATTGAAGAAGGATATAGAGGAGAATGGACAAATCCAATCCCAGGGATTTTTGTCCTCTGGACAAAAAAGCATAATCGTCCTAGAAAATCTTATGGAGCGTTTGGTGATGACAGATGGCGAATTTTTTCAGTATTGGGAAGAGGATGCCAGGCTAATCTTAAAGGAGGATCAATCTTTTAAATTCGTGGAATGGATAGATAGTTCCCAAGTCATCAGGAGTATAGTGCCGTTAAAAGGAAATGAGGCCGTGGTTGATAGGGATCTTTCCGATCACCCTAGAAGTCTCGAGTGGCAGCGACATGTTAGGGATACATCGACCAACTTAACTGCTTGGATACCTATGATACAGGGCGGGCATTCCTTTTTGATCGATGTTCCTGTTTTCTTCGGAGGCAAATTTCAAGGGACTATAACCGCTGGGATGGATTTTACGACCACCTTTAATAATTTGGCCACTGGAATGGATAGCTATGCCATTGAAATAAAGGATGACCAGGGTGCCACTTTTTATAGTCTCAATGACCCTTCACCTAACGATTTTAGTGATGATCTGGTTTATGTTAGGCATTACGAGGTAGATCAGGATGATCATCAAATTTGGACCTTTTATTTAATGCCCCGCAGTAAAGAGGTATTGGCCGAAAGGACTAAGTCGTCTATGGGTATTTTGATCTTTGGGGTTCTTATATCCCTGCTCATGAGTTTGTTGACATATTTCTATCAATCTTCCAGAAATGAAAATATACGTTTTAGGGAATTAAATATTAAGCTACGGACCGCCAATAGAAGCCAAAGGGAAGAGCGAATAAAAGCAGAAAAAGCTTCCAAAGCCAAAACGGAGTTTGTATCCAATATGAGCCATGAAATTAGGACTCCTTTGAATGCTATTATGGGCTTTATTGAGGTTTTAAAAGAGTCAAATATAGATAGCTCCCTAATGGAATATCTTTCTTTGATGGATGTCTCCTCCAAAAAATTGCTATTGTTGGTGAACGATATTTTGGAAATTGATAAAATAGAATCAGGTCAGATAACGTTTAAAAAGGATGTCTTTTCTCCAGCAGAGGAACTGCGGAACATTATAAGTATTTATAGACCCAGTATTGAAGAAAAGGGGCTTTATGCGCGTTTGGAGAATGTTTCGGACTCCAAAACCCATGTAATTGCGGACATTGGCAAATTTGGCCAGATTATAACCAACCTTTTAAGGAATGCCCTAAAATTTACGGAAGAGGGTGGAATAGATATTACTTACGAAGAGACCATCCTCAATAACGAATTAGATATTAGTATCGGTATTAAGGATACCGGAATAGGAATTCCGAAAAGTAAACTTAAGACCATTTTTGATAGGTTTACCCAAATAGATTCGGGGACAGCGAAAAGACATGAGGGCAGTGGCCTTGGCTTGTACATTACCTATCTCTTAATAGAACTCTTGGAGGGGCATATTGAGGTGGAAAGCACGGTAAATATGGGTACGGAATTTACGATTTCGCTTAAGTTCCCTATAACCGAGGTGCAACCAGAAATAAAAGTAGCTATTGCCAACAGTATAGATTTAAGTGGGTTTAAGGTTTTGATCGTGGACGATAATAAGGTCAATGTGATAGTGCTAAAAAAGACCTTGGATGCATTTGGGATAAACACCTATTGGGTTGGTAATGGAAAAGAGGCGGTAACGGCAGTGGCCGAAAACCATTACGATTTGGTCTTTATGGACATCCACATGCCCGAAATGGATGGTTTTGAGGCTACATTGGAAATAAGAAAAACCAATAAGGATCTTGTTATAATTGGTTTCTCAGCTGATGTTACCAAGGAAACGATCCAAGGAGCCAAGGAGGTTGGTATGAACGACTATTTTACAAAACCGATTACCTTTGATAAACTTAGACAGAATTTGTCCAAGTACCTTATCAGGGTATAGTACGGTTTGTTGGTTTTTTTACCTAATCCAATTTGTCCGGGCTCTTGAAATTCTACCCATCGTTTTGGCCATCCGGTATGCTGTTTTTCTTCAATATTAGCTAGGGTTAAATAGACTTTGCCAAGATTTGGAAAACAGTCTGTTAACAATCATATAACCTAATATTAAAGTCATATTTAGCTGAAAGTCTGCCTGAAATGGCAATCTTTGAATTTATATTGATTTTCTGTACATGAAAATTATTTCTAATTCAATATTGACCACTATGGTCATATTCTTAATTCTTGGATCAAGGTCCTTTTGCTCTCCTGTCAAGTTTCTAAAAATATACCGACCAAATATTAGCGTATGAAAAAAAGACCTGTGGAATTAGTGGTTCTGTCCGATGTGCATTTGGGTACCTACGGATGCCACGCCAAGGAATTAGTCAAGTATCTAAAATCTATAAAACCTGGAGAAGTAGTTTTAAACGGAGATATTATAGATATATGGCAATTTAGTAAGCGCTACTGGCCAAAATCCCATATGAAGGTGATAAAGATCATTATGCAATGGGTTGCGGATGGAATCCCCGTGCACTACGTAGCCGGTAACCATGATGAAATGTTGAGGAAATTTCTTGGTTTTAAACTGGGATCTTTTAGTATTGTAAATAAAGTGGTTTTGGAGATCGACGGTAAAAAGGCCTGGATGTTCCACGGGGATGTCTTTGATGTTACCATGCAACATTCCAAATGGATCGCAAAATTGGGCGCTACGGGTTATGATATGTTGATTTTATTGAATAGGGCTATAAATTATTTCAGCAAAAAAATGGGCAAAGGCCCGGTTTCCATGTCTAAAAAAATAAAAAATAGTGTGAAATCGGCCATTAAGTTTATAAATGACTTTGAACAGATTGCGGCAGATATCGCGATAGAAAACGAATACGATTATGTGGTTTGTGGGCATATTCACCAGCCTGAAATGAGAGAAATATCCACCTCCAAAGGTTCGGTTAAGTATCTTAATTCGGGTGACTGGATAGAGAATTTAACTGGTTTGGAATATCATAAAGGGAAGTGGAAGTTATATCATTATATGGAGGATGTTATGGTTATAAATAACGAGGATAATATTACGGAGCCAAATGAAATTCTGGATAAAAACCAACTTTTTCAAAATCTGGTAAGGGAGTTTCAATTTTTGAGCTCTGCTGGGAACAAATGATCGCACTGCCCATTTATCTCCATAAATACTAATAGTTATATGAAAGTACTATATGCCATCCAGGGAACTGGCAATGGTCATTTAAGTAGGGCGCGCGATGTTATTCCGGCACTACAGAAAAAAGGATTGGAATTGGATATACTTGTTAGTGGAATACAGGCGGATATTCAAATTCCACATCCAGTAAAATATCAGCTAAAAGGTCTTAGTTTTATTTTTGGCAAACAAGGAAATGTTAATTTATGGAGGACCTATATCAAGTCCAATGCAGGCAGATTACAGAAGGAGATAAAAAGCATTCCCATAGAAAATTACGACTTGGTCATAAATGATTTTGAGCCTGTTTCTGCCTGGGCCTGTAAACTAAAGGATAAGCCTTGCATAAGTTTTAGTCATCAGGCAGCTGTTCTTTCTCCCAAATCGCCCAAACCTGTTAAAAATGACCTCATGGGGAAATTTATCCTGAAAAACTATGCGCCCACTACCCAACAATTTGGTCTGCATTTTAAAGCCTATGAGGATAACATCTATACGCCGATTATTAGAAAGGACATAAGAAGAGCGGAAGCAAAGGAAGGGGGTCATTATACCGTATATTTACCGTCCTATAGTGATGGTAGAATATTGAAAATCCTTTCAGAGATTCCGAATATAAAATGGGAGGTTTTCTCCAAGCACAATAAAATGGAATTTTTTGGCAAGAATATTAGCATTAGGCCAATAACCAATGAGGCATTTGTACATAGTATGGCAACTGCCAAGGGCATATTGTGTGGTGCAGGTTTTGAAACACCTGCAGAGGCTTTGTACCTAGATAAGAAGCTAATGGTAATCCCCATGAAGGGGCAATACGAACAACAATGCAATTCTGCCGCATTAAAAGACCTAGGGGTTCCGGTGATCAAATCCCTAAAAAATAAACATTTGGATAAATTAAGACATTGGGTGGAAAGTGATGCAAGAATAGAGGTAAACTACCCGGATATTACAGAGCAGATTATTAACCAGTTGCTTGAAGAAGCCGTTGTTGGCTAAGCAATCATAGTTATTATGTCGAAAATTTCAGATTATTTTGGTTTACAAGCAGAAGACTTCGGCGAAGATTTTGTTTGGGGAGTATCTACTGCCGCATATCAGATAGAGGGTGCCCACGACATACATGATAAAGGACCTTCCATCTGGGACGACTTTACCTCAAAAAAAGGCAATACCTACCAAAATCACCACGGCAATGATGCCTGCGAATTTTATCATAAGTTTCAAGAGGATATCCTCCTTATGAGGAAGATGAACATTGACCACTTTAGGTTCTCATTGTCCTGGTCACGGATACTGCCAAACGGAACAGGAACAGTAAGTATTCAGGGGATTCAGTTTTATAACGACGTTATCAACTTTTGCCTGGAATGCGGTATAACACCTTGGGTAACATTATATCACTGGGATCTTCCGCTTGCATTGGAAGAAAAAGGGGGGTGGACCAATCGTGATATTTTGGATTGGTTTCAGGAATATGTAACCATTTGTGCCAATAGTTTTGGAGATAGGGTTAAAAATTGGATGGTATTGAACGAACCCATGGTTTTTACGGGTGCGGGGTATTTTCTTGGGGTACATGCCCCCGGAAAAAAAGGTTTAAAGAATTTTTTACCCTCTGTGCACTACGCGGTGTTGTGTCAGGCAGCTGGAGGAAGAATTTTGCGAAAGTTGGTTGCCAATGCCAATATTGGAACTACCTTTTCCTGTTCCCAAATAGCACCTTATCGGAAAAATCGGAGGGATCAAAGGGCCGCGGAAAGGGCAGATGCTTTGCTTAACAGACTCTTTATAGAACCTTCCTTGGGCATGGGATACCCTTGGGACACTGTCCCAGTTTTGAAACGGATCCAATCTTATATTTTGCCGGGAGACACTGAAAATTCCGTTTTTGATTTCGATTTTGTCGGAATCCAAAATTACACGCGCGAAAAAGTAAAGCATTCCTATTTTGTTCCCTATATCAGGGCTAAAATTGTAAAGGCGAGCAAGCGAAAGGTTAGAACTACCCTGATGGACTGGGAGGTATATCCGCCCAGTATTTTCAAAATGATAAAAAGGTTTAATGGCTACGAGGGCGTAAAAAAGGTAATAATTACCGAAAATGGAGCGGCTTTTGCCGATGAAATCTATAAGGGCGGGGTGCACGATGAAGAAAGACTTTCCTATTTGCAGGCTTATTTGAAGCAAGTGTATAAAGCGCAAGAGGAAGGACTAAAGGTGGATGGGTATTTTGTGTGGACCTTTACCGATAATTTTGAATGGGCAGAAGGGTACTACCCAAGGTTTGGATTGGTATATATCGATTTTAAAAACCAAGAACGTATTATAAAATCCTCCGGAAAATGGTTCAGTGAATTTCTGGCCTCTTTGAAAATCCATTTGTAAAAACCCCACTCCTAAATGATTTTAATAAGACTTCATTTTTTGGAGGGTGTTATAGTTTAATATACCCTTTTCGATAAAATATGATCGAATTGGTATAAACAAAAAAACCGATGAGAACATCGGTTTAGAGTAGCTAACTCAAATCAAATTATAAGAACGTATCCTTTGTTAGGTTGCCGTAAAATTAGGTTTTATGGTTGTTTTCGATGTTAATATAAGATAGTCAATGAGTTAGTTTAATATTAATAATTAAACCATTTTCCGAAATGTGGGTCAAAACTAAAAATATACTAACTTAGTTAACAGCTTATAACATACATTCGCTGTATAAATCATTAACCAATATTTTTTGTTATGTTAAAAAAAATTTTGATAGGGTTGGGTGTTGTATTGATCCTGATCCAATTTATCCGACCCGAAAAAAATGAATCCAACGAAAATACTTATGATATTTCCACGAACTATCAGGTTCCGGAGGATGTAAACCATTTGTTGAAGGTTTCCTGTAATGATTGTCATTCCAATAAAACGGAATATCCTTGGTATTCCAATGTTCAGCCAGTAGCTTGGTTCTTAAACAGTCATGTTGTAGACGGTAAAAGACATTTAAATTTTTCCAATTTTACAAAATTGCCTTTGGCAATCCAATATCACAAATTCGAAGAAATAGTTGAAATGGTGGAAGAGAAGGAAATGCCCATTCCTTCCTACACTTATTTTGGTCTTCATCCTGAGGCCGACCTGACCCAAGACCAACGGGATCAAATTTTGGATTGGTCCAAGGCGCAAATGGCATATTTAAAGACTACTTATCCTGCGGATAGTTTGGTAAGGAAGCCTAGGCCAAAAAAATAGGGTATAGCAGTAATTAAATGGGCATAGCTGGGCAAAGGGGATTTCTGAGTGCTACGGTTATCCGTGTTGTATCGACTTTAAACATCCTTATTGAAAAGCCGGTAGCCCCGTAATGTCCGCACCTGTAATCAATAGGTGGATGTCATGCGTGCCTTCATAGGTAATGACACTTTCAAGATTCATCATATGGCGCATAATGCTGTATTCTCCAGTTATGCCCATTCCGCCCAATACCTGTCTGGCCTCCCGGGCTATCTTGATCGCCATGTCCACATTATTGCGCTTGGCCATGGAGATTTGTGCCGTAGTGGCTCTTCCTTCATTTTTCAATTGCCCCAATCGGAAGGCCAATAATTGTGCTTTGGTGATTTCGGTAATCATCTCGGCCAATTTTTTTTGCTGCAATTGGGTGGCAGCAATAGGTTTTCCAAATTGGATGCGTTCCTTGGCATATCTTAAGGCGGTATCATAACAATCCATTGCAGCGCCTATGGCACCCCATGCAATTCCGTAGCGTGCAGAATCCAAGCAGCCTAGAGGTGCGCCAAGCCCGTTTTTGCCAGGGAGTAGATTTTCTTTAGGAACTTTTACATTATCAAAGATTAATTCGCCGGTCGCCGAAGCGCGTAAAGACCATTTATTATGGGTCTCGGGTGTGGTAAAGCCTTCCATTCCACGTTCCACGATAAGTCCGTGGATACGTCCTTCTTCATTCTTAGCCCACACTACCGCTATATCTGCAAAAGGGGAGTTGGAAATCCAAAGTTTGGCACCGTTTAGTAGAAAATGATCGCCTTTATCCGCAAACTTGGTTTCCATACCACTAGGGTTGGAACCATGATTGGGTTCTGTTAATCCAAAGCAGCCCATTAATTGGCCGGAGGCCAATTTAGGTAGGTATTTTTTTCGCTGCTCCTCAGTGCCATATGCAAAAATAGGATACATTACCAAAGACGATTGTACCGAGGCAGTAGAGCGTACCCCACTATCTCCACGTTCTATTTCCTGCATAATTAGTCCGTAACTTATTTGGTCCAATCCGGCACCTCCATATTCTTCTGGGATATAGGGTCCGAAGGCGCCAATTTCCGATAGGCCTTTAACGATTTGTTTTGGGAACTCCGCCTTTTGGGCATATTCTTCTATTATCGGGGAAATATCCCGCTTCACCCACTGTCTGGCAGCGTCGCGAACCAATTTATGTTCTTCGGATAAAAGGTCGTCTAAATTGTAATAATCGGGAGCTTCAAACAAATCGGGTCGCATAGCATAAATTTTAGAATCAAAAATAAACAAATTAAAGATTTGTTTAAAAATATAACACAAGAAAGTATGATTGTTACATTTTTAAATAAAAATCTTTTGTCAGATCTATATATTCCTTGGTGTATTCGTGACGTGCGGATTCTATGGTCAGATTTTCAATCTCAAAAGAAGTCTTCCCAACTTGTAATTCCAACAAGCTTCTTTTAATCTCGGATGTAGGGTTCCCTCTAATGCGCAAAAGCCGGCTGGGATAAAGGTTCATTGTGGCTGCCAATTCCAAAAATCTTTCCTCTTCCTTAAAAGGGATGATGGTAGAGAAGGTTCCGTTATTGGCCAAGAGTTTCACAACGCTAGTTAAAAGGTCCTCAAAGGGCAAGGATTGGTTTTGTCTAGCCATATCCCTGGATTCATTGCCGCTGGGCACTATTTCGGAGTAGAATGGAGGATTGGATACGATGAGGTCGTATTTGTCGTCCATTTCTTCGACAAATTCGTTCAGGGATGCGTGGTAGCAGAATAATCGGTCGCCCCAGTTGGAACCCTCAAAATTCTCTACACATTGCTCATAGGCATCTTCATCGATCTCTATTCCGTCTATGGTTTCTGCATGGCTCCTTTGTGCCAACATCAAGGCAACGACTCCCGTTCCCGCCCCAATATCCAGTATGGATTGGGGTTGCTGCTGTAAGGAAGTCCAGGCCCCCAGTAAAACTCCATCGGTGCCAATTTTCATGGCACAGCGATCTTGATGAACTTGGAATTGTTTAAATAGGAATGGTTTGTTCATATTGCGCCTAGTTTAACTTAGTCCGCTTTTCCAGCTTCCCTATTTTTGGTGCCTTCAAGGTCTAGTAAGGAATCTCCTAATTCGTGTCGCATTTCATTGGCCAAAACCTTTATTTTGTCCACTACTTCCGGAAAATCTTCAGCTACGTTGTTGGTTTCGCTTATATCTGTTGTAACATCATAGAGTTCTATTTCTTCCATTTCTATCATTCGGTATTCCCCTGGAAGTCCGTCCTTGCCGGGCTCTTGCCCGTTCATTGTCCTGTAGGTATGCGGAAAGTACATTTTCCATTTGTCATAGCGTACTCCCATGAGTTCATTTATCCGATAGTAAAAGAAATAGGCCTCTTGAGGGCTTTCATCGCTTTTCCCCGTGAATAAGGACCAGGCGCTTTTCCCGTCTATGGTTAAATTTGGAAGTTTGGCTCCCGTAATTTCTGCTATGGTGGGTAATATATCTATGGCCATAACCGGTATGTCTATAGTTTTGCCAGGGGCTATCCGGTTGGGGTATTTCATTATGAAGGGTTCGCGCTGTGCACCTTCCCAAGCGGTTCCCTTACCTTCCCTGTAGGGGAGTGCACTGCCGGCATGATTGCCATAGGAAAGCCACGGTCCATTATCCGAAGTAAAGATAACCACAGTATTGTTTTCCAAGCCGTTCTTTTTCAGGGCAGCCAATATTTCACCCACGGACCAATCGATCTCCATAATGACATCGCCGTATAGACCTCTTTCTGATTTTCCTTTAAACTTATCGGATACAAAAAGCGGTACATGGGGCTGTGGATGGGGTACATATAGGAAGAAAGGGTTGTCTTTATTTCTATTAATAAAATCCACACTCCTTTCCGTGATCTGGGTGGTTAGTTGTGATTGGTCCGTAAGTGTATCCAGCACCTTTTCATTTTCATAAAGTGGTAGGGGACCAAAATTGAATACTGCTCCTTGCTGGGGGTGGTAGGGCCACATATCGTTGGAGTATGGGATGCCAAAAAATTCATCAAAGCCATGCCTTGTGGGTAAGAATTTTTGACTATCGCCCAAATGCCATTTTCCAAAAATGGCGGTTTTATATCCATTATTTTTTAGCATTTCCGCAATGGTCATCTCGGATGAATTTATTCCTATCGGGCTTCCAGGTCCCAAGGCGTTGTGTATTCCAATCCGGTTGGGGTAGCAGCCGGTCAAGATACCTGCCCTTGAAGCGGAGCAAATGGGTTGCGCAGAGTAAAAGCTGGTGAGTTTTACCCCTTCATTTGCCATCTGGTCCAAATGGGGGGTTTCAATATTGGGTGAGCCAAATGTTCCAACATCCTGGTACCCTTGATCATCCGTAAAAATTAAAATTACGTTTGGTGGAATTTCTGGTTTTGTTTCGTTTTTCTTTTCCGCACAGGAAAATAAAATTAAGGTAAGGAGAGCTAAGGGTAGGCTTCTGAACATTATTTTAGATTTTGATAAAAGTCTGTAGAACCAATTTTGTTAAAGCTAAAATAATATTTTGAAATGTTATGGTCTAATATCTGAAAGTGAAGGAACAAAAATTAAGTCCTGTATTTGTAGAAGTGGTTATTGTACCGCTAATCCCCATTATAATAGTTGTTCTTAATGGAATCCATCATTTTTTTGCCTTCCGAAATTGAGATTACCAAATTCCATAGATTTTCTGAAATCAGGGGTTTTAAGGGTTGTTCCAATTTAGGGATTTTTGGAAATAACTGTTGTAGTTTTTTGTCCCACACTTTATGATATTTCAAAAGATCATCAGGATATACGACCTTGCGCTTGGTGCCTTCTTCAATTCCCCTGAAGGGTTGGGGAATGTTCAGATACCCATAGTCGTCCGTAAGTTGTTCCCCTACATGGATATCCCTTATAGCTACCTCAAAATCATAGGCTGTGGTAAGGCAATTGGAGTTAAAACTGTGGTTTACGTATCTGGCATTGTCCCAACAAAGTATAAATCTTCCCTTGTTGTCCCTAAAGGTATAGGTGTCCAAAATGGACTGATAAAGGGGTTCCAAAGATTCCATTTCGATTGGGCTAAATTCACGGTCCAATCTGTCCAATACCCAGGTTATGGTTCCGGCGGGAATAAACTCAGTGGCTACTACTCCGTAGCCAATCTCCTTATTGATGAATTGAAGTTCTGTTTTGGGATGAATCATTTTTCGGCATAAAATAATTTCGTTAATACGGAATAGTTGTTTACAGGTATGTTTAGCATTGCCTTGAATAGTTCCATCCTACCTACAATTTACTTACATTAATACAATGGGTATAATGATATAGGTTTTGTTCCAATCTATAAGAAATGCGATAGAGAAAGGTAGGTAAAATTATCATCCCTTTTTCAGGGAGAAAAAATTAAAAAGTGGGGTAGTTTAGGATAAATAGAGGTCTACCAATCCTTCAGGGGTGTCGACAAAAATGGTTTTGTTTTCACGATCCACTTTGGAAATTATTTCGTCCCTGACCGGAATAAGTAATTGTTTGTCACCTTTTTCTACCTCAAATAGGGCTTGCGAGGTAGTGTCGTTAATGCTTTGGATAATTCCTATATTTCCATGGGCCTTGTCTTCCATGGCAAAACCAATTACCTCGTGGTAATAGAATTTGTTGCCTTTTAATTGGGGCAAAAATTTAAGTGGGAGATAAATTTCAGAGCCCATAACCTTATCGGCGTCCGATTCATTCGCAACCTCCTCAAATCGTACGCGTAATAAACTGGATTTGTGAAGTTGACTTTTTTCAATAAAAAAAGGAACCAGATTGTTTCCAAGGGAAACGAACACTGATTCCATTTTTTCGTACAATTCGGGTTCGTCGGTATCCAGTTTAATAAGTACCTCACCCTTAAAGCTATGTTTAGAAACGATTTTGCCGAGGTAGAAACACTCTTCCTTTGTCATCGTTTCTGGTTAGCTATTCTTTTTCTTTAGTCTCTTCAGGAGCATCTGCAGGTGCAGCAGTTTCCTCGGCAGCAGCCTCTTCCACTACGGGTGCAGTTTCTTCAATTACTTCTTCTGCAGCTGGAGCTTCTGCTTCTGCAGCAGCGGCCATACGTTTTTCGTTGACCTCTTTCTCAGCTTTTAGAGCCTTAGCTTTGGCATCGGCTTCCGCTTTTGCCAAACTATCTACCTTAGAACCAACAATATTTGCTTTTTCTTCCAACCAAGCATTGAATTTTTCTTCAACTTGCTCTTCGGTCAAGGCACCTTTGCGAACACCACCCAATAAATGGTGCTTTAAAAGTACTCCTTTGTAAGATAAAATTCTTTTTGCAGTTTCAGAAGGCTGTGCACCGTTATCCAACCATTTTACAGAACTGTCAACATCCAATTCTATAGTTGCAGGATTGGTATTTGGATTGTAAATACCTAATTTTTCCAAGTATTTACCATCTCTCTTAGCGCGGGAATCCGCAGCTACTACCCAATAAAAAGGTTTTCCTTTTTTTCCGTGTCTTTGTAATCTAATTCTAACTGGCATATCACATTAATTTGTAGGGTGCCCGACCCTTGATTATTAATTCTTTTTTGCGCTAGGCTCGTCCTAAGCGGGTGCAAATATAATATTTCTTTTTATGTGGTAATCAAATATTTGGGCTAAAATTCAATTATGGAGGGTAAAAAACTTAACATTTCTTAAGAAATGCTGTTAAATTTGGACTAAAAGGGTCTTTGGATTTGGAGAAGGGTATAAATCTTTTAGCTTGATACAAGGGTTAGCGAAAGTCGTTGACCAATGTAATTAACTAAAAATGAAGAGAGATATTATGAAGTATTCAGGGAAAATTTCAAATCGATTAAACAACCTATTGATAAAAAATTATGATGCCGAAAAAGGATTTAAATTGGCATTGGAAAAAATAGACAATCCAACGACCAACAAATTCCTGAAGGATAGGTCCGAACAGCGGGGAGAGTTTGCGCGTGAGCTTAAGGCTGAAATTTTACAATATGGCGAATTGCCCGAAAATGATGGAAGCGTAAAAGGAGATATGCACAGAGCGTGGATGAATCTTAAAGCCGCCGTTGCCTCCAATGAAAAGAAACAGTTACTGGAAGAAGTTGAACGTGGTGAAAAGGCAAGTCTCGAGGAATATAATGAAATTTTATATGATAGGGGTCTTGTGCTGCCGCCATCTACCGAAAGTATGTTGAAAAGACATAGGGATGCCATTAAATCCTCCTTGACCTTGGCCAATATCCATGAGCAATTGGCATAGGTCCCAAGTGGTAATTTAATAAAAGGCAAAACCAGATGGAAACATCTGGTTTTGTTCTTTTGCCAACGTTGATAACTCCTGATAAATGCACTTTTCCCGTACAGGCTATTTCCTTATTTTTACCACTTCCAAGCCCATCACATAAACCCGCTCTATGTACCTTATTTTTGATACGGAAACCACAGGATTACCCAAACGTTGGGATGCCCCTTACACGGACACCGAGAATTGGCCGCGCTGCATACAAATTGCATGGCAGTTGCACGATGACATGGGTAATTTGATGGAGAGTCAGGATTATTTGGTACAGCCGGATGGATTTAATATTCCCTACGATGCCGAGCAGATTCATGGTATTTCTACCGAGCTGGCACAGCAAGAAGGTGTCCCTATAGGGGTTGTTTTGGAAAAATTTAATGCTGCATTGTCCAAGACAAAATTTGTGGTGGGCCAGAATGTGGGCTTCGACCTTAATATTATGGGGGCCGAGTTCTATCGGTACCAGGTGGAAAATACTTTGCAGGAATTACCTGTGCTGGATACTTGTACGGAACATACGGCACAATTATGCCAGATTCCGGGTGGACGGGGTGGTAAGTTCAAATTGCCCACCTTAACGGAGCTACATCAATACTTGTTTGGGGAGCCTTTTGGAGAGGCGCACAATGCCACAGCCGATGTGGAGGCCACTACGCGTTGTTTTTTGGAATTGGTCCGCAAAAAGGAATACACGGCAGAACAATTGGATGTTAAGCCCGATTATTTTAAGAATTTCTCGGAGGCCAATCCTCAAGAAATACAATTAATTGGTTTAAAACACATCAATCTTAAAAAGGCATCAAAAAAAATAGCCGATGCCTTATGGAAAAAAGATACAGGTGGAATTTCCAAAGAAGAAATAAAGGAGAATTTGGCCACTTTGGAAACGGCAAACTTTGCCCACCTCCATAATCACACACAGTTTTCTATTCTACAGTCGACCATTAGTATTCCTGATTTGATTTCGGCCACCGCGAAGGCAAAAATGCCGGCGGTAGCCATGACGGATCACGCGAATATGATGGGAGCATTTCATTTTGTTAACGGGGTCATCAACCACAATAAAGGAGTTGTTGCCAGAAACGAAGAAAATTTAAAGCGTTATGAGGCCACAAAAAACGGCACTTTGGAAGAAGGGCAAGAACCCTTGCAAGAACTTCCGGAACCGGAGGTGGAGATTACGCCTATTATAGGATGTGAATTTCAAGTTTGTGAAGATCACACCAATAAGTCCCAAAAAGACAACGGGTATCAAATAGTGATGCTGGCGAAAAATAAAAATGGGTATTTAAATTTATCCAAAATGTCGTCGATTGCCTTTGTGGACGGTAAATATTATGTTCCACGGATCGATAAAAAGGTGATAGAGCAGTACAAGGAAGATATTATTGTACTCACGGGCAACCTGTACGGGGAAGTACCCAGTAAAGTGCTGAATGTTGGGGAGAACCAAGCGGAGGAGGCTTTGCTATGGTGGAAGGAGACTTTTGGGGACGACCTATATATGGAGATCATGCGTCACGGTCAGGAGGATGAGGACCGTGTAAACCAAGTATTGATCCAGTTTGCCCAAAAGCATAATATAAAATTAGTTGCGACCAACAATACCTATTACCAGGAAAAAAAGAATGCGCATGCACATGATATTTTACTTTGTGTAAAGGATGGGGAAAAACAGGCCACTCCAATAGGTCGTGGTCGTGGGTATCGATATGGATTGCCCAACCAGGAATATTATTTCAAGTCCTCAGAAGAAATGAAGGACCTTTTCAAGGATATTCCAGAAGCCATTACCAATATTCAGGAAGTAATTGATAAGGTAGAGACCTTCACCCTTGCCCGTGACGTGTTGTTGCCGGCTTTTGACATTCCGGAGGAGTTTAGGTTTGAAGAAGATGAATTGGATGGTGGTAAACGAGGAGAAAACAAATATCTGCGACATATTACCTATGAAGGGGCGAAAAAGAGATATGGTGAAATTACCCCCGAAATTGATGAGCGACTCGATTTTGAACTTAAGGTAATTGAAAATACAGGATATCCGGGTTATTTCCTGATTGTTGAGGATTTTATTAGGGCTGCCCGCAGTATGGATGTGTCCGTTGGTCCTGGTCGGGGTTCCGCAGCAGGTTCCGCAGTTGCCTACTGCTTATGGATAACAAATTTAGATCCCATACAGTACGACCTACTTTTTGAGAGATTCTTAAATCCAGATCGTGTGTCCATGCCCGATATCGATATCGACTTTGATGATGAAGGCCGTGGTAGGGTAATGGATTATGTAATTGACAAATACGGTTCCAATCAGGTGGCACAGATCATCACCTATGGTACCATGGCGGCAAAATCTTCCATTCGGGATACGGCACGGGCCCTGGATCTGCCCTTGGGAGATGCGGACCGTATGGCCAAGCTGATCCCCAATATGTCCAAGTTGAAAAAGATCATTGGGATCGATGAAAAAATCCTAAGGGAAAAATTCAACAGCGAGGAACTGATCAAGATCAATGAACTGCTGGCTATTTCCGAAGGTGAAGGTCTGGAATCCGAGACCTTGAATCAGGCCTATATTTTGGAGGGATCCGTCCGGAACACGGGTATCCATGCTTGTGGCGTCATAATTACGCCCGATGATATTACCAAGTTCGTTCCGGTGGCCTTGGCAAAAGATTCCGAAATGTACTGTACCCAGTTCGATAACTCGGTGGTGGAAAGTGCGGGCTTGCTAAAAATGGATTTCTTGGGCTTAAAGACCTTGACGCTGATCAAGGATACCGTTAAAATAGTAAAGGCCAAACACGGGATAGAATTGGATCCGGAGAATTTTCCCTTGGACGATGAAAAGACTTACGAGCTTTTCCAGCGGGGGGATACCGTGGGGGTGTTCCAGTATGAATCCCCTGGGATGCAAAAACACATGAGGTCGTTAAAACCTACCGTTTTTGCAGATCTAATTGCCATGAACGCTTTGTACCGCCCCGGTCCAATGGAATATATTCCCAGTTTCATTGCCCGTAAACACGGTACAGAGGAAATTATTTATGACCTTGATGCCTGTGAGGAGTATTTAGCGGAAACTTATGGGATTACCGTGTATCAGGAGCAGGTGATGCTCCTTTCGCAAAAGCTGGCAGATTTTACCAAAGGTGAGGCCGACGTATTGCGTAAGGCGATGGGTAAAAAGCAAAAGTATGTCCTGGACAAAATGAAGCCGCAGTTTATAAAACAGGCTTCGGAAAAAGGTCATGCCGTTGACAAGTTGGAGAAAATCTGGAAGGATTGGGAGGCCTTTGCAGCATATGCATTTAATAAGTCGCACTCTACCTGTTATGCGTGGATCGCTTATCAGACCGCTTATTGTAAGGCCCATTATCCCGCAGAATATATGGCGGCGGTACTTTCCAATAACATGAACGATATAAAGCAGGTTACCTTCTTTATGGAAGAGTGTAAGCGTATGGGATTGGAAGTATTGGGACCGGATGTTAACGAATCCTACTACAAGTTTGCCGTAAACGATGCCGGGGCCGTGCGTTTTGGTATGGGGGCCGTAAAAGGGGTTGGTCGTGGTGCGGTGGAAACCATTGTAGAGAACAGAAAGAAAGATGGACCCTATAAGTCTGTTTTTGATCTGGCCAAACGAATCGATCTAAGGGCGGCCAATAAAAAGGCCTTTGAGAATCTGGCGGTTGCCGGAGGCTTCGATTCTTTTGGGGATACCCATAGGGCGCAATATTTTTATGATGAGGGGGATGGGATTACCTTTTTGGAAAAAGCCATTAAATATGGGGCCAAATTTCAAGAGAATGAGAATTCATCACAAGTTAGTCTGTTTGGCGAAGCCAGTGATGTACAGATTCCGGAACCTGTGGTCCCGCCCTGTGAGGAATGGGGCACCATGGGGAAATTGCGAAGGGAAAAGGAAGTAGTGGGAATCTATATTTCCGGTCACCCCTTGGACGATTTTAATGCAGAGATTAAGGCCTTCTGCAATGCGAGCCTTTCCAATTTAAATGATTTGGAGGCTATAGTAAATAGAGAGGTCTCCTTTGCCGGGGTAATTACCGATGTGCAGCATAGAGTTTCCAAAAATGGCAAGGGATGGGCCATGTTCACCATGGAAGATTATACGGATACCTTTGAATTTAGAATGTTTGGGGAAGAGTATCTAAAATATCGTCATTTCCTAATGATCAATTCTTTCGCATATGTAAAGGTGTTTATTCGCGAAGGATGGGTAAACCGTGATACCGGAAAAAAAGGAGATCCCAGGATGCAATTTAATATGATTATGATGTTGCAGGATGTAATGGAAACCTTTGCCAAAAAACTCACCATCAACTTGGATATCTCCCAGTTAAAGGAGGAAAGCATATTGGACCTTAAGGATACCTTGGTGTCGCATCAGGGGAATCATCCCCTAAGTTTTGTGGTATATGAGATGGAGGAACAGATAAAAGTAAACATGACTAGTAGAAAACAAAAAATTCAAATATCCTCCGAGTTACTTCTTCAGCTCAGTGAAAAAGACGTACATTACAAATTAAATTAAGTATTTGTTGGGTTGATGTCATTATCGGAAATCATTCTGTATTAAGAAGAGTTAAAAAAGAATAGTTTTTATCAATTTACCCATAATAAAAACGAATATAATGTTAGTAAGGAAAAGGCGAAATAATTGTCTAACTTTGTATAATATTTAAAAATAACGAAACATGGCATTAGAAATAACAGATGCTACTTTTGATGAGGTAGTTTTAAAAAGTGATAAACCAGTAGTAGTGGATTTTTGGGCAGCATGGTGTGGTCCATGTAGAATGGTAGGTCCTATCATCGAGGAGGTTAGTACCGAGTATGACGGTAAAGCCGTTGTTGGTAAGGTAGATGTTGACGCCAACCAAGAATTTGCCGCTAAATACGGGGTAAGAAATATACCTACTGTACTAGTGTTCCAAAATGGAGAAATCGTGAACAGACAGGTTGGTGTTTCCCCTAAAAAGGTATATACCGATGCAATTGATGCATTACTTTAACCTTTACTGATTCCCCAATAGGGAATATAAATGATAAAAAAAATCCCGCTATATGCGGGATTTTTTATGCCCAATCGTCAAAAAGTTGATTAAACTTAATTGGTATTTAGTTGAAAATACAAAATCAAGGTTGGATACTACTAATTTAATCCTCTTCCCTTTTTTTTGGAATTTCTATTTTCCATAAAGCCAATATCTTCATTATCTTAGCTAAATGAACCTACAATCCGAATTACATAAGGCAAGCCTTTTCCAGAATTTGGAATTATTGGCAGGTCAGGTGGTAGAAGGATTTATCAGCGGCATTCATAAAAGTCCCTTTCATGGATTTTCTGCGGAATTTGCAGAACATAAGATCTACAACAATGGGGAAAGTACCAAGCATATAGATTGGAAACTGTTTGCCAAGACAGATAAGTTGTATACCAAGCGTTACGAGGAGGAGACCAATTTGCGTTGTCATATGATTTTGGACAATTCCGCCTCCATGTATTATCCAGAGGTTGGGACCCTAAGTCTTGAAAACCTTAATAAGATTGGATTTGGGGTCTTGGCCATTGCCTCCTTGATGAACATTCTTAAAAGACAGCGCGATGCCGTTGGTTTAAGCGTTTATAGTGATCAATACAATTTCTATTCCTCGGAAAAGAGTAGTGAAAGGCATCACCAAATGCTGCTGGCCAAATTGGGGGAGATTAGTCAAGAAACAAAACCGGCAAAGCAGACAGAGACCTACATTTATTTGCACCAGATAGCAGAAAAAATAAAGAGAAGAAGTTTAATAGTACTTTTTACGGACATGTTTCAATCCTCCGAGGAGGACGGGAAGTTGTTCGATGCCCTACGGCATTTAAAGTACAATAAACACGAGGTTATTCTTTTTCATATCATGGACAAGGAAACGGAATACTCCTTTGATTTTGAAAATACCCCCAAGCGTTTTCTTGATGTGGAAACGGGTAGGCATATTGATCTTTATGCCGATTCTGTAAAAGAGGCCTATGAAAAAGCGGTGGGATCTTACTTTAGTGAATTGAGACTAAAATGTGCCCAATATAAAATTAAATATGTAGAGGTAGATGTAAGGGATAGTTTTTCCCTGATAATGAACACCTTTATGGTGGAGCGCCAAAAATTTATGTAGAAACTTGCATTATTTTTATAAAATTGTTTGTGCAATTAAATAAGGGGTGTATATTTGCACTCGCTAAACGCCACGGTTCGGTAGTTCAGTTGGTTAGAATACCTGCCTGTCACGCAGGGGGTCGCGGGTTCGAGTCCCGTCCGGACCGCCAACAAAGATAAGCTTTTCAAGAAATTGGAAAGCTTTTTCTTTTTTACGGGTACAACATAGGTACAACAAAATTATTTTTAATTTATTAAATTTAGTTCAAGCTTACACTTCTTCAGGTTTGAACTTAATTGATAAAATAATCGATCGGCTGGACGCTTTGGATAAATTTAAAGAGCGGGTCTATATTTGGTATAACTATAAGGATACCCAAGTAGCACTGGCCATTATTCTGTTTTTGGTCCTGATCGGAACAGTCCTTTATTTTATTTTCGATGTAGGCCTTCCCTGGTATTGGTCCCTGATCTTTGTTTGCTCATTATGTATCGGTATACTTTATTTGATTGTCCGATATACCAGAAATAAAAGGAAGAATATTGGAACGGTTATGGCAGTACCCATCAAGACCATTGGGCTGGACTTCAACCGGATGGTCCTGGATAACATTTACTATGTCCTTAGGGGCTATGAAAAGATCGATGTCGAAAAGACCGGAATCGATAATTTCCATTCAGTGCTTACCCAACAATTTGAGGACACGGACTCGGAAATACATTTCATTGCCATGAACTGGGGGGAAGTACGGTATGTATTGTCAAAGTTCAAAGAAAAATGCGGTGTGGAATATTCAACTTTTGAGAAATCCAATAAATTGTTCTTGGATGGAAAGCCCGTTACCGCAAAAAAACTTTCCAACAACGGTCTAAGAAAGCATCCTGCCAAATACTTCACCGATAAGATCGATAACTGCTTTCCAAGGTAAAAAAGGGTGTATCTGTGAATTGTAGGGGTGTATGTCCCCTTTTGTTATGTCTTCCCTTGTCATCCAGCTATATTGGTCTTCGAATTCAATATCGTAAAAGGCCTTTTACTCATCATTAATTTCTAAAACGTGAAACCATGAATGAGCAAACAAATGTAATGTCCGATCCAGACGCGGACAAATCGGTCATTGAACTGTTAAAGGAAATAAAGGGGCTTATGGCCTTCAATAAAAAGGTCCTTAATCTGGAGGACTTGGTGCAATACACAGGGATGTCCGAAAGTACTATCTACAAACTTTCCAGACTGAATATGATCCCCAAGGGCGATAATAGGGAAATCCGCAAACTCTTCTTTGAAAAGGATAGGATAGATGATTGGTTATTGGGGAAACCTGATGTCTCGGATGAATATCTAGAACAGAAATTCAATGAGCAGTTATTGAAAAACAGAAGGCGGTAAACCACCCCATTTTTCTTAAACTGCCTGTTATGATAGATATACCCTACATCCGGGTGGGCACCGCATACTATAAAATGGTCAAGGTGCCCACCATCTCCGGCCATTTCAATGAAGTGCTCACCCACTGGAACATAGAGACCATTCGCCAGGACCATGGCAAGGATTACCTGAGCAAGGTGCCCAAGTACGATGGATTCACCTGTATCCCGAACCACATCGACTTCAAACAGGAATACCAAAATTTTTATAATACATACTCCCCCTTGGGCAAAGATCCGAAGGAGGGGGGCCTACAAACCTCCCTGGGATTTATCAGGCATATTTTTGGGAAACAATATGAACTTGGACTGGACTATCTGCAATTGCTGTATACCAAACCTGTACAGATGTTGCCCATACTGTGCCTGGTCTCTAAGGAAAGGTCCACGGGGAAGAGTACCTTTTTGAAATGGCTCAAGGCTATTTTTGAGAACAACCTTACCTATCTGACCAATGACAGTTTTGGTAGCCAGTTCAATGCCGACTGGGCCAACAAGCTGCTCATCTGTATCGACGAAGTGCTGTTCAATAAGGAAGAGCTCACCGAACGCATCAAATACCTGAGCACTACCAATATCAACAAATTGGAGGCCAAGGGGAAGGACAAAAGGGAGGTGGAATTCTTTGGCAAGTTTATCCTTTGCAGCAACAATGAGAACAACTTTATTAAGATAGATGGGAACGAGACCAGGTTCTGGGTCTTGAAGATACCCCATCTGCAGAAAGAGAATACCCATTTTTTGGAAGCCCTTATTGAAGAAATACCCGCTTTCCTATATTTTTTGAAGGGTCGTAATCTGAGCACACGGCATATCACCCGCATGTGGTTCTCTCCAGGGCAGATCAAAACACCTGCCCTGAAGAATCTGGTGAGGCACAACCGTAACCGGGTGGAAAAGGAATTGGCATCATTGTTACTGGGAGCCATGGAACATTTTGATATTACGGAAATAAACATATGTCCCTTGGATGCACTTCAGCTATTGAGCCGTACACGAATCAAGACCGATATTACCCATTTAAGGCGAATGCTGAAAAAAGATTGGAAACTGGAGAACAAGGACAATACCCTCAGCTACTACAAATTGGTGATCTGGCAGGATGCCACCATGCATTTGATGGAAGCCAAGGGACGCTACTTTACGGTGGATAAATCCTTTCTGCTGGAAAATTTTGATGAATCGATGACAGATTGAGGGGAGGTCAATGCCCGTCGATGTTGGTACGCTCATCATTTTATCATCATTTGTTCATCAAAATAAAAAGTGATGAAAACCAGGAAAGCCTAAAACTACAAAAGTGATGAATCGATGAATGTTTTGATGACCGGGAAAGCCCTGTAAATATTGACTTTGGGAAGGTTTGTCATCAAAACATCAAAAAATTGAAGATAAAGTATTGCTAATGAAAAGAAAAAGATCCCATAAACTATCGTGCGAAAGTGCCCGAGCCTTTCCCATCGAGAAGGCGCTGGCAAAACTCGGGCACTTTCCGACCAGATCAACGGAGAAAGAAGCTTGGTTCCTGAGTCCTTTCAGGCCAGAGGACCAAGCCTCTTTCAAGGTGTCCAAGGAACTCAATAGATGGTACGACCATGGGGCCGGGAGAGGGGGCAACGTAATCGACCTAGTCTGTATTATAAACGGATCATCGGTTAAGGAAACCCTGGATTGGTTGGAGAACGGCCAGATCTCTTTTTCTTTTCAGCAGCAGCCCTTAATTCCCGAACAAAATGCAAGCGGTATCCGGGTCCGCTATGCACGGCCCATTGGACATTTTGCATTGATCAGGTATCTTAATTCACGTAAAATCCCTGTTTCCACAGCAGCCAAACTTTGCCAGGAGGTCCATTACATTCTTCGGGGCAGAAACTTTTTCGCCATCGGAACGAAGAATGATTCAGGAGGATGGGAGCTTCGGAACAAATACTATAAAAACTCCAGCTCCCCAAAGGACATCACCTACATAAAGAACGGTAACCGCAGATTGATAGTCACAGAGGGCATGTTCGATATGTTGAGCCTTATGGAACGGGATAAAAAACTACGGGGTGAAAATGACCTATTGATATTGAATTCCCTTGCCTTTGTGGAAAAAATACCCGGACTATTTGAAAGCTATGAATCCGTACAGCTCTACCTGGACAATGACAAAGCCGGTAAAAGAGCAGTGGAAATATTGCTGGAACAGAGCCCAAAATGCAGGGACATGTCAAACTTGTACAAGGATTTTAAGGATGTGAACGCATGGTGGATGTCGAAAAAACTATGACCCGTCGGGGAAGGAATTCAAGATGTGTCTTTGTTGCCACAAAGACGATCTTGCTTTGCTCCCGGAGGTCGCAAAGAAACAAAAAATGAAAAGGACCTACATCAAATTCCGATGTTCCCTCTTCGAGAAGAAACTGCTCAGGATCAAGGCCAAAAAGAGCGGTCTGAGCGTAAGCGAATATTGCCGTCGTGCCGCCTTGGGTGACAAGATCATCGAGCGCTTGACGGAGGAACAGATAGACATCTATAAGATGCTGATCCAGTATGCAACAAACTTTAAGCTGATCGGGAACATGTTCAGAAAACGGAATCCCAGACTGGCCGAAGAGGTCACAAAGCTTGCCGAGGAAATACGGGACCACCTTAAGAATTTTAAAAAATGATAGGTAAGGGAAAATCGATATCGCACACCAGGGCCTCCATGTCCTATGGCTGGAACCAGGAAAAGGATGCGGAGGTAGTATATTCCAAACATCTGGCTGGGGAAACTCCAAAGGAGATTACGGAGGAATTCAAGATCATCCAAGAACAGAATACCAGGTGCACCAACAATACCCTGAGCTTTGTCCTCAGTCCTACCATTCAGGAGGGAAAGGAGCTGAGCGCCAAGTCGCTTGGCGAGATCACGGAAAAATTCCTCAAGGAAATGAAACTACAGGAGCACCAGGCCATAGGCTTTGTACATAGAGACCAACAACATACCCATGTCCATTTGTACGTGAACCGCATCGATTTTAACGGTAGGGCCTATAACGACAGTTTTATCGGAAAGAGGAGCCAGCAGGCCGCGGAAAATGTTGCAAAGGAAATGGGGCTTACCACGGCAAGGGAGGTGCAACAGGAAAAATTGGACCGGATCAAACTCATACGCTATGAGATCAAGATGATACATGAAAAGGTCATGGCCGAACACCGCCCCAAGGACCTGGACCGGTACATTAAACTTATGGGAGAAAAGGACATAAAGGTAGTTCCCAGTATCAACAAGTCGAACCGATTACAGGGATTTAGGTTTGAATTTAAGGGACACAGCCTAAAGGGGAGCGAGGTGCACCGTTCCATGTCGGGCAGTAGATTGGTGATGGGGATAGGGGAAAACGCAGGTAAGGGCTTCGTCAAAAACATGGACAATACCGTCAGCCTCATGGGAAGGGCCGTACAGCTCAGTGGCAATATCGCTCTAAAGTTGGCAAAACAGGCCATCAAACAGGCGATCCAAAAAAGTGCGGGATTTGAGATAGGATATTAATAATAAAAGAAAAAGTTATGGCAAAGTTGGACGAGATTACGGAATTATTGACCGACGAACTGGAAGGATTGAAACAGATGTTGGTGAAACTGGAACTGCTAAGCAAGGAACTCACGGGTTCGGAAACGGTACAGGATATTTCGGCGATCAGAAAAGAACTGAAGGATCTCAACAGAATACAGGGGGATCATTTCCAAGGGCAGGATACAAGAACCATCCAAATAGGGGAGCAGTTGAAGAAGTCGCAGATTATCCCTGAATGGCTATTGTTCATGGTCAGTTTGATATTAATTACTTCTTTATCCATTTCGGGCTATTTGGGCTACCAGGTGGTACAGTTCGAAGAAGAAAAGGAGAAGGCTTTCGAAGAGGGCAGGACCGCAATTTCAACCGAATTGAAGAATTACTTTGGAGAATATCCGGAGGCTTATAGGACGTTCTTGAAGAGGTCCGAAAAAGAGGGAAACCCAAACCCACAGTAGGTTGCGCCCTATGCTGTTTTTGCTTTACGCTTATCTGCCTGAACACTACAAAAACAGCACAGGATCCAAGCGCAAAGTTTTTGTAAGATTTGGGATTGAAAAAATTGGAATTAATAAATTTGAATTTTATACTGTCCTATTTTTAGGGAAGGCTACAGTGATATATGAGCAGTCCAAGATTGAGTTTTTGCTTTATTACACAATTACACTGAATTGTAAATTCTATTTATAATTATTATTTAATGAGTTTGTTTATTAAGTAGCCCATAATTAAGCTGAAAATTATAACAACTCCAAAACCAATAATGGCTGAAATAAAATCATATTTGTACGTCGCAATTCCGATTCCAATCATTAACATTATGATATACGGAATATTTTTTCTGCTTCTCAAATATTTTAACATTAACTATTTTTTATAATGTTTGCCAACGTTCCGGCTATGGCAAGTAGGGCAGGCAAGGAAACTATTTGTTTCCGTCTGCGCTGGTAGCCAAAGCTTTTTGTTTTGTTTTTATCTTTTTCATTTTAAAAGCCAAATCCAAAAGATTTGGCGGACTTAATAAGTAAGCCCAAACCATTAAATTTAGCACTTTTTGCCCTATTTGCTATAGGTATTGTGCCTGTTGCACAAGTTATGAAAAATTAATATTGGCTTAATATTAAAAAGAGGTCGATTTCGTAACTTAATGTATGCAAGGAAAA
>NZ_JALKBD010000031.1 GCF_023015905.1 Arenibacter sp. F20364 | reverse complement strand
AAACTATAATTGTAGGTCGTGCCAACCGTAGCCCCTGTAAAGGTAAAGCTCACCGCCATCTGGTTCCCCGCATTGATAGGGTCCTGGTCGATGCTAACTGAATAACCGGTAGGTACCTGCCCATACCCATTAAACCCAAAAAACAAAAGGGTACTGGCAAGTACCAAAAACTTAAGCTTATAAGCAACCAAAAATTTGGAAAGTAGATTATGTAGGGTATTTATTTTCATAGCGGGTTATATCATTCTAAGATTCAAACAGGGAAGGGCCATGCCGTATCCCCAAAATAGGGAATCAATATTAAGAAAAAATAGCCCATAAGCCTAACAATACAGCTTAAATATGAATTTATCAGATGAACGACAAAAAACTATTACATAGCCATTTATGAAAGCTCCGCAGACCTTGTTTCGGCTGCAGGATGTATTTTTTTCACCAAGCCCTGAAGTACCTTTCCTGGACCAACTTCTGTAAACAAGCTTGCCCCATCGGCCACCATTTGTTGTACACTCTGAGTCCATTTTACAGGAGCCGTTAGTTGAGCTATTAAATTTGCCTTTATAGCCTCTGGATCTTTCACCGCCGTTGTAGGTACATTTTGGTATATGGCACAGCTTGGGGTATTGAATATAGTATTTTCTATAGCGGCAGCCAGCTCTTCCCTAGCAGGCTCCATTAAGGGGGAATGGAAAGCTCCGCCAACTGGCAGCACCAAAGCCCTACGGGCACCGGCTTCCTTCAACTTTTCACATGCAACATTAATGGCCTCCACCTCCCCGGAGATGACCAATTGCCCAGGACAGTTGTAATTGGCAGGCACTACAATCCCCGGAACTTCCGTGCAAATTTTTTCTACTATGGCATCATCCAATCCCAAAACTGCGGCCATAGTGCTTGGCTTTAACTCACAGGCCTTTTGCATGGCCATTGCCCTCTTGAACACCAATTTCAATCCATCTTCAAAATCCAAGGTCCCATTGGCCACCAATGCGGAAAATTCTCCCAAGGAATGCCCCGCTACCATATCCGGTTTAAAACTTTCGCCCATCACCTTGCTCATGATTACCGAATGCAAAAAAATTGCCGGCTGGGTAACCTTGGTCTCCTTTAAATCCTCCGCAGTACCTTCAAACATAAGGTCGGTAATGGAGTATTCTAAAATTTCATTGGCAGTTTCAAACATTTTTTGGGCCAAAGGATACTTTTCATAAAGATCCAATCCCATTCCTACAAATTGCGCTCCCTGTCCTGGAAAAATATATGCGTTCATATGTTTATTTTTAAACTATTTAATTTAGATGCAAAAATAAGATTATTTGATTGGTAGTTTGCCCAGAATCACAGGAATTACTTCCCATTTGGTTTAACCCAAAATCAATTTCAGTTTTCAACTTACAGTAATATTAGGTTCAATCCTTGTATTATTTTTGGAAATCACTCCTTAAACCAACCGGAATATTTCACATAGGCATTGGCTATCCGTTCTACCTCACCAACACTTAAGTCGGTACTGATATCCTTAATTTTTTTCGCCGGCATACCTGCAAAAACAGTTCCTGAAGGCACACGGGTTCCTTTTGTAACCACCGCTCCGGCCGCAATGATACTATTGCTTTCCACAATACAATCGTCCATGACTATACTGCCCATTCCTATCAATACATTATCATGAATGGTACAACCGTGAACAATGGCATTATGGCCTATAGAGACATTGTTGCCAATTACAGTAGGCGATTTTAAATAAGTACAATGTATAACGGCCCCATCCTGAACATTAACCTTATTGCCCATTTTTATATAGTGAACATCGCCACGCAGCACCGCATTGAACCAAATACTGCATTGGTCTCCCATGCTAACCTCACCCACGATAGTGGCATTCTCCGCAATATAACAATCATCTCCTATCTTGGGCGATTTCCCATTTACCGACTTTATCATCCAAATTTTATTTATTTCTGGTTTCTAAATACTAAAACCTTTTTTGCCTGACTTCAGTGGCCAAATCTTTCCATTTTGAAATTAGCACGATTAACAAGACTCTTGCCATCTACCATTGCACCATCTGACCCATGATTTGGCAACTGAACATTCTATTCGAAAAACGAAAGCAAATCCTTCTTTTTGGAAGCGGAAACCATTAATTCCTTGCCATTGGAAATTACCACACTGCCACCTTTGCCCTTTTTATACTTAATTATCTCATTTACATTTACCAGATATGACTTATGTATTCGCGCAAAGGTATATTCGGATAAGGCTTCCTCAAAATATTTAAGTGTTTTACTCACCAAAATTTTTTGTTTCTCCAAATACAGTTCCGTATAATTATCATCAGCTTTGCAATACAAAATATCGGCCACATTCAACACCTGAAAGCCATCTTGTTGCGGAAGGGTAATTTTTCCCTCTACCCTACTGAATTTAGGGGTAAGAACCCGGTCTTCCATTGTTTTTTCCTTTTCCCTTATTTCAGCCACATAATCCACCGCCTTAATAAGTTCATCTATACTAATGGGCTTCATTAAATAATAAGCGGCGTGGGCGTTTAAGGCATCTACCGCGTACTGATTATAAGCTGTGACAAAAACAGTCTCAAAACTTCGGTCGGGCAGTTGATCCAACAGATCAAAAGCATTTCCAAATGGCATTTCCACATCCAAGAACACCAAATCCAGCTCATGGCTATTGATCATGGCAAGCCCTTCCTTAATCGTTGCCGCCTCCCCTATCATATTAACAGTGGGACAATATTTAGCCAAATAATTGCGGAGAATTTCCCTACTGTTCACTTCGTCTTCTACAATTAGGGCGTTTAGCTTCATTCTTAAATTTTATCTTTCATTTTAAACCTTACAGGGCGCTTAGACCTACAAATCGCAACATTTTCGTTATTTATTAGTCTCTCCTAATAGTAAAGACCACCTTGGTGCCCGTACCATTTGATTCTAGGTCAGAAATAAAAACATCTACTTTATCCTTATACATATCGTTTAATATTTCTATTCGCCTTTTGATGTTGCCCATACCCTTGGATTTTTGCTTTTTCTGATTTTGGGTCTTTAAAGCTGCTGAATTTTTTCTACCAATACCATTATCCGTTATAGAAATCTCCAAGATCTGCTTATTCTTTTGTTTGAGCTCTATTTTTAAACACCCCTTGTCTTCCCTATACCGCAACCCGTGCCATATGGCATTTTCGATATACGGTTGCAACAGCATGGGCGGTATTTGAAAGGCATCGATATCAATATTCTCATCGACTATTATGCCATAATCGAATTTATCCGAAAAGCGGGAATGTTCCAACTTGGCATACAGCTCCAACAATTCCAACTCCTTGGACAGGGGAATAAAATCTTCATCGGAATTCTCCAACACGGCCCGCATCAGGGTAGAAAAGTCGCTCAAGTACCTGTTTGCGCTTCTTTCGTCGCTTTTAGCAATAAAATTATTTACTGAATTTAAGGCGTTGAATATAAAATGGGGATTCATTTGGGACCTTAGCGATTTGAGGGCCAATAAATTGTTCGCCAACTTTTGTTGTTTATTGCTCCTGTAAAAGAAGTAGACCGCCAAGCCCATCAGGAGTATTCCAAAGATCAAGGAATATATGATCCAATTTTGACGTTTTATACTTTCCGCTACCAATTGCTGCTCTGTAAGCGCCAGACTGTATTTACTTTGGGAAAGCTCCCGCTCCTGTTCCAGTCCGGATATTCTACTTTGTTGGGAAGCAATCTCCCTATTAAAACGGGCCGCTCTGGCTATTTCCTGTTCTTTTCTTACATAGAGTGTATCTACAACAGCTACATACTCTTGATAGGTTTCCAACGCTTTGTTGTAATCGCCCTTATACTTATAAACTTCGGATAATTTTCGGGTGGCATCTTTCTGCACCAACAAATCATCTTCAACATCTGCGTCTTTTATACTCTCCTCCAAATAGGGTATAGCTTCATCATATTTATCCTGGGCAATATAGGCATTGGCTATTTTATAATTTATCCTTTGGGTCGATATGGAATCCGCTTCCATGGATAAGCCTATTGCGGCCTTACTTTTAGGAATTTTCTTTAAATCCTCCAAGCTCTTCTTGCGCAATTGGATTTCTTGCCCAAATTGACTTTTTTGATTGTAAAAATCGGCCACTTTCTCCTTTTCCTGAACTGCACGTTGTGGGGCCTGCTCTGAGGCAAGCTCCAGTGAATTATTAAAAAAGGCATTTGCCTCTTGAAGTCGATTTCCTTTTGCGTAGACAGATGCTATTTTGGAATTCAGGTCGATGGTCTTAGGGGCTATCTGATTCTTTTCAGCTACTTTAAGTCCCTCTGCATAAAATGCCACGGCCTTATCCACATCTCCTAGTCCAGCATAGGCATCCCCAAGGGTCTCGTACAATTCAACCCTTTGATATGGGACCATTTTGGGTGTTTTGACCAAAGGGGACAACAACTTCTCAGCCTCCCCGTACTCCTTGTTCAAGACATAGGTTTTACCAAGTAGCAATGTGGTTTTTAGGGTATTATTGGCCAGCAGCGCATCCTTATAACTGGATATGGCCAAATCGTACTGCTTGTGGTATTGATAAACTTCACCAAGCGTGGAGTACGATATAGCCAATTGTTCCTTGTTACCAACATTACCTATTTGGGAAAGTGATTGGGTAATAAAATCGATACTTTTCCGAATATCTTTCTTTTTATAAAAATTGGCAGAATCGATATCGTTCTTATACTGAGTGATCGACCTTTCCCCTTTAATGCTTCTACTTGCACCAAGTCCGTCCTCGTTATTGGCCTCTACTAAAATTTCCAAATCGTCCTTAGTCGTAACCCTATATCTAACCGTTTCCAAAAAGGGACTTTCAAAGACAACTTCCTCTCCCATTATCACCTTTATTTTAAATTCTCCCCTAGCATTCGTTAGGGTATACCCTCCACTAATGGTGGACACAGCTACTCCGGATAGACCTTGGTTGGTTTGTTTTGCCCTGACCACCCCCTTCACTTCAAAACTAGGCCCAGCCTGCGATATTTGGGAATACCCTACTACCGTACTAAGTACCAAGAATAAGAATATGTACAAACTTTTGGTCATTGCCATTCGATATATATGATAAACTTAGTCGATTTAAATCATACTAAAAAATGCCATATTCCAATAAATAGCAATCTTTTTAGTCGAAAAATATACTTACCGAATCCAAAACTCTATTTGCCTCACCCAAAATAACCGTTCACTCATTCCCCATTTTTTTTAAAAAATGTTGATTCTACTTTTAACATATGTTTTCACCGAAAAAATTACCTCCTCCCAGGAGTGGAGGAAAATTTAGGCTGAAATACCAGCAATACATATGGAACGGCATCTATGGCAACAAACCCTAAGGAGCCAGTTTCAACAACAACAAAAAAAGTCAATGTTTAACTAAAATAAAGTACAAATGAAAAATGTAAAACAACTATTAGTATTAGGGGCAATCGTCCTAGGAATGGGGAACACTTATGGGTACTACAATTATGGGGAAGCCCTAAAGGACCCCATTTTCACGGAAAAGGTCATTGAAAACTCCAAGCCAGCCAATAATACAGTTAAGATCGCATTATTGCTGGATACCAGTAATAGTATGGACGGACTAATCAATCAGGCGAAGGCACAATTATGGGATATTGTGAACAAATTTACGCATGCCAAATGTGGTACTGATGGGAGGCCTCAGTTGCAGATTGCCCTTTACCAATACGGAAACGATAATTTATCTTCCAGGGAAGGTTTTATTCAACAGGTTTTGGGGTTCAGCAGTGATCTGGATGAGATTTCAGAAAAATTATTCTCCCTGGCCACCAATGGAGGGGAAGAGTATTGCGGACAGGTAATACAAACTTCCTTGAGCCAATTGGACTGGGGGAAAAATCCGGACCAGCTCAAGATGATCTTTATTGCAGGTAACGAACCTTTTACACAAGGCAAATTAAATTACAGGGATGCCGTTGCCAATGCCAAGGAAAAAGATATTATCGTAAATACTATCTTTTGCGGTGCCTACGAGCAGGGTATAAATACCGATTGGAAAAATGGGGCCCAACTAACCGGTGGGGAATACATGGCCATTGACCACAATAGGAAGGTAGTACATATAGCCACACCCTATGATGATGTGATCATTAGGTTAAATTCCAAATTGAACAAAACCTATATTTCCTATGGAGCCTTGGGTGCCGCCAAAATACAGCAGCAAAGTATACAGGATGACAATGCCATGGAAATGGAGGAAGCCGTTGCCGTAAAAAGAGCGGTCAGCAAGTCGTCCCGCTTATATAGCAATTCCTCATGGGATTTGGTGGATGCCTCCAAGTCCGAAGATTTTGACTTGGCCAAAATTAAAAAAGAGCAATTACCTACGGAATTACAGTCAAAATCCAAAGCTGAAATTGCATCCTACATTGACACCAAGAAAAGAGAGCGCAGTGATATCCAAAAAGAAATACAAGAATTGAACAGCAAAAGGGAAGCCTATATTGCTTCACAGAAAAAGGATAACGAAAAGGGTGAATTGGAAAATGCCATGCTTACAGCAATTAAAAAACAGGCTGCCAAGAAGAACTATCGTTGGGAGTAAGTCTACAAAGATAAAAAAGTGTCATTCCTGGGTTTCTAAAACCACAGTGGATAAACCTATAAAATTAAATGTTCAATGGATCTTGGCAAATCTGTTGAACATTTGGCTTTTACAAACCCACATTTATGGCGATTTCTTAAAGTTTTGATTTAGAAAAAGGCACAAAAAATGATTATTAGTTAATTAAAGTTGATAATTCTGTCTCCTCTTTTTTAAGAAAGTCATTTAAGCAGATTGGAAAAAAATTTATCTCTAATTTCGACGGGACAAGGGTAGTCACTTCGACAGAGTCCCTTTTCGGGACGACGAGAAGTCGCACAAATAGCCTTTTAAATTAAGGTATAAATAAACTCGTTGATGAGAAGTGGATAAAGCTATGCTTCTATATTTTAAACAGATTACGGGACTGGTGAGCGCCTAGTCGGGAGACTTTGCGCAGCGGAGGTCTCGACAGCGCTATTAGATTAGCATTATTAAATTTATAGATGTTTAATTTATTGAAATCACGTTATCAAGGTAATTGACCTCCTATTATACCAAGTTGTAAAATATGGCCTTTGATTTAGTAATTAACTGCAGGACATTTGCAATCGTATCTTTTTTCGGACTGGCCAAAATCGTATCCTAGGGTAATTTGATGAAATCCTCCATTATCAAATCTAACATCCCCCATTTGATAGGAATAATTGTAGGACACTAGGAAATTCTTATAATTAACCCCAACAATAGGAGTAATAAGTTGCAACCTTTGTTCTCCAAAATCCGTGGCAGTCTGGTATTGGGCACCATCAAAACTTCTTCGATAAGAAACTCCACCCCAAACCGTCCCAAAATCCACACTCTTGTATACCTTGGCATTGATATCTATGGCCTTTTCCTGGGTAAACTCGGTATACTGAAATAAAACGGAAGGCTCCACCTGCCATTCGCTCCTACCAAACACATAACCCGATGATACCAGGTATTTTCTTAGGTTGTTGGACTCTATGGCGGAGTATAGATCCCTACCCCTACCCATTACATTATGAACAGCGGCGTGGGCATAAAATTCCATAAAATTATACGACATGCCCAAATCCATATTAAAATAACTCACACTATTCCTGGAACCTGTAACAAGTGGATCTGGAATAACCGAAACAAATTCCGACTCGTCCAAATTACTTTGCTGAAGACCTAAACTAAGTCCAAAAGAAAGTTGATTAAGGCTTCTGAAGTCACCGCCCATTCTCAAATGATGCGCATAAGTGAGTTTTAATCCCGTTTGGGAATGGTATCCGTTGGCATCATTAAATACAGTTGCACCATAGCCGCTGCGTTCCCCAACCCTGAAATGTGCGTTTAAAGTTTGCATATTAGGAGCCTCATCCACACTAAACCACTGTTTTCTAATAGTCGCCCTAATTTTCCCTCCTTCGCCGATACCGGCCATGGATGGGTAAACCAAATAGTAGTTATCCGCTAAATAATCAAAATAGACAGGAACGCCTTCTTGAGCAATGGACTGATAGCCAATCGCAAAAAACGAAAGTAAAATCAATAAATGTCGTTTCATTTAAGATGAGGGGTGTATTAATAACATCGTCCAAATATAAAAGATAACGGTTGAAATACTACATTATTATATTTACCATAACTTAGAAAACCTTCGTACTTTTGTGAAAAATATTAAAATGAAAGAGTTTGTAATTACCGTAGTGCCCACGAAGAATCCTACGATACTGAAATTTGAGACCAATCATTTCATCACAAAAAATAATAACTACGAATTTAAAAACATAGACGAAGCTAAAATTTCGCCTTTGGCCCAACAGTTATTTTACCTGCCTTTTATCAAAACAGTATATATATCAGGTAACTTTATTGGATTGGAGCGATATGACATTGTGGAATGGGACGATGTTAAAGATAGTGTGGCCCAGCAGTTGGTAGATTACCTTAATGCAGGTGAGCCCGTGGTTAAGGAGGATGAAAATCAAAAAAAAGTAGCCGTAACCGTTTATGCCGAAGTAACCCCTAATCCTTCAGTAATGAAATTCGTTACCAACAAAAGAATTGTACCCACTATTTTTGAGTTTAAGAACATAGATGAGGCCAAAGATTCTGAATTGGCCAAACAACTATTTATGTTGCCCTTCGTAAAAGAAGTGTTTTTTGATGTAAACTATGTTTCCATAAACAAGTACGATGTCGCGGAATGGGACGATATTACATTGGAGCTTCGCGAGAAAATCAGGGATTTTATTGCCAGCGGCAGGGAAGTGGTATCGGCCACGAGTCTTCAACAACAAAAAACCATTGCCCCGGAAGCCCAATTGGAAGACACTGATTTGGATGATATTTCAAAGCAAATCATTGATATTTTGGAAGAGTACGTAAAACCCGCTGTAGCCAGTGATGGGGGCAATATTCTTTTTAAATCATATGAAGTAGATACTAAAAAAGTGAACGTTATTTTGCAGGGTGCCTGTAGCGGCTGTCCTTCGTCTACCTTTACTTTGAAAAATGGTATTGAAACCATGCTAAAAAACATGATGGGGGACAAAGTGCATGAAGTTGTAGCCTTAAATGGTTGATTTTCATAACTTTTAGCATTTTTTCTATTTTATATTTGTTAACTTTAAGAGAATCTAAAACAATATTTTATGTCTATCTTAAAAGTTATCGAAATACTGGCAAATTCCAATCAAGGATGGGAAGATGCTGCGAAAAATGCTGTTGAACAGGCTTCCAAAACTGTGAAAAATATTCGTTCGGTTTACATTAACGAACAAAGTGCCACGGTTAAGGACGGAAAAATCGACAATTATCGGGTAAATGTTAAAATCACTTTTGAAGTGAATTAAAATTATTCGCATTTCAATCAATAAGCGCCAATAAAAGGCGCTTTTTTTGTATATACTATTTTTAACAGCAAATACCTTATAAGACCCCACTACAACTTGTACTAAGATTAACAATTGTTTAGTGCTAATAATTTGATAGGGGATTGGATTTTTTATTTTTTTGCAAAAAATTATGATTAGATGAATATAATTAACGATTACGAAGATAATATTGCTAAAGTTCAGGCATGGGCATGGGAAATTTTACCAGGTTTGGTGAGTTCCATAGTTACTTCCGCACTTATTTTAATAGTGGGACTGTGGATTATTAGATTAATCAACAGAATGGTCAAAAAGTTCTTTAGGAAGGCAGAATACGATCCTTCCTTGGAGTCTTTCCTTCAAAGTTTCATCAGCATAGGCCTAAAACTAATGTTGTTCGTCTTGGTAATTACCCAATTGGGAGTGCAATCCTCTTCCTTGGTGGCTATTATTGGTGCCGCCGGTTTGGCCATTGGTCTGGCCTTACAGGGTTCCTTGGCCAATTTTGCTGGCGGGGTACTTATCTTGGTGTTTAAACCATTTAAGGTAGGTGATTTTATCTCTGCCCAAGGAGTAGATGGCACGGTTAAGGAAATAACCATTTTTACCACCAAATTAAGCACCTTTGGAAATCAAATTGCCATTGTCCCCAATGGACAGCTCTCCAATAACAACATTATTAATTATAACGCTCAAAACACCAGAAGGGATAAGATAGGCGTGGGCATAGGGTATAGCTCCGATATCAAAAAAGCTAAAGACATATTACTGCAGATCTGTGCTGAAAATGAGAATATCTTAAAAGATCCTGCTCCTGAAGTTTATGTGGCCGAATTAGGGGACAGTTCCGTTAACCTTTCCCTGCGCTTTTGGGCTCAAAACGAGGTGTTCTGGGCAGCGCATTTCCATGTTATGGAAGAATTAAAAAATAGGTTTGATGCAGCTGGAATAGAAATTCCATTTCCTCAAAGAGTTTTTCACCAAGAAAAATCTTAGGATTTTTTGCCTTGCAACACAAAATCTTTTAGATAAAAAGGTTCAAAGTAAGCAACATTTTCAAAGTTGCTTGCTTTGAACTTTTTATGTGATACTTCTCCCATCTCTACTGCAGTGGGCAATGCGGATTCAAAAGTAAAATTGGGATGTTCCAACAATTCCCTGCATTTTTCTGCTCCGTCACCAATTAATAATACACGACCTTTTTCCGCATACTCCAAAAAACTCTCCTTTTGGATAATTTCCGCTCTTGTATCCCTAATATTATTCCCTGCCACATCGAAAACCGTTGCATAAACCTCCATTCTCCTAGCGTCCAATAAGGGAATAATAAAATCGTAATTTTTTCCGTATCCCTGTCTAGCCAAACTTTCCAAAGTAGGAACCGATATAAGCGGTAAATTCAAGGAAAAACAGAGCCCCTTGGCCGCCGACACACCTATACGGAGTCCGGTATAGGATCCTGGACCCTTGCTCACGGCAATAGCGGATATGTCTTTAAACGACAAGGAAGTCCCTTTCATAACTTCCTCTATAAAAATGTGCAATTGTTCCGAATGGGAATAGTTGGGACTGTTATCTTCCCTTAATGCGATTACCTCTCCATTTTTGGCAATACTCACGGAACAATTCGTGGTTGCTGTCTCCAAATTTAATATCATAGTCATAATGGACCGCAAATATAGTTTAATCCAAAGTTATAGGTAAGCCAAAATAAAACTCCAATACCTTTAGCCTAAATAAATATTCATATTTTGTCCGTATCAATTCTGCCTCGGCGTTATCCACTCTTGACTGCGATTGACTAAAATCGAAGGCGTTCATAAGGCCAACGTTATATCTTTCTTTTGAATAATTATAGGCCAATCTACGAGCCTCCAGAGTCTTTTGAGCCGCTTCATAGGCTTTGGAAAAACTCTTTACATCTACGTATGCCTGATTTACGTTCGTCTCCAAATCCAATTTGTCCTGCTTCAACTGCAGCCTGGATTTTTCTACACCGATCTTGGCACGCTTAATATTGTTTTTAACGCTAAACCCATTAAACACAGGAATATTTACCTGAAGTCCATAAGCTATACCATCGGTTAAATACAGCTGGTCTGTAAAAGCGATTCTATCGAAAGTCAATGGATCCCTAAATTCACTTGAGTAACGTGTTCCATAATTAAAGAAAGCCCCTAGGGTCGGGTAAACCGCGCCTTTTGCTATCTGAAGGTCCTTTAGCGCCAAATCTACATTGGACATGGAGAATTTAATATCGTTTCTAAAGGTAAGGGCCTTATCAAATATTGTTTTAGGGGAATTGTCCAAAATATTGGAAGGAGGGATATCAAAATCTTCTTCCGCAATATCAAAATTTTCATAGTCGGTAATTTGCAGCAGTTGTGCCAAGCCAATCCTGGAAATCAACACCTGATTTTCCCCATTTACAATTTGCTGTTCCTGATTGGCGGCAGTAGCTTGTATTTCCAATAAATCGCCTTGGGGAACAACACCGGCATCGACCAATTCCTTGGTCCTTACCAAATCTTGCTCCGTTACGGCATATTGGGCCCTAAATACTTTAAGTGATTCTTTACTGGACAATACCTGTAAGTAGGCGTTGGCTACGGCTAGCATAATATCGTCCTTAAGATTATCCAATCTATATTGATTTGCCAGGGCGTTCAATTTTGCCCTATTCAACCTGTGGATGTTCCGTAGTCCATCAAAAAGATTGACATTGGAACTAAAACCTCCCGATGCAGTGGTTACCGTTCCTGAAACCTGCTGGTTCCTGGATTGATCCAAAACGAGCCCAGAATTACCGGAAACACTTGCATTTGCATTAAAATTGGGCAACATGTCACCGATGGCATCGGACTTATCAATTTTGGCATTTTCAAGATCGAGTTCAAACTGCTCTATGGTCAAGTTATTCTCCACGGCATAGTAAACACATTCTTCCAAGGTCCATTTCTTTTCTTGGGCAGATAGTACGCCACAACAGAAAATAAACAACCCTATAAGTATCTTAATTTTCATGTTTTGATTATTTTTTGATTGTTTTTTGATTGATGTTCCGCTTATTTACCTTCCTCTGTTTCACTATCTTCTTCGGTACCTTTCTTTATAGGCTCGGTTTTGTTCCAAATCTTCACCTTATCATCTTCCGTAATTCCTGAAACAATTTCTACATTCACCCCATCCGAAATCCCTATCTCCACATCCTTTCTTTCAAATTTTTGCTCTTCAACCATACCCACGGCCACTTCAACAAAGGGCTTATCCGTTACCTTATCAAATTGCAAAAGAGCCTCGGGAATTACCATTACGCTATCCTTCTTTTCCAGAACCAAAGAGGCATTGGCGCTATATCCGGCACGGATCAAAAAGTCGTCCTCAACGGTTACATCACCTTCTATTTTAAACTGCACGGCACCGGACTCCTCAACACCCTTAGGAGCAATAAACCTAAGTTTGGCATCAAACTTTTTGTCGTTAATGGCCCCCAAACTGATTTCCAAGGGCATTCCCAATTCCAATTTTCCTACCTCTCCCTCATCTACTTTCCCTTCAAATATCATAATACTCAAATCTGCTATGGTAGCTATGGTAGTCCCATCATTAAAGTTATTACTCTGAATTACCTGATCCCCTTCCTTCACTGGAATCTCTAGAATGGTACCAGAAACGGTAGCACGAATATTGGTATTTGCCGTTGCACTGCCTCCGGCCGATCCATCTCGAATAATCTGGTAATCGGATTGTGCGTTCTGAAGTTCCAATTTCGCCTGGTCATATCGCAATTGTTGGGTATTGAAGTCTTGGGAAGATATCACTCCCTTATCAAATATTGCCTTATTACGGTCGTACTCTATCTTGGTATTGCTCAATGCAATCTCTGCATTTTTCACCCGGCCCCTGGCCTGGTTCATGGACTGCTCGTTAGGAACCACTTTTATTTTAGCAATAAGATCACCGGCTTTAACTTTAACGCCTTCTTTAAGGAATATTTCATCGATAATACCCGAAATCTGGGGTTTTATCTCCACTTCATCCTCGGGCACCACCTTGCCTGTTGCCACCGTTTTCTTTTGAATATTGGCCGTAAAAGGTGTTTTTGTCTCGTAGGTAATGGCCGATTTACTATTCGACTTCACAAAAAAGGCCGCCGCCCAAAGGGCTCCCAGTACCAAAATTCCGATTAGTACATATTTTACAATCTTGTTCATTTTACTATTATTTATTTGAATTGGTTTGTTTATTCTTCTCTTAAAGCATCAATTGGTTTTATACTTACGGCACGTTGGGCAGGTATCAGTCCAATTAAGGTGCCCAGAACTACCATTATGGCCAAAGCCCCTAAAACATAAGGTATGGGCACTGTAGGATTGGCGTAGGGGAAATCCATGCCCTGGGTGACCTTATTGATCAAACTTAGTACGCCAGCTCCCAAAATAATCCCCATTACCCCAGCCACCATGGTCAAAAATACCGACTCCAAAATTATAAGGGATCTAACTTCCTTAGGTGTGGCACCAAGGGCGCGCCTAACACCAAGTTCTTTAGTCCTCTCCTTTACCGAGATCAATAAAATATTCCCGATCCCGATTACGCCGGCCAAAATAGTGGCTATTCCTACTACCAGGGACATGAAAGTAAGACCCTTTGCAAAGCCGACAATTCTGTTGAAGATTTCCCCTAGATTAAACGAACCTATGGCCCGCTCATCTTTTGGGTTTACGCTGTGAATATTCTTAAGAACCGCCTTCACATTTTCCTCCACCTTAATAACATCTGCGTCGTCAAAAGCTGCAATAGCGAACCAACCCACATTTTCACCTGTATTGTATAACTTTTTGAAGGTAGTAAAAGGTATATAAATATCGGAATCACTTTCAAATCCACCTCCCGGTGTATACTTATGTATCCCTACAACCTGAAAAAATACATTATCAATCCTAATATACTCCCCTATAGGGTTCTCGTCATTTTCGAACAACTCCTTTTGGGTGCGTTCCCCTATGACACATACCTTTCTAGCACCTTCAATATCCTCATCGTTGATAAATCTACCCCCATCATATATTTTCTTTGTAGCAATCTTCGTAGATATAGGATAATCGCCATATACAGCATAGCTTCCAGACTTCCCATTTCTAATAATTTGGGCCGGACTACCGCCAAAAATGCCTTTTACATTTCTAGGAGCGATGTACTGTATATCGGGGATCCTATTTTTCAATATTGTAACATCCTTTAATTTGAGCTGTATCTGTCTTCCAGTTTTAAATCCCTTGTAGGGCATACTGGTGCTCTGTGCCCAAGCAAACATACTGTTCATGGCCACATTTTGAAATTGCTTTTCAAACCCATTGTCCAACCCCTTGGCCGCTCCGGACAGCACTATGTAGATTAAAATGCCCCATAAAACCCCTATGACCGTAATAATGGTCCTGGTCCTATTCTTTCCAATAGAACCAAAAATCTCCTGCCAAGTATTACTATCAAATAAAAATCTCATATTATTCGTCTCTTAAGGCTTCAATTGGTTTTATATCTGCAGCTCTTTTTGCGGGAATATAACCTGCAATGGCGCCAAAAAGTATCAAAACCAAAGTAGCACTTATGGCCATTGATATATCTATATAGGGATTTGTAATAAAGTAGTCCTTTAATTTTTCGCCCATCGAATTCAAAATAAAAACTCCAAGTAACATTCCGCAAAATCCCGAAATAGTTGTAATAAAAACAGATTCCAATAGGATGGAACCAATGACCGACTTTGGCGTTGCCCCCAAAGCTTTTCTTATCCCTAGTTCCTTTGTGCGTTCCTTGACCACAAAAACCATAATATTACTGATCCCGATTATACCCGCTATTATGGTCCCAAAGGCCACAAAGCCGACAATAATCTGTAAAACCCTAGCAAACTGTTGGTTTTGTTTTAATTGGTCCGCAACATTCCTGATAAACAGTCCGTTCTGGTCTTCTGGACTGATATACTTTTTTTCCCTAAAAAATCGATCCAAACTCCTGTCCAAGGCCATGGCCCCAGCATAACCTATCTCCGGCTTAAAAGCCACTATTATTTGATCTATTTTATCCGTATTTTTTTCTATCAGCTGTCGCGTCGTATAGGGCATATAGATCAACCGCTCCTCATTATCCCCGCCATCATCCTGAAAAACTCCAATGACCATAAAAGCACTTCCAGCAACATCTATGTATTTCCCAAGGGAATTTTCATTGCCAAAAAGGTCATTTTCTACCAGTCTTCCAATGACCACGTATTTGGTTTTGTTCTCAATATCCACCTCATTTATAAAACGCCCCTTCATCATAATGGTCTTTTCGGCATATTGATGCGCCGGGCCAACTGCTCTCGTCGTATAATTATTGGATTCATTCTTAAATTTTACCAAACCCCCTCTAGAAATCCTAGGGGTGGTATACTCCACAAACATGGCGAAATTCTGATTTATGTCGGCCAAATCACTATTTTCGAACTCTATGACCCTATCGGATTTATACCCCTTATAGGGAACCGTTGTCCTACCCGGAAATATATAAAGTACATTAGTGGCATCATCCCCAAAAAACTCGTTGAAGGTATTCACCAAACCATTTCCCATTCCAAACAAAACCACGAAAATTAGGATGCCCAATGCCACGGTAAACCCGGACAGAAAAGTCCGTAATTTATTCTTTTGGATAGTTTGAAAAATCTCCTTCCAATTATCCCTACTATACATACTGGGAAGCTCTGACCTGCGTTATTTTTTTATCCTCAACGATAACTCCATCCTTTAAATGGACAATGCGCTTGCACATGTCTGCAATATCCGGCTCATGTGTAACGATAAGTATCGTATTGCCAGCATCGTTTATTTTTTGAATAAGATCCATAACCTCGTAGGAGGTGGTGCTATCCAAGGCACCTGTAGGCTCATCCGCCAAAAGTACTTTGGGCTCAGCGGCCATTGCCCTGGCTATGGCAACCCTTTGTTTTTGCCCACCGGACAATTCACTGGGCAAATGGTCTGCCCATTCCCGCAGTCCCACTTGCTCCAAATATTTTAAAGCTTTTTCCTGCCTTTCTTTCCTCCCAACCTTCTGATAATACAATGGCAGTGCTACATTTTCCATGGCACTTTTATAATTTATCAAATTGAAGGATTGGAACACAAAACCCAAAAACTTATTCCTATACTGGGCCGCCTTTGTTTCGTTCAGGTTTTTAATTGGAACACCGTCCAAGGTATATGACCCCTCATCAAGCACATCCAACATGCCCAATATATTAAGGAGGGTAGACTTTCCAGAACCTGAGGACCCCATAATAGCAACTAGTTCCCCTTCTTCAACCGAAAAATTAATACCTTTTAATACGTGAAGGGAATTACTTCCCATTTTATAGGACTTATGAAGATCTTTAATTACTATCATGATATGTTGTATTAGGTAAGCTTTACGGAAAATACGAATATAAGACCGACTACTACTATAGTTGTTACAACCTTATGTGTTAAAGCTCTGTTAAAAAATTACGCCCCAATGGAAGCAGGTTTTATTTCGTTCCAAATTTTTATTTCATCTTCCGGCCTTATACCATTCAGGATCTCAATATAGATTCCATCGCTTACCCCCAATTGAATGTCCCTACGTTCAAACTTTTGGGCACCTGTAGCAATTTCCACAAATGGTCTTTTGGTATCCGGATCAAATTGGATCAAGGCTTCCTTCACCGCCAGGACACTATCCGCCTTGGCCAAGATAATGGAAGCATTGGCACTTAGTCCAGCCCTTATGAAGATGGAATCGCGCTTTTTCAGGGTTCCTTTTATCTCAAACTGTATAGCCCCATTTTCTACTTTTCCTTTCGGGGCAATATAGTCCAAGACGGCATCGAAAACCTCATTCTCAATGGCTCCCACAGTAATTTCCAAGGGTAGGTTTTCCTTTATCTTGCCTACTTCAGATTCATCTACCTTGCCTTCAAAAATCATCTTATCTACATCAGCAATGGCAGCAATGGTAGTACCCTCATTAAAATTATTGGATTCAATGACCTGATTTCCTACCTCTACCGGCACTTCCAAAACCATTCCGCTCACCGTTGCCCTAATCAAGGTATTGGCCTCATTGCCGTAACCTTTGGTAGTCCCTGTCTTAACTATATCAAATCGCTTATTGGCAGCAGCATAGGACTGTTTGGCTTGGTCATAAGCAACTTCTGCCTCTTCCAAATCCACTTTGGAAATAACCCCTTTATCGAATAAGGTTCTTTGCCTTTCCCAATTTCGCTTTTGATCATCCAACGAAATTTTGGCCTCCTCAATCGTATTCTTGGCCTCGTTTAAGGAAGATAGGTTGGGAACTACCTTTATCTTGGCAATTAGATCGCCCGACTTAACATAGTCTCCCCCCTCAACAAAAACTTCCTCTATGACCCCCGAAATATTAGGTTTTATCAACACCTCTTCCAAAGGCAGAATACTCCCTGTAGCCACAGTTTTCTTGATTATGGTCTGTGTGGATGGCTTTTCCGTACTGTAGACCACAGGATCCTCGGCATTCTTTTGATACAAGTAATAAAGGGCCCCAACGCAGCTAAAAACGATAAATACTAAAATTATAACAGTAACCGACTTTTTCATTTTTTTGATTTGATTTTGATTGAATGATTTCTTTTTATATTGATATTCCCTTCCGCGATCTTACAGCTCATTATGCAACAATTGGCTATTCCGTTCTCAGCGCCTCTATGGGCTTGATTTTTATGGCACTTTGGGCAGGTATAAATCCCGCCAATAGACCGGATACCACCAAAATAATCAAGGCTACAAGTACGACCCCTAGACCTACACTTGGATTTACAAACATCTCGATTGGCCCGTTACTTGCCAAAAAATAATTTATGAGGTAGATGACCAGGGCCCCAAAACTGATGCCGGCCATCCCCGATATTATGGTCAAAAAAATAGATTCCATAATAATTTGAAGCTTTATGGACCATGGGTCTTCACCCAACGCCCGCCGTATACCAATTTCCTTGGTCCGCTCCTTGACCACTATCAGCATAATATTGCTTACGCCTATAACACCGGACAACAATACCAATATACCTACAAAATAAGCGATCCAGCGCATGGCCTTAAACAGGCCCAAAACCCTGTTGAACTCTTCATACAGGTCAAAATGCCCAACTGCCCTAAGGTCTTGGGGATGAATTTTTTGATTTTCCCTTACCACCGTAAATATTTGTTCCTTTAACTGTGTGATCGAAGAATTGTCATTGGCGGTAATGGCCATCCAACCCACATTGTTCCCTTGATTGAAAGCTTGGGAAAAGGAGGTAAAGGGAATAAAAATTTCTTTTTGGACTTCCTCGGCATTACCATCGTTGGAATTCTTTTTATAGGTGCCTACAACCATGAAATTCACGCCCTGTATCTTAATATAGGTGCCTATTGCCTCTTCCCCTACATCATATAAGCTGGCACGAACCCCTTCACCAATTACTGCCACCTTTCTTTTTCCTTCAATATCCAATTGGTTAATAAATCGGCCAGAAGTGATTCCCATTGGATCTTGGTTTATAATATCCGGATAATCTCCATATACATTGAAGGCCCCCGTTTTTATACCACGCACCACATTATTGGCCCCATTAAAACCACCCAATTGGTTTCTAGGGGAGACAAACCTAAGATCTGGTACTTTCTGCCTTATGGCCGCTACATCCTCCAATTTAAAAGTAAAGCGCCGCCCCTTTGGTAATCCTTTATAGGCCATAGACGTTCCTTGGGTCCACATAAACATGGTGTTTGTGGCAATATCTCCAAAATTGGACCGTATACCATTTTCCAGCCCCTTGCCTGCCGCCAATAGGACAATCAATATCAAGATACCCCAAAAAACACCAAATGCCGTTAGGACCGTCCTAAACCAATTACTGGTCAAAACTTCCACAATCTCTTTCCATCGATCCTTATTGAACATATCTAGTGGATATATATTAGTTATTAATTCTATTCATCCCTTAGGGCCTCAATTGGCCTTATTGTAGCAGCACGCCATGCCGGAAAAAAACCAGCCAAGGCCCCGGCTATTATGAGTAAAAAAACAGTGTTAAGTGCCACTTGGAAATCAATCGAAGGGTTTAGCACATAGTCGATATGGAGGGAAGGCCCTACAAATTCCAACAAACCCATGCTAAATATCAGTCCGGAAAATCCTGCTACGCTGGTTACAAAGATTGCTTCGTGCAATATCATTCCCACAATGGTCCTAGGCCTAGCACCCAATGCCTTCCTTACTCCTATCTCCCGGGTTCTTTCCTTTACAATGATCATCATAATATTACTAACCCCCACCACTCCTGCCACAATAGTGCATATCCCCACGAACCAGAAGAAAAATTCAATCCCTCCCGTTAAATTTTGAAATCGCTTTACGGCTTCAAGTGTATTAAAAGTATTTATAGCACTGGGATCGGTTGGCGCTACCGTATGCACCTCCTTGAGATACGTTTTTATATCTTCGGTTAATTTCACGGACTTTGCAAGTGTTTCGTCCAAGTTGGAAGAGGGTTTTAAAGTAAAGAACAACATATTTAGGTTATCGCTTCCGTTAAAAACACGTTGGGCGGTACTTATCGGGATAAACAGACGATCTTCTTCCCTTTCTCCCCCCTTATCCCCGTATACCCCAATGATCTGAAAATTGATTCCTGACAGCTTTAAAAATGCCCCTATGGGATCTTCTTCCCCTTTTAGCAGTTCCCGTCTAATTTTATTACTTATCACCACCACCTTGGCAACCCTTTCCTCATCACCATAATTTAAATAGCGCCCCTGTGAAATAAATTGATTTTCGATGTTCTGAAATAAGGGCGATACCCCCTGAACGGAATAGGAACCCGATTCTGTTTTATAATCGACAGTTACACTTCTTACCCTAAAAAACGGAGATCTATCCTCAAGATCTTCGCTAAATTTAGAATTGATAGCTTGGTAATTACTATTTCTTAATTGTACGGGACGACCCGGATTGAGGCCCTTATATTCCTGTGTAGTTACCTGTGTCCATACTCCGATCCTATTACTGGCATCATTTTCAAATTCCTTGGCAATACCATTTTGCATGCCCTGCCCAAAAGCCAATAAAACCACTAAAATAAAAATACCCGAGGCTACGGAGACACCGGTAAGAAAGGTACGAAGTTTATTTTTTCGTATGGCATCAAATATTTCCTGCCATCTCTCAATATCAAACATAGGCCCAATAATGTTTTTTAAATAAGACCTATGTAAAATGAAATTGTTACAGGTGTAATTCTAAATAAATGTTAAAATTGACGTGGAATTAGGCTTTCATCCTTTTGTAGATAAAGAAAAATAAACCGGCCACCAATAGATATGGAATGGCCATAAGATAAACAATGCCATTATTGATTCCTTTTGCAGTAGCTTCACTCCCTTCACTTTCCAAAACCGCCCTACACATGGCACATTGGGCTTCGGCCAATTCCGGCACCAAGATAAAAACAAAAGTTAAAAGCACTACCGTATACCGCATTCCAACATTACTAGGTATTACAAACAGTGTTGGTCTTTTAGTGTACATAATAGGGAGATATCATTAAATAAACCACTACCCCGGTAACTGCTACGTACAACCAGAGCGGAAAAGTAATCTTTGCAAGTTTTCTATGCGCCGCATAATTCTTAAGGTAAGCTTTTGCATAGGTGCGCAGGACCAAAGGAATAATTACTATGGAAAGTATAATATGGGTAATCAAAATAAAGAAATAGATATATCTCACAATTCCCTCCCCTCCAAACGAGGTAGAATCCGAGGTCATATGATACGCCACATACATTACTAGAAATGCCAATGACAATAAAATGCAGCTGGTCATAAGTTTTTGATGCAGCTCCAACTTCCCATTTTTAACCGCAATAACAGCAACAACCAACAAAATTGCAGTCAACCCATTTACAGAGGCATAAATAGGCGGTAAAAAACCCAAAGGCTCCACGTTAGGCAATTTTACTCCAAAAAGAATGGCCACAACTATGGGTATCAAAATAGAAACCAAGTTGATTAATTTATTGAATTTTTTTTCCTTCAAAGCAATTGCATCCATTATTCCTTCAATAATTTTTTAATATCCTCTTTCAGTATTGATATTTGCTCCTCTTCCCCATGATCATTTTCCCCTTCCTGTTCCGAAATAGCCCCTCTGTAGTATACAATTGGATTTCCAAACTTGTCTACCCTGGAACGTATGTAACCATTTTTGTCTACCAATGCAAAAAGGCCCGAATGTTCAAACCCGCCTTCCGCATCTGGAACTTCAGCCGCAAAAATACTAAATCCAGAATTGGCCAAAGTATAAATATCGTTTAGATTCCCCGTTAACAAATGCCAGTCCATGTTGGTTATCCCATAATCCTCGGCATATTCCTTTAATACAACCGGTGTGTCGTATTCGGGATTGATGGTAAAAGAAGCCACCCCAAAATTTTCAAAATCTTTAAATTCATTTTGAATCTGAACTAAATTTTTGTTCATTATTGGGCAAATAGTGGGGCAGGTCGTAAAAAAGAACTCCACCAGATAAACCTTACCTTTATAGTCATCATTCGTAATCAACAGACTATCTTGATTCACCAAGGCAAAGGGAGGCACTTTGCGCCTTTCTCCGTTCATTTCTACATATGCCAGCCTGTCATTGGCGCTCTTTAGGTTTAACCTGTCATTTTGGACCACAGAACCACCTTTCACCCGATCAACAATTTTTGGAACAAAAATGATTCCAAAAACCAAGATCAACAATGAAACCCATACATAAGAGTATTTATTCTTTTGCATTATTCTTTTTTAAGGCCATACGATATTCGGCCAATATAATCTTCACATCATCCTCCATCTTGTTGTTCAAATCCGCCACAGAAGAAGTATCAAATCCATATTTAACGCCTTCATCCCCATCATCCTGCCTTCCCCTAAGAACTCTTTTTTTATCTATAATAAAGACATAGGAAGTACTATAATCCTTATCCAAACTTAAGTTTGTCTCAAGACCGTTGAACATTGCTTTAATCTCCTTTTCATCCCCAAATACAAATCTCCATTTGTCAACATCCGCCAATTGCTCCAACTCCTTTTTCAATTCATCTACGGCCTGCTCCGTACCTTTGGGCATGACCATGACAAATTGAAAATCATCAAACTCTTTAAAACGCTTGTATATTTTCTGGTTCAAGTTAAAGGCATTTCCCTTTTTACTTTCCACATCCTTCCCAAGAAATCCCAAAACCGTAATCTTACCTTCCAAGGAAATATTTTTCGGGGCAAAATCCAATTCCGGCACGTTCTCCGTCAAAGATGCCAATTTTCCGAAGTTTGTTATGCCCGTAGCAAAAAAAAGATATATCACTATAGGTAGGATAAATAAAGTAACCAGTACTAATGTTTTCTTCATCAAATGTATATTAGTCCCTACATTGCCCTTAGGGCGTAAAAGAAAATTGCCCCTTATAAAATCAGTACAAACCGAACAAGTACAAAAATAAAAAAGACGGTTGTTAAACCGTCTTTTTAAGCTGTTAATTATTCGTTAGAAATTCCATTTAACAAAACCGTCTTTATACACATTGTAGATATAATCTGCTTCAAAAAGGAGAATAAAGATTAGATAGGCTACAAGGAATATCGGGGTCCATACAATAGCCCTTCTCAAAGAACTCTTCTCATCCCTAAGGTGCATAAAATCCCAAGCAATATAATAGGCCTTTACCAAGGTTAAAATGATGAAGATCCAGTTCAAGACTTTCATTCCCAAAAAATAGGAATGGGTCAATGAAGCTGGCTTTAAGATCCCCAATGCCACTTCAACTATTGTTACCAGAGTAAGGAATGTTAGTACGCCCCATATTTTTTGGGTGTTGGATTTAAATTTCAACAGACCTCTAAAGATTTCGAGTTTATGTTCGTGTGCCATTTCTAATTATATTTTTTTAATGTATTCTTTTAAGGATAAAAATTATTTCAAAGTACTATACCAAGTAGAAGAAGGTAAATACAAATACCCATACCAAATCCACAAAGTGCCAGTACAACCCAACTTTTTCCACCATCTCATAATGCCCCCTTCTCTCATAGGTACCAAGAATAACATTAAAAAAGATGATCACATTTATTATAACGCCAGAAAATACGTGAAATCCGTGAAAACCTGTGATAAAGAAAAAGAAATCGGCAAACAACCTACTCCCGTACTCATTCCTCACTAGGTTGGCACCTTCCACCACAAGTGTGGCATCATTTAATTTTTTCAAAGTTTCATCCCTTGTCAAAACTGTTTTATGGCCATCCTCATTTACTAATTCCGTGCGAATTAGAACATTGGGATCGGACTTTACCCCTGCAACTACCTCATTCAAGGAGTAACTGGGCAGTGCATCTCCTTGGTAGTACCAAATTCCGTTCTTCTTTTCATGATCTACTCTTTCTTCCTGCAGGGTTTCGGCAAAATCCCTTAAGGCCAGACGTTCTCCCGAATCGGCACTCACAAATTGTAATACTCTACCACCTTTGGTTTCCAAAGCTCCAAAATCACCTTTTATAAAGGTAGCCCATTCCCAAGCTTGCGAGCCTACGAATATAGCCCCACCAATGATAGTAAGGAACATATACCAGATCACCTTAGTCTTTTGTAATTTATGCCCTGCATCAACAGCCAACACCATGGTTACAGAAGACATAATTAAAATGAAGGTCATGAATGCCACATAGTACATAGGATAATTCCCGTGAAAAAACGGAACGTGGGTAAAAACCTCATCGGCAATTGGCCAAGTTTCTATAAACTTAAATCTTGAAAAACCATATGCAGCAAGGAAGCCAGAAAACGTCAAAGCATCGGAGACAAGAAAAAACCACATCATCAACTTTCCGTAACTAGCGCCTAGAGGTTGATTTCCTCCACCCCAGACATTTTCTTCTGTACCCGTAGTAACCGTAGAATCCATATAAAAATTATAGCGTTAATAAAATTTTCACAAATTTACATTTTTTTCGGCTAAACAAAATTTTTGCCTTTTAAAAATGGCAAAAAAAACCCATTCTAAATAAGCCCTCCAATATTACCTTCTAATTACCAAAGAAATAACCCCGATTTTAGTTTACGAAATACATGAATAGAATTAAATAAACCCAAAGAATATCCAAAAAATGCCAAAAAGTAGCTCCCAATTCCAACCCGAGCATTTCCTTGGAGGAATACTTATTGCGCAAGTGATTGGCAATAACCACCAAAAGGGAAATGATACCGGCAACGACGTGTACAATATGTACTGCAGCTATCAAAAAAACATAGGACATTTTAATATTGCTAGTAGGTCCCGTAAAATAGTACCCATTGGCCACCATCTGAGAAAATCCGTTAAATTGTAATACTACAAATGCAATACCCAAGCCCAAGGTCAACAACAACCAATTGGTACATTGCCTAACCTTATCATGTTTTATGGCCTTTTTGGCCATAATATAAGTTATACTACTAACAATGATAACCATGGTACTAAACAGAAACGATGATGGCAAAGCCAAGTCCTTGATCCAATCTTCCCTAGAGCTACTAACGATATAGGCACTGGTCCAACCAGCAAATCCCATAAGCAAGCTGACAATTCCAAACCAGAGCATCATTTTCTTTGCCCTTGCATTTTTTTCCTTTCCCGTACCCTGCGTTAAGTCCATCCTTATTAAATAAATTTATCTATTACATACACCAGCTGCATTAGTGTTATATAACTTACACTTGCCAGCATTAATTTTCTAGCGGAAACATTATCTCTTTTTTCATATAAGCGAAAGGCAAAGAACAACATTACCGTCCCCATTAAAAAAACGATTATTGCCGCCACCACGGATAATTGCAACCTTCCGGTAAAACCAAAAACCGGAATGACCGAAATAATCATCATCCAAACTGTATACATAATTATTTGCAGTGCTGTACCCTTATCTTTTTTTCCGGTAGGAAGCATTTTAAAACCACCTTTCTTATAGTCCTCGTCCAACATCCAACCTAAGGCCCAGAAATGTGGAAACTGCCAAAAGAACTGTATCATAAACAAGGTACCGGGCTCTATCCCAAAATTATCGGTAGCGGCCACCCATCCCAGCATAAACGGAATAGCACCTGGGAAGGCACCTACAAAGACAGCCAAAGGCGTTTTGGTCTTTAAGGGCGTATAGACGCTTGTGTACAAAAAAATGGAGATGGCGCCGAACATGGCAGTCTTGGGGTTCAAAAAATACAAGGCTACGATTCCCAAGATTGTCATTATAACGGCAATGGTCATAGCTATGCTTACGGACATTCTGCCCGCTGGTATAGGCCTGTTCTTGGTTCTACTCATTAGAGCATCCAAGTCTTTTTCTATAACTTGATTATAGGCATTGGAAGCCCCCACCATACAATAGCCTCCAAAAGCCAAAAGTAGTACCGACGAAAAATTAATTTCCACGGCACCCAGAAAATACCCCGCTATGGAAGAAAAGACCACACTTACAGCAAGCCGGGCTTTGGTAATTTCTTTAAAGTCAGCAAAATATACCGCTATTGAGGTATTTTTTACTGAACTGACCGCTGTTTTCATTTACCTTTTTTAAATGGTTTGCAAAGATACAGCTCATTAGAATTTTTTGCAACCAAATAAACATGTTTATATCCATTAACCACCAGAGAAGTCTATTTCTTCACCACAAATCAAGGACAGACACTATTCCATTTGATGAAATAGGTGTCCCTAAAACTTTCTAGAGCAAAAAAAATCCCGAGCCTTCGCTCGGGATTTTATATATATTATGAACTTAAACTATTGTAGCTTGAATGTAATTGGAATACTAAACGGTACACGAACTGCTCTACCTCTTTGCTTCCCTGGAGTCATTTTTGGCAATTTACTAATAATCCTTGCCGCTTCTTCCTCCAAATTTTTATCCGGACCTCTCATCCTTACGTTCCCGATGCTTCCATCTTTTTGGATAACGAACATTACGTTAACACGTCCTTGAACCCCCATTTCTTGGGCAATTTCTGGATAGCGGAAGTTCTTTCCAATATGCTTCTGCATCATGGAGTTAAAACAATCCCTTAATTTGCTTTTTGGCTCATTCTCACAGCCAGGGAAAATAGGAACATCCTCGATAACCGCAAAAGGTATATCTAAATCTTCCTCTACCTCTTCCACCTCAACATCGGCTACTTCTATTACCTCTTCCTCTTGACTGGTTTCAGTAGATTCTATAACAGTCTCTTCCACTTCTTCCTCATCCTCAACTACCTCAATAATCTCTGGCGCAGCTGGTGGCGGCGGTGGTGGCGGCGTTTTAATTTGTTCGGTCATAGGAACTTCTTCGTCCAAAGTATCCTCCACATTCATAGTGTAATCAAAATTGTTCTCGTCGTCATAGGTCTTCCATTCAAAAGCTATATACGTCAATGCCATAACCAGAACAAGACCAATAACGAAATAAAGCCCGCTATTTCTAGTTAAATCTGCTTTAGGATTCTTTTTAAGTTCCATAATTCTTAATTTTTAATGTTCGCTAATTTATATATTTATTTTATCTGTTTAAAACTTTTTGTTAAAAAAAATACAAATAAATTCAAACAGGCAATTGGATTCCAAAGCATCCTTTTATTAGTAGCCAAAGGCTTTGATCGTGAGCAATTCCCAGAATCCACATACCAAATATCCATTTGACTAAGAACCAGAAGGTTGCACAACTCCGTTTGGATTACACCCCAAATTACTCAAAAAAAATACTATTTCATCCACTTTAAAGGAGTTTTTCCAGAGAAAATGTATTTTACCGCAAAACTCCCGCACAATGCCCCCAAACTATTTGCCAAAACATCTAGCAAATCGGGTTCTCTATCTCTTGTGGCCACTCCTTGTAACACTTCAATAATTATACCATAAACAATAGCATAAAGAATTATTTTCACAATAACGTTCTTCAACGGGGTATTTCTACGACCAATTTCCCTAAAGGACAAACAACCCAATGCCGTAAATCCAAAATAGAAAGTAAAATGTACAAGCTTGTCCAAATGCGGAATATCTATAGAAGGTATACTCTCTTCCTCAAAAGAAAATAAGCTGAGCGTTGTTATGAACACCACCCAGCCTATAAACAAGATTGTAAAAAAATATTTCTTAAGCACCCACAAGCTCTTTGTAATCCGCGTCACTAAGTAAGCTCTCTATTTCCGACGAATCACTTATTTTGACTTTAATGATCCAACCATCACCGTAAGGATCGGTATTAACTTTTTCGGGCTCATCCTCAAGTGATTCATTGAAAGCTATTATTTCCCCACTGATTGGAAGAAAAAGATCGGAAACTGTCTTTACGGCCTCAACCGTTCCAAAAACTTCATCCTTGTCCAAGGTTTCGTCCAAGGTCTCCACTTCAACGTAAACGATATCCCCTAGTTCCCCTTGGGCAAAATCAGTAATTCCCACTATAGCGGTATCACCCTCTACCCTGACCCATTCGTGGTCTTTAGTGTATTTTAATTCTGACGGTATATTCATTATCTAAATTTGTTAAGAAAACAAATGTAAAAGAATATCTCCTGTTAATCAAAAAACTCATTTAAAGTTTTTGGCCTACTTGGAAATTAAATTCCTTTAAGCCCAATCCTTTCTTATTTGGGCTAGTTCCCAAAATTATATCTCAAGGTAAATCCTGTATTTATAGAAGTTTGTGGGAAAGCCGTGGACACTGCAAATTTTGAAAAGGAATGATCATAAAAAAACAGGGCATTTAGATTTTTGCTCAAGGCATAGTCGGCAACGAATTTAACGGACATTAAATTTTGTCCGGAAGTAATTTGATTGTTATCTATATCCAAGTTCCTTATAATGGTAATATTATCCCGTAGGGTTACATCCGCCTTAAGATTCAAATCCCCTTTTAAACGCTGTTGTTCACCTCCTATATTGGTCACAAATTTAACATCCTTAAAACGATACCCGAGCCCCACCGTATATTCCTTACCAGTGATCTCCGTCATTAAACTATTGTCAAAACTTAAGGATAATGCCCTATCCGTTCTAATTTCCGCAAGAACACTAAGGGAGTTTTGCATTTCAAAATCTACCCTCACCAACGGGTTGAACTGATCCGTTAGCACCACATTGTTCATAATATTGACAGGTAAAAAATCTTGTGTTTCCGTATTTATTGGCTCCATCCCCTCATTAATCAATTGGGTACGCGTTAAATTGGTCTGAAAAGAATTTATACTATAGGCAGATCTATATCCATGGCTTAGGGAAAAACGCTTGAATTTTTTCTTAAACCAAGGATTGCGCATTAATCCGGTATATTTAATGTTCCAATTGGGAATCGGAATACTTCTAAAAGCATCCAAACTTACTTTATTGGGGTCCTTACCGGTATAAGCAGCAAAAAAAGCAGGTAGCAAAACATCCTGGCTTGTCTTACCATATCTTTCCGGAAAACCGTCAGCATCCACCTCCCCGGTATCCTGGTTTCTTTCTGAAACAATCCTGTTGGCTATCGTAATCCTATTTTCCTTGAAGGTTTCAAAATTGTCCGAATTAAATTCATCCCCTTGACTGAAGACGGTACCTATCATTAAAGTAGAAATACTAAAGTTGCCATAGTTATTCCCCAAAAGGTTCACATATTCAAATGCGCTGTCGCCCAAGTCCTCCACATTAAAAGTCTCTTGATAACTTTCGGACATTTGCCTATCCGCCACAAGGTCTATTGTTAAATCCCTTGTGGGTTGTGCCGTTGCGGTTATATTCAACTGTCTGTTGGTATTCTCTATATATTGCTGATTAAATTCCGGGAATGTAGTCAGCCATCCGTTTCTTGCCGCCTCAAACCTAACATCGGCCTGACTACCGAAAACAAAGCCTATGGTCGGTTTTGCCGTACCAATGAAACCAACAGACTTGGTATACCCCGGTAGTACCTTACCATTATTTTGGCTATAGGTAACATTTACACGTTTCACCATGGTAAGCACATCTATAAAAGCATTATACCCTGCATTGGACGACTTTTTAAGATCATTATTATCATTCGATGCCGGATTGCCCGCTTTATCCAAACGCAGCGGTTTAGCAACGGCCCCTTTGGTATCTTTTCTGCCCAAACCAAGGAAATCATAGAATTTTTGCATGGTCAAAGATGCCGTTAAATTATGCGTACTGGCATTCTGTACCGTATTTATATCCTCGCCGGCCACTTCACGTAAGGCATCCCCTCCCCTTTGCCAGTCAAAATTACTGGTATAGGTATATTGGGCATTAATAAAATCGAAAGCAGGAATTTTACTTAAGGGCAATTCGTAATTCAATTGCATTTCTTGTGAATGCCTGTTGGGTTCCCCTATATCGAAAAATCCGTCCCATAACCCTAGGGCCTGATTGATTTCCGAATCCGGATTTCCGTCTTCGGAAAAATAATTCCTAACAATATTATTGTTGGAAGCGGTAAGATTTAAGCGCAACGATTTTGTTAGGCTATAATTGATAGCGTACTGCCAATTGAAAAGATAATTTCTTTGTTGTAGAAATGGCAGATCCAACTTTTCAACCCCAGGTTCAAAAACATCCCTGAACTTTTGTTGATTAAAAGATCGGTTGATATTGGATTGAAGCGAAACGCTGGCGGGCAAAACATTTAAATTCAAATCTTTCAACCATTTCCAATATTTCCCAGTGAACAAGGAATCCTTCTTGGCAAAAGGTTCAACCGGAACTGGTTTAAAATTATGGTTATAGACAAAGCCCGTTACCACATTCTGATCCGTTAGCTCATCGATCTCAAAATCCCTGTGGTTCACTTCGTTGTAGGAATAATTAAAGGTGAAATTTTCAATATCATAAAAATTGGCCTCGGCTTCCTCGCTCCTGTCCTTTCTTACCCCAATAAAATTTATACTTGTCCTCTTGGTATAATCTTCTCCTTGTTGTCTAATTGCCTCGGCATCTTCCGGTGTTTCGGCAGCCGCTATACGGTCTTCCAATTTTAGATCATCATAGACAGGATCAAATTCCGGAGTAATCATCTGCTCGGAGATACCGTAATTGAAAGGTAGTTGCAAGCCCCATTTTTTTGGGAACAATTGACCAATATTCACATTGGTGACCACATCGTAGGAAATAGCATCCTCGCGTGCCCGTTCATTGGGCATTTGATCAATGGCCCCGAATCCGGAGGTACTTTTGCTACCCGTAGCGGACACATTTGCAAAATCTGCCATATTCATATCCATGGCGGCAATTGCAGCCCATCCCCCGTTATTGTCCAATCCGGAAAGACGAAGTTCATTAAACCAAACCTCTCCCCTGGCCGGAAGGTTATCATCGTTCTTAATCCCTACCATCATACTACGGATACCTCCCAAAGAGGGATTTCCACGTATACCAATACGCAATTTGCCCAATGTTCTTGGATCAAATTCATTTACCTGGACCACTTCACCATTATCTATTTCATAGTAATTTATGGTACTCAGGGTTTGGGCTGCGATTCCGGTAGATTTTACCTTGGACAGATCATCCAATGACAGGTCCAGTTCATTTACGTCTGGCCAAATTTCACTTTCCGAACTTGCGCCGTGGGGCGTTAACTGCAAGGGCAACTCTATCTGATAGAAATTCTGGGTAAAATCCGAACCGATCCTTATGAACCCAACCAAGGGTGTCTCGTCATCGGCATAATCAGAGGCTACAATCTCCTCGGCGTGCATAAACATTTTCAAACGTTTATATTGCCTTACGTCAATATCCAAATTTTTGAATACACCTCTGGAATCCTGAGATTCCAAGTTTTCTACCACAAATGACAACGACTGTTCGTTTTGCCTAATTATAGTATTGTTATTGTTAAGCCTTTCACGTATTACCCCTGGAGGCAAAACATAAGGTATTGGGGTTCGGGCTGCATTTTCCTCAACATTTACGGCATTAACATCCACCAAGGTACCATCATCGGTAGGATCCCCGTCTACCTCCGGTTGCAAAGATTTGGCATAGGTACGCCAATCTCCACGCACTAGATCCAAGGTAGCAAAACGCAATACCACATCACTTGAAAATCCCGTTAGGTACATCCGCATAAAGCTTATGGACCTAAAGTCGCTTATCCCACCAACCGCATCGGTAAAATCGGACAAAGGAATCTTGTACTGGATCCAACGCTCGTTCAAGGTATTGCCATTGGGCAAGGACCTGGTAACCCCCTCCTTAATATCTGTTACATACTTATCATTGATAGTGGTCCCTGGTTTAATATTAATACGGTACTCGTAATAACTATTAACCGTATTCATGGTACCATCCCTATCTATATCCTCTACATCTGGCAAGGTAGTGGACCCCCTATCGGAATTGCTCAATTGTACTGGGGAGTTACCATCAGGGTTATTATAATTTAGATATCTTTCCAAAATACTACCTTCCCTGTTCAGGAAGTACTCATAATTATCCTGTGCTGGGTCTTCCGCTGGACCATTATAAGTGATCCCCCCCTCAAAAGTATAGGTAGCCTCCTCTGCATCGGTTAAACCGTCAAAACCTATATCCTGCAACCCTCTATTATTCTGATCCGCATCAAAGGCATACACTAGGGATTGGGTTGCTGGAACCTTACCCCAAGATGTCTTATAGGTAAGATCATTGGAAACCGGATCTATAGGCAACCCATTTTCATATTGCTTCCTTCCATCGGGGAGAATATCCTCGGAAATATTTCCAAGGTTGATCACCAAATCCCCGGCACTTGTTGCAATGCCATCCACATAAGGATCCAACACCCAAAATTGGACGTATTCCACATTGGACTGCTCAAAATTGGTACTGCTCAACGATCTCATTATTCCCGCCCATTTATCTTGGGGCTGCTCTGTAGCAAAATTAGGATTTGCGTTGTACGGACCTTTCATTTCCGGGTAATACGCTATATCCAAAGTATTTTGGGCCAAAGTCTGCCCTTGGGCCACATCCTGATTAAAAACATCCTGTATATAAATTCTTCTAGTCTCGTTTGTTGAAATATCATCATCGCTCAAGGCCGTAGGCCGCTGATTGGAATAAAATATGGGATCCACGGTATACCAAGCCATTTTTGCCCTTCCATATCCAGACTCCACGCTATTGGCCGCAGTAGCAAATTCCACTGGCGGACTAGCCATGGACCAACCAAGAAAGGAACGGATATCAACGAGCGATTGCGCCCCCTCAAAATCGTCCAAATAAGTTGTGGTTTCCCCTTCGAAATCGGCATTCTTGGGTGAACTAGGACTTAAAAAGGCAACTTCGCCACGAACGGACAAATTGGAAGGTACATCCGTATCTATATTTGGTAATTTATTCACCAACCTGGTCAAAAATGGAACTTCCGTCGAAAAATTACTGTTCAATCCAAATATCGTATTGTTTACCGGCTCTATTCCATAATTGGATTTCTGTGTCAAAGGTTTTTCATTCAGGTTCAGCAAAGTACCTCCCAGCACAAAATTCTCATTAAACTGATGCTCCACATTTACACCTGTAAAACGTCTGGTCTGCTGTCCAAAGACTGCATTGTTCTCCACCGAAATATTGATAGGTGTATTGGATGCCTCCAAACTTGGATCCAAAATCTGCACTGTACCAGACTGGTAATTTACGGTATAATCAATGCCTTCCTGCAGCTGTCTACCCCCGGCCGTTACCCTTACCGATCCTTGTGGAACATTAAATGCTCCAATAGGAATCCCATTGGTGCCTTGTGATTTATAGGTTCCTTTTAGTATAAACCTATTCTTATCCGCATCTTGTTGCGCAGCCGCTGTAGGAAGTGCGTACATATTCCGAAAGACATACTTCTGTTGGTTAACATTGTAACCTTGATCATTATCCACATCATAGGTGCCTCCACCCAGAAGATTAAATAAGTATTCTCCAAAAGGTTCAACTTTGGTAAATATAATGCTCCCCGTTTGAGAGTCTATGGTAATACCTTCCACATAATCAAAAAAACCATCCCCTCCGCTTTGAAGATCATTATATGCGTTTAACCTATCCAGATTAAACACATCCAACAATATCCTATCTTCCAATGGCTTGGGGGTCGTTGGCCATCCCGAACCAACCCCTGATTCCGCTGGTGTAATATAATTTCTAGGAGTGGTTTCCGCATACAAAATATTCAACTTAAAGTCCTCCTGACTTAATTGATATGCTCCCGTAGCGTAAATATTCTTCATCATCAGATCCCATATAGGATCTACCACATTGGTAATATTACTCTTTAATAACTTAAGAATCAGTGTATTGTTATTTACCGGTATTTCCGCTCCGGGTGACACTGTAGTAGCATCTACACCGCCATTGGCGAACTCCCCCACCTGATAAACCTCCCCGTTGAAGGTATATTGAAAGGCAACCCCTAAGACTTCATCATTGCTCAATCTTTGGTTTAAGGATATATAGCCCAATTGTGAATTAAAACTAAAATCCCTTCCCTGCTCCAGTTTTCTAGCATTCTCTAAAATAGCATAATCAAACCCTTGATTTACGGTGTATCCAGGTACATTAAAACCTGTTTGCACGGTAGCTATATCACGAATATTACTTGTTAGGGCACCTCCCGATCCTATTTGGAGGGGATCAAAATCGTTGGCAGCATTTCTAGGTAGATTACCGGCAGCAGAACTGTTAAAGAATCCGGCAGGATCCCCGTTGTTTTGCCCTATTCTAGTTTTTCCCGGTTGCGCCTCCCCCAGATCCTGAATAGCAACAACATTTCTAATATTCACCGTTTGTTGGCTTCTATTGGTTATCCAGACTTCCAGCCTGGTAATTTGGACCTGACTCCTTATATAAGGATAGTTAACAAGGGCAGCATCGTAATTATCCCTAAAATAATGCGCCAGAAAAAAGTGTTTGTCAGCATCGTAATCCTGGGCCCTGAGCTCAAAGTCGTTTACCGTTCCACCCCCCTGTGCCACCACTGTATTGCTCTGGGACCTTTGTTCCGAAAATACGGCCGTAACCCTGGTCTTCCCGAATTGTAATTCGGTTTTTACCCCAAAAAGGCTCTGTGCCCCAGTAATCAAGGAACTATTGAGTGGCATACTAACATTACCCACTTCAATCTTTTGAAGAATATCATCCTCGGAAGGCGTATAATCCAGTTTAACCAAATTCTGGAAATCAAAGGTAGCCTCCGTATCATAATTCGCTGTTACCTGCAGACGCTCCCCTATTTTACCCAACATACTCAGGCTTATCCGCTGGTCAAAATCAAAAGAAAGATTGGTCCGGTTTCGTGGTGAAAGGGAAGGGTTATCGTTTTTTTGCCAAATAACCCCTAAATCCATGGCCACAGATCCCTGTGGTATTACCTCAATGGTATTACCTCCAAAAACACTTTCAAAAAAGCTATTATTTACATAAAAATTGGGAAGTAAATTTTTTCGAGCGGCCTCACTACCCGCCTTTTTGCCAGAAAAGGCATCTATTTTTTCCTTAAAGTAGGACTTTATGCCTTCTCGGCGAACAAGCTCCAAGTATTGGGCCGGGGTAAGGATAATTGGATAATTGATATCAAAATCCCCTACACTAACCGTATAGATATATCTATCCAGATTGGGGTCATAAGTATATTTTGAGACAATGCTGTCCGGGTTTTCCATTTTCAGTTTCCCCAGAGCAACACCAGTTTTCACTGAGTCTACTTCCTGCTCAATTGCATCTTCCCCCTCTATTTCCTGCCCAAAGGAAGTTACCGTTGCGCCCAAGAAAATAAGTAGTAGGATAGTAAGCTTAAATGATGATTTAAGATAAATTTTTGCCCCTTTTTTCAAACTTGTTATAAATTTTTAAGCGCAAATTTTATAATGTCCTCTACGCTTAGTCCGGGGTCTTGGCCAACTACTTTGTCCACAACCTTTTCAGCCTGTTTGCGGACAAAACCAAGAACCTCTAATGCAGATAACGCTTCATCTTTATTTGTATTGTTTGATGGGGCGGAAAGTTCATCAATATCATAGACTTTTAAAACCTTATCCTTGAGGTCCAAAATTACCCGTTGCGCCGTTTTGGCACCGATGCCCTTGATTCCTTGGATAGTAGGCACATCTCCAGTGGCAATTGCGTCCCTGATTTGGCCAGGGGACAAAGAGGACAACATAGTTCTTGCCGTACTGGATCCTATTCCTGAAACGGATAACAGTAATCTAAATATTTCCCTCTCGGACTTTTCGGAGAAACCGAACAAGGTATGAGAATCTTCCTTTACTTGAAGATGGGTGTAAAGTTGTATGCTTTCCGAATCCCCGATCTTTGAAAAAGTGTGCAACGAAATATTCACAAAATACCCCACTCCAGCACATTCGATAACAATATAAGTGGGATTCTTTTCAACAAGTTTTCCTTTTAAATGGGTAATCATTGGCTATAGCTGATTTCATGTTTCAAGTTCCAGACGATCTTGAAACATGAATTTATTTAAACTGTTTTATTTTCGTGTTTTGGACAATTTTCTCTTCTCCCTTTCTTGGGCATCGATAACCGCCACTGCAGTCATATTGACCATCTCATCAACACTGGCCCCCAATTGGAGAATATGTACGGAACGTCTTAAACCTACCATGATAGGACCTATAGAATCTGCTTGGTTTAATTCCTTCAGCAACTTATAGGTAATGTTTGCGGATTCCAAATTTGGAAAAATAAGGGTGTTTACTTTTTTACCAGATAATTTGGAAAAGGGGAATTTGCCGTCGTGCAATTCCTTATTCAATGCAAAATCGATTTGAATTTCTCCATCGACTACCAATTCGGGATTGTTGGCGTGCAATATTTTTACAGCCTCCTTTACTTTGGTAGCACGGGGATGTGTTGAAGACCCAAAATTGGCATAGGACAATAGCGCCATAACAGGGTTAAAACCAAAGGTGGTAGCAACATTGGCCGTCATCCTGGCGATTTCTGCTATTTCCTCTGCACTGGGATCTATGTTAATGGAAGTATCAGCTAAAAACAATGGTCCCCTTTCGGTAATCATAATGTTTACGGTAGACACTTTCTTAACGTTGGCAGCCCTTCCTATTACCTCGAACACTGGTTTTACCACCGTAGGGTATGCTCTGGAATATCCGGAAATCATTCCGTCCGCATCTCCTTCCAACACCATCATTGCCGCAAAATAATTGCGTTCCTTCATCTTTGCACGGGCCCCAAACAGACTTACGCCACTGCGTTGTCTATTTTCAAAATACTTGGCTGCATATTGATTTCTCTTTTCGTTGGTTTCATCGGCATGGGAGTCTATAACTAGAATATCCGCATCAAATTCGAGCTCCTTCATCAATTCCGCAATAACCACCTTATTTCCCAATAAAATTGGCGTCGCCAATCCTTCTTCGTAGGCAATTTGAGCCGCCTTGAGGACATCCAAGTGATCTGCCTCCGCAAAAACAATTTTTTTAGGGTTCATTCTGGCACGGTCGTGGAGCAAACGGACTATTTTGTTATCGTTCCCGGAACGCTGCAATAATTCCTCCCTATATTTGTCCCAATCATCGATGGGCATTTTGGCCACCCCGCTTTCCATGGCCGCCTTTGCCACAGCTGGTGGAATTTCTGAAATCAATCTGGGATCAAATGGTTTTGGAATAATATAATCCCTTCCAAAGGTCAACCTTGTTTGTCCATACGCGATATTTACCTGTTCCGGAACAGGCTCTTTGGTAAGTTCGGCCAAAGCCTTTACCGCAGCCATTTTCATAGCTTCATTTATCTTAGTGGCCCTAACATCCAAAGCCCCCCTGAAAATAAAAGGAAATCCCAAAACATTGTTCACCTGATTAGGATGGTCAGACCTTCCTGTGGCCATAATGATGTCCTTTCTAGTCTTTATGGCCAGATTATAATCTATTTCAGGATCCGGATTGGCCATAGCAAACACTATGGGGTCTTTAGCCATGGATAATAACATTTCTGCGGAAACGATATCTTTTATCGAAAGCCCAATAAAAACATCAGCGTCTTTCATGGCTTCCTCCAAAGTATCGATTTTTCTATCCGTGGCAAACTCCAATTTCTCCGAAGTCAGATTATCCCGGTCAGAGCGGATAACCCCTTTGCTATCCAACATTACTATATTTTTGTCCAACGCCCCAAAGGCTTTGTACAAACGGGTACAGGAAACGGCGGCTGCCCCTGCTCCACTGACTACAATGCGGGCATCACTTATTTTTTTATCCGTTAGCACCAATGCGTTCAGTAGCGCTGCGGCCGAGATTATGGCCGTTCCGTGTTGATCGTCGTGCATCACGGGAATATCCAGTTCTTCCTTTAAACGTCTTTCAATTTCAAAAGCTTCTGGAGCCTTTATATCCTCTAAATTTATTCCTCCAAAAGTTGGGGCTATTATCTTTACGGTCTCTATGAATTTTTCAACATCGGTGGTATCCAATTCAATATCTATTCCATCTATATCGGCGAAAATCTTAAACAACAGGCACTTCCCTTCCATCACCGGCTTTGAAGCTTCGGGGCCAATATCACCTAACCCTAGAACCGCAGTACCATTGGATATAACGGCCACTATATTTCCTTTGGCAGTGTATTTGTAAACATTATCCTTGTTTTTCGCAATTTCAAGACAGGGCTCGGCAACGCCGGGCGAATAGGCAAGACCTAAGTCCCTTTGGGTTGCATAAGGTTTGGTAGGAACTATTTTTATTTTCCCAGGTTGTGGTTTGGCATGATAAACCAATGCTTCCCTTCTAGTCTTTTGCTTGCTCATATAATGTTGTTTAGAATAGCAAAGTTAACAGTATTCTTTAAAAAAATAGGATTTAAAAAGGTAATCTCTCATAGTTTTAAAAGTGGTGCGGAAAAACAATTTTCAAATTCCCCAACGCTAATGACCAACCATTTAAAACCTTCCCCCAATTCATATAAAGTTAGCAACCATATCAAGGGGTTGGCCTCCCCTAACCTCCGCAAAAGGCCGGACACGCTCTACCAAGAAGAGGAATAATTTCGCATAGCGATATTGATCCAGTATTAATTTTACTTATGCCCTACTTCAGAAATTCGATATTTCTTTTTAATCCGGAAAACTTAGTGCGTTTTACGGCCGATTTTTGAAACACCTTCTTAAAAACATCTTCCGTTATTTCCTCCCAGTCCTTTTTTGTCATGGATAATAATTCGGGATTGGGATTGAATAAAGGTTCACGGTGGGATTTGGAGAAGCGGTTCCAAGGGCATACATCCTGGCACACATCACAGCCAAACATCCAATCATCCATTTTTCCATTGAATTCTGAAGGGATTTCATTCTTTAATTCTATGGTAAGGTAAGAAATACACTTGCTACCATCTACCACATAAGGTTCTACAATGGCTTGCGTGGGACAGGCGTCAATACAGGCGGTACAAGTACCACAATGATCCGTTACCCTATGGTCGTACCCCAATTCCAAATCAACGATCAGTTCGGCAATAAAATAAAAAGACCCCACCTGTTGGGTCAGTAGATTACTGTGCTTTCCAATCCACCCCAGACCGCTCCTTGCCGCCCAAGCCTTATCCAAGACGGGGGCGGAATCTACAAAGGCCCTGCCGTGCACCTCCCCTATTTCTTGGGCAATAAATTCTTGTAGTTCCTTCAGTTTGGATTTAATAACATGGTGGTAATCATGACCATAGGCATATTTTGAGACTTTATAGGCATTTTCGTTTTGGGATTGATCCGGAAAATAATTTAGAAGAAGGGAAATGACAGATTTTGAACCTTCAACCAATTTGGTAGGATCCAAGCGCTTGTCGAAATGGTTTTCCATATAACCCATTTCCCCATGCATATTTTTCTCGAGCCATTTTTCCAATCTTGGGGCCTCCTCTTCCAAAAATTCTGCCCTTGAGATACCGCAGGACAGAAAGCCGAGGCGCTTGGCTTCGGCTTTGATCATCTGGGTATGTTTATGGGTGTTGTTCAAAAATTATCGTTTGGCAAAAAGCAAAGGTACACTCTTTGGTTTAAGGGAAATTAACGGGTTGATCTCCAAGTTTTCCAAAGTACTGGATATTTTATATTTCTTTACCATTTCCGCTATGGCAATGATCATTTCATACATGGCGAAATTATTGCCTACGCACATTCTTGGACCTGCCCCGAACGGATAATAATAGTCTCCAAAATCCTTTTTATCGGCACCTCCAAAACGACTGGGCTCAAACTCCAGTGGCCTTTCCCAAAAATTGCCATATCGGTGCAATTCGTAAATGGACATAAGTACCAGCGTGCCCTTTGGAAGCGAAATCCCTTCAAAAAAATCATCTTCCGTGGCTATCCTATCAATAACATAAGCTGGGGGATATAAGCGTAACGCCTCCTCCAAGCATTGTTTAACCAATTGAAGCTGCATTACACCCTGCACAAGATCCACATTGCCATCTTCAAAATTTATCATGGAAACTTCCTCATAAACCTGCTCTTGAACATGGGGATGTTTCGCCAGGAGAAATAAGGTAAAACTAAGTGCATTGGCCGTAGTTTCGTGACCCGCTGTAAAAAGAATCAACACCTCATCCAGCAATTGGCCATCCGGCATGGGGGAACCATCTTCATATCGAGCCCTAAGAAGCATATCCAACAAATCATCGATTTCCACACTTGAACTTCTCCTTTCTTCAATAATTTCCAAAAGGAGTTTCTTTCCCTCTCCGGCCAATTGCAAATGCCTATTAATTTCACCACTGAGCCTATACCACCATTTTAGATAAGGTTGGCGCATTTCCTTGATCAACATGCGCTGATTGGCTTCAGTAATATCCTGGAGTCGCGACATTCTCTCCCTTATATCAGAACTACTGAAAAGAGATTTGGCTACAACCTGAAAGGCAAGATCGCCCATAAGCGGAAAAACATCCTGTACTTTGCCTGGTTTTATTCGTTCCAGCTCCATTAGAATAGCTTCCCGCATAACCCCCATTAAATTATGGAGTTTCTTCTTGTGAAAAGCCGGCTGCACCATTCTTCTATGTGTGCGCCAATGCTCACCATTGGAGGTCAAAATACCATGACCAATATACTTGGCCAAATCTACGGTCTGCAAAGGGGATTTTATAAACTTCTTATGCTGCTTTTGTAGAATATGCTTTATTAGGCCCGGGCTTCTGGTAAAAAGGACTATTTCCTTGGTGCTTAATTGTACTTTAAAACAATCCCCGTATTGCTCAAAATTTTCATGATGAAAGGGTAAGGGATTTTTTAGGATTCTCCTCGCATTTTTTAAGACCTGCAATCTTGATACTAGCTTCAAATTGTTCATGTAAAAGAGGTTTTTACCTGAGATACTATCCCTAGCCGGATGGCAACATTAAAATAAGCCTCCTTGGACATTCCCCTTGATCCTTCCCAAGTGCCTATATGCCAATTCCGTAACCTCTCTGCCTCTCGGGGTCCTCATAATAAAACCCTGCTGTATTAAAAATGGCTCATAGACCTCCTCTATGGTTTCAGCGCTTTCAGAAACGGCAGTAGCCAAAGTAGTTATCCCCACCGGGCCTCCTTTAAACTTGTCTATAATGGTTGTCAATATCTTGTTGTCCATTTCGTCCAATCCGTGGGCATCCACATTTAAGGCCTTTAATCCAAACTGGGAGATTTCTATGTCGATCTTTCCATTTCCCTTTATTTGGGCAAAGTCTCGGACCCGTCTTAATAGGGCATTGCATATTCTGGGAGTACCCCTACTTCTACCCGCTATTTCAATGGCAGCCTGTTGGGTAATTGGAGTCTTTAATATTTCCGCACTGCGCTCTACTATGGTAGATAGCAGTTCCGTGGAATAATATTGCAACCTGCTCTGAATACCAAATCGGGCCCGCATGGGAGCCGTCAATAATCCCGAACGGGTAGTAGCACCGATCAACGTAAAGGGGTTTAAATTAATCTGTACCGATCTGGCATTGGGACCAGATTCTATCATAATATCGATCTTATAATCCTCCATGGCAGAATACAAATATTCTTCTACGATAGGACTCAATCTATGGATCTCATCAATAAACAAAACATCCCTTTCGTCCAAATTGGTCAGTAGCCCAGCCAAATCCCCAGGTTTATCCAACACAGGGCCAGAAGTCATTTTAATTCCCACCCCCAATTCATTGGCCAGGATATGGGCCAAAGTAGTTTTTCCAAGCCCTGGAGGACCGTGAAATAGGGTGTGATCTAGGGCTTCGCCCCTTAAATTGGCGGCCTGAACAAATATCTTCAGGTTTTCCAATACTTGCTCCTGCCCGGTAAAATCATCAAAGGAAATTGGGCGCAATGCTCTTTCTATATCGAATTCCTCATTTGAAAAATTACTGGCCGTGGGATCTAGGTTCTCATTCATACTCCAACAAAGATAATGGAAATTGGAATAGTTTTTCAATGAAAACATATATAAGAACAGCCGCACACCTTCCAATTAATTATGATTCCCAAATATTTCTTAATCCTGTGTACCTAGGATAAATTGAAAAAAAAATAATGTAAATTCATAGTATGATACAGACAACATATCCTCCTAGTATTCTTCAGTATATACCTTTCTTCTTTGTTATTTGGTCCGATGATCTTTTGACGGTTTCCGAGATTGCCGTTGTAAAAAAGATAATCGACGATGACCAGAACCTTTCCAAAGAAGATCGAAAAACCTTGAACAGTTGGCTAAACACTGCCCAGCCACCGCTGGATACTGAAATAAAATCTTGGCAACGTACCATTGCCCATTCCGGCCTTAAATTGGTGGAAAGTGACAACCACCCTTTAACTTCGTTTAGCCAGAAATTGATATCAAATAACGGTTCCGCCCATTTATTCAACGAAAATCTATCGGCCATTGAAATAAACCTAGGGATACAGCCCAATCATTATCATCATTTATTCGAGGTGGAAGTGGAGCTGGAAAAAACGTCCCATTTTTACGACCCAAAAGAAATAGACAAAATTTTCAAAGGTATCTTCCACCGTGAAATAGATGAATTTAGGGATACCTTGGCTCATCCAATTTTCTCTTGGGAAATAATAAAGAACAAAGAAAATTTTAGGGAAAAAGTACTTTCACAGGTGAAATATTTGGCCAATGTAGGGTATGGCGCCTTAGCTTATCCCGAAGCTTATGGTGGCAAGGGCAATATGCCTTTGTATGCCACTATTTTTGAAAACCTAATGTTTCTGGATGGCAGCTTAACCGTAAAGTTTGGCGTACAATTTGGGCTTTTTGGAGGCAGTATTCAGAAGTTGGGCACCAAAAAACACCATGAACGTTATTTAAGCGCTATTGGGGAGGCCAAATTACTAGGATGTTTCGCCATGACAGAAACGGGCCATGGATCCAATGTAAGGGGCATAAAAACAACGGCCACCTACAACAAGGAACGGGACAATATTACCATTCACACTCCTGGAAAGAACGATAACAAGGAATATATTGGTAACGCACTACACGGAACTATGGCCTCGGTATTTGCTCAATTGATAGTTGAAGGCAAAAATCACGGAGTCCATGCCATTTTGGTACCACTTAGGGACAGTGACAATCGTCTTATGCCAGGCGTGCGAATTGAAGATAATGGTTACAAATTAGGGCTCAACGGGGTTGACAATGGCAAGATTTGGTTTGATCAAGTTACAGTACCAAGGGAGAATCTTCTTAATAAATACGGAGACATTAAACCTGATGGCACTTACTATTCCAAAATAAAAAATCCGAACAAACGCTTTTTCACCATGCTCGGCACCTTGGTCGGCGGACGCATTTGTGTGGCCAAAGGAGCTTTGAGCGGGGCAAAAATGGCCCTTTCCATTGCCGTTAAGTATGCGCTACAAAGAAGGCAGTTCAATGATAATGTTAAAGTCCAAGAGGATTTGATCATGGACTACCCCTCCCACCAACTTAGACTTACTCCCGCAATTGCCAAAGCTTACGTCTATCAGATAACATTGGACTCATTAATGAAAACTTATAGTGACGACAGTATAACGGATAAAAGACAGATAGAGACCCAGGCAGCCGGCCTAAAGGCAATTATAACCTGGTTTGCAAATGAAACCATTCAGGAATGTCGTGAAGCTTGTGGAGGAAAGGGCTACCTCTTGGAAAATAGAATAGCGGATTTAAAAGGTGATGTGGATATATTTACCACATTTGAAGGGGATAACACAGTTCTCTTACAATTGGCGGCCAAAGGCATTATGTCCGATTTTAATTCAGAATTCAACAGCGCCGGCTTTACTGCAGTATTTAAGCTATTGGGCACCCAAATCAGCGACAAATTGGTCACTATTAATCCAATATATGCCAACAAGGTGGATAAGGAGCATTTATACAATCCTAAATTCCACAAACATGCCTTTGACCATCGGACAAGAAGATTAACCTATTCTGCGGCATTGCGCCTTAGGGACTATATCAAGAAAGGGGTCCCTACATATCAGGCCTTCCTAAAAGTACAAACTCATTTAATTGCATTGGGAAAAGCTTACAGCTGCGAATTGGCCTATAATACCTATTTACAGTTTGTAGAAAAAATCGAAGACAAAAAGAACCAAGAACTCTTTCAAAAAATTGGATGCCTATTTGCTTTATCCGAAATCCGGGAAGATGCCTCATGGTATCTGGAACAAGGCTATTTGGGAAGCACCAAGTCCAAGGCCATACGGCAGCGTGTAGAGAGGTTAAGCACAGAGTTTAGACCGCACATAGAGGTTTTGGTAGATGGTTTTGGGATTCCTGACCATTGTTTAACAGCCCCGATAAGTCGTTAATTTTTACGCCGATATAGCTCTGAAGTATCAAGAAATTCCAGCAGATTAATTTTGCCATCACCAAATACATAGGTCTTGGAAGATCCTTGTGAATTAAGATCAACGGTTGCCGTTGATAAGACTTCCGCTGAAGTGCTACCTTCCAACCTTGCTTCAACACTATTGGCTTCCAATCTTTTTGCTTTGAGATCGGAACCGTCCAATAAATGCAATTGAAAAACATTGGTAAAACCTTCCAAATCGGCCTTGGCATTTCGTTGCATATACAAAACGGTGTTTTCCATGACCCCAAACAATCTTAAATCAGATTTCTCCGCCATGCGGATATTTAAGGTATCACTATCTACTTTAAAATTACCCTTACTATCGTCATTCATTGTAATCTCCATTGCATCCGCATCCACATCTATTTCCACTCTACCCGAACCCGTGGTATTTACCTCCAGAAACTCGGTAGAAAATCGATTCTTAACAACAATATTTCCATCATTGGCTATTATCCCGAACAATTCACTAAAGTTTACAGTAATATCAAGCTTCTTCTTAGAGGTTACTTTGTAATAGGAGCTAATGATCAGCGTTTCGTTCTCTACCTTAAATTTTAATATATCTATTAAATTGTCATCAGCTTCTATAATATACTCCCCCGTTGAGGCGTCCTGTAAATTGATATCAAGATCACTATCCAATTGAATAACATTAAAAGGAGGTAAGGTTTCCCTAACCTCTATCACATTTCTATTGCCTTTAATCTTAGGTGTACGCTGCGAATAGAGCATACAGCCAAACAATAACATAAAAAATAAAAGTATGTGCCTCACTTCCAATAATTTAAAATACATAATAGATCTTTTTCCTAAAAGCATTTGCAATAACCATTGATATTACACCACCACAAATTAGCAATTAATTAATATGGTCCGCAACACCAAAAGGATGCATGGATATCCCATATGTAAATGGAAGGTACAAAAAAAGTCCATCTTAGGGATGGACTTTTAAATTTTGTTATTTCCAATCGTTAATGCTGCATTTCTTCCTCACCATCGTACAAAGGCATGGTTTGAGGAACGTAATCCTGTCCGGGAATTATATATTCCCCATTGTCATCAGTTTTACTATAGTCATATGGCCAACGGTGTACTTCTGGAATTGCTCCGGGCCAGTTGCCGTGCATATGCTCTACAGGTGTTGTCCATTCCAAGCTAGTTGCTTTCCATGGATTCTGAACTGCTTTATTTCCGTAGAAAATACTTCTTATAAAATTGAAGGCAAATATTAATTGGGCACCAGCAGCAATAAGTGCGAACACTGTCATTAATACCTGAATATCCGTTAGGTCATCGAACATTGGAAACGCCGTATTCTCATAATACCTACGCGGCACACCGGCCATCCCAACAAAATGCATTGGGAAGAACACTCCGTAAGAACATACAGCAGTTATCCAAAAATGCACATAACCCAAGTTCTTGTTCATCATTTTACCAAACATCTTTGGGAACCAGTGATAGACACCGGCGAACAATCCATAAAGTGCAGATATTCCCATTACCAAATGGAAGTGGGCTATTACAAAGTACGTATCATGCACATTAATATCCAAGGTACTGTCCCCAAGGATAATTCCGGTCAATCCACCGGAAATAAAAGTCGAAACCATCCCAATGGAAAATAGCATTCCAGGGTTCAATTGGAGGTTACCTTTCCACAAGGTAGTAATCCAGTTAAAAGCCTTCACCGCAGATGGGATGGCAATCAATAATGTGGTAAAGGTAAACACAGAACCTAGGAAAGGATTCATACCTGAAATAAACATATGGTGCCCCCAAACAATAGTGGACAAGAATGCAATTGCCAAGATAGAGGCGATCATAGCCCTATATCCAAAAATTGGTTTACGCGCGTTAACCGCCATAATTTCGGATACCATGCCCATTGCAGGTAAGATTACAATATACACCTCAGGGTGTCCCAAAAACCAGAATAAATGTTCATATAGTACTGGGGAACCACCTTGATAATGCAATACCTCTCCTTGGATAAAAATATCCGACAAGAAGAAAGAAGTACCAAAGCTTCTATCCATTATTAACAATAAAGCAGCGGACAATAGCACTGGGAAAGAAACCACACCTATAATCGCGGTAACAAAGAATGCCCAAATGGTCAAAGGCAGTCTAGTCATAGACATTCCCTTGGTCCTCAGATTAATCACGGTAACAATATAGTTCAACGACCCTAGTAGGGAAGATGCTATAAATATGGCCATAGCTACCAACCAAAGTGTCATACCCATTCCTGAACCCGGTTGTGCCATTGGAAGTGCACTAAGCGGCGGATAAACCGTCCAACCAGCAGCTGCCGGTCCTGCCTCTAAAAACAGGGAAGAAAGCATAATTACACTGGACAGAAAGAACAACCAGTACGAAACCATGTTCAAAAATCCAGAAGCCATATCCCTGGCCCCTATTTGAAGGGGAATTAATAAATTACTAAACGTACCACTCAATCCTGCCGTTAAAACAAAGAATACCATGATAGTACCATGTATCGTAACCAATGCCAAATAGACATCTGCGTCCATCACACCTCCAGGTGCCCATTTACCCAAGATAAATTCAAAAATTGCAAAAGATTCCCCTGGCCATGCCAATTGCATCCTGAACAATAAAGACATTAAAATACCAATGAATCCCATGATAAGTCCAGTAATCAAATACTGCTTGGAAATCATTTTATGATCTTGACTAAAAATATACTTCGTCACAAAGGTTTCTTTGTGATGATGTCCGTGATCTTCTGAATGGTCTTCTACGTGTGCGTGAGCTGTTACAGACATAGTTGTATTTTTTTAAATTTTTTATAAAGTTATTTTTAAAGACTAAATTACTGTGCTGAAGCCATTGACTTACCAAAAGTCTGTTGACTTGCTATCCAAGCATTATATTCCTCCTCAGTTTCAACAATAATTTTCATCTGCATATTATAATGGGACTTGCCACATATCTTGTTACACAACAGGATATAATCAAATTCCCACGGATCAGTATTCTCAATTCCTCGGGCTGCTTTTTCCGCCCTCATACCATTGATGCGCTTTACTTTGTCCACAACATCAGGGTTTTGTCTCATTTCCGCCGTTGTTATTGTAGGTGTAAAGGAGAATTGAGTAATCATCCCGGGCACACAGTTCATCTGCGCCCTAAAGTGTGGCATATAAGCAGAGTGCAGTACATCTTGGGAACGCATTTTAAAATTAACCTTGCGCCCTACAGGTAAATGTAATTCCTTCACAATTATATCATCAGCGGCATTTGGATCGGCGCCGTCCAAACCTAAAACATTTGCCTTATCAATGTCGATCATCCTAACATTTGCATCCCCTAGAACATTGTCATTACCGGCATACCTTGCTGTCCAACTAAATTGTTGGGCATAAAGTTCAACAGTTAAAGGGTCGTCCTCATCGTTGATATCCATGATATTGGTCCAAGCATACAAGCCCCACAATATCAAGCCTGCCAAAACGATTACCGGAATAATGGTCCATATAAATTCCAAACGATCGTTATCGGCAAAGAACAAAGCCTTTCTTTCCCTATCTCCCCTGTATTTATAAGCAAAGTAATGCAATAGAAATTGGGTTAATGTTTGTACAATAAAAATAATTACAAACGAAAGCAGCATTAACGAATCATACCCCCCACCATGCTCGGAAGCAGCTTCGGGCAAAAGCGTTTTTGAATATTTCCAAAAGCTAAAAATGGTGAGTCCGTATAGGAAAATTAAAAACGCGAACATCAAATACCCATTGTACTTGTTATCCGTTTTGCTTGCTACTTGGGAATTGCTAGCTTTAATTTGTGACAATTCGAATATCTTGGTCATTTGCCAGATAGCAATTGCCACTAATACTAAAACAACTATGGTCAATAATGGAGTCATCGTATGATTTGAAATTATACTTTTATACTAAATACTAATAATGAAAATGCTTACTCTCTTCAATAAATGGATTGCGCTTTGGTTGCAATGGAGCCTTGGTCAAAGCCCTGAAAACAAAAAATATAAACAATCCGGCGAAGAACAAAATGGATCCAATTTCAGGGATACCAATAAACCATTGATCACCAACGGTAGATGGCATTATCGCGTTAAAAATATCCAAATAATGTCCGGCCAAAATGACGATTCCGGTCATTATAACAAACCAATTAACCCTTTTAAAATCACTATTCATAAGCAATAGTACAGGAAACAGAAAGTTCATGGCTACCATACCAAAAAATGGTAAATTGAAATCGGCTATCCTGGTAACGTAATAAGTTACCTCTTCAGGAATATTGGAATACCAAATCAACATGAACTGTGAGAACCACAAATAGGTCCAGAAAATACTGATTCCAAACATAAATTTAGCCAAATCGTGAATATGACTATCATTAACGTCCGGCAAATAACCCCTAGATTTAAGATATATAGTTACCATGGCAATAACGGTAATTCCGGATACAAACATACTTGCAAAGATATACCATCCGAAAAGGGTACTAAACCAGTGTGGATCCACACTCATTATCCAATCCCAAGACATCATGGACTCCGATATTAAATAAAATACCAAAAAGGCCGCAGAAATCCTAAAATTCAATTTAAAATTAGCGTTATCATTGGATTCATCCTGAGCCAAAGACAATTTTCGGGAATACTCTCTATATAAAATCCAACCTCCTAAAAATATTGCTGCCCTAATCAGGAAGAATGTACCATTAAGAAAACCAGCCTTACCTTGTAATAATTTATCATGCGCTACTACCTCTGGGTCCATCCACACAAATAAATGATTCATATGGGCTACCGACAAGGCCAATATTACAAATACAACGATACCACCTGGCACCAAATAAGCTGTTATTCCTTCCATTACCCTGAAGAGCAATGGTGACCAACCCGCCTGAGCTGCACGCTGAATAGCGTAAAAGGCCAAAACTCCCAACGCAATCATAAAAAAGAAAAAGGCTGCAACATATAATGCCGCCCAAGGCTTATTTTGCAACTGGTGCAATAAATGCTCGTCATGCGAAGCATCATGTGCCTCCCCGTGTCCCATTTCGTCACCATGACCCTCTGTAACCGTATGGGCATCCCCATGACCGTCTCCGTGTCCGGCAACAATTGCTTTTGCCTCTTCTACAGTAGTTGGCGCAGCCATAAAACCGATACCAATTCCCAAAACGCCCACAGCCATTAAAATGAAGGAAGCAATTTTTAATCTATTTGAAAAAGTGTACATATTGCTAATATCTAGGTCTTATTTTGTTAAATCTTGTTTCAATTTCATTACGTATTCAGAAACCTTCCAACGTTCTTCAGTATCCAATTGCCCTGCATAGGACCCCATGGAATTCAATCCGTAGTAAATGGCATGATATGACGTACCAACAGTTATGTTTCTAGCTATATCCGCATAACTGGGCACACCCAATATCTTTTCCCTTTTCACCAAGTTACCTTGTCCGTCTCCTTTATCACCGTGACAAATTGCACAATAAATACTATATAGTTCCTTGCCAACAGCTAGATTCTCCTCTTGCTTTAAAGAGTCCAGGGGACTTGGATTAACTCTTGCCAACTCCTTTCCTTCCATGGTATTCTCAATTCCGTAAGGTATCCAACCCCTTGCTACGCTATTTTCGGCCGGAAGACCAGCTTCCATCCCATCTGGAAGAAAATCAACTTTCTGATAGGTCTCATAACCTACGGATTCGTACATATTGGGCATGTATTGATAGTTTCTGCTATTTTTGTTTGCACAAGAAGCAACTAATAATACCAAACCAAACAAGACTCCTATTTTGCTAAAACTGTTCATAATATCTATGACTACTTTTCTGTAATATTAATTTCGACTGCTCCGGTATCCGACAACAAATCCATCAATTCCTTCTCGTTATCATGAATTTCAATTTCCATTAAAAAATGGTCATCAGTGGTTCTTACATCAGGATTTTCAGCTTCTTTAAAAGGCCATAACCTACTTCTAAGGTAAAAAGTAATTACCATTAAATGCGCCGCGAAAAAAACCGTTAGCTCGAACATAATAGGCACGAAAGCCGGCATATTTTCCAAATAACTAAAACTAGGCTTTCCACCAATATCCTGTGGCCAATCTTGGATCATTATATAATTCATCATTACAATTGCCACTGTAAGACCAACACAACCATACATAAATGAGGTTATTGCAATCCTAGTCGGAGCAAGCCCCATTGCTTTGTCCAAACCATGCACCGGAAAAGGACAATAAACTTCTTCAATATGATGCTTTGCCGCTTTTACCTTTTTAACAGCATGCATTAGCACATCGTCATCATTATAAAAAGCATGTATAACTTTCGACGCCATAATTATTTCTTATTATTTAAAATCTTTGCTTGTCCTGCCCAATCGTCTCTTTGTGCCCTACCTGGGAACGATTCTGTAATAGAATCCAACAGATCATACTCTTTATCCGTCATACGACCAACCTGTGCGAAGGTGTATATTCCTATTTGGTTCAAAGTAGCTTCCATTTGAGGCCCAATTCCTTTAATTTTCTTAAGGTCATCCGCTGTCTCCTTAGTGGCATCAAATGTACCTATGGTACCCAATAGTTCGGACACTCCAACCTTATCACCAACCTTTGGAACTACTTCCCCCATCAACACATCATCGGTGATAGGTTCCATTTCCTTTACCACCGTCTTGTTTTTGGATATCTCGTACAAAGGCTTACCTGCATCCCTCAATTTCTTATACTTCTCTCCCGAAGACTTTAAAATGGATTTCACCTCTGCCTGGGCAATAACCGGGAAAGTTCTGGCGTACAACAAGAAAAGTACAAAGAAGAATCCTATGGTTCCGATGAAAATTCCTATATCCACAAATGTTGGGGAGAACATTGTCCATGAAGACGGTAGGTAATCCCTATGCAATGAAGTTACGATAATCACAAATCGCTCGAACCACATCCCTATGTTTACCACAATAGAGATAAAGAAGGAAAACATTATACTTGTCCTCAGTTTTTTAAACCACATAAATTGTGGAGAGAACACGTTACACGTCATCATTGCCCAATAGGCCCACCAGTAAGGACCTGTAGCCCTATTCAAGAATGCATACTGTTCGTACTCCACACCGGAATACCACGCCATGAACAACTCCGTAATATAAGCACAGCCCACAATAGAACCGGTCAACATTATTACTATGTTCATCAACTCTATGTGCTGCACGGTAATATAAGCCTCCAAATGACATACTTTCCTCATAATGATCAACAAGGTATTCACCATGGCAAAACCTGAGAATATAGCCCCAGCAACGAAGTAGGGAGGAAAGATAGTAGTATGCCATCCCGGAATTACCGATGTGGCAAAGTCAAAGGATACAATGGTATGTACGGAAAGTACCAAAGGTGTGGCCAAACCTGCCAAAACCAAGGACACCTCCTCAAAACGCTGCCAATCCTTGGCACGTCCTGTCCATCCAAAACTTATTAAACTATATATTTTCTTTTGAAAAGGCCTAACTGCACGATCACGTATCATTGCAAAATCGGGTAATAAACCTGTCCACCAGAACACTAAGGAAACGGAAAGATAAGTAGATATTGCAAATACATCCCAAAGCAATGGAGAGTTAAAATTCACCCAAAGAGATCCAAACTGGTTAGGAATAGGCAACACCCAATAAGCCAACCATGGTCGTCCCATGTGGATAATAGGAAATAATCCCGCCTGAACAACAGAGAAAATAGTCATCGCCTCCGCAGAACGGTTAATTGCCATTCTCCATTTCTGCCTAAACAGCAATAATACCGCAGAGATCAAGGTTCCAGCATGTCCAATACCTACCCACCAAACGAAGTTGGTAATATCCCAGGCCCAGCCTACTGTTTTATTCAATCCCCATGTTCCGATACCCGTAGATATCGTGTAAATTATACAACCAACACCCCATAGGAATGCCGCTAATGCAATGGAAAATACAATCCACCAATGCTTATTGGCCTTCCCTTCAACCGGAGCGGCAATGTCCACGGTTACATCGTGGTATCCTTTATCTCCAAGAACTAAGGGTTTTCGTATAGGTGCTTCGTAATGCGACGCCATAATTTAATATATAGTTACGTTCCTTTAATTTGATTAAGCTTCGTTCGTATTCCTCACTTTCACGTGATAAAAAACATTTGGTTTAGTACCAACATGCTCCAACAGGTGATACATGCGGTCACTTTCCTTTAATTTCACAATTTCACTCTCCGCGTCATTTACATCCCCAAATGTCATTGCCCCACTGCTACAGGCAGCAGAACAAGCAGTTTGAAACTCACCATCCTTGACCACACGACCATCTCGCTTGGCATCTAGAATAGTCTTCTGGGTTTTTTGGATACACATTGAGCATTTTTCCATAACACCTCTAGACCTAACAGTAACATCTGGATTGATAACCATTTTACCTAGGTCATTGTTCATGTGATAATCAAACTCATCGTTTTCATTATACAGGAACCAGTTAAATCGTCTCACTTTATAAGGACAGTTGTTGGCACAGTACCTAGTTCCAACACATCTGTTATAAGCCATATGATTTTGACCTTGACGTCCGTGCGAAGTAGCCGCAACCGGACAAACTGTCTCACATGGTGCGTGGTTACAGTGCTGACACATTACAGGCTGGAATGCTACCTGTGGATTTACGGATGGATGCTCCATCTCGCCAAATCCTCCCAAGGACCCCTTATCCCCGAACAAGCCATCAAATTCTTCCTTCTTAGTATCATCCTGTTCAAAAGTTTCTTCCGAGCTGTAGTATCTATCGATACGCAACCAGTGCATATCCCTAGATTTTCTTACTTCCGCCTTACCTACAACCGGTACATTGTTTTCTGCATGACATGCAATGACACAGGCCCCACAACCGGTACAGGCATTTAAATCTATGGAGAGATTAAAATGATGACCTATTGAACGGTCAAAACTATCCCATAAATCCACAGTAGTAGCAGGAACTTCCTGATGATCCAAGGATACTACAGGAACAACATTCCATTCTTTAGCATCCTTAGTATTAAATATCTCCAAGGTGGTCTCTTTTATGATATCACCCCTACCCATTAAAGTCTTATGCAATTGAACACAAGCAAATTCATGCATCCCGGCAGACTTTTCTATGCTTACCGATTGAGTGTTGGAGAAATTCCTATATAATGCATAGGCATTCACCCCGGTTTGCATCTCACTTTTCATTCCTACAGTTTTCCCATACCCAAAAGAAAGTCCCAAAGAACCGGGCGCCTGACCAGGCTGGATTATTACAGGAACACCATCAACAACAACACCGTCTACCGAAAGCTTAACATAACTACCATCCAATCCACCATCGGCTACATTTTCATTGACCAAGCCCAATTTCTCTGCATCAGCCTTGGAAACGGTTACATAGTTATCCCAAGAAACCCGGGTTATCGGATCAGGAAACTCTTGCAACCAAGGGTTACTTGCTTGCTGCCCGTCACCCATACCAACTTTGGAATACAGTGTAAGCTCCATACCCTCTGCAGTAGCTCCGGATAAACTTTTAATAGCAGAAGCCAAAGGAATCTCAGTGGCCATTTCCACTTCTTCCGAAACAAATGGGGCAGGAGCTGCAACAACAGCTTCCTCCATTGCCGGATCAGCAACAAAAACACCATCGTGCAATGCCTGATTCCAGTCACTACCTCCCAATATTCCTGCGTTCCAAGTTTCTTTTATATAATCGTAATAAGTTTTGTCACTATCCAACCACTGTAACATGGCTCCCTGGAACTGTCTAGTATCGAACAATTCCTTTATAGTAGGCTGCATCAGGCTAAAATGCCCCTTCTTTAACTGAGCATCACCCCAAGATTCCAAGTAATGGTTTGAAGCACCAACGTATTGAACCAATTCCGTAGTTTCATTTCTATTGGTGGAGAACGCCACTGTTAAATCAACATTCTGGATTCCCTCAGCAAAATCCGCAGCATTAGGCAAGGAGTATGCAGGGTTAACCCCATCCATAAACAAGGCACCTACTTTGCCAGCTTTCATATCCGCCAACAAGGCATTAACGGCCTTAACACTACCCTGTCTTAGATATTTGGGAGCAGCAGCATCAAAAGCCTTACTTCCCAACATTTCATTAATGGCCAAAACAACAGCCTGAGCATTAACATCGTCTATACCCGTAACAACAACGGAATTTGATTTATTCTTTAAAACCTGAGCCACTACCGCATCCAAAGCAGCTTTTGCACTTTCAGGCAGATCACCTCCACCGGAAGTACCATTAAGCTTACCATAAAAATAAGCCAAAGCCACTTTTTGCTCGGACGGGGTTAAAGGAACCCTTTTGTCCGCATTGGCTCCGGTCAAAGACATATTGGCCTCAAACTGTACATGTCTGGACATCTTTCCGTTTTTCGGAACCCTTCCTTTGGAATATCCGGCATCATATCCTCCTCCTTGCCAATCTCCCAAGAAATCCGCACCAAAAGAAACAATGATCTCGGCATCCCCAAAATTGTAATCCGCCAAGGCCCTTTCACCATACTTGGCTTCAAAAGCAGAAAGCGCCGCATCCTCCGATATGGCGTCATATGTAACATGATCCACATTACCATGGGCTTCCTTAAACTCAGAAATCAATCTAGAAGTGGAAGGACTGGCATATGTCTGCGACAATATCGCGATTTTTTTACCTGAATTTTTTAGCGACCCTATCTTAGACTTCACAGCAACATCCACATCGCTCCAAGCAACAGGCTCCCCATTAAAGGTAGGCCCTTGCAAACGAGTACTGTCGTACAACGATAGAACCGAGGCCTGAACACGGGCATTGGCACCGCCACCTACTTTTGCATCGGTATTGTTCTCTATCTTAATAGGTCTTCCCTCACGAGTTTTTACCAAAATACTGGCAAAATCAAAACCATTCGCTATGGTAGTGGCATAAAAATTGGCCACCCCGGGAATAATATTATCCGGTTTCACTACATAGGGAATAGATTTGGTTACCGGACCCTCACATGCTGCCAATGAAGCAGCAGCCGTACTAAATCCGACATATTTAAGAAAATCCCTTCTGTTGGTCGAAGATGCCGCCAATGTTTCTTTATCACCCAAGAAATCATCTACAGGAATTTCTTGAACAAATTCATTTTGTCTTAGCGTCTCAACAATGGAATCGTTTGGGTTTAATTCCGCCTCGCTTTTCCAGTATTTTTTGTTTGATGACATATTATATATCTGAAATTATCTACTAGTTAGTTTGATTAATAGTGACACTTACCACATTCCAATCCACCCATTTGGGCGGCAGTAAGTTTGTCTACCCCATATTTTTGGGAAAGTTCAGCATGAATCTTTTCGTAATATTCGTTTCCTTCAACCTTAACATTTGTCTCACGGTGACAGTTAATACACCACCCCATGGTCAAAGGAGAATATTGATACATAATTTCCATCTCCTCAACAGGACCATGACAAGTCTGACACTCTATACCCGCAACCGAAACGTGCTGAGAGTGATTGAAATAGGCAAAGTCTGGCAAATTATGGATCCTCACCCATTCTACCGGCTTGGAGTCCCCTGTATACTTTTGATTCTCCTCATCCCATCCTACTGCCTTGTACAATTTCTTGATCTCACCAGTATAGAACTCATTGGTATATCCATTTGCCAAATCTTCTTGACTCGGACCCTCTGGATTTCCTTTATATTCATAAATAGATTTATGACAGTTCATACAAACATTAAGGGAAGGAATTCCAGAAGTTTTGGAAACCCTGGCAGATGAGTGACAATATTTACACTCTATAGCATTATCTCCAGCGTGAATTTTATGGGAGTAATGAATAGGTTGAATCGGGGCATACCCCTGATCAACACCAACCTGCATCATCCAACCATATGCAAAATAAGCAGCACTCAATAAAAGAAAAATAGAAAAAACCAGAACCAAAAATTGATTTTGGGCGAAAGCCTTCCATATTGGCGTCCTTTTCTCCGCCAACTCCTTTTCCAATACCACTCCATTGGCCTCCGCAATACGCCTTAAGGTTTTGTTCACCAAAACCAACATCATAACCAACAAAGCAAAAACCAATGCCAATGCACCCAAAATTATTTCATTGGATATTCCCGAGGAATCCCCCCCGCCTTGTACACCATCCGCCACTGCAACAGGAGCCACAGCTACCACAGGAGGAGCGTCGGTATAGGCCAAGATATTATCAATATCCTGATCGGACAATAACGGGAACGGTGTCATTGCCGCCTGATTGTACTCATTGTAAATCTTTAAGGCATCAGCATCTCCGGATTTGATCATTGCCGGACTGTTCTTTATCCACTGATAAAGCCACTCCTTTTCATACTTTTCAGTGACCCCTGCCAAAGCTGGACCGGTCATCTTCTTGTTCAAAGCGTGACACGCAGCACAATTTTGGTTAAACAATTGTTTACCCTTAGCAGCATCACCTTCGCCAGATGTGGCTTCTACAGATTCTTGAGCAAGAAGGGAATTTGAAAGCAGTAATGCTACTACCAGACTGACACCTAAAACTTTAGAAATTAGATTGCGGTATGGAACCTTTTTCATATTAAAAATATTTCTATCGAAAGTTTGGCATGATATTTATACATTCAAAATAACAAATTGCAGACCATGCTCAAATTGATGGCAAAAATACGCATTAGACTTTATTTTGGAAATGTTAAGGTATTGATAATTTACAATTTATACCAATTCTAAATAAAAATAAAATCTTTTGATTGATTCTGAATAATTTACATTTGTACTGTCTAAATTTCATAACATAAAAACCCTATGAAAACCATTTCTTTCACACTCTTTTTAGCTTGTTCCGCTTTCTATTGCAACGCTCAACAAGGCAATATCAACATCCAACAAGATGAAAAAATCACGAACCTACTGGGAATCTATAAATCAGTAAATGAAAACAGCAGCCATTACAGAATTCAAGTTGGCTTTGGCTCCTTTCAGGAAGCAGAAACCCTGAAGGCCAATGTTGATAAGGATTTTCCGAATTGGCCAACGAAAATCGATTTTGAGTCGCCCAGCTACAGAGTTAGGATCGGGAAATTCAAAACCCAATTGGAAGGCGAGCGAAAACTTATAGAAGTGAGGCAAAAATATCCGAGCGCCATGCTCCTTAAACCAGAAAAAACGACCAACTAGGTCGTTTTTTCTTTTACTTTCAACTATTTACAAAAAGTATCCCCGGCTATTTCAATTTCTTCTTAACAGCCACTTCCTGGAATGCTTCCACGATATCCAATTCTTGAATATCGTTGTAATTTTTAACCTGCAATCCACAGTCATATCCTTTGGATACCTCCTTAACATCATCCTTAAACCTCTTCAGAGAAGATAACTCCCCAGTGTAAATAACAACACCGTCCCGGATCAATCTAATACTTGAATTTCTAAAGATCTTACCACTGGTCACCATACAACCTGCAATAGTACCTACTTTGGATATTTTAAAGGTTTCCCTTATTTCAGCGGTACCCGTAATCTCTTCCTTCATTTCAGGAGACAACATACCTTCCATAGCATCCTTAAGATCATTGATAGCGTCATAAATAATAGAGTACATTCTAATATCTATTTCCTCTTTTTCAGCCACCTGTCTGGCGTTGCCCATTGGCCTCACATTAAACCCAATGATAACCGCATCCGAGGCTGAAGCCAACAATACGTCCGATTCCGTAATAGGTCCAACCGCTTTATGGATAATATTCACCTGTATTTCATCTGTAGACAATTTCTGGAACGAATCCGTCAAGGCCTCTACAGAACCATCCACATCCCCTTTAAGGATTATGTTCAATTCTTTAAAGTCGCCCAGTGCAATACGCCTACCAATTTCGTCCAAAGTGATATGTCTTTGCGTCCTAACCGATTGCTCCCGTAATAATTGAGACCTCTTGGTAGCAATTTGTCTAGCCTCACGTTCATCTTCCAGAACGTTGAACTTATCGCCCGCTTGCGGGGCTCCATCCAATCCCAATATGGATATTGGCCGTGATGGTCCTACTTCCTTAATATTGTTACCGCGCTCATCTTGCATGGCTTTTACCTTACCGCTGCAAGTTCCCGCCAACACATAATCCCCGATCTTCAAAGTACCGGCCTGAACAAGTATAGTGGACACATAACCTCTACCTTTATCCAAAAATGCTTCCACTACTGTCCCCGAAGCCAATTTATTAGGATTGGCTTTCAATTCCAGAAGTTCGGCTTCCAAAAGTACTTTTTCCAACAACTCTTTAACTCCAAGACCCGTTTTGGCCGAAATATCATGGGATTGAATTTTTCCACCCCAATCTTCCACCAAAAGGTTCATTTGTGCCAGACCATCCTTAATTTTTTCAGGATTGGCCGTAGGTTTATCAATTTTGTTTATGGCAAAAATTATGGGAACCCCAGCTGCTTGCGCATGGCTTATGGCTTCCTTGGTCTGTGGCATAATATCATCGTCCGCCGCAACCACAATAATCGCTATATCCGTAACTTGGGCCCCACGTGCACGCATCGCCGTAAAAGCCTCGTGACCTGGAGTATCCAAGAAGGATATCATTTGACCATTCTCCAAAGTTACCCCGTATGCACCAATGTGCTGAGTAATTCCTCCACTCTCCCCGGCGATAACATTTTCCTTTCTTATGTAATCCAACAAAGAAGTTTTACCGTGATCCACATGTCCCATTACCGTAACAATTGGAGCTCTTGGTTCCAAATCTTCCGGAGAATCCTCGTCCTCAACGATACTTTCTTCCAAGTCGGCGGTTACAAATTCAACCTCGTAACCAAATTCATCGGCCACAATAGACAAAGTCTCCGCATCCAAACGTTGGTTCATGGTCACCATAATTCCGAGCGACATACATGCAGAAATAATCTTGGTAGTTGGCACATCCATCATGGTAGCCACCTCACTTGCGGTAACAAATTCTGTCACCTTTAATATTTTACTTTCCAGTTCCTGTTGCTCCAGGTCCTTTTCAGTTTGCTGACGGTGTTGATCCCTCTTGTCCCGTCTATATTTGGCACCTTTCCCTTTTTTGGATTTTCCCTGAAGTTTTTCCAAGGTTTCCCTAACCTGCTTTTGCACGTCCTCCTCGGTAGGTTCTACCTTGGCACTTGATACAAAGCGTTGTCCGGGACCCCTTCTCACAACAGGACCTCTTCCCTTGGCTGCTGGCGGCCTGCTCGACGAGTCGGTACCAGGTTTACTAACTATACGTTTTCGCCTTTTCTTCCTATCGGAAGTGTCACCAGTCTTTGGTGCTTCTTTTTTCTTTTTGGGCTTTTCAAATTTTGTGAGGTCTATTTTATCCCCCATTATTTTTGGCCCGCTAAGCTTTTGGTACTTGGTAGTTATAACTTCTTTTTCACCTGTTGAATCCTGTTCATCGGGAGCCTCCTCTTTCTTCTCTTCCTTAACCACCTTAGCTTCTTTAACCTCTTCCGGCTTAACGGTTTCAGGTTTTGGAGCCACTTCTTCCGTCTTAGTTTCAGGCGTTTCCACCTTCTCTGCAACCTCCTCTTTAGGCTCTTCCTTGGCTACTATTTCGGGAGCCTTTTCTTCTACGTTTTCAGGAGCTTTTTCCGGTTCTTTTTCAGGAGCCGCCTCCTCCGATTTAACCGGTGCACCGGGAGCTGTTTTTTTACCAGCGTCCAAGTCTATCTTTCCAACAGTTTTTGGCCCTGCAAGTTCCACTCGGCCTTTAATAACATTCTCCTTCTCGGCCCGCTTTTCCCTTGCAAGCTTTTTCTCTTCCTGCTCTTGCTCCAGTTGTAATCGTATAGCTTCCTTTTCCTTCCTCTTTTCCTCACCCACCTCCTTGGACGCAACTTTCTTGCTCATGTCCGTTTGGAACTCGTCCAATAGAACCTGATATACCTCATTGGATATTTTGGTGGTAGGCCGCGCATCTATATCATGCCCTTTGGACCCGAGATAGTCTACCGCCCGGTCCAATGAAATATTAAGTTCTCTTAGGACTTTATTAAGCCTTATCGTTGCATTATCCGCCATAAAAAATAATTCCTATTCTTGTAATTTACTGCTAATATATAGTTTAATCTTCTAATTCTTCCTTAAGAATTCGCACAACTTCTAAAATTGTCTCCTCTTCCAAATCGGTCCTTTTTACCAAATCATCCACATCTTGTTCCAAAACGCTTCTGGCCGTATCCATACCAATTTTCTTAAATTCCTCAATGATCCATGCTTCTATTTCATCGGAGAACTCGGTAAGCTCAACATCTTCCTCTACACCTTCACGAAATACATCAATCTCATAACCAGTTAGTTGACCGGCCAAACGTATGTTATGACCTCCCCTACCTATAGCCTTGGAAACCTCCTCTGGTCTAAGATATACTTGGGCGGTCATTTTTTCATCGTTCAATTTCACTGAAGAAACCCTGGCCGGGCTCAATGCCCTTGTTACCAATAACTGGGGATTACTGGTCCAGTTTATAACGTCTATATTCTCATTGCCCAATTCACGGACAATTCCATGGATTCTAGACCCTTTCATTCCTACACAGGCTCCTACAGGATCAATACGATCGTCATAGGAATCTACGGCCACCTTGGCCTTTTCTCCGGGAATCCTAACTGCCTTTTTAATGGTGATCAAACCATCAAAGACTTCCGGGATTTCCTGAAAGAACAACTGCTCCAAAAACAAGGGAGAGCTTCTACTCATAATTATGGTAGGCTTGTTGCCTTTCAGCTCTACGCTTTCTATTATTCCCCGTACATTATCTCCTTTCCTAAAGAAATCGGAAGGAATCTGTTTATCCTTTGGTAAAATAATCTCATTTCCCTCATCATCCAAAAGAATTATGGCCTTGTGTCTGATATGATGTACCTCTGCGGTATAAATCTCACCTTCAAGGTCTTTAAATTGCTTGTAGATGGTGGTATTATCGTGCTCGTGAATCTTAGAAATAAGATTTTGTCTCAAGGCCAAAATAGCCCTCCTACCAAGATCTATCAACTTTACTTCCTCGGACACATCTTCACCCACTTCAAAATCCGGCTCTATTTTTCTTGCTGCAGAAAGCGATATCTCCTCGTTAGGATCTTCAACCTCTCCATCTTCCACCACTACCCTATTCCTCCAAATCTCCAAATCCCCTTTATCCGGGTTTATAATGATATCGAAATTGTCATCGGAACCAAACTTCTTCTTTAACGCATTCCTAAAAACATCCTCCAAAATCGCCATTAGCGTTACCCTATCTATGAATTTATCATCTTTAAATTCCGAAAAAGATTCGATTAGCGCAATATTTTCCATTTTTGAACTACAATTAAAATTTTAATACAACTTTAGCTTCTTTAATATCAGAAATTGCGATTTGCTGCTTTTTCTGAACCGTAATTTTCCCTTTTCCTATGGGTTTGGGTTCCCTATCTTTCCATTCCAAGGTAATACTATCCTCTGATGCCTCTGTTAATTTACCCTCAAATTCCTTATCCTGGGTTTTAACCTCAAGCTTTCTACCAATATTTTTGGCGTACTGCCTGGCTAATTTGATCGGCGATGCCGCTCCGGCAGAAGCCACTTCCAAGGAAAAATCTTCCTCTTCCCTGTCCAAGTTATGCTCTATGGCACGACTTACATTCATACAATCCTGCAAAGTAACACCCTGATCGCCATCCAAGGTTATCTTAATTTTATTATCCGCGGATATTGAAAAATCCAATAAAAAAAGTGATTGATTCTCCTTTAGCGCTTCCTCTAAAAGTGCAGTAACTTTTTCCTTCAACATATACTTCGGTTTTTTAACATCTGCTCTCAAATCTGAAATCGACCTGCTTCAGAATATAACGTAAAGCTGTTCTTTTACCGTGCCGATTAATTAAAGTATAGTAATAAAAGAGGGGACAAAATGTCCCCTCATGAATACTTTATATTCTTTCAGCACCGCAAATATACATAATTTTTAGATTCTACAATAATCTAAGTTATTTTATTATACAAAAGACGGATCAATCCCAAAAGTTGTGTGTGAATTGGATAAAAATAGAATTAGCTATCCCGGAGTTGGTGTTTGTTCATTTTTTGCATCGCCCAAAAAACGAACCAAAAAACGCTAGGCTGATTTTAAATTTCTTTAAATCCACGCACTTTCCACGGCCGCACCGTCCAGGCCGCTTTCACTTGGGTGAAATGCTCTATGGACGGCTACCTAGACCCCATGTGAAAACCACTTGATTTAAGACGAAATTGAAAAATAGGCCGTTTCTTTGTTCCGTCAACCTACATAATACCGATAAAACAAAGTGCCTGATTCAGTTCCATTGAACATTGCCTTCAAA
>NZ_JALKBD010000030.1 GCF_023015905.1 Arenibacter sp. F20364 | reverse complement strand
ATTTTAGATTTAGATTAATCCATATAATTTACGAAATCTAGCTGAAAAGGTTACCGAAGGTTTAGTTCAACACATATATATGTGTAATTAAAGGTCAAGATACAAAATCAACCCAATATTCCCCTAACTCCTATACATAAATAGATATGGTGGTTTTTGGGGAGTAGGTATATTATATATCATTTTGTATTTTACAGCATAATGATATACAGAATGGCGAATGGATTTTTTACAGAAGTTTTTGAAGCACGAAGTCTGGAGACTTCGCGCAGCGAACATTAAACTTTGAACTTCCGACTTTGAACAGCTTACTCCAAATGCAGTTGTACTAGGTCGTTTTCCTTGTTTACCGGAATTCCAGGTGTAGTTTGGCCATAAATATCCTTTACTATTTCGTATAGGTCAGGGATTACCGTTCTTGCAATTCTACTATTGTTGCTCAACAGCACACAAATACCCAGATCTGCTTCCGGATAAAGGGCAATTTCATTTCTGTAGTTATTGACACTTCCTCCATGGTGCCATATGGTCTTTTCCTTTTGGGAATCGTTCTCCTTGAATTTATGTATTCTCCATCCATAGCCATAATAGGAGCTTGTATGTCCAGGCCAACGTTGGTAATACTTGCTTTCCCCCTTAATTTCTATAAACGGGGCAAAAGTCTCAGCTAGAGCGGATTTGCTCATCAATTCCGGGTTGTGACCCAGTAAAAATCGCATCCATTTGGCCATGTCAACAGAACTGGCACTAATTCCACCCGCTGCAATGGCGTTGTAATAATTATTTGAAAGCGGTAATGTTCTCCATCCGTTTCTTCTTTTGGAATGTGGCATGGCTACATTTTCCATATGCGCCAAGGTTTCATAATCCATAGTAGTGGAACACATGCCCAATGGATCAAAAAAGGTATTGGCCAGGACTTCACTTATATCCTGTCCGGTTGCTTTATGGATCATTTCCCCACAAAGTGCAAACATGGCATTTTGGTAACTGTACATAAGTCCGGGTTCACTTATCGGAGTAACTTCCTTAAAGCGTTGCGCTATATCCTGCAGGGGCAGTCCGGCCTCCACAAGATTGGTATAACTATGGTATGGCGTTCCTGAGGTGTGCGATAAAATATTGGCAAGGGTAATCATACTGGTATTGTTCCTGTCGCCAAACCTAAATTCCGGAATAAAATCACTTACCTTATCTTCCCAATGTAGTTTGCCCTCATCCTTTAGTTCGGCGGCCAATACCCCGGCAAATCCCTTGGAAAGCGATCCGAGTCGAAAAATAGTCCCACCATCAACTCGCTCATCGCGATTGATGTTCCTTTTACCATAGCCATCAGAAATTATAACGGAATCTTTTTGAACTATACTCACTCCTGCACCCACGATATCCCCAGCTGCGATGGCTTTGTCAAAATAGGAATTAATGGCGACCCTCAATTCCTCTTGACGTTTCTTGTAAAGAAGCGCCTCTTTGGTGGCCAAAGCTTCCCTTAAATGATCAATACTGGAAACGGCCACTTTGGGCCCTGGATCGGGTATCGACATAAAAGCATTTAAAACAAGGACAACAAGCGAAAGGATTAAAAGAGAAATTCCAATTAAGATTTTGCTTCTCCGCATAAGGGGTGACTTTTTTTTATGAATTACTCGCTAAATATAGGATGATATACTTAAATAACGGATGAAATGCCCAAATTCTTATGCAGATTTATTTTTTTAACACTATCAACTCTATGTTTTGATCCTAGATATGACAAATAGGTATCACCAGCAGGTCACAGCTGCAGTACTTATAATTTAAAGATTCTCCGATCCTTACATCGGGGTTACTAATTTACCTCTCCTTGGGACAGTCTGCCTTGCCGGTAGGCAGGGTCGGGACTGCCTTTTCAGCAGTTCCGGGTGAGGTAAAATATAAAATTTCGGTTTTTGGCCACCTCTGTCATAATGAAACTAGCGAAACCCGCCAGAATGACCAATGTTGGGCTGGTACCGCTGTGGCTTGACTAGGGGATAATCAGTTTCAAGAATTTTTTTATTATTGGTTTAAAGCGGAAGATTATAGCAATGTTGATCACAGCAAAAAAATCATCTAAAAAACTCAATCAATATGAAAAAAATATACGTGGAGTCAACAGACCCATTTAAATCAATATCTTGTAGGTAGTTTACTTATTAACCAATAATGATTCAACCAACATCATAAAAAAAATACATATGACCTCTAAGAAGATTCTTTTAAGCGTACTCCTTTTTTCAATAATATTTTGGTGCAAGGGCCAGAACAAGGACAAACGGACACAATTTTTTCCCAAGACAGAAGTGTCTGTCGAAAATATTCCAAATAAAGAGAATTTATGGGTTTTTATACTTGCCGGACAATCCAATATGGCTGGTCGAGGCCTGGTGGAGCCCCAGGATACCGTTCCCGACAAAAGAGTATATACCATAAACAAGCAGGGCAAAATGATATTTGCCAAAGAGCCACTACATTTTTACGAACCCTCTATGGCAGGCTTGGATAGCGGACTTGCATTCGGTAAGGCCTTGACCCAGCACATTCCGGACAGTATTTCGGTGCTATTAATTCCCACTGCGGTAGGGGGGAGCTCCATTTCACAATGGTTAAACGATTCTATCCATAGAGAGGTTAAACTATTCTCCAATTTCAAAAGAATGACGGAATTGGGTATGCAATACGGCACGGTAAAAGGGATTCTTTGGCATCAGGGCGAAAGTGATGCCAAAACCAAGGAAGCACCATTGTACCAAATCAAATTATCGGAGCTGTTCTATCAATTCAGAAAGATAATTGGGAACCAAGAAACAACAGTTGTAATAGGGCAATTGGGCAGTTATGCTACCAATGCCTTGTGGTCAAAAATCAATGACCACATAAAATACTATGTATCCACAGATCCAAATGCTGGGATAATCTCTACCTCTGACCTAAAGCATAAAGGTGACAAAGTGCACTTTAATTCTGAGGCACAACGACTTATGGGCGAAAGATATGCCAACGAATTTATGAAACTGCAGCATTAGCCAGATATGACAAACGCCTTCATACCCTAGCCAAAGAAAGTGGGAGTGCCTATGTACCATGCCATTGCCGTGCATACTGGCGTGCAGTACGGTCTAGTTGTCTTACACAAAGTACTATTTGGGCAAATACCCCTGAAATCTGATCAACTTACTATCATTTTGCTGATAGGTAATTGGTTTGGGATCTAGCCAATCCACTATGGTATCCTTGATGGAGTAGGCAAAAAAATGATTTCCGGCAGGGGTGTAATGACCTATAAAATACCTGTCCATATATTCATCGAGACTAAGATTGAATTTTTTGAAATCTTTGAGATGCACTTCATTCATATCAAAAAAGGAATAACCGCTATTTTGAATGAAATCTACCATTTCCTGATCATAACGCTTATTGCCCTTTACCATTTCCTTAAACACATTGGTAGGATCAAAATGAACCAGCAATAGTTCTTTACCATTCTCGGAGCAAAAATCATTGGTCTTTTTTAAAATATATTTTGTAGCCTCAAAAGAGTATTTATTTTTTAAAACCGTGGCAGTGGCCTTCATTTTTTCAGGACTAGAAAAATCTACCTCTGGCAACTCCAAAATATCGGCAAGCCTCTTTAGCCCTTCCATATCAAGATCAGAATTTACCATGTCATAACTGAGCAGATACAGCTGTACCATTAGATCATCTTTCAGGTTCTCGTACATGAATTCGGGGTCCGACATATTGTACATGGCCTCCTTGGTCGCAACTCGATTTTCTTTTTCTACAAGTTTTCCCGTAGTGGTATCCATTTCAATATTGGCCCAGAAATTACCATGGAACATATATCCACCATAATCGTTCCAACGGGTGTAATAGGTAGCATATCGGCATCTAAAAACACTTCTCACATAATCATCTCCCCACATATATAAAATTACATACTTGGAATCCTTATCCTCTTTTTCGCGTCTCAAAAGCCTCCTATACGCTTGATATACCCCAAAGCCTCCCATACCAAAATTCTGAATGGGTTCTCCCAGGTGACCGGCAAGATACTCCTGCCAAGTTTCCGCATCGCTTACCTGATGGCAATGGGTAAAACTATTGCCATAAGTATTGATCCTGCAAGGCTTATCGGCATAGATCCTATTGGTCCTTTTACCATCCTTCATAACGGTCGACAAAGTATAGCTATTATCAATACCATCATGGGGCATATAGTTGCCCAAAATATACCCCACCTCTGGATCGAACTGGGCCCAACTATTTTCGTTCAGAAAAATATCCAGTTCTTCTTTTGGAACAGCACTATTTCTTAAATATTCAGCATAGGATTTTTTCTCAAGGGGCAATGTCTTGCCAAATAGAAAATCGGGGAATAGGGATGCTCCACCTGCCGCAATTCCAGTTATAACATTTGATTTAATAAATTTTCGTCTATCCATAATTTTCAATTCAATATGCTATGGTAGATGCAACACCTAGAAAAACGTTGTAATGCAAGTATATAAAAATAGGCATCAGCAAATGGACCATAGACCAGGTGCTGATTTAATACAGCAAGGTGGTTACAGTCCTAAGATACTAAATCCTTGATATCCAGAATATTTTTTTCAAAAAAAGAGTCAAAATCTTATTTTGAACAATGGTATTTTATCTTTATCTATACAAGGCATTTTAATTGGCACCAACTGCCAAAAGGAGATTTAGGCTTTATGGATTATCAAATTCGGACAAGATAAAAACACAACTTTTTATTCCAGCCAAGCACAGTTTCAAGTCCCTGTCCATTAAAAGAATAGGCAACTTAAATACAAGTGGGTTATCCTGAAAAAAATTTCATACCGAGAAGCATGGCCATACCATACCCATAAGACATGGATAACCAATATTATTATTCTCTATGTGGCCTAGGCTGTACTAAGAGGTTAGCACATAAATGGCCCATGCAATGCAAAAGGCACAAAAGAGATAAAATAAAAAATCGTTTAGTGTAGTATTTTCCTTCATAAGATTGGGTTTGTATATAAAACCCCGAAATCAAAGGAAAAGGATTTTCGTCCCCACGTATGGAACAAAAATTCGATGACTTGACCCCAATTCGGATAAAGGGTCAAAATCATCTATGAAAGTAAAATCCTACAAAACGGCAAAACCATGGAACCTAACAGTTTACCGATAATTTCCTAGTCCGAAACCTACAATTTCACCACACAATTCTGTGCGGCGGACTTGTAAATAGCCTCAACAACACGAATATCCCTAAGCCCTTCTTCCCCAGGAACGATCAAATCTGTCCCCTCCATAATGGCCATAGCATCTTCATCCATTTGTTTTGCTTGCTGGTTGGGGATGGGAAATTTAATGATAGTACCATCGGACATACTTCCGTTATTACCATTATAGGAGGAGTGGGGCTCCATTTTTAACCAGCCTTTTTCGTAGTTTACCTGAAGGTGGTTCATATTGATGCCAAAACTTGTATGGCAGGATGCCAACGCACCACTGGGAAATTCCAATAGAAACATCATGGTTTCCTCTACTTCGTGATAAATTTCGGGTCGGGTAGTGGAGGCCTTCGCCATTACGGAAATAGGCTCTTCCCCAGTGGCCAAGCGGGCACCTTGTAGGGCATAGACGCCCATATCGCCCATGGCACCACCTCCTAATTTTTTATTTTGCTTCCAATGGTTGGTACGCCCGTCAAAATATCCCGCTGCGGAAGTCACCATTTTCACCTTCCCAAAGGGCCTTTCCTTGCCTACTTTCATATACGCCTGAATATTGGGGTCGTGCTGACAACGGTAGCCAATAGCCAGTTTAACTTTATTATCCTTACAGGCCTTGATCATGGCCTCACAATCGGCAACAGAGGGTGCCATTGGTTTCTCGCACCAAACATGCTTACCTGCCTTGGCCGCCCTTATAGTATACTCCGCATGCATGGAAGGAGGCAGCACCACATAAACAACATCTATGTCCGGGTTATTCGCAATGGTATCAAAATTTTTGTAATTGTAGACGTTCTTGTCCTTTATACCATATTTTTCTTTCCATACTGGAATTTTTTCAGGACTGCCCGTAACAATTCCCCTTAATTCACAATTGTTGGTCAATTGCAGGGCAGGGGCAAGAAGATCGGTACTATAATAACCTAATCCAACGAGGGCTACCCCTAATTTTTTCTTTTGTGACCGAGTTGAGGATAGTAAAATTTGGGGAGTAAACGCGCTAGCTGCTGCAATTAATCCCGCCTTTTGAATAAAAATTCGTCTTGGTTTTTCCATGGTTTTAATTTAGAGGTAGAAAATACTACAAAAATTTGAAATTGCCATGAAAATATACTAGGCCTTGGAGTTGGTCTATTGCTTTTTTATAGGTATCATGAATGCCAGGCATTTGGGCGATGCACTGACTGTGGGATAGACTATTCAATCTTTTACCAATTACCAAATAACATTCTTGAAAGATCCCCCTAATGGTAATTATATTAAGAAAGACAGAAAGATTACAAGGAAAGAATCTTGTTATTCCTTTTTTTGAAGGCTCTGTACCAGTAGGTCCTTTAAGACGTATGCAGCAACAAGAACAAATCCTGTAATAAGGGTAGGGGTAGCATATTCCCATTCCAATATTTTCGTCAGACTACCAATGATGATGGCCAATATGCCAATGATCATCATGGTGTTCCACATAAAATAGGCAATATCACTTCTATTGTCGTCCTTATCATCTATAAGATATGTTGTGCCTTCCATGATGATCCAGATAATAAAGGCCACACTGCCTATTACCTGAAAAAAATCATTGTGGGAGATATCAAGAATTTTGAAAATTCCGTTTAAGGACCAAGAAGCAACCAGAATTAATTTGTTGTATTCCAGAAAGCCTTTTTTGGTTTTTTTCAAAAATCGCAGGCCGTATAATACGCCAATGGCCATAAGGGCTATTAATATGATAGGATTTGCGATAGTCGTAAAATGTAGAACTTTACAAATAAAGCCAATAATAAGTAGGGAAATAGCAATTCTTAAAGGTATTCTCAAAATCTTCTTTTCTGTTTCCATAAAATTGTTTTTAAGATTTATGGCCTTTTAGTTTTTATTGAACTGAAAGGCCTTTTGTCCTTACCTGTAAAGGCATTTCCCTATTCTATCACTCACTAAAGGACCTTGGTATTGGCCTTTAGTCCTTCCATGATCCCTAAAATATTATCTACGGTTTCCTTTAAATAATACTTTATAAGTACGTGGGGGATACGAATGGTGGTAAATCCATTTTTAAACGAATGCATGGCTTCTTCCAAATCGTTAATGGCTTGTTCATGGGTTAATGAATGGTATTCCGTGTCGATTTCTATATTAAGTTTTACCCTAGATATAGCTATATCAACTGACTTTTTTCCATCCCACCATTCCAGCATTGGATTTACACCTGCACTTTTTAAACCATAATATAATTGTATGGCTTCTTTGGGGGTCCTTTTAAGTTTGATCAGCTTTTCCATTCTGTCTTTGTGCTTCGCGCAAAGCTCTATTCCAAAGAGATCCATTGCACTTTTATGGTCAAGATAATCAAGCTTTTTTTTACATTCTAAACATGTCATTCAAGTAGGTTAAAAATTTAATTTGGGACTATTATAACCGTAATATTTTGGGATTATTATATGGGGGTTATCCAAAAAGGCCATCTTTTAGACGAACTGCAACTTTTTAGATGAACAACCTACTTTTTAAACTACTTGGCCTTTAAAATTTGAATATTCTTCTGCGTTTTGGAATATCCCTATATATTTACATATTCTCTAATTGAAACTTGAATAATGGACTATAGAACACTGCTAAATACAATAGGTACAACTTTTTTGGTTTTCTTTGTGCTCATGGGCTGCAGGGACCAAAAAAATGCAGGACCCAAAGAAGCTCCTCCATTGACGCTGCCCGAGCTGACTTTTAATGAAGCCAATCGGCTGGTCCGTTTGCCATTGGAATGCCTACAAACGGAATATCCCAACAAATTAAATCAGTCCCTTCAGGATTCCACCCATTTGGGCAGCCCCGAACAATTGCACCCGGCATTTTATGGTTGCTATGACTGGCATTCCTCTGTGCACGGTCATTGGTCTTTGGTTTCCCTGCTAAAACAATTCCCCAGTCTAAATCAGGCTTCCACCATTAGAAATAAATTAGTGCAGAATATTTCAACGGAAAATATATTGGCAGAGGTGGCCTATTTCAATATGACAGGAAATAAGTCCTATGAACGGACATATGGCTGGGCCTGGATCCTGAAATTGGCCGAGGAACTTCACACATGGAACGATCCGTTGGCACGTGATCTAGAAAATAATTTACAGCCCTTGACAAATTATATTGTGGCGGCCTACATAGATTTTTTGCCAAAATTAAATTATCCGATTAGGGTGGGAGAACACACCAACACCGCATTCGGACTTTCCATGGCTTGGGATTATGCGGTAATTTTTGAGGACGATGGCTTAAAAAACGCCATCACCTCCAGTGTAGCACGTTTTTATGAAAACGATGCCGATTGTCCAATGACTTGGGAACCTAGCGGATTCGATTTTTTATCGCCCTGCCTGGAAGAAGCCAATTTGGTCAGAAAAATTTACAGCCCCGAAAAGTTTAAAAAATGGTTGGAAAAATTTTTGCCACAATTGGCAAATCCCCAATTTAGTCTTGAGCCCGGAAAAGTGTCGGACAGAACCGATGGAAAATTGGTGCATTTGGATGGTCTCAATTTTAGTAGGGCCTGGTGTTTATACGGAATTGCGAAGACACTTCCCCAATACTCCCATTTAAAACAGATTGCCACCGAACATATTAATTACTCCCTACCCAGTATTGTTGACGATAATTATAGCGGCACCCATTGGTTGGGAAGTTTTGCCTTGTATGCCTTAAATTCAGCTCAGTAATATGTCCTGGAAAATGGGGCCGGGAGTTTTGGTAGCCGCTGCCTTTATAGGCCCTGGAACCGTTACCGTATGCTCCATTGCCGGGGTACAATTTGGATATTTGCTACTATGGGCCATGTTATTTTCCATTGTAGCAACCGTAGTATTACAGGAAATGGCAGCTAGATTGGGGATTGTAGCCCAAAAAGGATTGGCCCATGTCATAAAGGAAGAGATAGGCGTCCGATGGATAAAGATTTTGGTATTGGGCTTGATCCTGGCCGCAATAGTCGTTGGTAACGCTGCCTATGAAGGTGGCAATATAGGGGGGGCTTCTTTGGGGCTAGAGGCAGTTTTTGGGCAAGAATATCTAATTTTTTACCCGTGGATAGTGGGCCTTTTTGCATTTCTACTCTTGTTTTTTGGTAATTATCAACTTCTGGAAAAGGTCTTGGTTTCCTTGGTGGTAGTCATGAGCTTATCCTTTCTATTTACGGCAATAATTACAAAACCCGATGTTTCGGCCATATTAAAAGGACTCTTTACCCCTCAAATTCCAGAAGGAAGTATTTTGACCATTATCGCTTTGGTAGGCACCACGGTGGTACCCTATAATTTATTTTTACATACTTCCTTAGTGAGTGAAAAATGGAAATCCAAAGAGAATTTAAAGGAGGCGCTTAGGGATACCGTCGTGTCCATTGTTTTGGGAGGCATGGTATCCATGGCGATAATCGTTACCGCAACTGCCATACCCTCCAACGATATAACCAATATTATGGACATGGCCCAAGGCCTAGAACCACTGTATGGGGAAAGTGCCAAATACTTTATGGGAATCGGACTTTTTGCTGCCGGGGTAACCTCCGCAATTACGGCACCCTTAGCCGCTGCCTATGTGGCCAGTAGCTGTTTTGGATGGAATATGACCATGAATAATATAAGGTTCAAAATAGTTTGGATGATCATTTTATTGGTGGGAGTGCTGTTTATGTCCATAGGCATAAGACCTTTGGAGATTATCAAATTTGCTCAAGTGACCAACGGAATGCTATTGCCAATTATCGCTATTTTTCTATTATGGGTCGTAAATCGGAAAACTGTGATGCTGGAATATCAAAATACCCGATTTCAAAATATAATAGGGATAATCATAATTATTTTGTCCGTTATATTGGGGACTAAAAGTATATTAACCGTTTTTGGACTATTTTAAGGACATGATCAAAATCGATATAAATTGCGATGTAGGGGAGGGTTTAGACAACGAAGCACAGCTAATGCCTTTTATTTCCTCCTGTAATATTGCCTGTGGCGGCCATGCCGGCGATACTGTTTCCATGATGAAGGTAGCCCGTTTGGCCAAAGAACACCATGTGTTAGTTGGTGCCCATCCCTCTTATCCGGACAGGGAGAATTTTGGTAGAACTACCATTCAAATTGCTGAAAAGAAATTGAAAAAAAGTATCCTTGCCCAAATTGCGGATTTAAGTGCCGTTCTTAAATCCTTGGGAATCGAACTAAATCACATAAAGCCCCATGGTGCCCTGTATAATGATATAGCCAGGGATAGGGAATTGGCATTGCTTTTTTTGGATTGTATTGAAAAATATAAAAAAGAAGTGTTTCTATATGTTCCTTACCATTCTAGAATAGAAGAGGAAGCATTGCGTCTAGGATTTCAAATAAAATATGAAGCCTTTGCCGATCGTAATTATAATGCAGATCTCTCCCTAGTTTCCCGAAATGAGCCCTTGGCCTTGATACAAAATCCCAAGGATGTTGAAACCCATATACTACATATGGTTACAAAGGGCTCGGTGGTGACACCTTCCGGGAAATCGGTGAAAATAAAGGCGGATACCTATTGTATTCACGGGGATTCTCCTTCAACATTGCAAATATTAATGTATCTTTCCAAACAGTTACCAAAGAACCAAATCTTAATAAAGAAGTGAGCGATTTCAAAATATCAGTCAGGCAATTTGGTGTCCATGCCATTTTGGTGGAATGGCCCATTAAAGTAGAAGAATCCATCTTGGAGGACATTCTCCAGTTCATCCAGTACCTTAAGCAAAATCATTTAGACCAGAAGGAATGGGAGTTTGTACCCGCTTATAATTCACTTACTTTGATATGCAAGGACACCGTCCTTGATTTTGATTATTTTAAACCAAAGATAAAAGAGTGGTATGACATAAAAGGAAAGATAGAACCAGCTACCAGATACCTCTGGCGATTACCGGTAAGTTATGATTTGGAATTTGGGCTGGATCTCAAAGAGATTTCCGGACCGTTGGGCTTGTCTGTGGAACGCATAATTGAATTGCACTCCCAAAATGTTTATACGGTATATGGTATAGGGTTTTTGCCGGGGTTTATGTATCTGGGAGGTGTGCCAGAGGCTTTGGAAGTTCCCCGTAAATCCAATCCCAGACCAAAGGTACCCAAAGGCTCTGTTGGCTTAGCCGCAAAACAAACAGGAATTTACCCTCAGGATTCCCCTGGCGGATGGAACATAATTGGTAAATGTCCGGTTCCCATGTTCGACGTAAAGAAGGAAAATCCCTGTTTTGTTAAAGTGGGGGATAAAATACAATTTTACCCTATTTCAATGGCTGAATACCAATTGCATAAAATTGAAAGTGAGGTAGGAATATATAATATAGAAAAAATAGTGCTGGATGCTTAACATTTTAAAATCGGGCTTTTTCACAACAGTACAGGATATCGGTAGATTTGGATACAGGGATAAGGGCGTTCCGGTTGCAGGGGTTATGGATTCATTCTCTGTCTCCAAAGTAAATACCTTGTTGGAAAACGAGGAAAACTGCGCTGTCCTAGAAATAACCATGACAGGACCAACATTGGAATTTGAACAGGACACCTATATAGTGTTGGGCGGTGCGGAAATGTCCGTAACCCTGAACGAGACTGCCATTGAGAACTATACAGTTTATAAGGTTAAAAGTGGCGATATACTAACCTATGGCAAATTATTAAAAGGCTTCAGGGCATATTTGGGCATTAAGGACGGATTCGACACCGCATCGGTCTTGGGAAGTAGATCTTTTTTTAAACCGATTACCGAACAGGACTCTATTAAGAAAGTGTCTGGTCTTCCATATGCCGAGTGCAAACAGTTTAATCCCAAAATATCGGAACTTAAGGTCGATTCCGTATTGTACAAATCCGAATTGGAAGTTTACAAGGGGCCGGAATATGGGCTATTGACAGATAAACAATTGGCTAAATTATTTTATCGGGAATTTTCGGTCGCCAATGAGAATAACAGAATGGCCTATCAGCTCAATGAGGTGATTGATAGTAATAAGGTGTCCATGCTAACTTCGGCCACCCTGCCCGGCACCATTCAATTGACCCCTGCCGGAAAATTGATCATTCTAATGAAAGATGGTCAGACCACTGGTGGCTATCCAAGAATTTTGCAGTTATCGGATATGGCCATGTCCATTTTGGCGCAAAAAAGATCAGGTGACCTTATTAATTTTAAGCTAAAATAGGTGATGGATATTTATTTCTTTGCCAATTAAATTTTAATGCCTAATTTTACCCTAATGAAAATAAATAGAAACATAATCAATTTAGTCATTATCGTCCCCTAAATGGGATGATACGGATTTATATTGATTTAAAAAGCCTGTATCAGATATATTTGATACAGGCTTTTTTTTAAGGGTTTTGCTGAAATAACGTTTGGATTTAGGGTCTTTTTAAGTCGACGCCAAACGGTTTATCAAAGAATAAAAACCTACTGAATATGATATGATTTACATGTTTAAGTTACTGATTACTAAGTGTTTAAAATTAAATCATTATAATTGAATTTAAATCAAATTTTTATGTTAAAAATCTAAGGGTTTTTAAACTTTTATCTTTGGTAGTCATAGTTTATATAGAACAGAATTAAAATACAAAGAATACAAATTAATGGAATTAAATAAATTTAGCAAAAACGTTACACAGGACCCTACACAACCTGCCGCCCAGGCTATGTTATATGCTATAGGACTGGAGGAAGAGGATCTAAAAAAACCCTTGATAGGAATAGGAAGTACAGGTTATGAGGGCAATCCTTGTAATATGCACTTAAATGATCTGGCACAAGAAGTAAAACTCGGAACCGATAAAGGCGGTTTGGTCGGACTTGTGTTCAATACTATAGGTGTTAGTGATGGTATTTCTATGGGTACCTATGGAATGAGATATTCCTTACCCTCAAGGGATATTATTGCAGATTCCATGGAAACTGTGGTACAAGCTATGAACTATGACGGATTGGTAACTGTTGTAGGTTGTGACAAAAATATGCCTGGGGCCCTAATGGCCATGATAAGACTAAACAGACCATCTGTTTTGGTCTATGGTGGTACTATTGCTTCCGGTTGTTATAAGGACAAGAAATTGGATATTGTCTCCGCCTTTGAAGCATGGGGCGAAAAGGTAGCCGGAACCATGAACGAGGAGGATTATAAAGGTGTAATTCAAAATGCATGTCCTGGAGCAGGTGCCTGTGGTGGTATGTACACTGCCAATACCATGGCCTCCGCAATTGAAGCATTGGGCATGGCCCTTCCCTACAATTCTTCCAACCCTGCCATTGGCAAGGAAAAGAAACAAGATGCCATTAGCGCTGGTTTTGCATTAAGGCATTTATTGGAAAACGATATTAAGCCCAGCGATATCATTACAAGGAAATCTTTTGAAAACGCAGTTCGCCTGCTAACCTTATTAGGGGGTTCCACCAACGCGGTGCTACACTTTTTAGCTATTGCAAAAGCCGCTGATGTTGATTTTACCTTGGATGATTTCCAAAGAATTAGCGATAGTACTCCTTTCTTGGCAGATTTAAAACCTAGCGGTAAATACCTTATGGAAGATCTACATCGTGCTGGTGGTACTCCGGCTGTGATGAAGTTTATGCTGGAAAATGATATGTTGCACGGGGATTGTTTAACCATAACCGGTAAAACTGTTGCCGAAAACCTTGCCGAAGTCCCAAGTTTAAAAGAAGGACAGAAAATAATTATGCCTTTGAACGCTCCGATCAAAGAGTCGGGTCACTTGAGAATATTATATGGAAATCTTGCAGAAGACGGTGCCGTAGCCAAAATTACCGGAAAAGAGGGATTACACTTTACCGGTCCTGCCAAAGTTTTTGATGATGAGTTTTTGGCGAATGCCGGAATTGGAAAGGGCTTGGTAAAAAAGGGCGATGTTGTTGTTATTAGGTACGAAGGTCCCAAAGGTGGTCCAGGTATGCCGGAAATGCTAAAGCCTACTGCAGCTATTATGGGTGCGGGATTAGGGAAGGATGTAGCATTGATTACCGATGGTCGCTTCTCTGGAGGTACACACGGTTTTGTTGTTGGTCACGTATGCCCGGAGGCTCAGGATGGTGGAACTATTGCTCTATTGAAAGACGGGGATGTTATTACCATTGATGCTGAAAAAAATAGTATTTCTGTGGCCTTGTCAGAAGACGAGATCAAAACACGTAGGGCCAATTGGGTACAACCATCCCTAAAGGTCAAGAAAGGAAGTTTATACAAATATGCCAAAACGGTTTCCTCAGCCTCAAATGGTTGTGTTACCGATGAAATATAATATTAAGGGGTATAAATCACCGGTAACTCCCCAAGGAAGTTAAAAAGGGGTTTATACCAAGTATGTTAACCGATTAGGTCTACAATTATGGAAACATTGAAAAAGGAAAAAACAGCGTCAACAAAGCAGAGCACCAAAAGAATAAGTGGTGCAGAGGCTATTATTCATTGCCTATTGGCTGAGGGGGTAGACTTGATTTACGGATATCCCGGTGGGGCCATTATGCCCCTTTATGATGAATTGTACAAATTTCAGGATAAACTAACGCATATCTTAACAAGACATGAGCAGGGAGCTACCCATTCTGCCCAAGGCTATGCTAGAGTAACCGGTAAAGTAGGTGTGGCCGTGGCCACCTCAGGTCCAGGGGCCACCAATCTGATTACCGGTATTGCCGATGCTCAGATAGATTCTACACCCATGGTCTGCATCACAGGGCAGGTAGCTAGACACTTGTTGGGGTCTGACGCTTTTCAGGAAACAGATATTATAGGAATTTCCACTCCCGTAACCAAATGGAACTGCCAAGTTACCAAAGCCTCCGAAATTCCAGAGGTATTGGCCAAGGCTTTCTATATTGCAAAATCGGGTAGGCCGGGACCAGTTTTGGTAGATATTACCAAAAATGCACAAATTGATGAATTCGACTTTTCATACGAGCATTGTAAAGGGGTTCGCAGTTACAACCCTTACCCTAAACCGGACCTAAAAGCTATAGAGCAAGCAGCCAATTTAATCAATGCTGCCAAAAAGCCATTTATCGTTTTTGGTCAAGGTGTTATTTTGGGCGAAGCTGAGGAGCAACTTAAAACCCTAGTAGAGAAAGCTGGTATTCCTGCTGCCTGGACCATACTTGGTCTTTCGGCTATGGATACCGATCACCCTTTAAACGTGGGAATGGTTGGGATGCACGGTAATTACGGACCCAATTTATTGACCAATGAATGTGATGTTCTTATTGCCATTGGTATGCGGTTTGACGATAGGGTAACCGGAAGTTTGGATACTTATGCCAAACAGGCAAAAATTATCCATTTCGATATTGATCCTGCAGAAATAAACAAAAATGTTAAAGCCGATGTAGCGGTCTTGGGAGATGCCAAGGTAACCTTGGATCTACTGCTGCCAATGATCAAAACCAATAAGCATGAATCTTGGCACAATGAGTTTAAGGAAAAGTATAAGATAGAGTTTGAACAGATCATTAAAAATGACGTTTATCCTACCAAGGATAAACTTACCATGGCAGAAGTTATTGAAGAAATCAATATTGCCAGTGGTCATAAAGCTATAATAGTGACAGATGTTGGGCAGCACCAAATGATTGCCTGCAGATACGCCAAATTCAAACAGACCAAAAGCAATGTTACTTCTGGTGGATTGGGAACTATGGGCTTTGCCCTGCCCGCGGCCATCGGAGCCAAAATGGGAGCCATGGATAGGGAAGTAGTTGCTATTATTGGTGATGGGGGATATCAAATGACCATCCAAGAATTGGGCACTATCTTCCAGAACAAGACCCCGGTTAAGATCGTGGTCCTTAATAATGACCATTTGGGAATGGTACGCCAATGGCAGGAACTATTCTTTGAAAGTAGATATGCTTCTACAGTAATGGTAAATCCAGACTTTGTAAAGATTGCGGAAGGTTACCATATACAATCCAAGCGCATTAGTGAGAGAAAAGATTTAAAGGCTACCATTAAAGAAATGTTGGCCTCCAAAGATGCTTACTTTTTGGAAGTTAAGGTAGAAAAAGAGGACAATGTTTTTCCTATGATTCCTTCAGGGGCGTCAGTATCGGACATTCGTTTGAAATAAATAGAAAGCGGCATTTATAATTAAAAGTAGTCAAATGAACGATTTAGATATTTCAGACAGACCTATGCACTATGCAGATATAGAAAAAAAATCCAAGGAGATCGGTTTTACTATGCCCTCGGATCTTTATATTGGGGTACTGCTTAAGTCGTTGATTGCCTCTAAACCTAATTCACGATTCTTGGAACTGGGAACGGGAATAGGTCTTTCACTTTCTTGGATGGTAGCTGGAATGAATGAAGGTTCAGAATTGTTTACCATTGATAACGACTCTAAGCTTAGTGAAATTGCAAAGAATTACTTTGGACAGGATGCTAGGGTAAAAATAATTTGCGAAGATGGTAGTGAATGGATAAAAAATTATAGAGGAAAAAAATTCGACTTAGTCTTTGCGGATGCTTGGCCAGGAAAGTACAGCGAGTTGGATGAATTATTAAATCTAATCAATGTTGGAGGATTTTACGTAGTGGATGATCTAAACCAACAGCCCAACTGGCCCGAAGGACATTTTGAAAACGTTAATAGATTGGTTAATTACCTTGAAGAAAGACAAGATTTAGTTGTTACCAAAATGAATTGGTCCACGGGTTTAATTATCGCAGTAAAAAAATAAAATAATTATTAATTTAAATTCCCCTTGAACCAATATTTTGGATAGGGGATTGGGATTAGGAGATGGAAAATAAATGGTTTACAATTTCAGTATACTCCGAAAATAGTGTAGGATTGCTGAACAGAATATCAGGGATATTTTTAAAACGTCATATAAACATTGAAAGCTTAAATGTTTCTAAATCGGAAATAGACCACGTGTCCAAGTTTACCATTGTGGTATATACTACTGAAGATTGGGTCCGCAATATCGTAGGACAGGTGGAAAAACAAATTGAGGTCATCAAAGCTTATTACCATACCGATGAAGAAACCATCTATCAGGAATCGGCATTATTTAAAGTAGCTTCTACCTTGTTGTTCGATGAACGAAATATACAAAATATCATTAAGGATAGTAATTCCCAAATTGTAACGGTATCCAGGGAGTTTTTTGTGCTGGCAAAGAGTGGTAGAAGAAATGAGATTGATGAAATGTATCAACAATTGAAACCCTATGGAATTATGCAGTTTGTGCGTTCTGGAAGGATAGCGGTGACAAAATCGGAAATGAAAATTTCCTCATTACTAAAAGAGTTTAATCAATAACCAACCCCGAGAAGAATCGGGATATAAAATCGAGTTTAAAAAATGGCAAATTACTTTAATACACTATCATTAAGGGAACAACTTATTCAATTAGGAAAATGTAGGTTTATGGAATCTTCAGAATTTTCTGATGGTGTATCCGCTTTAAAAGGGAAAAAAATTGTAATCGTTGGATGTGGTGCTCAAGGACTTAACCAAGGTCTGAATATGCGCGATTCCGGATTGGACATTTCTTACACCCTAAGAGGTGCGGCTATAAAAGAAAAAAGACAATCTTTTATAAATGCAAGTGAGAACGGTTTTAATGTTGGGACCTACGAGGAACTAATTCCGACAGCCGATGTGGTTATTAATTTAACTCCGGACAAACAACATACCAGTGTAGTTTCCGCCGTTATGCCCCTAATGAAAAAAGGTGCTACCTTATCTTACTCTCACGGTTTTAACATTGTAGAGGAAGGTATGCAGATCCGTGAGGATTTGACGGTTATAATGGTAGCTCCAAAGTGTCCAGGATCTGAAGTACGTGAAGAATACAAAAGAGGCTTTGGTGTTCCTACCCTAATTGCAGTGCACCCAAACAATGACCCTCAAGATAAAGGTTTGGCACAGGCAAAAGCCTACGCAGTTGCCACTGGTGGTCATAAGGCCGGTGTTTTGGAGTCTTCCTTTGTTGCCGAAGTAAAATCCGATTTAATGGGTGAACAGACCATCTTATGTGGCTTGTTGCAAACAGGTTCCATTCTTTGTTTTGATAAAATGATTGAAAAAGGAATGGACGCGGGATATGCTTCCAAATTAATTCAGTACGGATGGGAAACCATAACAGAAGGTCTTAAATATGGAGGTATTACCCACATGATGGATCGTTTGTCCAACCCCGCAAAAATTAAGGCTTTTGAACTATCCGAAGAATTAAAGGATATTATGCGACCACTTTTCCATAAGCATATGGATGATATCATGAGCGGCCATTTCTCCAAAACTATGATGGAAGATTGGGCCAACGATGATAAAAACCTATTGACTTGGAGAGCCGCAACTGGAGAGACCGCTTTCGAAAAAACTCCTGCGGGATCCGATAAAATTGTTGAACAGGAATTTTATGATCATGGCGTACTCATGGTAGCTATGGTTAGAGCAGGTGTGGAACTGGCTTTTGAATCTATGACAGAATCTGGCATCATTGCAGAATCTGCTTACTACGAATCGCTTCATGAAACTCCATTGATCGCCAACACCATTGCTAGAAAAAAATTATTCGAAATGAACAGGGTAATTTCCGATACAGCAGAATACGGTTGTTATTTGTTTGACCATGCCTGTAAGCCTTTATTGGCCGATTTCATGAAAAAAATCGATACCGATGTAATTGGAAAACATTTTGCCGACCAAAAACATCTAAGTGTCGATAACGCAAAACTCATTGCTGTAAACAAGGCTTTACGTGAACATCCAGTAGAGATAGTTGGAGCTAGGTTGCGAGCATCCATGACCGCTATGAAACCTATAGTATAATTAAACTTAACTAATTTAAAAGGCCTGCCAAGTTTAATTAACTCGGCAGGCCTTTGTTTATATATGCATTTATGAAATCTTATTTTCCCAAAATAGAAGACATCAGGAAGGCGGCCGAAACCATTAGGCAAGTTGCGGATATCACTCCATTGACGCAGAGCATTAGATATTCCAAGACCTATGATGCCAATATTCTTTTGAAAAGGGAAGATTTACACCGGGTAAGAAGTTATAAAATAAGGGGGGCCTTTAATAAAATTAGCTCCCTTACCAAGGCCGAAACTGTGAATGGTGTAGTATGTGCCAGTGCTGGCAATCATGCCCAGGGCGTAGCTTTTGCCTGCAATTACTTAGGAATACCCGGTACAATATATATGCCCTCAGTAACGCCAAAACAAAAGGTTGAGCAAACAAAGTTATTTGGAGGGGATTGGGTAACCGTAGTACTCGAGGGTGATACCTTTGATGATGCCTCAAATGCGGCCAAAGAATTCTGTGCCGCAGAGAAAAAGACTTATATCCATCCTTTTGACGACCCAAAAATAATTGAAGGTCAGGCTACGGTTGGTTTGGAAATACTGGAACAGACCAAGAAACCAATAGACTACATCTTTGTGGCTGTTGGTGGTGGCGGTTTGGCCTCGGGCCTCTGTGCCGTATTCAAGACGTTATCGCCACAAACAAAAATTATTGGCGTTGAACCGGAAGGCGCCCCATCTATGAAAACTTCCATAGAAAAAGGGGTTAACACAGAACTGGAACATATAGATAAATTTATTGACGGTGCTGCTGTAAAGCGCGTAGGCAATCTTACATTTAATATTTGCAAGGACAACCTCTATGATATGGTGACTGTTCCAGAGGGCAAGGTTTGCCAGACCATTTTGGATCTTTACAACAGGGACGCCATAGTTGTGGAACCGGCAGGAGCCCTTACGATTACCGTTCTGGACGATTACAAGGAAGAAATAAAAGGTAAAAACGTGATCTGCATTGTAAGTGGTAGTAACAACGATATTACGCGTACGGCCGAGATAAAGGAACGTGCTTTGTTATACGGCAAATTAAAACACTATTTTATTATACGCTTTCCCCAGAGACCTGGTGCGTTGAAGGAATTCGTTGTGGATATTTTGGGTCCAACAGATGATATTACCCATTTTGAATATTCAAAAAAATCTAGTAGGGAGAATGCCCCGGCCGTGGTGGGAATAGAATTAAAAAATTCAGAAGATTTGGCCCCGCTTATCAAAAGGATGAAGGAAAACAACTTTTTTGGCGACTACATCAACGATAAGCCGGATTTATTTCAGTACTTAATCTAATAACATTTAGTACGATTTTTATGATATTGCAAGCTGCGAAAGCCTTTTCGTGACTTTACTACAAATATTCCATATATTTTATAGGGAATTAAAATTCTCCTTTTCTTAATTTAGTGGTCTGAGAGTTTAATTTTAATAATTTCATTTTTCAAAAAAGAATCACTTATGGGCAAATCGAGTATACCTTCTGAATATATTATAAACGAGGCCATCCATCAAAGAACCTATCTGGTCAATGGAGAATTAAGGCCTTGGAACGGGAAAACCACTGAGGTCTACTCCACCATATCCAGCACGGAAAAATACGAGCCAACCTTATTGGGAAGTATTCCGGACATGGAGGAAAAAGAAGCTATGGAGGCCCTTGATGCAGCGCTGGTGGCCTATAACAAGGGCAAGGGAATTTGGCCGACCATGCGCGTTAAGGAACGCATAGACTGCATGGAGATTTTTGTAGGCAAAATGCAGACCAAAAGGGATGAAATTGTAAAACTCTTAATGTGGGAAATCGGAAAATCACTTCCTGATTCCCAAAAGGAGTTCGACAGAACGGTAGAGTACATAAAAGACACCATTGAGGATTACAAACAACTTGACAGGGATAATGCCAAATTTGAAAAAAACGATGGTGTTTATGCCCATATTAGACGGGGACCTCTTGGGGTCGTACTCTGTTTAGGACCATACAACTATCCTTTAAACGAAACTTTTGCCTTGCTTATTCCTGCTATAATAATGGGGAATACTACCATTTTTAAGCCTGCGAAACATGGGGTTCTCTTGATTACTCCATTATTGGAAGCTTTTCAATCCAGTTTCCCAAAAGGGGTCGTAAATATTGTATTTGGTAGAGGTAGGGCAGTGGCTGCACCAATCATGAAAACAGGGAAAGTAGATGTATTGGCTTTGATCGGTAATAGTAAATCGGCCAATGCCCTGCAAAACCAGCATCCTAAAAGCAACAGACTGCGTTTGGTGCTTGGATTGGAAGCAAAAAATCCGGCGATAATACTGCCCGACGCAGATTTGGATTTGACCATAGACGAGTGTATTGCCGGCACCTTATCCTTTAACGGACAGCGTTGTACAGCGTTAAAAATAATCTATGTCCACGAGGATATTGCCAGTGAATTTAACAAACGATTTTCGCAAAGGGTAGATGCCCTAAAATTTGGAAACCCATGGGAAGACGGTGTTAAGTTAACTCCGCTGCCAGAACCTGGCAAACCTGCCTATATTCAAGAATTAATAGATGACGCCAGGGAGAAAGGAGCTAAAATATTGAACAAAAAGGGGGGGACGCATTCCGATAATTACATATGGCCAGCAGTGCTATTTCCGGTGAACAAAGAAATGCGGGTATATCAGGAGGAACAATTTGGTCCGGTAATTCCGATCGTGACCTTTAAGGATATAGAAGAACCCTTGGATGATATGGCCGAATCCAACTATGGACAACAAGTTAGTTTGTTCGGTAGGGATGTATATGCCATAGCTCCGTTAATAGATACCTTGGTCAATTTGGTATGTAGGGTCAACCTAAACAGTTCATGCCAACGTGGCCCGGATGTATATCCGTTCACGGGACGAAAAGATTCTGCCCAAGCCACTTTAAGTGTATATGATGCCTTGCGTTCCTTTTCCATAAGGACTTTTGTTGCCTTTAAGGATAACGATCTAAACACCGAAACCGTAGAACAGTTATTAGAATCAAAATTGTCCAACTTTATAAGTACCGACTATATTCTATAGCCGATATTTTATTTTAGGTTTATTGGAACTTGAAAATTTTATAAAAATTAAAGCCCAACTTGATATTTATCTCGTGGGCTTTAGTTTTTTAATTTCACATCTGTACAGATGACTATAGAATATATTTTTGTTGCAGTATAGATGTCAATGTTTTAAACAATTCGGTAGGATTAAAAGGTTTGCATATTAGACCATTTATTCCGTATTGTCCCAATTGATTTTTAATATCCATTCCGGTGGAAGCTGATAGGGCGTAGATCGGCATAACCTTGTTCAGCGGATTACTGGATTCCCGTATTGCTTTACTAGCTTCAAAACCATTCATTACAGGCATTTGTAGATCCATTAAAATCATGTCGTAGGTATTCTCCATGGCCTTATTAAGGGCTATAAGGCCATTTTCGGCTATTTCAAAATCAACCTGCCATTTGGAGAGAAACTTCTCAATAACCATAATATTCACCTTGTTATCCTCGGCTACCAGTATTCTAGCACCTTTCAAATTTTCTTGCTGATGTATGGTCTTGGCATCAAAGGCATATATATCTTCCGCATAATCTGACTTTGTGCTTTTTTGTAATTTTAACTTAAAACTAAATGTAGATCCCTTACCAACTTCACTTTCCAATTTTAGCTCGCTGTCCATAAGTTCCAGTAGTCGCTTACATATGGCCAGACCCAAGCCAGTACCCCCGTACTTTCTAGTGGTATCGGAATTAGCCTGTGCAAACGAAAGAAATATTTTATCTCGTTTATCTTCAGGGATCCCAATTCCAGTATCGGTGATCATAAATTCTACAACATAATACTCCTCGGCAATCTCCAATGCCTCTATATCTACGGTAACTTTGCCTTCATCGGTAAATTTTATGGCGTTGCTGACCAGATTTGTCAGGATTTGGGATAATCTAGTACTGTCCCCGATAAATGTTTTTGGAAGGGTGGTATCCTTTTTAACAATTAGCCTAAGATCCTTTTCTTTGGCCGTATTGTGGAATATACTCTGTAAACCATTTAGGACTTGATTTAAGCTAAAATTTCGTTCTTCCAATTCCAATTGGCCCGAGGCAATTTTATTGAAGTCTAAAATATCATTTACCAAACACAATAAATGTTCCGATGAATGCTTTAGCGTACTTAGGTTTTCCAACTGCTCCTTTTTAGGATTTTCCAAAAGCAACAAGTGACTTATTCCTATAACTGCATTGAGAGGGGTTCTAATCTCATGGGACATAGTGGTTAAAAACTCATCTTTGGCCTTATTGGCCATCGACTCTTTCTCCTTAGCTTCTATTAAAGCCAATTCCGTTTCCTTTATCTTACTTATATCTACAATTGCACCAATATAACCTTCAATTTTTCCTTCTTCCGACATTATCACCTTTATGGAAAAATCCAACCATTTATGTTGGCCATCGATAGTTTGGGACTTAAATATTTTACTCGTGGTTTTAAAATTAGGGGCCTTTAGATTTAAAAGATCTTTGTAATCCTCACCCTCATCATCCTTCAAAAATTGGTAGAAAGGTTTTCCTAAACAGTCTTTTACCTTAAATCCGGTCAACTTTCTCCAGGCAGGGTTAAGGTAGGACCAATTGCCGTTCAAATCCATTTCAAAAATAACATCCTTAATGTTACCTGCCACTTTTGACAACTGCCCGCTAATGGACTCAATATTATTCTTTAATTGCTGATTGGTTTGAAAAAGTTCTTGGGAACTTTTCTCCAAGACATTCTCTATATGCTCCAAGTCACTGTCAAACGCCTTATATGCTTCATTGACTTGATGCAATAAAGGGGTGATAAGATCCAGAGTACTATCATCCAAATCTATCTTTTTTAACTGTCTTTTGAGTAGTCTATGGTAATTATTGCTCATTCAGAAAAGGTTGTTATCGTCATAGTTTGATTGTGCAGGGTACATGGCGAAAACTTATCAAAGGGAGCAATTTCCCCGTAAGAATAGAACCCTGTGGTGAAAATATCGTTTCCAAATACTTCATTTACTGCTTCTACTTCTTCCTCCACCAATTGTTTCATAACCAATCTTCTTCCTACGCAGCTTATCAAAAATGCCAATTGATGCTGATCTTCCGTACTCTTCTTGGCAGTTATTGCCGATTGTTCCGCACCTCCTATAATTCTATCAATATTGGCTTTCATCAATCTTACATAAGAACCCTGGGGAATGTTTCCGGCAAAAGTGAGACTTCCACTTTTCTCATCAACAGATAAAATGGTCCTTACCACTGGTATTTGATTATCCTCATCCCTCATGCTCAAAGGAAATAAAAGTCCGGAACCCGGTAAATCCTTGGCCATGTCACCCAAAAATGACTTATATAATTCCAAAGCGGGTTGCCCATCCAATTCATACAGCACATTATTTTTGGATTTTGTAACCAATCTTTCAATACCAAAACTGTCCCATCCACCCTTGGATCCAAATCCAATACTTAATTCCGGGCCATATAATCCTAGGGCTACAATCTTTTGGGAAGACACTTGATTTCCGGAAATGACAAAGGTATTCTCAAAGTTTGAACAATCCCCGGCCAGACCACCAGTGATACTTACGGACTTGTCCATATCCTTATGTAGTCCCTTTACCAATTCGGCCCCATTTACAACAAGTCCATCACTTAATACAAATATATGTCTCAAATCTGGTCCCATTAACTTAGTGCTCAAGGCCTTTCCTGCATCGAAACTATCCAGATTATGCGAAACCAAATCTACTTCTTCTATACGGATTATAGTTTTTTCAAACTTTACTGCCGTTAAGGCAATGGTTGAATCCAACACCTCATTCCCTAGAATTTCACCTGCAGTGGAACATCCTATTAAATTAGCGTTGGTATATTTATTAGCTAGTTGGGCAACAAATTCTTTCGTTCCTTTAAAGGTGGGTGATGCGAAGAGAAAAAATACATCAGGAATAAAATCCAAATCCAAATGATCAAGGTCTTCAAGTTGAAGTATTTTATGCTGATATATTTTCATGGTATTTTAATTTGTAGGAAAATACTTAAGTTATTATAAGGTATCAACGTTTAATATCTCCAAATCGTATAGTCTTTGAAATTTAACAGGCCATGCAACGGCAATAAAGGCATCTTTAATATTCATACAAAAAATTATCTAACACTCTCCTTGACGAAATTAAGCCTATTGGTTGTCACAGATGAAACATTTAGATTCAAAATTCCATAAAACAAGCAGCACCCAATATGTCTTAAATGTTTCCCAATAAAACGCAATAACCATTGTAAACACACAGTATTTGAGCAAATAGTATTACTTTTGCCGCTTTTTTGCAGGATATAAATGAATATAAATAGGTTAATTATCCATAGCCATGGGAAAATACCTTGTAGTAATATTGTACCTGTATTAATGTTCTAAATGATAATATTATGAATATGGACAAATCAAACAATAAAGCGCTACTTGCCCTAGGGGTAGGAGGCTTTGGTATAGGGATGACCGAGTTTGTAATAATGGGTATTCTCCCGGACGTGGCCAATTCTCTACAGATAAGCATACCTCAAGCAGGTCATTTTATATCGGCCTATGCCTTGGGAGTGGTAATTGGCGCCCCCACTTTAACAGCTATGAGCGGAAAATGGCCAGCACATAAAGTGTTGCTGTATTTAATGATATGGTTTACGGTTTTCAATACACTTTCAGCTTTTTCTACAAACTATACTTCTTTAATGATTACGAGATTCCTATCGGGATTGCCACATGGGGCATTTTTTGGAATTGGTGCGGTAGTGGCAGGAAAGTTGGCTAAAGAAGGAAAAGCGGCACAGGCAATTGCCACTATGTTTGCCGGTTTAACCATTGCCAATGTAATAGGTGTCCCAATAGGTACTTACCTCGGGCATCATTACAATTGGAACCTTTCCTTTTTATTAGTAGGTATTGTTGGTATTATAGCGCTGCTCAGTATTTACTTTTGGATTCCAAAAATGGAAAAATCCTCCTCTGAGGGATTCTTCAAGGATTTGAAGGTTTTTAAAAGAGTGGAAATTTGGCTGCTCATATTACTTACCACCATCGGGACTGGGGGATTCTTTGCCTGGTATAGCTATATTGCCCCTTTGTTGACCAATGTATCCGGACATTCCGAGAGTATGGTGAGTTATGCCATGATTTTGGCCGGAGTAGGAATGGTATTCGGAAACTTTATTGGTGCTAAAATGGCAGAGATATTTAGTCCATTAAAAGCTGTTATCATCAGCTTGTCCTTAATGGTAATGGTACTGTTGATCAACTTTTTGGTTGCCGCAAACCCTGTAGCCATACTAATTTTGACCTTTATAATAGGAATCGTGTCCTTTATGGTAGGAACCCCAATACAATTGGCCATTATAAAGGCCTCCAAAGGATCTGAGATGTTGGGATCTTCCATGAACCAGAGTGCCTTTAATATGGGGAATGCCTCAGGAGCATTCTTTGCGGGATTACCAATAGCCATGGGGTTTGGTTTTACATCCGCAAGTTTGGTCGGGGCCCTAATGGCAGGTACCGGGATAACCATTGCCGTATTGATCATAGTGTTTTCCAAGAATAGAGCAGTCAACACTAGAAGAAAAATGGCGTTCAACTCCTAAGGTTCGGAAAAAAAACCTTATATCATAAAAGAGGGCGGCTAATTGTAATTAGCTGCCCTCTTTTTATAGATTCCTGTCTACACAGGAATGACATTTGTACTATATATTCTTTGCCAACCAATCGCCAACTTCACTGGTCTTAAAAGCTTTGCCTCCTTCTGCCAAATCTTCGGTAACAACACCTTCTGCCAGAGATTTGTTCACAATATCCCTAATGTCCTGTGCTTCCTCCTTTAAATCAAAATCTTCGAACATCATAGCTGCAGATAGAACGGTAGCTAGAGGATTCGCAATATCCTTTCCTGCAGCCTGCGGGTAAGATCCGTGTATTGGTTCGTACAATCTGGTCTTGGTACCCACAGAAGCCGATGGCATTAATCCCATTGATCCAGAGATAACAGAAGCCTCATCCGTTAAAATATCTCCAAAAAGATTTTCCGTGATCATAACATCGTAAGAGCTTGGCCATTGTACCAATCTCATGGCCACCGCATCAACAAATTCATAGGAAACGGTAACTTCTGGGTAATCCTTTTCCATAGCTTGTACAGTCTCTCTCCACAATCTGGAAGATTCCAAAACATTGGCCTTATCTACACAACATAACTTTTTTGACCTGGCCATAGCCATTTCAAAACCCTTCTTGGCCAAACGTTGAATTTCTGCTCGGGTATAAGTCATGGTGTCAAAGGCAGTATTTCCATTGTCTTTTCTGCCTCTCTCTCCAAAATAGACACCTCCGGTAAGCTCCCTTAGAATTATTAGATCTGTCCCTTCTATACGCTCTCGTTTCAAAGGGGATTTATCTATAAGTGACGGGAAAGTAAAAGTAGGCCTAACATTGGCAAACAAACCTAATTTTTGTCTCATTTTCAACAACCCTTGTTCCGGACGAACCTTAGCAGAGGGGTCGTTATCAAATCTTGGGTGCCCAATGGCGCCAAATAAAACAGCATCTGCTGCCTCGCAAACGGCATGGGTTTCGTCTGGATAAGGCTCCCCTACAGCATCAATTGCGGCAGCACCGGTTAAGGCCGGTGTCCAATTAATCTCATGATTGTATTTTTTGGCTATAGCGTTCGATACTTTTACCGCTTGATCAATTACTTCAGGACCTATTCCATCTCCTGCTAAAAGGGCAATATTTAATTTCATTCAGTTTTGCTTTTTGCCAAACGTTTATTCGACTGGCTTGGTTATAATTGTTTGTGTTTTTCCTAGATTATATTCAACATTTTCTCGGTGGCCTTTATGGCTGAAACAGTTTGATCAGAGTCCAGACCCCTGGAAATGAATTCCTTATCACCCCTTTTCCATGTAATAATGGTTTCACAAAGGGCATCTGAATTACTGCCTGGCGGAATTCGCACTGCGTAATCCACCAAAGTTGGCAAGTCCAATTTTTTAGATTTATAGACCTTTCTCAAGGCATTCATAAAGGCATCATATTGCCCGTCTCCCTGAGCGTGTTCCTCTATAAGTTCTCCATTAATTTCGAGGGCTAGGGTAGTGGAGGGCTTTAAACCTTTCGAATGCGTAAGCACATAAGATTTCACAAAAACCTTTTGCTGATAGGTGTCACTGTCCAACACATCGGAAATGATATAAGGCAAATCTTCTTTGGTTACCTTTTCTTTTTTGTCTCCCAATTCTATAATACGGGCAGTAACCTTTCTTAACTCATCATCATTAAGTGTTAGTCCAAGCTCCTGCAAATTCTTTTGAATATTGGCTTTTCCCGAGGTTTTACCTAGGGCATATTTGCGCTTTCTACCAAATCGCTCTGGCATTAAGTCATTAAAGTAAAGGTTCTTTTTACTGTCTCCATCTGCATGGATTCCAGCTGTTTGAGTAAACACATTGTCTCCTACAATTGGCTTGTTGGCGGGAATTCCAAATCCAGTAAAAGCGGATACCAATTTGCTTACCTTATAGAGGGAAGACTCGTTAACGGCGACCTCTATTTCGGGCATAAAATCGTTAATAACCGCAATGGCACTGGCCATTGGAGCATTGCCCGCTCTTTCCCCCATACCGTTTACTGTTAAATGAAGTCCATGGCAACCTGCTTTTAAGGCCTCCATTACATTGGAAACACTCAAATCATAATCGTTATGCCCATGAAAATCAACATGCATTGTGGGATAACGCTGTACTATTTCCGATATATATTTATAAGTTTCGGTGTAGGTAAGAATTCCCAAAGTGTCCGGCAACAAAACCCTTTTTATGGGTTGTGCAGATAGGAAATCCAAAAATTGGAACACATACTCCTTAGAATTTCGCATGCCATTGCTCCAGTCCTCCAAATATACATTGGTAGAAATACCTTCCTTAGCGGCTTCGGCTATGGTATTCGCAATTTCCTTAAAATGCTGCTCAGGAGTTTTTTTAAGCTGGTGTGTTAGGTGATTCATAGAACCTTTGGTCAAAAGATTCTGGACCTTGGCCCCGGATTTTTTCATCCAATCAATAGAAACACCACCATCAACAAAAGTCAATACCTCAACACGGTCTAGATACCCTTTTGCTTTGGCCCATTCGGTTATCTGTTGCACCGCTGAAAGTTCTCCCTCCGATACCCTGGCAGAAGCAATTTCAATTCTATCTACATTCAACTCATCCAACAATAACTTAGCCAAGGTAAGCTTTTCGGATGCCGAAAAGGACACCCCTGAGGTCTGTTCGCCATCCCGAAGGGTGGTGTCCATTATTTCAATTATTCTTCGTTTCATTTATGCAGAACTAGTAACCGTATCTCTATTGTCCAATAACTAAAAACAGTAAAATGCCTCTGTAGCATATCAAGACGAAGGTGAACCTTCACTTAATATGAGGTACATTTACTACTACCCAATACTTTACAATGGAGTATCTTCGGCAAATTCCCTAATATTCTCCTTAATGTTCAAAAGATAATCAATATCATCAAAGCCGTTAAGCATATTATCTTTTTTGTAATCGTTGATGTCAAAACTTTCGGATTCCCCAGTAGTTGTCAACGTAATGGTCTGTTCCGGCAAATTGACTACCAATTCGGTTTTTGGGTCCGCATAGATGGCCTCAAATATTTTTTCTAAAAACGGAGCACTTACCTGGACCGGCAATACACCAATATTTAAACAGTTGTTCTTAAAAATATCTGCAAAAAAACTGGATACCACACATCTAAATCCATAATCGTAAACTGCCCAAGCGGCATGTTCCCTAGAGGAACCGGATCCAAAGTTTTTGCCACCTACCAATATTTTACCACTAAAAGTAGGATTGTTTAAAACAAAATCCTCTTTTGGACTATTATCCGGATTGTAGCGCCAATCCCTGAAAAGATTATCCCCAAAACCTTTACGTTCCGTAGCCTTAAGAAAACGGGCCGGAATTATTTGATCTGTATCCACATTCTCTATTGGAAGTGGAACTGCTGTTGTTTTAAGTATATTAAATTTATCGTATGCCATGTTATTTAAACTTATGTGCTCAGCGCTTAGCGCAAAACGAAAATTAAACTTTATTTTATTGCAAAATTAATTTGACTTCCACAAAACCCTCCGGCAGCAATTTCCAACGGGTAATATTTTAATCGCCATAATTTCTAATTCATGATCTATTTGTTGCCAAAAGTACTTTGACGTCTTAAACCAATTCCTCCTGCATCAACTCCCTTGGATCCGTTACCTTTCCGGTCACGGCCGCGGCAGCTGCCACTAACGGACTTGCCAAAAGTGTTCTTGACCCAGGGCCCTGTCTACCTTCAAAATTTCTATTCGAGGTACTGACGGCATATTTCCCTGCGGGTACTTTATCATCGTTCATGGCCAAACACGCAGAACATCCTGGCTCGCGTAATTCAAAACCAGCTTCCTGCAAAATGTCCAAAATTCCTTCTTCCTTGATAGCCGATTCCACTTTATGGGATCCAGGTACTAACCAAGCCGTAACATTATCTGCTTTTTTTCTGCCCTTAACTATGGAAGCAAAGGCTCTAAAATCCTCAATACGGCCATTGGTACAACTACCCAAAAACACAAAATCGATTGGCTTTCCAATCATGTTATCGCCCTCATTAAAGGCCATATATTGAAGTGATTTTTTATAAGTGGCAACACCACCTTCCACAGATTCGGCCTGTGGAATACCATTGGAAATTCCGATACCCATTCCTGGATTCGTTCCGTAGGTAATCATTGGCTCTATATCTGCAGCATCAAAAGTAATTTCTTTATCAAAAGAAGCACCTTCATCCGTTTTAAGTGTTTTCCAATATTCCATGGCCTTATCCCAGTCGGCACCAACGGGAGTAAATTCGCGTCCTTTGATATATTCGAAAGTTTTTTCGTCAGGAGCGATCATGCCTCCACGGGCACCCATTTCAATACTTAGGTTACAAACGGTCATACGGCCTTCCATGGTCATGTTTCTAAAAACATCACCAGCATATTCCACAAAGTATCCTGTTGCACCGGAGGTTGTCAATTTGGAAATTACATACAAAGCCACATCCTTTGGGGTAACGCCTTTACTAAGTTTTCCATTTACATTGATACGCATAGATTTGGCTTTCTGTTGCATAATACATTGGGTAGCCAATACCATTTCCACTTCGGAAGTTCCAATACCAAATGCAATTGCTCCAAAAGCACCATGGGTAGAGGTGTGCGAATCACCACAAACAATGGTAGCACCAGGTTGGGTAATTCCGTATTCGGGACCTACCACATGTACAATTCCATTTTTTTCATGCCCAAGCCCCCAATAGGAAATACCGTGGGCCTTGGAATTTTCCTCCAAAGCTTTTAACTGATTGGCGGAAAGTGGATCTTTAACCGGCAAATGCTGGTTAATGGTAGGAGTGTTATGGTCTGCAGTAGCAAAAGTACGCCCTGGATACATAACTGGAATACCCCTACTTTTTAAACCCAAAAATGCTACCGGACTAGTAACTTCATGGACCATGTGACGGTCTATGAACAATACATCCGGCCCATTTTCAATCTTATGAACAACATGGGAATCCCATACTTTATCAAATAACGTTTTCTTCATTTTATAGGGTTATGATTTATGATCTTAGATTTAATATTCGTAAACAGGCAAATTGCCTACTTTTTTACTAGCATGCAAAATTAAGACTATCTTGTAAATCATTGAAATTATTATAGGAATAATTACGATGTCCAACATAAAAGTTGATGAATGTTTGGAATATAACCCATTCTATTTTTGATTTGGAATTTGGGCGTCTATCCCAAATATGGGGTCCGTGATCTTTAAGCCCTCCAGCAACATAAAAAACGCCAATAGCCGACAAAAAAAAGGTGGACAAAACCAGTTCATCCACCTTTTATTACCTGAATTAAAAAAAGTCTTTTTTTTATCTAGCAGCCTTATCGACTTTTAGACGGGCATCCCTATTGGCTATTTCCCAAGCGGTGTAAAAAACCAGCCTGGTCCTATTTTGCAGTAGGTCGTAATTTATTTTGTCCGGGGTATCCCCTGGTTGGTGATAATCGGCATGGGTTCCATTAAAGTAGAATATGATAGGAATATTATTTTTCGCAAAATTGTAATGATCACTTCTATAGTAGAAACGGTTGGGATCATTTTCGTCGTTAAAAGTATAGTCCAATTCAATATTCATATACTTTCTGTTGACCTCTTCGGATAGCTCATGAAGTTCCGTGCTCAACTTATCCGAACCGATTAGATAAATATAATTCCTGTCCCCAGTGCGGTTAGGGTCTATTCTCCCGATCATATCAATATTTAAATCGGCCACCGTTTGAGACAAAGGAAAAACAGGGTCGTGATCGGCGTAATATTTTGATCCCAAAAGTCCTTTTTCCTCACCTGTGACATGAAGAAATACAACGGATCGTTTTGGACCATGCCCTTCATCTGCAGCCTTCTTAAAAGCTTCGGCTATCTCCAAAAGACCAACGGTTCCAGAACCATCGTCGTCTGCACCGTTAAAAATCTCCCCCTCCTTGTTTACCCCAACATGATCAAGATGTGCCGAAATGATAACATACTCATCAGGCTTTTCAGAACCTTTGATTACAGCAACTACGTTCTCTGATTCCACATCCTGACTATCACTTTCAATATTAAGCATCAATTTGGCGGAAACGTTTTTGGAAGTATTTTCCGATAAAATATTTGGGAGAATGGCGTTGGCCACCATGCTATCGATAAAAAAGCTGAAAAAATCATTTTGGACCTCATCCTTCAATCCCATACTTCCGCTATCCTTGCTCTGCATAAAATTAAACCTATTTTTAAAGCGACCGTAGTTGCCCTCGTCAAAATACATTACCCCAATGGCACCTTTACTTGCAGCCAATTCCATTCTTTTTCCTAAGGATTCCGACATATTGCTCCAAACGGACTTTTCATTAGTGCCGGATAGGGTATAGGTACCATCCTCATTCATAGGCTCCCCTGCCTTAACCAAAACTATTTTACCCTTTACATCCACGTTGGTATAATCCGAGTAATCCTCTTCTTCTATACCATAGCTTACATAAACAATATTATCATAGCTGCCACTCGCAGCTGAAAAGGTCAATAGACCTTCACCATTCCCGTATTCCTTCCCGTTTATGGTAACAGATCCCTTAGGTAATTTACCTATGACCAAAGGAACATTTTGAAAGTAATTTCCATCAGCTTGGGCAGCAGGAATGCCGAGCTCTACATATTCTGCCTTGAGATATTCCACCGCCATTTTTTGCCCCGGCTCTCCTGTATCCCTACCTTCAAATTCGTCAGAAGCATAAGTATAAAGATGTTCCTTTAATTCTGCCTCCGTAATGGATTCAGCATAAATCCGGGGGTCTACACTAGTTTTTACCGGTTCAATTTGTTGGGAAATGGTTTTTTGCGATGAGTTGCAGGCCATGGTAAGTCCTAACGCAACAAACAGTATCTTTTTCATTCAGCTATTTTTAATTAATTCGGAATTTTCCAAAAATAGGGAAATCTTTAAGAAAGAATCTTAGTATTTTTATAAAACTGCTTGGACTGTAACACGAAGTGAATTCTACGAAGCTTAAATGGATTATGAGTAAACTACCTCGGGTCAAGCCTGCCTGACCGACAAAGGCAGGCCCGCGAAGCATTGAAAGAACCCTTATTTTAGATTTCCACGTCCGCTTAAACGGAACGGGCAGGCCCGCCTGAATGGATACGGGCAGGCAGGTTTTAATCTCGATAATGGAGTAAAACTGTGATAAAGACCTGTTAGATCTCCAAATATTTGGAAATAGTTTTGGAACAAAAAGTTTTTAATCCGGAATATCTCTATGTTGAATGCCCAATAAGTTAATATTCTCTCAATTTTGGCTAACATTCGTCTATATTAAGGTCCAGGCTTGTATTAAATTTGTAATTCATTGTAAAAATTATAGTCATGCAAATAAAATGGGAAGGCGTAATGCCAGCGGTTACCACGAAATTCACAAAAGACGACACCTTGGACCTAAAAATGTTCGAACTTAATATTCGAGCACAGCTGGAAGCTGGGGTCAGTGCTATTATCTTGGGCGGTACACTTGGAGAGGCCAGCACCCTGACAGATGATGAAAAGAAGGTATTGATACAAGAGACGGTAAGAATTGTTGACGGTAAAATACCTGTAATCATAAACATAGCGGAACAAACCACCAAAGGTGCTATTGAGGCTGCCTCTAAAGCAAAAAAATATGGGGCCAGTGGTTTAATGATGCTGCCTCCAATGCGTTATAGGGCCAATGATTTTGAAACGGTAACCTATTTTAAAGAAGTAGCCAAAAGCACCGATCTCCCAATAATGATATACAACAATCCTGTAGATTATGGCATAGAGGTAACTCTGGATATGTTCGAGGAATTATTGACCATGCCCAGCATTCAAGCTGTAAAGGAATCTACCCGGGATATCTCGAACATTACAAGGATTAAAAATAGATTTGGCGACCGCTTAAAGGTGTTGACAGGCGTAGACACCTTAGGACTGGAAAGTATCCTCATGGGTGCCGACGGCTGGGTAGCTGGTCTGGTCTGTGCCTTTCCTGCAGAAACTGTAGCCATTTACAGTTTGGCCAAAGCTGAAAAAATAAAAGAAGCCTTGACTATTTACAGATGGTTTTTACCTTTATTGGAACTGGACATCAATCCTCAATTGGTCCAAAATATAAAATTGGCCGAAGTCGCTACCGGAATTGGAACAGAGCTGGTAAGAGCTCCAAGATTACCCCTCCAAGGAGAGGAAAGGAAAAGGGTCTTAAAAATTATTGAACAAGGGATAAAGACAAGGCCAAGCCTTCCGGATTATAAACCAGAACTGGTTTAACCTAAATATAACAGGAAAAACCAGCTAAAGTGTTACTTTAGTAAAGTAAATAAAAACTTATTTGAGCATATAATTATAATATAAATTCATAATGATTACAGGGAAAAACTATATTGGAGTAGATACATCGGCCAAGAACAGTAGAACATATTCAACTTTCAATCCAAAATTAAACAAACCTACCGAATGGACTTTCCATGAGGCTTCCCAAGAAGAGGTGAATGCCGCCGTGGAAAAAGCAGCGATAGCGTTTGAAACATATGGCAAATTTTCTGACCTAAAAAAAGCCGAATTTCTAAAGGCTATTGCCAATGAAATTGAAGCTCTGGGCGATGAATTGATTTCAGTCTATGTCCAGGAATCAGGATTGCCTGAAGGCAGGGCTAAAGGAGAGCGAGGGAGGACCATGGGACAACTGCGGGCTTTTGCCACCTTATTGGAGGAGGGTTCTTGGGTAGAGGCCACTATAGATACAGCTCAGCCAGATAGGGAGCCGTTGCCAAAGGCAGACATTAGAAAAATGTTGCTTCCTATTGGCCCTATTGCCGTATTTGGCGCTAGCAATTTCCCATTGGCCTTTTCTACCGCAGGTGGAGATACCGCCAGTGCCTTGGCAGCAGGCTGCCCAGTGATAGTAAAAAGTCACCCAATGCATGCAGGAACTGGAGAATTGGTAGCCTCGGCCATTGCCAAAGCCGCCAAAAAGACAGGAATGCCCGATGGTGTTTTTTCCAACTTAAACAGTAGCGATTCCGAGGTAGGACAATTGTTGACCATGCATCCAAAGGTGAAAGGCGTAGGTTTTACAGGAAGTACCAATGGAGGTATGGCACTTTATAGATTGGCATCGCAAAGAAAGGAGCCTATTCCGGTATTTGCCGAGATGGGCAGCATTAACCCAGTGGTGGTGCTACCATCTGCTCTGGAACAAAAAGGGTCCGAATGGGCTGCCCAATACGCGGGATCCATAGTGTTGGGAGCAGGACAATTTTGTACTAACCCAGGCCTTATCCTAGGCATAAAAAGTGAAGCCTTAGATGGTTTTATATCTAGCTTAAGTACTGAAATAGAAAAATTGGAACCAACTTGCATGCTGCATCCCAATATCTATGCAGGCTATGAAAAAGGCAAAAAAGAATTGTCCTCTCAACCCAAAACAGCAGAAGTAGCTGCTTTTAAAGGAGAGGTTGCCCCCAATTTTGCTGAACAAAAAATATTGACCGTTGCTGCTGAGGACTTTTTGGACAATCCCGTTCTTCACAAAGAGGTTTTTGGACCGTTTTCAATGGTTGTCCAATGCCAGGACAAAGAAGAATTGGCTACCGTAATCCAACATTTGGAGGGACAGTTGACCGGAACTATCCTTGGGACCGAAGCCGAAATAAAAAGCAGCTCAGAGGTAGTAAATGCATTGGTAAATAGGGTAGGGCGTATCATTTTCAACGGGGTGCCCACAGGAGTAGAAGTTTGTCCGTCCATGATGCATGGAGGTCCATTTCCATCCACAACGGACAGTAGATTTACCTCGGTTGGAACTTCTGCAATAAGACGATGGGTAAGACCAGTATCCTTCCAAAGTTGGCCCGAGGAATTATTGCCGGAGGCCCTGAAAAATAATAACCCTTTGGGGATCATGAGATTATTGAACGGAGAGCATACCAAGAAGAATATTTAGTTTAATGGCCAGAAAAACCTTTTTTTGTGTGGATGCCCATACCTGTGGGAATCCCGTTAGGGTGGTTGCCGGGGGAGGACCAGATCTGTTGGGCAAGGACATGAGCGAAAAACGCCAGCATTTTATAAAGGAGTTCGATTGGATTAGAAAAGGACTAATGTTTGAACCTCGCGGGCATGACATGATGAGCGGAAGTATTTTTTACCCTCCTTCCGATCCTGCAAACGATTTTGGAATCCTGTTTATCGAAACAAGCGGTTGCCTTCCCATGTGCGGGCACGGCACTATAGGGGCAATAACCATAGGTATTGAGGAAGGTCTACTATCCCCCAAGGAACCTGGAAAAATTAGAATGGAAACCCCAGCGGGCTTGGTAAATATTGAATTCCAACAAACGGAAAAAAAAGTAGATTGGGTAAAATTAACGAATGTTAAATCATACCTGGCAGCCTCCGAACTCAGCGTGAATTGTTCAGTTTTAGGGGAACTTATTTTTGATATCTCCTACGGTGGCAACTATTATGCTATTATTGACCCCCAGAAGAATTTTAAGGGAATTCAGGAGTACTCTGCTGGTAAGTTGATCCAATTTAGTCAGGAATTAAGGGAAAAGATAAATCTGAAATACCCCGACAAGTTTATCCATCCAGAAAACCCTACCATCAATGGCGTAAGCCACATACAATGGACCGGCAACACTATTTCACCAGAGGCTACTGCAAGGAATGCCGTTTTCTATGGGGATAAGGCCATAGATAGGTCGCCCTGTGGCACAGGTACTTCTGCCCGAATGGCACAATGGCATGCCAAAGGCAAACTGAAAGTTGGGGAGGATTTTATACATGAAAGTTTTATTGGGTCCCAATTTATTGGCAATATCGAAGAAGAAACTTCTTTGGGGGGAATAAAGGCCATTATCCCCAGTATTAAAGGTTGGGCACAGGTTTACGGCTATAACAATATCATTATTGACGATGAAGATCCCTATGCCCACGGTTTTCAAGTAATATAATAAATGAAAAAAGACGTATTGATCATAGGTGGGGGAATAGTAGGACTCTGTTCCGCCTACTTTTTGCATAAGGAAGGACATAAAGTTACCGTATTTGACAAATCGGACATTACATCCGGTGCCTCTTTTGTGAACGCCGGGTATATTACCCCTAGCCATATAGTTCCTTTGGCCTCTCCGGGAATGATTTCAAAAGGAATTAAATGGATGTTCAATCCGGCCAGTCCATTTTACATGAAACCCCGCTGGGATACAGATTTTTTTAAATGGTCTTGGTATTTCCACAAATCCTCCACTAAAGAAAAAGTTGCCAAGGCCATACCATTGATCAAGGAAATCAACCTAATTAGCAGGGAACTCTATTCATCCATAAAGAATTCCGGGGATCTAGGGGATTTTCAACTGGAACGCAAGGGGCTATTAATGCTTTATAAAACCGATAAGGAAGGTGAACATGAAATGCAAGTAGCCAAAAAGGCTTCCTTTTTAGGCCTAGAGGTTAGCTCTTTGAACAAAAAAGAACTGGATACACTTCAGCCAAATGTTACCATGAATGTCAAAGGTGCTATTCATTATGAGTGTGACGGACATACCACTCCAACCGAGTTCATGAAAAAAATGCTGGAATATTTAAAGAGAATCGGGGTAATTATTAAGACTAATGAAGAGGTAATAGATTTATCCACAGAAAATGGTCGAATAATAAAGGTAACTACCAATAAGAATGACTATTCCCCTGAAGAAGTTGTTTTGGCAGCTGGCTCTTGGAGCGATAATTTATCAAAGAAATTGAAAATAAAGCTTCCCATACAGGCAGGGAAGGGTTATAGGATAAATGTTCCCAGACCCACCGGAATCACCATTCCGGCCATTTTGATGGAAGCCAAGGTGGCGGTAACACCAATGACAGAATATACCCGTTTTGCAGGTACCATGGAATTTTCGGGAATCAACAATATCATAAGAAAACAGCGGGTAGAGGCCATAGCCAAAGCTGCCTCCGGGTTTTATCCGGACATCCAAATCAGCAAAGCGGAAAAAGCCGATGCAAAAAGTGGATTACGCCCAGTAACCCCGGACGGTCTACCGTATATTGGAAAGAGCAGTTCCCTAAAAAATTTAACCATAGCCACCGGGCATGCCATGATGGGCTGGAGTCTTGGTCCTGTTAGCGGTAAACTGGTTTCGGAAATAATATCTGATAAAAAAACATCTATGGATATCTATGGTTTTTCCCCAAATAGAAGGTTCTAGTCTATGATCTCTAAACAATTGGTCTCAGCAAGAAGAATCCGCAACTATTTTCCATTCCCCATTAATTCGTTTAACGATCACCATAAAGGTACCATTGGCATTTCCCATTTTTCTAGTTAAATGATATTCGCCCATTACCCAATAAGCATCTTCACTTATCTTTGAAATATTATGCAGGGTAAATTCCAAGGTACCTGTATGTTCCCTTGTAGGGTATCTTTCTCTATAATTTTTCAAAGTACTTTCCCATCCCGTGGTCACCTTACTACCACTGAAAAACGTCAACGAATCCGATTTTATATAGGTTCCCATAAAAGATTCCAAATCATAATTGGACCAGGCCTTTTCTTGAATCTCCATTAAGTTTTTAATAGCGGTCATATCCTCTTTTTCGGATGGAGGGCTACTGCAAGCACTTAAACAAAACAGAACGGAAATAAACACAATCACTTTCATGATTTGAAATTTTAGGGTTTGGATGTAAATTAAGATAAATATAATGCCTTTTTAAAGGTCGTCCATGGATTAGTGATCACCCCCCCTTAGAGTCTGCCAGCAAATTAAACCCTCCTTTAACAATGACCTGATCACTTTCCTTTAGGTCGCCCATATCGGTAATGGCCGTATACCCATTATAACTATCGCCTATTTTAACCGCCTTTGTTTCAAAAACACTTCCTTCATTTCCTTCTGTAACCAAGGTTATAACGTAATGGTTGTTATCCTGTACAATGACACTTTCAATGGGCAGGGCGTTTATGCTCTTGTTAGAAGTAACGATAGCAGCCTCCACAAACATACCTACTGCAAAATTGTGGTTTTCATCATCATGTAAATGGCCGTGGACCTTTACCGTTCTACTATCCGCATCAATGGAAGTCCCCACCAAATATACCTCGGCCTCATAATATTCTTGTGAAGCCTCCGAAATTTTAAAACGAATTTTTTGATCCTTTTTTATATTCATAATATCCTTTTCAAAGACGGACAACTCCAGGTGGATATGATCTGTGTTTACAATTTCCATAATTTCATCGGCAGGGGAAACATACATTCCCTTACTCACATTTACTTTGGTTATGCTGCCATCTATTGGGGCAAAAATGGTTGTCTCCGAAGTCAAAATTCCCTTTTCAACATTTTCGGGAGAGATGTTTAACATTTTTAATTTCTGGCCTAACCCATTGTACCTGGCAAGATTGCGTTTGTATTCGCTCTCGGCCTTTAAAAAATTCTTTTGTGAAGTTATGTTTTCAGCAACTAGACTTTTTTGGCGTTCAAATTCGGATTTAAGAAAATTAAGCTGTTCAAAGCTTTCCTGATAGTCCTGTTGCAATTGTACGAATTCGGGATTTTCCAATGTAAGTAGGGGCTGTCCTTTTTTTACCTTATTTCCGATCAATAGGGGCGTTCTTTTTATATATCCCCCAATAAAGGCACTTACTATTGCTTTGTTTTGTGGTGGAACGTCTATGGTCCCCGCAACCACTACCTCTACTGGGAAGTTTTGTTGACTAATACGTCCCAGTTCCATGTTCTCTCCCTCAAATTGTGCTTTGGAAATGCTAATGGTATTTGCCGCCTGTTCACTTGCCACAGTATTGGCAGTAACATTACTTTTTTCGTTGGAATCCCCACATGCAGACACATTGAGGAAAAGGACAGTTACAAGAAGTATATATAGTAATCGTGACATAGTATTTATTTTATAAGTTTAAGTAATTGATAGCAATGACCGTTTGATTATAGGCATTGAGGTTCTCTAGATAAGTAAGTGTAATATTATACCCATTCTCCATACTTTGGATATATTGAAAAAAGTCGATTTCCCCGCTCTGATAGCTTAGAGTGGCGGTTTTTATAATTTCATCGGCAAGCCCCTGACCTTCGGTCTCGTAATAAGCTAAGACCTCTTCATATTTTTTAAGTTGCCCCCTAAGGGACTCGTATTTTGCCCTCAGCTGAATTGTATAATCATTGGCTTCTGCCCGAGATACCTCCTTGGCAATTTTGGCTGCCTTAATTTTGGAGGCATTACCACTAAAAAACAACGGAATCTTAACCCCCACTTGAAAACCATAAAGGTTCTCTCCCAAAGTGGCATTGGTCCCCTGGAAATAATTAATGTTCAGGTCCGGCAATAAATGTTGCTGCTCAAGTATACTTTTGGCTTCGAACATTTTATTTCTGTTTTTATAAAACAACAGCCCCTCATTGTTCTCAATACTTACATCTTTAATCTGAAGTTTTTCCATTGGCATCGTCCTAACCAAGAGGGTAGAATCTGGCTGCACCGTTTTAATGAGTTCTTGATACGCCAAATTAACATCTTCGACCGCTTTTGTGTAAAGCGTCTGAAGCTCCTTTTGTTTGGCCTGTGCCGTTATTTTTTCCAAATAATTACTTTCGCCAAGTTCAAACCTTCGTTGGGCGGAGTAGGAAAAGCGTTCATACAGATCATTTAGTTCGCTATAGGTCTTTTCCTTCTGCCTTGCATATTGCAATCCGTGATAATTGGAAGCCAATTCTTGTTCCAAGATTCGCTTTTTCCTCTCATAAGCACTTCTTTCAATAAGATAATTGGTCTTTTTTACACCTTTTTCCGCAAAATAAACGGTTGGAAAAAGGAAGTTCTGCTGAATACCAAACACCTCCAAGGGCTTGTTATTGACAGCGATATTATTTTGATCGTAATGATAGTACAGGTCTGTCTTATCAAAACTGAAGGCACTACCTATAAGCGCTTTGGATTCATCCGCCTTAAGTTTCGATGCCCTTAGGCCAGAATTGTTACTCAAAGCCAAGCTGTGTATTTCGTCAAAATTGAGCCCCACTTCCTGTGCCTGAACACCACTTACACCAATAAAAAACAGTATTACCAAGCTTAATGCCTTCGCATTGATTTTGGATTTGACCGTCTCCTTTTTATCTTTCAAATGAAAAATAGAGTAGAGTATGGGCAATACCACCAATGTTAATATGGTGGCGGTAATAAGCCCTCCAATAACCACTGTGGCAAGTGGTCTCTGTACCTCCGCGCCTACGTTAGTGGAAATAGCCATTGGAAGGAACCCCAGTGCGGCAGCGGATGCGGTTAACAAAACTGCTCTTAGCCGATCTTTTGATCCCTGTATAATAAGTTCATCAGAATCTTCCATACCTGCATGTTTTAATTCTTTAAAATGTTCTATCAATACAATTCCATTAAGTACGGCAATCCCGAAAAGGGCTATGAAACCAACGCCGGCAGAGATACTAAATGGCATGCCCCTTACAAACAAAAGAAGTATTCCACCAACGGCCGCCAAAGGAATGGCCGAATAAATAATCAGTGCCTCCCTTATAGACCTAAATGCAAAATAGAGCAATATCAGAATAAGGACCAACGCCACTGGCACCGCAATTTTCAATCGGTCTTTGGCACTTTGTAAATTTTCGAACTGCCCTCCATAAGTAATGGTATAGCCAGTAGGTAGTTTTACATTTGTTTCAATCAGCTTTTGAACGTCATCAACTACCGATTGAAGGTCCCTGTTCCTTACATTGATACCCACTACGATACGACGTTTTGTGTCGTCCCTTGAAATTTTGGCCGCTCCGGTCGTATAGGAAATCTGGGCCAACTCCCCTAAAGGAATTTTACCTGAAGAAGGAGTGTCCACATACAGATTCTTAAGATTTGAAATGTCCTGTCTACTTTTCTGATCCATTCTCAGTGTTAGGTCAAATCGCTTTTCTCCCTCAAAAACACTCCCAAGGTTGGTCCCTGCAAACCCCATGGAAATAAGATTGTTTAAATCGGAAATGTTAAGACCATACCTGGCAATCTTAGCCCTATCAAATTTTACGTTCATTTGCGGAAGACCAGCAATTTTCTCGACCGTAATATCTGCAGCACCCTCCACATCTTGGATAAGATTTCTTATTTCATTTCCTTTCCTATTGAGAATTTCCAGGTCCTCTCCGAAAATTTTAATGGCAATATCCGCGCGGACACCCGTAATAAGCTCATTAAAGCGCATTTCAATAGGCTGGGTGAATTCTACTTCCATACCGGGAATCACTCCCAGGGCCTCCTTGAATTTATCCGCTAATTCATCCTTAGTTTCTGCAGAAACCCATTCCTTTTTGGATTTTAGGATAATAATAACATCGCTTTCTTCCATAGACATAGGGTCTGTAGGCACTTCTGCTGCACCTATTCTGGTTACAACCTGTTTTACCTCCGGGAAATTATCCATTAGAATCCGTTCTATTTTGGTGGTAATTTCAACAGTTTCACTCAAAGAGGTCCCCGTTTTTAAAACGGGTTGTATTACAAAGTCCCCCTCGTCCAAGGTAGGTACAAACTCACCGCCCATTGTCGTAAATAGGTATATGGATCCTCCCAATAGCACGACAGAAATAGCCAACACCACCCTTTTCTTTTTAAGTGCCCAACGAATAATGGGATCATAAGATCTATTTAGAAAATCCATAAGACGTACCGAAATGTTTTTTTGGGACTTGGTAGATGGTCTTATAAATATGGAGGCAGCCACCGGAACATAGGTAAAACAAAGGATCATGGCACCTATTAAGGCAAAACTAAAGGTAAGCGCCATGGGTTTGAACATTTTTCCCTCTACACCACTTAAAGACAAAATAGGGATAAATACAATCAGAATGATAAGCTGTCCAAAGATGGCCGAGTTCATCATTTTGGAAGCCCCGTTAAAGGTGATTTCATTTTTCAGGACCTGTTGGGCCTTAGCCCCCAGCAGTTGCAATTCTCCCTTTTTAGCGGTTATTTGAAAGGCAATGAACTCCACTATAATAACCGCGCCATCGATAATTATTCCGAAATCTATGGCCCCTAGGCTCATAAGATTGGCATCTACCCCAAAAATATACATAAGGGAAAGCGCAAATAATAAACAAAGTGGAATTACCGAAGCCACTACCAAGCCCGAACGAAGATTTCCCAGCAACATCACCACTACAAAAATAACGATCAAACAGCCTAGAATCAAGTTCTCCGCAACGGTAAAGGTTGTTTTGTCGATAAGCTCGGAACGTTCCAGAAACCCATTGATAAAAACACCTTCGGGCAAGGTTTTGGAAATGGCATCTATGCGCTCATGAACGGCTTCAATAACTTTTTTGGAATTGGCATCCTTGAGCATCATTACCTGACCTAAAACCTTCTCTCCTTCGCCATTCCCCGTAATGGCCCCGAAGCGTGTTGCACTACCAAAACCAACCTCGGCCACATCCTTAATATAAAGAGGAAGGTTGTTGGTTGTTTTGACCACGATGTTTTCAATATCCTCTATCGAAGTAACAAGACCTTCCCCCCGAATAAAGTAAGCCTGATTCACTTTTTCGATATAACCACCTCCGGAAACACTATTGTTTTTTTCCAAAGCCGTAAAAATATCAGCTGTGGTAACATTCATAGCGTTTAGCTTTTGGGTATTTATAGCTACCTCATATTGCTTTAGGTAACCGCCCCATGTGTTCACTTCAACAACACCAGGAATACCGGAAAGTTGCCTCTTAACAACCCAATCCTGAATGGTACGTAAGTCCATAGCAGAATATTTGTCCTTATATCCGGGCTCAGTATCTAGAATATATTGATAAATTTCGCCTAGGCCAGTGGTTATCGGACCCATTTGAGGAGTACCGAAACCTGCAGGGATCTTCTGGGAAGCAGATATTAATTTTTCAGAAATTAACTGTCGGGGCAAATAAGTGCCCATATTGTCTTCAAATACAATGGTTACTACAGAAAGTCCAAACTTGGACACGGAACGAATTTCGACTACCCCCGGCAAATTGGCCATTTCCAATTCTACGGGATAGGTTATGAATTGCTCCATATCCTGGGTCGACAAATTTTGTGAGGTGGTGATCACCTGCACCTGGTTATTGGTAACGTCAGGAACGGCGCCAATTGGTATTTGAGTTAAGGAATACAGTCCAAAACCTATAATAAATAGAGTGAACAAAAGAACAATTAATTTATTCTTTATGCTGAATTGTATAATATTGGATAACATAATTCACAGATAAAAAAGTTACAAGCTATTGGAAAACGGCTTGTTAAAAAATGATTTTAATCAGAAAAGAATTATGTGGTCTTGGGGGGTTGAAAAATATCGGATTTTTCTAGTTGGCAGTAAGATTCTTGATAAAAAAAGTTGGAAGCAATATCCGCCACCTGCAGCGTTTTAGGTATTGTAAAATCTGCTCCTCCCAAAACGAAGGCAGATGCAAAATGGGAACAGGTGTGATGGTTAAAAGGTAATTCCTCGTGATCCTGATGTTCTTCCCTATGTTCCAAATCATGCTGGGTTTTAAGTTCCCCGTAATGTTTGGAAATAAATACGAACAAGTTATCTCCGTATTTCTGCTTATGGAATTGGGCATGGGTTAAAAAATCATCCAATTGGGCAAGGTCTACCATATCCAAGTTAAAACTTTGGAACAACAATAATAGCGATAGCGTTATGGAAAACAATTTACCCATCAAAAGTAAAGGTAAAAAATAATATAGCTCAATAATAATTTTTTACCTTATTGAGTTTAAGTCTTGATAAAAATAACACTCGGAATTATTTTGCCCAACACACCCAAGTAATAAGCCATAACATTTAAACTTATAAACAGAGAATTTTGAATTTGGCGCCAATTACAGGATTATTTGGATTTAAACCGTTTCCTATTCAATAACGACCAAGGCCTTGATCAATGCCTCCTTTTTATGCCTGCTCAAAGGAATAATCTGTTCGTTTATTTCTACTGTAGAACCATTAAAATTTTCAATTTTTTCAAGATTAACAGTATATGATTTGTGGATTCTAAGAAATTTATCCCTGGGCAATTGTTTGGCAAATGCCTTCATGGTAGAGAGGATCAAAGTTTTTTTCTCAATAGAGATCACTTTCACATAATCTCCATAAGCCTCGATCCATAAAATCTCGTTCAGGAATAATTTGGTTTTCTTAAGGTTACTATTTACGTAAATATACTCTAATTCAACCTCTTCCGCATTTTGGAGTTCAAAGTTATTAATGGCCTTCCTAATGGAAACATCGAACCGCTTTTTGTCCAAAGGTTTCTGCAAATAGTCCGTTACGTCGTAGTCGAACGCTTTCATAGCATAGTTGGGGTTACCGGAGACAAGGATCACCTGCGGTTTGTGCTCCATAGACTCCAGAAAATCAAATCCGTTAAACCCGGGCATTTCTATATCTAGAAAAATCAAATCTACAGTACTGCTGCCAATATCGTTCTTGGCATCCATGCCATTATCAAATTCATTTATTAGATCAAGCTTTGAATGTTCCTTTATGATTTTGGCAACTGCACGACGTTGTACCGTGGAGTCGTCTATTAAAATGCATTTTAATTTAGTGTTTTTCATGGTCGGAATTTAAACAAACTACCATAAAGTATTAAAGTTGGCCCATACCCCATAGTCGGGAACAGTCCATATTTCCACGCTACCATTGGCAACAGGAACATCAACAACTTTAATGCCCAGGGTTAGTGTTTGGCATTTTATAAGGAGCAAATATACAGTATGTTATACTAAAATTAAATCTAAATTATTATAAATCTGCCAGCCTAAATAGAATAGGGGCCAGCGCAATTAAATCCATAAAAATGTCAATCTAAAAAATGACTTTTTCAGGTTGTAATAGGTAATATCACCCCACAATATAACTGCCTATATTCATATGATGATCCATAGGTCAATATATCATATTCTTAAAAATAGGGTGGTAAAGGCCTTAACTGGCTATTTTCAAAAAAAGTATTTCTTCTATCACCTATGAATTTTCTTCTAAGAATAAAGAAAATATCCGTATCACCCCCTGATAATGAAATAATTAAATCTATTGGATCTGTTTTTTGGATTATCTTTATAAAAGCTTTTCCCCTAATAGGGCCTATATGGAAAAAATGCCTGTAGTGGTGCCTACATTAGTAGGCAAATATTATGCAGAATTAACAACAAGTTAAATCCTAACCTCATTATTATGCAAATACATCCTTATTTAAATTTTGACGGCCATGCGGAGGAAGCCTTTAATTTCTATAAATCTGTTTTTGGAGGCGAATTCTTGGCCAATATGAAAATGTCAGAAGTCCCAGAGGCCGATAAACTCTCCAAGGAAGAACAAAACCTTACCATGCACATTGCCCTGCAAATTGCACAGGATACCATTTTAATGGCCTCGGATATTGTGCCTTCGGCCGGACATAAACTTCAACCAGGCAGCCAAACCTATATCATGTTGACAACAGAGAGTAAAAAGGAGGCTGATCGCCTATACAAGGGACTTTCCAAGGAGGGTGATATAGAAATGGAAATGGCCGATATGTTTTGGGGTGATTATTTTGGAAGTTTCATAGATAAGTTTGGTATTCGATGGATGATCAGTTTCAACGAAAACCAGTCTACATAGAGGTTATGCCTGATACTAAATTAAATAGGCGCACAAAGGAGGTTACTGACTATATCGCCAATTGTCCTTTGGCGACGCAGGAGGTTTTGGAACAACTGCGAAGTACCATCAAAAAAGCCGCTCCCGAGGCAGAAGAATTGATTAGTTATAAGATGCCTGCTTATAAATGCTATGGTGTTTTGGACTACTTCGCTGCTTACAAGGATCATATCGGATTCTATGCCACGCCTACTGGCCATAAAGAATTTGAACGGGATTTGAAACCGTATAAACAAGGAAAAGGATCTGTACAATTTCCTTTGAACCAGCCTTTGCCTTGGCCATTAATCACTAGAATCGTGAAATTCAGGGTTAAAGAAAACATGATAAATTTCCAAAATAAGAAAAACGGTCAGGGATAACCGTCTTGGTATAGGATTGTATTGAGTTCACGGAAAAACCCTTAAGAAATTATATCCAAAACATCATAAAATGTTTATTATTAGTAATCTAGACAAAAACAACTTCAACATAAATTTCCAAATTTATTACCTTCGTGTCTACATTTAATTATAGAAATCCAAGTATTGGGAAGGTCAAAAAAAATACTTGCCTCCATGCTACGGTTTCGTTATGTTCTATTTTGTTTTTATTATGACTTTTTAAAGACTAATTTTGGCATATGATGAAAAACTACTTACGCCATATTCCTTTTTACATTCACTATATTCTTGGCGTTGCCTTCCTTAATAATCTCTCTGCCCAAGAAATAAAAGTGTTTACTGTTGAAGATTTTGATCTGAACGGACCTGTGAAATCTTGTTTGGTTTCCACGGATTACGGAAAAGAAGAATATGACTTTAACAAAGAGGGATTGCTTACAAAGGCTGTTACGCGCTATAACGATACTGATTATGATATAACCCTGTATAAGTTGGGGGGATCCGAACTATTGGAAAAACGGGTAGAAAACTATAGGGATGGTGTTTTTGTAAGGAACACCTCAATTGCCAATTTTTATGAATTGGATACCACGGAAGCCAAAAAGATTACCGAGAAAATAATTTCATACAACAAAGAATTTTTAGATCAGTACGAATACAATTATGGGGAGGATGGAAAACTCTCCACAATAAAGCGCACCAATGACAGCGGTATTGATGAAACTGCAGTGAAGTATGAGGTATACAAAGGGGAGCTTACAGAAACCTATTATTTGAACGATATCATATTCAAATCCATTAGAACCTCAAAAATTAAGGCCAAAGACAATGCAGTTCAAAAATTGGTGCTGACCAAGGAATTTTTGGAAGGGCAACCACAAAAGGCCCTGGAACAAACCTATGACAGCGATAATAAATTAGTATCGGAAAAGAAGTTTGTTTACAACGAAGCTCAAAAAACATTTGTTCCCACCAAGAGTATCATTTACTCCTACAATCCCCAGGGGATGCTGACCTCCTTAAAAACCGTAAAAGGCAAGTCTGTAACCGTACAGGAATATATCTACCAATATGACAGCCATGAATCTGGCAATTGGATAAAACAGATCATTACTCCGGACAACACCTATAAAACAAGAAAAATAAAATATTACGAAAAGGAAGCTACGGAGGAAGTCAAGTCATAATTTTTTATGCCAAGCAAGTTCTTAAGAATAATAATATGACCTGTTTTTAATGTTTTCAAAAAAGTTATGGCCATTCCTCTTTTAGAATACCATAACAGCAGGTGTTCCTCTTGAACCCATCAAGTAGGTAAACGTTCTTACGCAAAATGCCTTCCAATTTCGCTCCCAATTTTTCAACAGCTTTTCGTGAACGAACATTGGGCTCATCAATTCTAAATTCAACTTTTTCAAAATGCATTTCATCAAACGCGTAGTTGAGCATTAAATGTTTTACCTGACCATTAAGGCCTGTGCCCTGAAATTCCCTACCCATCCAAGTGGAACCTATTTCCAGCACTTTATTTCTCCAGTCTATATTCATATATCGGGTACTTCCCGCATATTGGTTACTCCTTTTGTCATAAATTACGAAGGGCAAAGCCAATAATTTTCTTTCGTCCTCCAAGGCCTTCTTCACGTACCTCTTTAGAGCTTCGGCTGTTTCTATATCCGAAGGGGAATATTGCACCAATTTTTCCTGACTGGCTACAGGAAGCAAATAATGGTAATTGGCTAACGACAGTGGCTCCAGTTTTACAAAATCGTTTTCCAGAAACGGGCTTGGGTTTTTCATTCAACAAGGTTGATTAGAATATCCTTTTTTATTTCATGTCCGCCATCAAATTCAATCAATTGGGCCTTTCCGCCAAACAGGGAGTCCAACTTTTCCTTTTCTATTTTCATACGGACCTCAGTAATAAATTCGTCCTTATTGCCCAAGACCAATCTAATCTTGGTATCGCCGGACAGTAAAAATTTAAAATCATCGGGAGTAAGTTCATCTGGAATTCCCCCAGCATATAATATCAACTGATCCAAGTTTATTTTACTTTTGGCCGTCCAACGTGTAGCTATGGACACCCCTTGGGAAAACCCCAATACAATAAGTTGGCAATGGGAGGGAATTTTTTCCTCTGCAATCAGATTATCCATATAGCTTAGAACATTCGTTGTTTCCAAAACTCTGTTTTCCTTGGTGAGCCAACTGGCGCCAACATGCTTGTAATCCTTGGTTAAATAATATTTTGATGGTGCTTGCGGAGCTATAATATAATTTTCTTCCTTAGGTAGTTCACTGAAATATTTAATAAAATATCTGCTCAAAAACCCAATGCCATGAAATACTATCCAAACATTCCTTGTCTTTTCGTTTAGAGTATTTAATGTACTATAGGTATTGGTCGTATTGTATGAAATTTGTTTTTCTTGTGATCCCATAAATTTTAGATATCGGATAAAGTAAGGCAATAGTTGAAATTCTAATGCTTAATTTTACAAAAAATTAATACATGAACGAATTCCAAGAGAAAATATTAAAAATTTGCAATGAGTCCAACAAGGATACCTTAATGGAAACCTTGAATATAGAATATATTGATGTGGGGGAGAATTATTTGGTGGCAAAAATGCCTGTTAGCCCAAGGGTTCATCAACCTGATGGGGTTTTGCATGGTGGTGCTACTTTGGCATTGGCTGAAAGTGTAGGAAGTATGGCTTCCCATATTTTTCTGGATGCCAAGGAGTATTTTATCCGTGGATTGGAAATCTCTGCCAATCATGTCAAGAGTATTCGGGAAGGGGATGTTTACGCTAGGGCGGAAGTAGTTCATAAAGGCCGTACCACACAGATTTGGGATATTAAAGTTACGGATAAAGACGGGAACCTAATTTCAATTTGCAAACTTACTACCATTGCCTTATCAAGAAAATAGAATGTCCAAAGGTTTTTTGGATCAGATGATAGAGCAGTTCCAAAACGGGCTGCCTTTTGTAGCTTACAGAAAACCCGATGAGGTAGAAGTAAAAGTGATTTTTCAGAAGGACAAGGAATTACATTACATAAGCGATTATACCGAGAGTGGCTTTGTCTTTACACCTTTCGATGGAGAAAGTCCTGCGGTATTGATTAAAAAAGACAAGGTTATTGTTGAAGCCTTTGAATTGGAACCTAGGAATTCTGAAAGTACACTCATCCACAAATTGGATGAGGATGCCGATAAGGATTTTTACCTCAAATTAATTGACAGGGCAATTAGCAAAATTGATTCGGGATCTATACAAAAGGTAGTACTTTCCAGAAATATAGAGGTAGAGACCTCCAAAACTCCATTCGTTATGTTCCAAGATCTGTTGAACCAATATCCAACAGCTTTTTGTTATATTTGGTTCCACCCAAAAATAGGTCTATGGTTGGGAGCAACTCCAGAAATATTTCTAGAAACCGAAAACAACAAATTTAGAACCATGTCCTTGGCTGGGACTCAGTTGTACAGGGCAGGGGAAGCACCTATTTGGAAAAAAAAGGAACTTGAGGAACAGGAGATGGTTACCCAATTTATCCATAGTTCTCTAAAAAATCAGGTTTCCTCCATAGAGATATCGGAAACCATGTCTACAAGGGCGGGCAATCTTTGGCACATAAAAACATCCATTTCCGGGCACATGAACAATTCGGGACTGCAAGAAATTATAGCTGCCCTACATCCAACCCCAGCTGTTTGCGGGCTACCAAAAAATACAGCTAAAGAGTTTATTTTGAAGAATGAGAATTATCAAAGACAATTCTACACAGGATTTCTAGGGGAGTTGAATTTTAAGGAAGATATGAGCAGGCCCTCGTCAAGAAGAAATCAGGAAAACAAGGCATATAGGACCATTAAGAACAAAACCTCATTGTACGTAAATTTAAGATGTATGCAGCTATTGGGAAATACGGTGAAGATATACGTAGGTGGCGGCATAACCAGTAGGTCGGTCCCTGAAAAGGAATGGCAGGAGACCAAGGATAAAAGTAGTACCATGTTAAATATAGTTTTAAAGTAGACCAAAAATCAGCATTGCATTGGTTTTAGAAATACCTGAGTTGTATTTTTGTAATAATGAAATATTCCACTATTCCCTCCGCACAGTCTGTTGTCTATCATTGCAAGGCAAGGGACATAAAAAATATAATTATTTCCCCAGGTTCAAGGAATGCACCCTTGACCATAAGTTTTACGGAAGACCCTTTTTTTAATTGTTTTAGTATTGTGGATGAGCGCTGTGCTGCATTTTTTGCCCTGGGCATGGCCCAACAACTAAAACAACCCACAGTAATTTTGTGTACTTCGGGCAGCGCATTGTTAAATTATTACCCTGCTATAGCGGAAGCTTTCTATAGCGATATTCCCATTATTGTCATATCGGCCGATAGGCCACCTTATAAGGTGGATATAGGTGACGGACAAACCATAAGACAGGAAAATGTATTTGAAAATCACATTGGTTATTCGGCAAACCTTAAGCAGGATGTTTGTCATGCCGCCCATAAAGTTCGGAAATACGCAGCTGATCAACTAACGGATAATAACGTTGACCAATTTCAAGCGCTGGTTCAACAGTATAATGATGAGACACTGGACAAGGCTTTTAATACAGCCATCACCAATGCTTCTCCAGTACATATAAATATTCCGTTCGAAGAGCCCTTGTATGAAACTGTCGAGGAGTCTTCATTAATACCTCAGGTCTGTTTTTTGAAAGGTCCTGTGGAAAATATCAAGCTAGAATGGCAGGACTATATTAATAGTTGGCAAAGTGCCTCCCGAAAAATGGTGTTGGTAGGGGTAAATCCGCCAAACACGATAGAACAGAGGTATTTGGAAATTCTGGCCAAAGACCCAACGGTTGTAGTCATGACGGAATGTACTTCCAATTTATTTCATCCCAACTTCTTTCCCAATATAGACAGTATCATTGCTCCCATTGAGAAATCAGACAGCAAGGATGAATTGTTTAAAATGCTACAACCTGAAATTGTGCTAACGTTTGGGGGACTTATTGTTTCGAAGAAAATAAAGGCTTTTTTAAGAGATTACACTCCTTCCATACATTGGCATGTGGATACAAAAAAAGCGAACAATACCTTTTTTTGTCTAACTCAACATTTTAAAACGACCCCCAATGATTTTTTTGAAAATTTATTGGAAAACAGTACGGTCCCCGAGAGCAACTATTATGACTATTGGGCAAAAAAGAAGGATCATTACAAGTTAAGAAGAGAAAAGTACTTGCAGGAAATACCATTTTCGGATATGCTGGTATTCCATTTGGCATTGAAAGGCATTCCTAGGGATTACCAACTGCAGTTGTCCAATAGTTCTACCGTGAGATATGCCCAATTATTCGATTTGGATCCCTCTATCCGTGTTTTTTGCAATAGAGGTACCAGTGGCATAGACGGCAGTACTTCAACGGCAATCGGAGCTTCTATCTACGACCCAAATCCCACTTTGTTGATAACGGGCGATTTAAGTTTTATCTATGACAGCAATGGCCTATGGAATAATTACATTAAACCCAATTTAAGGATAATAGTCATCAACAATGATGGAGGAGGCATTTTTAGAATCTTACCAGGCAAAGAAGAAACAGACAATTTTAATACGTTTTTTGAGACAACTCATAAGCTTAATATCCAATCCTTGCCCGAAATGTATCAATTTGAATTTGAATCCGTTTCAAATAAAATCGACTTAAATAAGGCATTTCGTAATTTCTATAAAGAGTCCAAAAAACCTAAGATTATGGAAATTAAAACCCCTAGATTATTAAATAACAATATTTTGCTTAGTTATTTTGATTTCATATCTTAGAAGGATATAAATCTAATCATTAAGAATATTTACTACTATGAGCAAAAGAGATGAATTAATCGAAAAATATGCAGCAGACATCAAGGACAAATTTGGCGAAACACCAAATATGGATTTATTGACCAAGGTTACCATTGGGTTGGGGCCATCGATCTATAATATGGATGCATCTAAAGTATCAGGTTCAGATGACAAGGAGTTGCAAACGGTTAAAAATAACTTCCTAATTAAAAAACTTGGACTAAAGGATAGCCCGCAATTAATGGAAGCTATAAATAGCGTGACAGATAAATACGGTAGTTCCGTGAAGAGCAAGCACAGGGCCGTAGTTTATTATATGCTGGCGAAACACTTTAAGAAAGAGTCCGTCTACAATAAGTAATGTCTGCAAATCATTTTATATCCAAGCCGCCTTTAAAAAGAGCGGCTTTTTTTTATGGAGATTCTTTTTAAACGTATTTTTGCCCTATGATAGCACTTGGAAAATATAGCAATTTAGAAATACTTAGGGATACTACAGTGGGTCTCTTTTTGGGGGATGATGAAGGCAACGATGTTCTACTGCCCAATAAATATGTCCCTGAGGAATTTGAGATTGGGGACCATATAGATGTTTTTTGTTATTTGGACCACGAAGAACGCATTGTAGCGACTACATTGGTGCCCTTTATTATGGTTGATCAGTTTCAATTGCTACAGGTGGCCGAAGTAAATGAATATGGTGCCTTTATGGACTGGGGTTTGGAAAAGCATTTATTGGTGCCTTTTAGGGAACAACGCAGTAAAATGCAGGAAGGTCAATGGTATGTTGTCTATTGCTATTTGGATGAAAAAACCGATAGATTGGTGGCCTCCAATAAATTGGACAAGTTCTTGTCCAATGACGAGTTAACAGTAAAAGCATTGGACAAGGTAGATCTAACGGTTACCAGACTAACCGATTTAGGGTGGGAGGTTATCATCAATCATAAGCACAAAGGGTTGGTCTACTCCAATGAAATTTATAGAAAAGTGGCCGTAGGGGATAAACTACACGGATATATTAAGAATATTAGACCTGATAACAAGATAGATGTTAGCTTGCAACCAATAGGGTACCAAAGTTTAGAGCCGGCGGCAAATTTAATTTATGAAAAGCTTGTTTCCAACGGTGGAATTCTAAACTTACACGACAAATCGGACCCTGAAGACATTAAGAGAATCTTACAGATGAGTAAGAAGACCTTTAAAAAGGGCATTGGAACCTTGTACAAAGAACGTAAAATAGAAATTAAGCCCGATAGTATTCGCTTACTATAACCCACTGGGTTTAAATAATAGTCTTTAAACAAATGGTATTCAAATATTTAAGGATTTTGGTTTCAAATATTTGTCGTTTTGCAACAAAAACTATTACTTTTACAACAACCAAGAATAAAAACCTAAATAGCCAATTATTTTTTACTAATTTTAGAACTCATCCCCTAAACAATTTATACTATGCCATTCATAGAAGAAAGTGATTTATTGGAATTGCATAAAGATATAGACAAGGCCCAAATAATTAATGAGCGTCTATTGGATCAGATAAAATACAAGAACAAGGAATTAAAGCGCAGTAAGATACAGCGAAATCTTTTCGGTAGTATTACAGTGCTTTTTTTAATTGGCACCCTAGCCATTTTTTCCTACAATGCGGGATTTATTAGGTCGTCCAACTATGAAAATAGGAATAGCATGAGTAATAACCTCTTGGTATCTATAGATAGCTTGGAGGTCATAAAAGCAAGAATCGATAATCTTAAGGAACAGAACGAGGAACTTAGTTTGGTAAAGGAATTTTACTTGGCCAAAAAGTTCTTGGATAAAGAAAAAATTTATTCAGTTCAGGTTAAATCCTTTGTAGACAACAACATAACTCTAGCTTCGGAGTCTCTTAACAATACCATATTTGTAAAAACCAATCCCTTTTATTCGTACTCCCTTGGGAATTTTGAAACCTTGGAAGAAGCTCGATCTTTTAGGTTCCAATTGGTGAAAATGGGATTTGAGGATGCATTCGTCGCTTCTTACAAAGAAGGAAAGCGTTTAGAAATAGAAGACCCATATTAAATTGCATAAAATAAAAGCATGGGTTAGTGCGGCCCGCTTGAGGACACTTCCTCTTTCGTTGTCCGGAATAGTGGTAGGTACAGGTCTTGGAAGCATGTACAGCCAATTTCGTTGGGATATATTTGTATTTGCACTATTAACTACAGTCGGTTTTCAGATTACTTCAAATTTTGCCAATGATTATGGCGATGGTGTTAAAGGCACCGATAATGAAAATAGGGTAGGGCCAAAACGCGCGTTGCAAAGCGGACAATTATCCCGGAATGAACTTAAAAAAGGTATTGTGTTTTCGATTATTGTATGTGCCTTTTTAGTAGTTGCCCTTCTATATCTATCATTCGGAACCAAATATCTTCTTTTTACCATCATTTTCGGCGCTCTAGGAGTCCTAAGTATTTGGGCTGCCATTAAATACACCGTTGGATCGTCTGCCTATGGATATAAGGGTCTTGGGGATTTATTCGTATTTCTATTTTTCGGCCTGCTAGGGGTCATGGGTTCCATGTTTCTTTACACCAAAACGCTTTATGCCATCACCGTTTTTCCGGCAGTAGCCATCGGTCTACTGAGTACGGGGGTGCTAAATCTTAACAATTTAAGGGACTATGAGTCCGACAAAGCTTCCAACAAAAACACCTTGATAGTGAAAATGGGTGTTATTAACGGAAAAATATACCATGTTCTACTCATCACATTTAGTTTTTTAAGTATGTTGGCCTTTACCGTTATACATTACGATAATTGGCTAAATACCTTACATTTAGTGGCGTTTGTACCCATATTTATACATCTAAATAGAATGTGGAAATTGAAAAATACAGTTCTGCTGGATCCTGAATTGAAGAAGTTGGCATTGAGTACTTTTTTATTGGCCATTCTGTTTTATTTTAGTTTTAATATTTTTTCGTAATTTTGAGTTAATAACCAATCAAATAAATACCCCGTGGAACAACCAATTAGAATTCTTATTGTAGAGGACAACGTGATAATTGCAGATGATATGCAATCTATGTTGGAAGAGATTGGATACGAAATCGTGGACAATGTTATCGTTTACGAGCAAGCTGTTGAAGTATTAAAAAACAAGGAAGTAGACCTTGTGCTGATCGACATAATCTTGGCCTCGGACAAAACTGGTATTGACCTGGGAAAACACATTAGGGAAAACTACAACATCCCCTTTATTTTTGTAACATCCAACTCCGATAGGGCAACCGTTGAAAATGCCAAGACAGTAAAGCCCAATGGCTATTTGGTTAAACCATTTGAACAACAGGATTTATATACCTCCATTGAAATTGCGCTATCCAACTTTACTTCCGTTAAGAACAATGGGGCTGTTGAAAATCAGGAAGAGGAAGATGACAGACTAATGTCCAACAAAGTATTGAAGGATTCTATTTTCGTTAAGAAACAACATTTGTATTATCGAATCCAATTTGGGGATATACAGTTTATTAAGGCCGATAACGTTTACCTAGAGGTAAATACTGTAGATAAAAAGTTTTTGGTTCGATCTCCGCTGAAAGACTACTTGGAGAAATTACCGCAGCAAAAATTTTATAGGGCACATAAATCCTATATTGTTAATGTAGATCATATAGATGCCATTAACTCCAAGGATATTTTAATTAACAATACACTTATTCCTATTTCCAAAGAATTCAAGGAATTTATTATTTCAGCAATGAATTCGTAACAAATAATTTTATTTAAGAATATAAAGGTGCTTCAAGGCACCTTTTTTATTTACCGCAAACTACATATTGATCTACTTGATTTTACAGCTAAAGCAGAAGTAAATTCTGTACCATTGTACACGTATTAAAGCAGAAACCCCGGCAATAAGACGGGGTTGTTATATTATGGCATTTTAACAGGTCTTCTGCTTTTGAAATTCATGTTAAGCCATGAAATTTAGAGTAGTTATTTTACCATACACAATCTCTTTTTATTTAAACTAAATGGGCAGAATATTCCATTTCCCTCAATTTGGACAAGGCCTCAGACTTTGAGTTTACATTTAACTTTAGATAAATATTCTGTATGTGAAAATTAATGGTACTCGGAGTAACAAATAAATTATCAGCGATGGTCTTATAGGTAGCGCCCTGACATAAATAATCTATAATCTCATTTTCCCTTTCAGAAAAATAAGCATAGGATTTCCTTTGAAACATGGAAATTATTTTCTTGGCTATATCATTGCTTATGGTAGCACCTTCATACTTGATTGCATTCAGGGCATGGTGCAAACTGTCTATGTCAACGGGTTTACTAAGATAACCATTGGCCATATTTTTAAAGGCCTTTTTTACGATCTCAAAATCACTTTGACCACTGATCATAATAATTTTAACCTCGGGATCTTTTTTACGAAAGTGTCCAATACCTTCAATACCACAGCCATCGGGCATAGAAATTTCAGAAGCAATAATATCGGGCTGAACATTGTCGAAGTCCAACAGAGCCTCCTTTACAGAGACATATATTCCTACAAGCGAGTATTCTTTATAGGTTTCAAAATAATATTTGTAGGCCTCGTGGAAGGACAGGTCATTGTCTATTACAATAATTTTTAGAACATTAGATTTCATAACTCTTGGGGTTTGGGGGATTTTCTTTAGCTTTTCCATTAATAATAATCCTGTGGTTGGCATTATCGCTCTAATTCAATAATGGCTTTTGGGCACATCGTACAAGTATGGGCAATGCCCCTAGCTAAAGCTCGGTTTATATCCCTTGAGGTTCCGGTCGTTGTCTTCGATTAAAGCAAAGAATTGTCTTATTGAGGTGTGGGAAATAAATATATCCTTGGCTAGAACGCCGTAATAATTCCTTAGTTTTCTAAATAGGTTGCGGTAGGTTTTCATGATTTGGGGATTTGGGGTGTAATTAATATTTATTCGGTTTCTGTTTTATTTTTATAAGTTATCATAAGGAACACACTGCTTAACTCCAATCTAAAATCGTAGGTAAATCTTAAAGGATATGCTTAATCTTCCTATGCTTGGTTTTAAAACTTAAAATTATGTTAATAAAGTTTAAATATAGAAATTAAATTCAGAACATCCATAAAAAATCGATGTATTTTCCTACAAAATAAAATTGTAAGGGTAATTATGAATTATTACTAAAAAAAAACGATTTCACTGATATATTTCAATTGTAAATGTAATAGCCTAAAAGGCAATTCGATAGACACCTTTAAACAAAATGGAGGCCAAACGAATTCAAAATTTATATTCCGGGGTATGGGAGTAGCGGTAACCGTCTTGCTGCATTTATATGAGGTACTAATAAGGTGCTTTGGAAAAGGACCCATTTTTATATTCCCCAAATGTGTGGTCTGTCGTCTTCATATTATAACCATAATTGGATTCCAAAAGGAATTAAAACTACTCAAAACGATCCATTAATTGATCCTCGTCTTCGTATAAGTTATCGGCAGTACCTGAGTTGTTATAGACCTTCATTATCCATTTTTCTTTTTGATATTTGCCGTCCAAATCTGTGGTATAGGCCATTTCCGCCTCATTTTTCTTATTATAATCTGCCAAATACACATAGTAAAGACCATTTTCCTTATTGAAAAACTGTTTGGCGTGTATACCCTTATGCTCAAGATCATTTATAAAGGAATCCACATTTTCTTTATTCTTATAAACATTGGCTATTAAATAATAGCCAGTTTTTACACCGGTTATACCCGATTGTTCCTCCATTCTTATCGGTAATTTGGCGTAATCCTTCTTCTCGGCATTATTAATTCGGTATATGGTTTTTTCTTCTACATCGGCAAGAGCTGTCTCATATTGTTCACTATTCAATTTCTGTAGGTCAGTTTTCATGTTTTGTTTTATTTCGTCCTTCAGTATTCGCACCAACATATCGAACCTCTTATCTATCTCCCTCTTATTTGCTGTTTCCAAGGAGTCCTGTCTAAGTATGAGTCCGTCCAATATCGAACGGTTTTCGGAGGCAAGGGTATTTTGACACCCATCATTTTTATCGGCATTGGCGGTATTAACCGTTAGGTTTATAATATGATCTTTGGAATCCTCATTTTTAGCATATTCTTTTTTGGCGTATTGATTTTTAACCAGCTCTTTTAAGAGCAAATGATTTTGGTAGGCCAACGCACTTTGACATTCACAATTGTTATTGCTATTGTCATTGCTATCATAACTGGAACCCAATCTTAACATTTGATTTCCAGAACCCTCGTTAACAACATAATCATCAATTACTTCTGAATCTTCTTGATTACTTGATTTTAAACCTTGATCCCTTCTCTTTATTTCAGCTTTCAATTTATGGATCTCCTGTTCATATTTCTTTACAATGGGGTCCGATTTTCTTTTTTTGGATGATGTAGGTTTTCTGTAGGTTGAATTTACTATTGGTTTACTAGTGTTGGGAAAGTCATTTTTAAATGTATATGCCAAGGACAATTCGTGGTTCCATCCAAGACTGGCGCCGTATTTTAAGAAATTCTTTTCAAATACATATCCCAAGGTCATCTTTTTGCCTAGATTGAATCCCAGCCCCACGGACAATCCGTACCTATCATCCAAAGTAGATTGTACCCAACCGTAATCCGGTAAATCCAATAATACCGATCCTGCAAAAGAAAAATCGGCCTCCTCCGTCCTGTGGACCTGTATTAGCGGCATTATTCTAGCATTGGTAAATAATCCCCTCCTGGCGTCCAGTTCATGGGTATATTGCAGAGAGGCCTTAAGGGTTTTATCGCTAAAATCCGTGATAACACTGTTTGTTGTTTGGTTATAACTTATGAGGTCTTGGGCATACAGGCCAACATCAATCTGACCTAAAGAGAGTACTACCCCTGGTTGAAAGGCCAATTTGGTCTCTTTTCTAGCATCCAATATTTCCGGGTCGTTTTCAGAAGCGATTATCCTGCTTTTGTCGATTCCAGAGTTAAGATAGGTGACATTGGTCCCGAAACTTAAATTACTATTCCGACCCAACTGTACCGAAGTGGCATAATTGGCGTTTAGACCAAATTCCTGCATAACCCCGGCCCGATTGGTATAGACACCAATTCCCATGGCGGTATTATCGTTTAATTTATTGCCATATCCCAAAAAATAATTTTGATTATTATCGTTAAAGGTGGCATATTGATTTTGGTGCAGAATATTTACATAGGTTTTATTTTCCCGGACAAGCGAATATGCTGGGTGAATTAAAAACCTATTGAAAACCAATTGATTGTGATAGGAGGTAGAGGAATTAAAATCGGAATTAGCTTCTTGGCCAAATATGGCATTATTGCAGAGTGCAATGCAAAATAATATTAGGAGTAATACCTTCTTAAATATGGCAACTCTGCGATTCATCCAAGGGGGAAAATTTAAGTTATTCCGATCATAATGTGTTTCTTATAATCATATAGGGCGTGTCTCTCGCTTAACTTGGATAATTCATCTTAAATTGACCGCGAACCTGGTCGGGGCTTTAGAAAAATATGCTTGAATTGGTCCAAAAAAATATAGAGGACCAAATTACAAACATGTAAGTAAATTCTTACTGTTAATTTATCATAGTTTCGTTGTAATACAATTAATCCATTGGCACATAATAGTCCTTGCGGTTACTCCTCGAAAACAGTATTGGAGTAATTAATTTGAGTGTTGTCATCAATACTTTCCAAAATATTGAATTGCCTTTTCTCCAATAACCTATCCCTTTTCTCTTTGGAATAGGTAAATGCTACCCTTTGTGGATTGGTTTTACTTTCACCTCTATTGGACATAACATATCCCATGCCGTTTTTACCCGTTAGCAAAATTGAAAAATCATCTTCAACGCTATTGATGTCGGTTCCCAGATTAACAGAGGTCCCCACTTTTTTATGATCAACCTGCACCATGTAAACATCAAGTCCGCCCAGCCCTTTTCTACCTTCCGAAGCAAAAACCAGGGAAGAACCTCCTATAATTTTCGGATACAGATCATTGTCGTCCGTATTCACTTTTTGACCCAAATTTTTGGCTGTACCAAATGATCCGTCGTTTTGAATGTCTGCTACGTAGATATCATATTTCCCAAAGGTGCCGGGCATATTGGAAGCAAAGAACAATCTTTTACCATCAGCTGAAACGGTAGGGTGAATAGTGGAGTAATGTTTGGGAGCCAACTCAACTTCTTTAATATTCTTCCATTCCCCGTTTACCTTATTAGCCTTAAATATTCTGTGCACCAATTCCTTTTTAGAAAACACACCGTATAAAGGTTTTGTATAGACCGCCTTACTAAAATAAGCAGTACCCCCATCTTCAGTGATCGCTATTGGGGCGTTGTAAGCAAATTTAAATTTTTCCCGGCCCTCAATGTCGGATCCCAATTCATTTTTCAAACCTAGATCTTCCATTGTCAATTCTTTGGAAACTACTGGTTCATGGGGCTGTTGAAAATTGAAATCCCTGTATTTACTTACCTTTTTGGTAGAAGTATTATTTTCCGCAGTGCCTTCGTTGATTTGATAGTCCCCTTTAATTTGGGCCAGCCAGTCTTTATCTTCGACAGTACTTTCCGTAACCGTGGATCTAATTTTTTTTAGAGCGAAGAGATATCGTTCATAATAACTGGCCTTTGCCGTGGAACTGGTATTTGTATCGATTAACTTTTTATACCAAAAAATGGCCTCCTCGTAATTTTCGACCAAAAAATTGGCATTACCTAGATCCTCGAATATCTCGTTTTCCTTATATCCCAATTTTAAAAGCTGTTCATACTTATCAGCTCTTTTATTGTTTTCGTAACCATGGGCCTTACTGTTGGTGGAAACCTTGGATTCTTGGGCGGACAAGGAATAGAAGAATAACGTAATAAAGCAGCCAATTATCCCTTTAAAATTATTGGATAGGTTCATTTTGTCAGATATTGGGGTGTTAAACTAAACAAAGGTCTATCAATTTGTAGGAATAGTTATTAGTAAAATTTCATAGGTTTTGGTTTTTTTTTTAATTCCATCTAGTCCATTTGGGTTTGGATTGGGCCTTCACTGGAACTATAGCTTTGTAGGGTATTATAAAGAAAGGCCCGGTAAATTGGAGCCATTAATAAAAACGGAAGCATTTAAGTAGCATATAGCCCATAATTGTAGCTATAACCTAATTACCACCCCTTTAAGTGAGTAAAGGATTGCCAGAACATCTTTTTTTTCTTGATCCCCGAAATGGTTTTTATCCAAGGCTTCCATAATATCGTCCACAACAGCCAAATACTCTTGCTCCGAAATATTCATTCCCTTATGCGTTGAAACCATATCCCTTCCCTTATACTCTTGGGGGCCACCCGCACCGGCGCAAAAGAAATGGACCGTATGTTGCTTAATAAGCATAAGCCGGTCCGGTTGATCCATATATGGTATAAATCGTGGACTTACCGTTGGGTTATGCATATGAAGATCAACCACGTCATCCACAAGTTTTGTAATCCCTTTTAATTCACCTAATCTGCTGTAAAGTGTCGTTGACATAATATTTAATTTCATTACTGTCCCATTAAAATCTAAAATAGTTCTTTGAAATATTTGAAATATAGTTAGTTACAGAGGTTTTTCGATTAAACGGATTTCAATT
>NZ_JALKBD010000002.1 GCF_023015905.1 Arenibacter sp. F20364 | reverse complement strand
GCGCAGCGCGGCAATCTGTCAATTGTTTGAGGAGATTGCTTCGTCGCCATAGCTCCTCGCAATGACGGATTGATTTTGAGTGCAAATAATCACAACAAAAACTTTAGACTTGAGACCGTTTGCCTACTGTTCACTTTTTACCATTCAACGTCTACTTCTCGATACAATTTTATTTCGTTTCACTACATAAAATCACTCCAAGTGACGGACTTGGAACTTTGAACCTTAACCCAGCGTAAACTGCTCCCCCGCTGGCACGAGCGTCGCGCTCGTGCCTAAGTAACTTGGTGTACAAAATACCTTGGCTTGGGTTTTCAATCCCTTCCGTCTTCTCCTCCTTTGGTCGGAGAATCCACCTTCCCTTACTAAGGGAAGGAGCTCTTTATTTTCTGCACTAGTTCGTAAATCAACTGCTCACTGACCGGTCAAAACTGTTCACTTTTTACTGCTCACTGCCAACTGACCCCTGACCCCTGTTTACTATTTAAGAAATCTTGTCCATTTTCTTTCTGATCTCTGCCAGACACAGATTGCCAAAGCTGCCTTCGTGGCTGTGGCGTATATCCCTTTTGGGGGTAAAGGTGCCTTCGTTGATTTCCTTGCCCATTTTTTTATAGGCATCACGGAAGGGCATACCGCTCAATACCAATTCATTCAAGGTATCTACACTAAACAGATAATCGTATTTGGGATCCTCCAGGATACTTTCATTGACACGTATTTCCTTTAGACTAAAGGTCATAATTTCCAAACAGGCCTTGAGGTCCTGTATGGCAGGTACTATCACCTCTTTTACCAATTGCAGGTCCCGGTGGTAGCCACTGGGCAGGTTGTTGGAGATCAAGATCAATTGGTTGGGTACGGTCTGGAGTCGGTTACACTTACCGCGTACCAATTCAAAAACATCCGGATTCTTCTTGTGCGGCATAATGCTGGAACCGGTGGTTAGTTCATCCGGGAAGGAGACAAAATTAAAGTTCTGGCTCATATACAGGCAGATGTCCATCGCCATCTTGGACAGGGTGGCGGCAATACTGCTCATGCCAAAGGCTGCTGCCTTTTCTACCTTGCCACGGCCCATCTGGGCGGCCACCACATTGTATTTCATAGTTTCAAAACCCATTTCCTCGGTAGTAAAACTACGGTCTATGGGGAAAGAACTTCCATAACCGGCGGCACTACCCAAAGGATTCTGGTCTGCTACCTTATAGGCGGCATCCACAAAGTAAAGATCGTCCACCAAACTTTCGGCATAGGCAGAAAACCATAGTCCAAACGAAGAGGGCATGGCAATCTGCAAGTGCGTATAGCCAGGCAACATCACCTTCTTATGCTTATCGGCCAAATTTAATAAGAGGTGGAACAAATCCTTGGTCTGGTCCTTGATCTCTGTTAATTCGTTCTTTAGGTACAAATGCATGGCCACCAAAACCTGATCGTTCCTGGAACGGGCGGTGTGGATTTTTTTCCCGGCATCCCCCAACCTTAGGGTAAGCAAAAACTCGATCTTGGAGTGCATGTCCTCAAAACTGTCCTCTATGGTAAAGGTGCCGTCCTCTATGGTCTTGGCAATTTTATCCAGCTCGGTTACCAGGGAATTGGTCTCCTTAAGGGTCAACAGACCAATTTTGCCCAGCATTTTGGCATGTGCCTTGGAGGCTATTACGTCGTATTTTGCCAAAAGCAAATCCAGTTCCCTATCATTGCCCACCGTGAAATGGTCTATTTTTTTGTCGGTGCTAAATCCTTTGTCCCAAAGTTTCATCTATTTTCCAATTATCAATTAACAATAAGCAATAAACAATGCTTTGTTAACGGGTTCATCTATTTTTCAATTATCAATTAACAGCAAGCCATAAACAATGCCCTTTGTTAATGGGTTAATTTATATCTCAGTTATCAATTAACAATTAGCAATAAACAGTGCTTTTGTTAATGGGTTAATTTAAACTATTTATTGTTCATTTTTCTAATAAGTCAATTCAAACCACATTGTTAATTGCTTATTGATCATTGTTTATTGTTTATTGTTTCAAGAATCCTTGTAAAATTTGAATATACAAATCTATTCCCTCTTTTATTTCTGCTATATGAATAAATTCATCTGCAGAGTGACTACGGGTACTATCGCCAGGTCCTAATTTTAGGGACTGACAGTATAATGCTGCCTGATCCGAAAGGGTGGGTGAACCATAGCTGCTTCTGCCCAAGGCCAAGCCCGATTTTACCAAGGGGTGATCCTTATTAATGGAAGAAGAGTTTAGGCGCAACGATCGGGGCTTTACCTCACAAGGGGCTTCGGCTGCAAGTATGTCCGCTATTTCCTTGTTGGAGTAACAGTCGTTTACCCGTACATCTATTACCAAGTCAACATGTCCGGGCACAACATTGTGCTGATTGCCGGCACTAATCTGGGTTACCGTAAGCTTTACTTCACCCAATACTTCAGATACCTTGGGAAACTTATAGTCCTTAAACCATTGTAGTACCTCTATGGTATTGTAAATGGCATTATTATCGTTCGGGTGGGCAGCGTGTGAAGGTGTTCCGCTCACCTTGCCTTCAAACACCACCAAACCTTTTTCGGCAATGGCCAAATTCATCAAGGTAGGTTCCCCAACTATGGCTACGTCTATTCTTGGCAGGATCAACAACATACTGTTCAATCCATTGGGACCAGAGCTTTCCTCTTCCGCAGAGGCCACGATCACTATATTATGGCTCAGATTTTCCTGGGCATAAAAATGGGTAAAGGTAGCGATCAGGGATACCAGGCACCCCCCAGCATCATTACTGCCCAGACCGAATAATTTTCCATCCTCGATATGTGGCAGAAAAGGATCCTTGGTATAGGCCGAATTGGGCTTTACCGTATCGTGGTGGGAGTTGAGCAGTAGCAAAGGCTTGCTCTCATCATAGTATTTGTTAAAGGCATATACATTGTTCTTCTCCCGTTTAAAGGGGATATCGAAGTGATTGAACCATGCCTCAATGGCATCTGCTGTCTTATCTTCTTCGGAGGAAAACGACTGAATTGAAATCAGTTCCTGTAACAATGCAATAGCCTTTTCCGTAAGTTTTTGTTGATCCATGTTTATAAGGTAATGGTGGTAAATAAAGTAGCTTTAGGGTTTAACATATCCAAATCCCCAATACAGACCTTGCCCACATTTTTATTTAACGCATGGAAGCAATTTTCCAATTTTGGAAGCATTCCATCCGCTATAATTTTTTGTTTCAATAATTCTTGATAGTTGCCCGGTTCCAGGTGTTTTACCACAGAGGTCTCGTCCGAAATGTCCATCAAAACCCCCTTCTTTTCAAAGCAATAATAAAGAGTAGTATCATAGTTTGAGCTCATCCCAATGGCCACTTCCGAGGCAATGGTATCGGCATTGGTATTCAACAATTGCCCTTTCTTGTTATGGGTAATCGCGCAAAACACCGGAACAAAGTCGGCCTGCAATAATTTGTCTATAGCCCCTGCATTTACTTGTTCCACATCCCCGGCAAAACCGTAGTCTATTTCCCGTACCGGTCTTTTTACGGCGCGGATGGTATTGGCATCGGCCCCGCTAAGCCCTATGGCGTTGGTACCCCTGGCCTGCAATTGGGCCACAATATTCTTGTTGGCCAAGCCGCCGTAGACCATGGTGATTACTTTTAGTCCCTCTTCATCGGTAATACGTCTCCCGCCCACCAATTTGGATTCAATTCCTAATTTCTCAGCGATCTGGGTGGCTAGTTTTCCACCCCCGTGCACCAATATTTTAGGTCCTTCCATGGCTGAAAAGGAATCTAGGAATTTGTTGAGTTCGGTTTCGTTCTCAATAACGTTCCCTCCAATTTTTATTATAGATAGTTTTTGTTTCATGTCTTTTTTTACTTTCCTCTTGGGACACTTGATCGTTTTGTCCTTAGTTTAGGGTTTCAATCCCTTCCGTCTTCTCCTCCTATGGTCGGAGAATCCACCTTCCCTTGGCCAAGGGAAGGAGCCTGTTAGTGTTTCAAAATTATATTTATTACTCAAATTAATCAGCTCCCCTCTTGGAACAAAGAGGGGAATGAATTTTACCGCCACCAGCGGGGAAAGAAAGGGGAGCCTGCCTTGCCGTCAGGCAGGTTTGAAATCCCTAACCCTTAGTCTAAACCCAAACTTACAGCTTTGTTCCAAAATCCGCGCTTTCAAAACCCTCCGGCTTCGCTTGTGGCGAATCCACCTCCCTTCGTCTGAAGGGAGGAGCCGTGTTAACATTTTAAAATCATATTTTTTACTCTAACCAAACTGCTCCCCTCTTGGAACGAAGAGGGGAATGAATTTTCTGCTTTTTGGCAGAAAAGAAAGGGGAGTTTGAAATCCCTTACTTTTAATCTAATCCCGAATTATCTCTTTTTTCCGAGATCAGGGCCATCAATCCCTTCCGTCTTCAACTCCCATTGTTGGAGAACCCATCTCCCTTCGCACATTCGATTCCGCTCAGCACAAGTCTGAAGAGAGAAGCTTATTTAGGTTTTAAAATTATCTTTTATTTCACTTAATACCGATTCTAAATTATCAAATACCATTTTGTTTTCAAATCGTATCACTTTGTAACCCATTTCATTAAAATAGGCAGTTCTTTTTTCATCATAGTCCATGGCCAGGGGATTGTTATGGATTTCTCCATCCAACTCCACAACTAAACGCTCTGCCGCACAATAGAAATCCACCACATATTTTGAAATACTATGCTGCCTAGTAAATCTTTTGCCTTCAAGTTGACGTGAACTTAATTGCTTCCATAGAAAAGCCTCGGCCGGAGTCAGATTGGAACGAAGCTCACTCCTGAATCCTGCAAGTTCTTTTTTTGTATGTAGCTTATCCTTTGTCATTCCTTTTTTACAGCTCGCAAAACTTTCGTTTTTATTCCAAAATCCGCGCTTTCAAAACCCTCCGGCTTCGCTTGTGGCGAAGCCACCTCCCTTCGCACTTCGACTCCGCTCAGCACAGGTCTGAAGGGAGGAGCCCCTTATTTTCGTCATTCACTGTTCACTGACTACTGCTTACTACTTACTGACAACTGACAACTGTGCCTAAGCACCCAGACTCTCCAACAACTTCTTCAGCACAATTTGTGCGGAAAAGGTCCTATTATTGGCCTGCTGTATGACCAAGGAATTGGGCCCGTCAAGAACCTCATCGGCAACTACAACATTACGTCTTACGGGCAGACAGTGCATAAATTTGGCATTGCCCAACTTTTTATTGGTCATGGTCCAATCCCTGTCCTGGCTCACCACCTTGCCGTATTCCTGGTAACTGCTCCAGTTTTTCACATATACAAAATCGGCATCTTCCAAGGCCTTGTCCTGATCGTATTCTATTTTGGCCCCCTTGGTTACCTCCGGATTTAAATCGTATCCTTCTGGGTGGGTAATTACAAAATCGGCATCCTGCAAATGCATCATTTCCACAAAGGAATTGGCCACCGCATGTGGCAATGCCTTTGGGTGTGGCGCCCATGACAAGACTACCTTGGGTCTTTTTTTGGAATTGTTCTCCGCTAGGGTGATGGCATCAGCCAAAGCCTGTAAAGGATGGCCCACCGAACTTTCCATATTCACCACCGGTATCCCTGCATACTTTTTAAAACCGTTCATGACCACTTCCGCCTCGTCCTTTTCCTTATCGGTCAAGGAGGCAAAGGCTCTAATAGCCACTATATCGCAATATTGCGCCACCACCTGGGCCGCTTCCTTGATGTGTTCGGAGGTGCCCTGATCCATGATGGTACCATCGCCATATTCCAATGCCCATCCTTCACTTCCAAAGTTCATTACTATAACCTCCATCCCCAAGTTCATAGCCGCTTTTTGCGTACTTAAACGGGTTCTAAGGCTGTTGTTGAAGAATAATAAACATACGGTCTTGGCCTCTCCCAAGGCTTTGTGTTGAAGCGGATTCGCCTTTAATGATCTAGCTTCTTCTACCCATTGCGGTAGGGAATCGATATCTTTTAAGGATAAATAGTGTTGCATTTCTTTATTTTATGGTTGTAAAAGCGGTTTTGTTTTCTAGGGCATCTATAATAAAATTGTCCTTAATGCCATTTACGATCCAGGTCTCTACATTGGCCTGTCTGGCAATATTGGCGGCCTCTATCTTGGATTCCATTCCCCCAGTACCATGGGAGGATTTGGAACTGCTAACCTCCTTCTGAAGTTCGGACAGATTACTGACCAATCTAATGGTTTTGGGATCCTTGTTAACAAAAGACTCCTTGGTGTAAATGCCATCGGTATTGGTAGCAATGATCAGGAGATCTACCTTCATCAAGGCAGCCGTTAATGCCGCCAATTTATCATTGTCTCCAAATTTGATCTCATCGGTAGCTACCGTATCGTTCTCATTGATAATGGGAATAAAATTATTCGCCACCAGTACGTTGATGGTATTGCAGATATTTTCTTTGGACACTTCCCTTTCAAAGTCGGAATAGGACAAAAGACATTGGGAGGTAAACAAGCCCAACTCCCTGAAATTCTCTTGAAAAATACGCATTAAATGAGGTTGACCTATAGATGCCAAGGCCTGTTTAACAGTGATTTCCTGCCCATTGTGTTCCAATTTTACAAACTGCTTGGCAGCGGCAATAGCCCCGGAACTTACAATGATGAATTCGTAACTGTCCTTAAGTTTTGCGATCTGCCTACCAATATCCTCAATTTTTCCCCGAGAAATATGGTCTGTTTCCTTGGTAAGCGTATTGGATCCTATTTTTAATAATATTCTTTTCTTCTGCATGCTGTTTTTTTTAGACCTATTGTTTAGGTCTGGCTACTACCTTATTTGACCATCGCCCTTTACATACCATTTGTTGGTCACCAAATGCTGTAGGCCAATGGGACCTCTTTGGTGCAATTTGTCCGTGCTGATGGCCAATTCTCCACCCAATCCAAACTGTCCGCCGTCGGTAAAACGGGTGGATACATTATGGTATACTGCTGCCGAATCCACGGAATTCATAAAAAGGTCTGCCTCTTGTTCCTCTTCGGTAACGATTACGGCGGAATGTCCCCCGCCATAGGTATTTATTTTCCCAATGGCTTCTTCAGTGCTATCCACTTCCCCAATGAGGATCTTGTAATCCAAAAATTCTTCAAACCAGGTGCTCTCCTCAGTAATTTCTGAAGTTCCCTCGGTATTGGCGAGGCTGCTATCGACCAAAATCTCGACCTTCTTCGCCTTTAATTCAGCTATCAAATCTTTTATAAAAGCCTCTTTATTAGGCAACGCACTATCTATTAACACCTTATCCAAGGCATTACAGGCCGATATCTTTGTGGTCTTGCCATTTAGGATAATGGACATAGCCTTTTTATGGTCCGCCTTAGGGTGTACATAGAGAAAGTTATTCCCCCTTCCACTGACGATTACGGGACAGGTGGCGTGCTTTTTGGTAAAGGCGATCAACTTTTCCCCTCCCCTAGGTACAATAAGATCTAGTTTTTGTGTAGGTTTTTCCAAAAAGGCCTGGGTCTGCTCCCTGTTGAATTCCAGATAAGTGACCCAATCTTTGGCAATACCGTGTTGCTCCAAGGATTTATGCCAAAAGTTTACCAATACCAAATTGCTTTGTAAGGATTCCTTCCCACCCTTCAACAAAATTTTATTTCCGGATTTAAAGGCAATGGCTGCCGCTTCTATGGTCACATCGGGCCTGGATTCATAAATGATCAGGACCGTACCAAAAGGTGCTGTTTTATTGCTTACCTGCATCCCATTTTCATGGGTAAAATTAAATCGCTCCAAGCCCAAGGGATCCTCTTGTCCTGCCAATTGTTGCAAGGATAGGATCATGCCGTCAATTTTGGCATCGTCCACCTTGAGTCGGTCATACATGGCCAAATCATCTCCCTTATAGGCCTCTAGGTCCTTTTTATTGACCTCGAGAATGGTATTTCGTTCCCCATCTATCAGCTGTGCCATAGTACTGAGCACCGCATTACGTTGGGATATGTCTAAATACAAACTCATGCCAATTCCTTTTTTAGGGCATCAAAAAACTGATCCAAATTTTCCTTGGTAATATTCAATGCCGGTAACACCCTCAATACATGTTTATCACTGGCACCGCCGGTGAACATATATTGGTTATGAATGAGTTTCTTCCTCAGCTCTGCCACTTCAAAATCAAATTCCAATCCCAGCATCAGTCCCATTCCCTTTACTCTTTTTACTTGTGCAATGGAGGCCGCCTTTTCTTTGAAGTATTCAAAGAGATTGGCAGCATTTTCTATTAAATTTTCTTTTTCGATGACTTCCAATACGGCCAATCCTGCGGCACATGCCAAATGATTGCCCCCAAAGGTGGTTCCCAACATGCCGTAGGAAGCCTTAATATTTTCATGGATCAGCACCCCACCAATAGGAAATCCATTACCCATTCCTTTGGCTACAGTAATAATGTCCGGTTTGATGCCGTAATGTTGGAAGGCAAAAAATTTACCGCTTCTTCCATAACCGCACTGCACTTCATCTGCAATAAGCAAAGCACCATTTTCCTTACATAGTGCGGCAATATTTTCATAGAACTCTTGAGAAGGTTGGTCCAGACCTCCTACCCCTTGAATGGTCTCTATAATTACACAGCAAACATCGCCCTTGGAAATCTCGTCCTTAAAAGCGGCCAAATCCTCGAAAGGAAGTATGGTTACCTTTTGCTGCTTGTTGATGGGAGCATTTATTTTTTCGTTGTCCGTGGCGGCCACGGCAGCAGAAGTTCTCCCATGGAATCCGTGTTTAAAGGCAATTACACGTGATTTTCCTGTTTGGAACGATGCCAATTTTAAGGCATTTTCATTGGCTTCTGCCCCAGAATTACAAAGGAACAGATTGTAATCCTCACAGCCAGAAAGTTTTCCCAATTTATTTGCCAAGGCCTCCTGAACAGGATTCTGGACGGCATTGCTATAAAAGCCTATCTTATCCAACTGCTCCTTTAACCGTTCCACATAGTGCGGATGGGAATGTCCTATAGAAATTACGGCATGTCCACCGTAAAAATCCAAATACTCCTGGCCTTTTTCATCGGTAACTACGATTCCCTTTGCCGAAACGGGAGTAACGTTATATAATGGGTATACATCAAATAATTCCATCTTCTATATTGTATTATGACCCTCTTTTGTATTAAAATCCCCTGGGGTTAATAAAGAGGTTATCCTTTTTTTATCTCGTTAATTTTATCAAATGAGGCTACTATTCCTCTGATCAGGGAGGAGCTTAGTCCTTGGTGTTCCATTTCATTCAATCCGGAAATGGTACATCCCCTTGGAGTAGTTACCTTGTCTATTTCATTTTCTGGGTGACTGTCCGATTCTATCAACAAACTAGCAGCCCCATTACAGGTATGCATGGCCAATTCCTGTGCTTCCTTGGCATCGAATCCCAATTGAATGGCCCCTTGTGTGGTGGCTCGTATCAATCGCATCCAAAACGCAATTCCACTGGCACAAATAACGGTAGCGGCTTGCATCTGGTCTTCCGGAATTTCCATGGAATGCCCCATACGGTTAAAGATGGCCTTCGCCAAGTCTATCCTTTTGGCACCCTTCTCGTTACTACAGATACAAGTCATGGATTTCCCAACAGAAATAGCCGTATTGGGCATGGAACGGATAATATAGTGATCGGGACCAATTACCTCTTCCATTCTGGCAATACTAAAACCGGTAATGGTTGAAATAATAACATGCTTATCCGTAAGAATGTCCTTAACTTCACCCAATATTTTTACAAATTGCCCAGGTTGTACCGCAAAAATAAGGATGTCCGATTTGGCCACCGCTTCCCTATTATCCGTAGTGGTGGTAACAATTCCATATTTTTCAATTTCCTTAAGCCCGCTAAGATTTCTCTTGGTAAGGACCATGGAAGTGGCCCCATTAGTGCTCAAAATGCCCTTGGCGATGGAAAGACCTAAATTACCTGCTCCAATAATGGCTATTTTCATTCCTTATTCGTTATTTGCTTCATTCCCTAAATCTAGGGAATTCAATAATTGGTTAATTTATATTTTGGCAGGTTTTAATAATGTTTATCAACCCTAATGGGACCACAACATTAAAATACCCCTGCTTTTAATTGAAGGCCTTCCGTTTCCGTAAATCCAAATGCTAAATTCATATTCTGCACCGCTTGTCCCGAAGCCCCTTTCAACAAATTGTCTATGGCAGAGGTAATCAGTAGGGTGTTATTGTGCTTGTGCAAATGAATATGGCATTGGTTGGTATTCACCACCTGTTTTAGATTGATGTCCTCTTCGGTTACTTGTGTAAAAGCGGCATCCTTGTAAAAATCCTTGTACAATTCATAGGCCTCTTCCAAACTCCCGTCAAACTCGGTATAGGCCGTAGCCAAAATCCCCCTGGTAAAATTTCCCCTGTTTGGCAGGAAAAAAATTTCCCCGGTATTTTCCTGAAGACTGTGCAGACTTTCATTTATTTCCCCCAAGTGCTGATGCGTAAATGGCTTGTACCAGGATACGTTATTGTTCCTCCAGCTAAAATGTGAGGTAGCCGAAAGGCTTACCCCCGCCCCTGTACTTCCGGTAACGGCATTGACATGTACTGGCCTATCCAATTTATGGGCCTTTGCCAAGGGCAATAATGCTAACTGTATAGCCGTAGCAAAACAACCTGGATTGGCAATATATTTTGCCTTTTTAATTTCTTCCTTTTTCAGCTCGGGCAAGCCGTAAACAAAAGTTTTTCCATCTATAACGGCATCGGCCTCCAATCTAAAATCATTACTTAGATCAATGATCCTGGTGTTTTTGGAGAACTCGTTCTCCTTTAAAAAACTGGTAGAGTTCCCATGCCCAAGACATAGAAATACCACATCGACATCCTTATTGACCTCCCCAGTAAATACAAGATCGGTTACCCCCAACAAATCCGGGTGGGCCGTGGTAATCTTTTTACCCGCCCGAGTAGTGCTAAAAACAAAATCTATAGTTGCATTGGGGTGGTTAAGGAGAATTCTGATGAGTTCGCCACCAGTATACCCTGAACCACCTATAATTCCTACCTTAATCATGATTCTGATTTACGTGGTTATATATTTTTCCAGAATTGGAAAGTATTTTTATAAAACCTTTGGCGTCATCTGCGGTCCAACCTTTGTTCATCTCGCCATAACTACCAAAAGAGGCATTCATAAGGTCGTGAGGGGAAGATATCCCGTCCAATTCAAAACGATAAGGGTGAAGACTCACAAAGACATCGCCACTAACGTTCTTCTGGGTATCGGTCAAGAAGGCCTCGATATTACGCATTACCTCATCCAAATAATTTCCTTCGTGCAACAACATCCCATAGAAATTACCTTGCATTTCCTTTTGGTACTGCTGCCATTTGGTCAAGGTGTGCTTTTCCAACAAATGATGGGCCTTTATAATGATCAAAGACGCTGGCGCCTCAAATCCAACCCTACCTTTTATACCAATAATGGTATCCCCAACATGAATGTCCCTACCAATGGCATATTTGGAAGCAATAGCCTCCAATTTTACGATATTGTTCACAGGGGTATCGTTATCACCATCCAAAGCAATTAATTCTCCCTTATGGAAAGTAAGTTTCAACTGGGTGGGTTCTGTTTGTTGCAGTTGGCTCGGATAGGCAGTATCCGGTAGGGACTTGTGCGAAGTAAGTGTTTCTTCGCCCCCTACAGAGGTACCCCAAAGGCCCCTATTGATAGAATATTTTGCCTTCTCCCAAGGATAGTCTACACCATTCTTCTTCAAATATTCAATTTCTACCTCCCTGGCCAATTTATTATCGCGTATTGGGGTAATAATCTCAATCTCAGGAGCAATGATCTGAAAGATCATGTCAAACCTAACCTGATCATTCCCAGCCCCGGTACTACCGTGGGCAATATATTTGGCGCCTACTTTTTTGGCATAATTCACAATTTCAATGGCTTGAACAATTCGCTCAGCACTAACTGATAGTGGATAGGTATTGTTCTTAAGTACATTACCGAAAATTAGGAACTTCACCACCTTTTCATAAAAAGTGTTTACCGCATCTATGGAAGTATAGGAGGTGGCTCCCAATTCCAAGGCTTTTTTATGAATACTATCTATTTCTTCCTTTGAAAAGCCACCGGTATTAACACTTACGGCATGTACTTCAAAACCTTGATCCTTTGATAAATACTTGGCACAATAGGAAGTATCCAAACCACCACTATATGCTAAAACTAATTTCTTCATGCTAATCTTAATATTATTTTTATTTTACTGTAATCTTGAATAACTATTTTGTTTTCTTGCTTAGGAACAGACTTTCCTTTATACTTTTTAATCTTTGAAAGGCCTTGGAATTCAATTTTTCCTTGGGCTCCTTTAGGGCTTCCTTGGCTTTGGTTTCCGGATCGTACAACATTCCTGTACAAAGACACATTTTTTGTTCTGTCCTAGTTAGGATATCGAAATTTTTACAGGTCTGACAACCTTTCCAAAACTCGGGATCTGTAGTTAGTTCCGAAAAGGTTACCGGTTTATAGCCAAGTTCATAATTCATCTTCATCACCGCTAAGCCAGTAGTAATCCCAAAAATTTTGGCATTGGGAAACTTACTCCTGGACAAGTCAAAAATCTCCTTTTTTATTTTCTTTGCCAATCCCTGATTCCTGTAATCAGGATGTACTATAAGACCTGAATTAGCGACAAACTTTTCATGCCCCCAAACCTCTATATAACAGAAACCAGCAAACTTATCGCCATCCAAGGCAATAATGGCATTACCATTGTGCAGTCTTTTTTGAATATATTCAGGAGTACGCTTTGCAATCCCGGTACCGCGTACTTTGGCCGACTCTGCAATAGTTTCGCAGATGACCTCGGCATATTTAAAATGGGAATCATTAGCAATAACAATCTTCATTGAATGTTGCTTTTAAAATTAAAATTATAATTTATTTTTTTTGAGAGGGAAATGGACTCACCTATTTCCATAAAAGAAGCGCACCCTTACGGGCGACGACGTGTAGGCGTAAATGAATAAGCAAGGCTGGAAACCTTGTTTACGTTAAGTATGTAATATGAGTTATTCATTATACCATCAAAAGTACAAATAAAAATGAATTATTGGGATTGATGTGTCAATTTTTACTAAATAATAACTTTTTGTTATGTAATCTAACAATTTCATACGTCATAAAACCATATACTGTAATATATTCAACAAACAACAACCAATAATTCTCCGTAAATCCTTCATTGGAATAGGCCCAGTAGCTCAATATGATGCTCAAGGACCAAACCATGGGAAACCTAAACTCGGTAAACAGGCTTAAAAGTACCAAGAAAATAATATACCATGGGTGTACGGTAGCCGACAAAAAATAATACAAGGTTAACACCCACAGCATGGAAGTCAACACGCTTGAAATCTTTTTATTGTCCCTGAAAAAAGTAATCAGGGACACCGAGGCAATGACGATGATGGGCGTAATTTTTCCATAATCCTTGATGAGTTCCCAAGGTTTGGAGCCGAAATTCACCGCCGCTTTTTTTATTGCATTATATAAACCGGCATTAAATTCAAAATTGGAGAACCACAGCCCTACCGTCTGCATATAATTATCGGCAAAATCCGGGGAATAGAATGGGAGTACCAAAAGGACGGTTGTTATACCCACAACAGCATAGAAAAGCATGCTTTTCTTGAACCCAAAATATTTTAGAAACAAAGGCAGAAATAGTAAAGGCACCAATTTAATGGAGATGGAAAGCGCATATACAATACCGGCCAAGAGCCATTTTTTATTGCATAAAAGATACATGGCCCAAATAAAAAAGAACAACATTACCCCTTCAAAATGGAGGTTTCCAGTTAGCTCCAAAATAACCAAGGGGTTTAAGAAATACCAAAAGATAAGATGGGTAGATCTATTGAGCTTCTGCAATAATTTGCGACCGAAATACAGAATTCCCAAATCGGACAGAATAATAACGGTCCTCATGACCAATACACTTCCCACCACGCTCTTTCCTGACAGCCAAGTTGACATGGCAAAAATAAACTGGTTCAATGGAGGATAATTGCTATAATTTGATGCGCTGAGGCTTCCCATGCCACTTACCAATTCTGCGGAATTGTGCATGAGTTGGCCGTTCTGAATTATCAAGTCCTTGGGGAGATGAAGGTAAGGACTCATTCCATTGTTGATCAATTGCCCATCCCAGATAAATCTATAAAAATCTTGGGAAAGATTGGGTTCCGTAAAAAGTAATATTAACCGGAAAAGTGTCCCGGTGATAGCCAAAAATTTAAAGTTCCATTTTTCGAATTGAATCAGCTTATAGCACAAAAAGAACAAGGCCAAATATAAACTCAGCAGCTTCACAAAATCGGTCCTATCCAAATGATAACCAAAGGAAATATAGAAGAGGCTGCTTAGCAGCACCATTAAAATTGGAATCCGGTGAAGTTTCCAATAAGAAATGGCCCTTTGGATCATATTGGTCTGGTAGTTTTTGGTCACTTTATTATTTCAGCAATCTCCCAAATTTAAATGAAATTATCAAATAACAGCTCTTCTAATTTTGATTTTGGCAATGTAAACATCATTTTTTTGAAATTTACCAATGTAAGTAGTTGTGAGCTACTCTTCAATGCAGCAGCAGGGTTAGACCTATCTCTTTCGCAACTAATGGTTTAAGGATATAAACCTGTTTAACGATTTCAAAATTATAAAAGCCCTGTTCCTTAGTGAGGAACAGGGATTTTTACTAGCATCTATAAATTTTAGTTAGGCCCTAGCCAAAAGGGATTTGAAGAATACATAACCGAAGCCCAGAAATAACATAAAATGAAATGGAAAAAGTCCAAAATCATTCAATGGAATTGCACTGTACATTCCAAAAAGGAAGTAAAGCATTAGGGCCGCTTCCAAGATCATATTAGGGGAGAGTTTGGTGGCCAAATATTTATTGCCCTTCCAACTGTCCGTTAGATTGTTCAAATTAAATTTTGGAGTCCTAACGAACTCAGATCTTTTACCCATATGACCTTCCAAGACCGCAATGGAGTTGTGTAAAGAAAATCCAAGCGCTACGGAGAAAAACGTAAAAAAGATTTTTATATAATCCACAAAATTATCTAAACTACTGCCCTGTATACTCTTATAGGTAAACCAATAACAAACGAATAGGATTACAGTACTAAGAATAAAAAAGGAGGTAGCCTCAAAAACCCATCCTAAGTGACCATAGGTATTCTTAATATACATCATGGGAATACTTAACAGTGCTACCAAAAATACGCATAGGAACATGGAGCTATTCAACAAGTGCATTACCCCATGAAACTTGGTTTTGAACGAAATGTTCTTAGCGGAAATAACGCTCCAAACAGTTTTCCTAAAGTTTTCCGCCCCACCTTTGTTCCAACGAAATTGCTGGGAACGAGCTGCACTGATTACTACAGGAAGTTCTGCTGGAGTCTCAACATCTTCCAAATATTTAAATTTCCAGTTTTTTAATTGTGCTCGGTAGCTTAGATCCAAATCCTCGGTAAGGGTATCACCCTCCCAGTTTCCGGCATCCAGGATACATTCTTTTCTCCAAATACCAGCGGTACCATTGAAATTTATAAAATGTCCTTTGGCATTACGTCCTACCTGTTCCAATGTAAAGTGGGCATCCAAAGCAAAAGCCTGTATACGGGTCAAGGTAGAATACTCCCTATTGATATGCCCCCATCTTGTTTGAACTACACCAATTTCCTGATCTTTAAAATAAATAACGGTTTTCTTCAACCAATCACTTGAAGGCAAGAAATCTGCATCAAAAATAGCTATAAACTCTCCTTTGGCCATGTCTAGACCTTCTTTTAAGGCACCTGCCTTAAAGCCTTGCCGGTTGGTCCGCCTAATATGCTGTATATCCAGTCCTGTTTCCTGCAGCGCTTTTATTCTCTTAGCAGTGTCCAGAACAGAATCGTCTGTGGAATCATCCAAAACCTGGATTTCCAACTTGCTCATTGGATATTCTATTTTGGAAATATTGTCCAACAAACGCTCCACTACATACTCCTCATTATATATAGGTAGTTGTATGGTAACAAATGGAATCTCTTTTGGATCCAATAAATTGTATTTTGGAGCCTCCTTATTTCTCCTTTTATACCCTAAATAGTTGACCAGTAAATTAAGCTGGGCCAAGCTATAAAAGAATATTAATAGTAAGGAAATACTGTAAATCGCAATGATAAAGTAAGTAATTGTTAGTCCCATATTATTTTAAACTGTATTTAAATATCCAACCTAGGATTTTTACGCCTGCAAAGATAGTACCTTTTACAGTACCTGATACTTTTGATATGCCAATTCTTTTTTTATAACGCACTGGTACTTCGGTATATGTAAAACCTTTTTTTAGAGCTTTCAACTGCATTTCCACGGTCCAACCATAGGTCTTATCCTCCATTTCCAGCTCCAAAAGCTTCCCGTACTTTATGGCTCTAAACGGACCCAAATCAGTAAAAGAAGCTCCAAAGAACCATTTCATTAAAGTGGTAGCCAAGGCATTTCCAAAAACCTGTTGCGGGGTCATTGATCCTTCTTCCCTCAAGGCCTTTGTCCTGGCCCCAATAACGAAATCCAAATCGTTTTCCACTATGGGTTTTACCACTTTGGAAAGTTCTTCGGGATAATCCGAATAGTCTCCGTCCATAAATACGATAATATCGGGTGTTTTGGATTGTTTGGAAATATAATTAATTCCCATAAGGCAGGCATAGCCATATCCCATCCTATCCTCGGTGAGAACAGTGGCCCCGGCCTCCCTTGCATTCAGAGCCGTGTCGTCCGTAGAATTATTATTTACAACAATAATTTCAGAAACATTTTTTGGGATATCTTTTATGACATTCGCTATGGAATCAGCTTCATTGTAGGCAGGGATAATTACTTTTATATCGGTCATTAGCGTAATTGATGGGTCGTTCTTATTTATCTATTGTTATGATTCTTGGGCATCCAAAATTTTGATCGCGCAAAGGTATCAATACTTTCATCAATCTATGTAGCTACCTCAAAGGGTTGCAACAATTATTTCAACACCCACCAAAGGATTATTTTTTATTGACCAGATCCATTAGATCAACATCATTCCCCAAAAGAATTTCCGTAGGGTTAATTCTTCCTTTGAGCGGTCCATTTTCCAATTTCAAGACCCCTCTTGGGCAAACCGCGGAACAAATACCGCAACCAACGCAGCTAGACCTGATAATATTTTCCCCTTTTTGGGCATAGGCCCTAACGTCTATACCCTGCTCACAGTAGGTAGAACAATTACCACAGGAAATACATTGTCCTCCGTTGGTGGTAATCCTAAAGCGCGACTTAAAGCGCTGTACAAATCCCAAATAGGCTGCCAAGGGACAACCAAACCTACACCAAACCCTATTTCCGAAAATCGGATAAAAGCCGGTACCTATCACTCCTGCAAAAAATGCACCGATCAAAAGACTATAGGTATTTTGTACACTCTGGGTTTTTAAACCCAACACTGTACCGGACTCCGTAAAGAAACTGTAGAGCGTCATCAAGGTCATTCCCACGGCAAAGACCAATACGCCATGTACCAACCATCTTTCCACTTTCCATGAAAATAGGGACTTGCTGGAATGCTGCCTATAGGGATCACCCAGAGTCTCTGCCAATCCACCACATCCACAGACCCAGGAACAGTACCATCTTTTTCCAAAAAAATAGACCATAACGGGCACAATTACCAAAGTAAGAATTATACCCCAAACTAGAATAAAGAGTCCTATTCCGCCGCTGTTCAATAAGGATTTCAAATTCCATTGGAAAAAGAAATCGTAATCCAATGGAAAGGCATTTTTAAAGTCGTAATATGGCATTTGGAGGCGCACCATTATTTCTGGAATCAGAAAGGCAAAGACTATTTGAAAGAACAAGACCGAGGTGGTACGAACCATCTGATACATATTATGCCTGTATTTTATATACATGCGAACTGCCATAACGGTCATCACCGTACAATACATAAAACCATAAACAAACCAATGTCCGGCAGGATTTCCACTTAGAAATTCGCTGATGGGATCCACTAGGTAAGTCCAATTTACGGCATACTCCGAACGGAAATAAAGCACCAAATAAAAAGAAACCAGAAAAACAAATACCATCCAGGCAATCCATCCCCTATTGGTAGCATTTGCATGGTAAATGCCATTATTTTTAATTCCCTTTTTACCTAATAAAACTATGTTGGGAACAATAAAAAGTAAGGATCCCAATATTCCAAGACCAAAGGTCAAGAACCACATAAGTCCCTTATTTTCCACAATAAAACCAGTTCCAGAGGCTTTTCCCACTGTGGCAGCCATATCGTGCGGACCAGTATAGATGACCTTTTTATATTCCTTGTTCTCTCTATGTTGGGCATTGGCTGTTTCAAGTATCTGGGTTATTTGGGGCGATAATGAAAGCATGCCATGGAACTCTTGCCCCACCACATTTTTCTTCATACCCTGAACAAAGATTTCACTAGCAATTCCTTTGTCCATAATTATTTGATCCAAAGTTGCGGAGGTTACCTTAAACTCCCCAACGAACGGAAGTATTGTAAATATGGTAAGCCCCATTAGAAAGATAAAAAGCCCTATTTTTTTAATTATTTGCATCTTGAAATCTTATGTATTACTAAAAATTCGTTTCCAACTTTTCTTCCTGGGTGTAATATTGGCACCGTAAAGTGAATTGTAAAGGGAAACGATGTCTTCCTCGTATTGGGCATAGAATTCGGGGTCAAAATTGGCATCCTTCAAATATTCCATCACATAATCTATGTTTCTTTTTTCTGTAAGCCATCGATCCAAAATTTCATGGCGCATCCGAATTCCAAAAGTATTGATGCCCAAAAACTGCTTTGTCTCTTTGTGGAAGGCGATCGTAACACAAATTTTTTCCACGGGGTGGCGCCAATGAAAATGTTGTTCTTGGTCATTTTTGGATTTTCCGCTAAATACCCAACCATAAGTTTGGTATTCTATGTCCAAAAATTTTGCTGAATTAAACCAATGCCCCGGTTTATAAGCCCTTTTGTTGCCACAAATGGTCTGTGCCAAGACTTCGCCCATCATTCTTCCAGTATACCAAACGGCCTCCACCGGTCGGCGGTTGCCAATAGCCTTATGTTGTTCGGCACAATCCCCAATAGCATAGACATCAGCTATATTGGTTTCCAAAAAGGTATTGACCTTTACCCCTTTGCCCAGCTCTATTCCAGAGCCTTTAAGGAATTCAATATTAGGAGTAACCCCTGCGGTCAACCCTACCACCGTACACTGAATCGTCTCCCCTTTATCGGTAACTACTGCCTTTGCCCAACCATTTTCATCCGAAATAATTTCTTTGAGATTAGTGTTCAATTTGAGATCTATATGGTGTTCAAGAATGTGTTCATTGATCATTTGGGATTCGCCTTCGGGCAACACCCCGTTCCAAAAACTGCTTTCACGCACTAAAAATGTCACTGGGATATCCCTACTCCTAAGCATTTCCGCCAATTCGATCCCAATTAATCCACCCCCAACGATTACTGCCCTTTTACAGACTTCATTGTTTGGCGCATTGGCCTCCAACAATTCCAGATCCTGTTTGGAATACAATCCCTGCACCCCTTTCAAATCCTGTCCGGGCCACCCAAATTTATTGGATTTGGAGCCTGAGGCGATGATAAGTTTATCGTATTTAATATCCTCGGAACTTTTTAACTTTAGCGTTTTATTGGCCGTATCTACCTTTGTTACATAAGCATTGACCAAATTCAACCTATTTTTTTTCCAGAACCAATTTTCGTAAGGCTGGGTATGCTCAAACTTCATATGACCCATGTATACGTACATCAGCGCCGTCCTAGAGAAAAAATAATCACTTTCTGGAGAAATAATGGTGATTTTTTTGTCGGACAGTTTTCGAATATGGCGCGCTGCCGTAATTCCGGAGATTCCATTACCAATAATTACAATGTGTTCCATAGGATTTTGGTTGATATGTACTAGGTCGTATCTAAAGATAATAACTTAATTGTTCGGTTCTTATTTAGAATTGTTCAAGCTAATGGAAAGCTTTGTTGGAGAACACCTAAAAAAAGTTCAAGCTACAATTTTAGCTATAAAGTACAATTGTCCTTGGCTAGTACATAAAACTACAGCCACAGTCTATGGTAAAAAAATAAATAGAATTTAGAGTAAAGATTTATTCGCTTGCCTTCTCCAAAGTAAAGGAAAATTCCGACCCAATATCGAGTACACTTTCCACATAGATCTTTTCATTGTGGGCCTCGATAATATGTTTTACGATTGCCAATCCCAAGCCAGATCCTCCTTCAGCCCTACTCCCGCTTTTATCGACCCTAAAAAATCTTTCGAAAATTCTGGCAAGGTTTTGTTTGGAAATTCCCTCCCCATTGTCGGTCACCCGGATAATAACCTTGTTTTTAATTAAATTTTCAACGCTGACCTCAGTTGTTCCGTTCTGTTGTCCATATTTAATGGAGTTGACCACTAAATTGGTAACCACCTGCTGAATTTTTTCCTTGTCCGCCTTGACATAGATAGGATCTGTATAGTCCATATCAAAAGTTAGGGTAATATTTTTCTTGGCCGCCTTCATTTCCAAAAGATCAAAAACATTCCGGACCAGTTCCAAAATGTCAAAATCCTGTATCTCTAAATTTAGGTCCCCAACTTCCAATTTGGTTATTAGGTCCAAATCCTTTACAATGTAAATAAGTCGCTCCACACCCTTGTTGGCCCGTTGAAGATACTTTTTTCTCAAACCCTTATCGTCCATGGCACCGTCCAAGAGGGTTAAAATATAACCTTGGACCGTAAACAATGGTGTTTTTAACTCATGGGAAACGTTACCCAAAAAATCCTTTCGATATTCCTCCCTGATTTTTAGGGTATCAATTTCGATCTTTTTGTCCTCGGCAAACTTTTCTATTTCATCTGTAAGGGTCCTCATGTCAGTAGTAATGGTCTTGGGAGCCAAAGAGGTAGACTCCAGCAGGGAAACATCTTTATAAATGCGCTCTATGTTGCGGTAGATAAATTTTTCTACCCGCAGCTGAATTACTACAAACGAAATAAAAGGTGAAATTACGGCCACAAAGGCAAGGAGTGACCAGTCCATGGCACCTCTGTTCCATAAATATATGCCTAAAACCGCAGTAAAGAGAATTGAAATTACAATTGTGGTACGTATGGCAAATCTATACGATTTTTGAATCCTAGTTACCATTAAAGAACAAACTTATACCCTACTCCCTTTACCGTTTTAAAATGATCGTCACCAATTTTTTCGCGAAGTTTCCTAATATGGACATCAATGGTCCTACCTCCTACAACCACTTCATTGCCCCAAACCTTATCTAGGATAACCTCCCTCTTAAAGACTTTATTTGGCTTGGAGGTTAATAGTGCCAAAAGTTCAAACTCCTTTCTGGGAAGGATAATTTCCTCTCCATGATTGATAATTTTATATTCTTCCCTATTTATAATTATCTCCCCAACCTTAAAGATGTCATCTACCTCCTGCTCCTCATTCTTGAGCCTTCTAAGAAGCGCTTTAACTTTGCTCACCAAGACCTTAGGCTTAATAGGCTTTGTAATATAATCGTCCGCCCCTGCATCAAAACCTGCCATCTGCGAATAATCCTCACCCCTGGCGGTTAGAAAAGTAATTAAGGTGTTTTCCAAACCTTCAGTTCTACGGATAATCTCACAGGCCTCAATACCGTCCATTTCCGGCATCATTACATCCAAAATTATTAAGTGGGGCTTTTTCTTTTTTGCCTTTGCTACCCCTTCCAAACCATTTTTTGCGGTAAAAACGTCGTACCCCTCGGAGGATAAATTATAACCTACAATCTCCAGGATATCCGGTTCATCATCTACCAAAAGTATCTTAATGTCCTTTTTTTTCATGCCTTAGTTTTTTTGTCTTTAAACGGTCCTCTTCAACTTATGTTCCTTGAAGACGGTTACAGTAATTTATCACATCCTAATATTATGATTCTTTAAAACACTCCCGTTTAGCCTTAATATTTATTGGTTATCCGCGCCAAAAGTAAAGATAATACTATTACACGAAACCTCTTAACATGGATTTAATATAGTAACATTCACATAACATTAAGACAATAAACTATTAATATGAGGGTAACAAGACTTTTACAGTTAGGTTATTTATTTGCCATGTTTAAATAAAACAAGTGAACTCAAGAAAAATGAAACCGAAAAATTCAATTGAAATGAAAAAACTTTTATTATCCGCACTGGCCATTTGTGCCTTAACCTTTACATCATGTAGTAATGATGACGAACCACCAATAGCTGATGTAGTGGCTACTTGTAATGATGGCATTCAAAACCAAGGCGAGACCGGAGTAGATTGTGGTGGACCTAACTGTCAGCCATGTACCGTAGCTACGGCAACTTGTGAGGACGGGATCCAAAATGGGGACGAAACTGGCGTAGATGTAGGAGGTTCTTGCGCAGAAATAATTACTGTATCTGGAGAGATAAGTGTAGATACTAGATGGACTGCAGATAACATATATGTATTGGCTGGTAAAGTAGTTGTTGGGGTAGGAAAAACCTTGACCATTGATCCAGGTACGATCATTAAGGGTAAGCCAGGTTCAGGATCATTAGCTTCTGCACTTATTGTTCAAAGAGGATCTAAGATTATGGCCGTAGGTACTGCCGAAAAGCCAATTATCTTCACCGCCGAGGAAGACAACATAGGTGTGGGACAGACAGCTGGAACCAATTTGGACGAAACCGCTAGAGGAAAATGGGGAGGATTAATTGTTTTGGGAAGAGCTTCCGGTTCTTTTAAAAACGATGTTACCGAAATACAAATAGAAGGTATTCCTGCCGATGATACTTTTGGACTTTACGGTCCCGGTGGCGCATTAAACGACGATGACAATTCTGGGGAATTGGAATACATCTCTATCCGTCACGGTGGCGCTTTGATAGGAGAAGGAAACGAGATCAACGGTCTAACTTTAGGTTCTGTTGGTAGAGGTACTAAAATCAACCACATAGAGGTTGTAGGTAACGTTGATGATGGTATCGAATTCTTTGGCGGAACTGTTGACGCAAGTAACCTACTAGTGTGGGCACAAGGGGATGATGGTTTGGACATAGACCAAGCATATTCGGGTACCATAGACAATTCGCTAGTAGTTGCAGGAGAAGCTTCTGACCATGCCTTCGAAATTGATGGTCCAGAAGGGTCTCTAAATGGTTCTTTCCTCTTACAAAATACCACCATTGTTGGAAGCTCAACAGCTGCTGACGGTGAGTACGCTGATTACAGAAGTAACGCCATGGGTACTACCAAGAACATCTTTGCCATTGGATTCCAGTCTGGAAAAGATGTAGAATTGGATGCCAATGATGTGGCTCAGAATTACTTGGATGGTGAAGTCATCTTTGAAGCTTGGGAAGTGGTAGGTTTCGACAACAGTATTTTCTCTGAAAAAGTAGCAAAAGATGAAAACGATGTTGAATTGGAATCAAAAATCATCTTAGATCCAACATTTACAGAAAGAGCTGCTGATTGGACTACCGAAGTTACCGCTGGGGCCGAGACAGTAGGCGCCGACCTTACTGTATTTTCTTGGACCTATGCATTTGCTAAAACAGGTTTGAGTTTCTAATAATATTAGAAACAACATATCCCTATAATATAACGACCAACTGCTCGCCCATACCCAAAGGCGGGCATTTGGTTTATTACGATTTAATTATCATTTACTTATGAAATATTCACTTAGACTTTCAACTTTTACTTTTTTCATTTTTCAATTCATTTTTTCACAAAGCGGCGAGGTAGCTGGAACATTGATAGATGCGGATTTTCAAGATCCAGTACCATTTGCTAACATTCTGGTCAAAGGTACTACCATTGGTACAACCTCCGATTTTGATGGTAATTACACCCTTACCCTTGAAGAAGGTACTCACACCCTTTCCTTTTCATTCCTTGGTTATAAAACCGTGGAGATCACCGATGTGGTGGTTAAGGCCAATGAGGTGACCAACGTAAATGTTACTATGGAAACCTTGGCCGAAGGCCTGGATGAAGTAGTGGTGTCCGTCAGCGTTAAAAAAAATACCGAAACTGCCGTTTTGGGAATCCAAAAAAAGGCGGTAAACCTATTGGACGGACTATCCGCTGAAGCCTTCAAAAAAACAGGTTCCAGCGATGTGGCCAGCGCCATTAAATCTGTACCGGGAGTTTCGGTACAGGGAGGTAAATATGTATATGTACGGGGCCTTGGCGATCGTTATACCAAATCTATTTTGAACGGCGTGGATATTCCAGGATTGGATCCGGACAGAAACACCATTCAGTTAGACATATTTCCTACCAATATCATAGACAATATCTTAGTCCTTAAGTCAGCTTCTGCAGACTTACCTGCTGACTTTACCGGTGGTATCGTAGATATCGTAACCAAGGACTACCCCACCAAAAAAGAACATAGCATTTCGCTTAGTGGCAGTTATAATCCAGACATGCACTTTAATGAAAACTATTTGGATTATAAAGGAAGTTCCACAGATTTCTTAGGATTTGACAACGGAAACCGCGCTGTTCCCATTAACCGGAATCAGGATATTCCAAGTACTTTTGAATACAACCCATTATTAACGGCCATAACCAAAAAATTTAATCCCGTACTTTCTGCAATGAAAGCAAATAGTGCAATGGACTACAGTTTTGGTTTCACCACAGGCAATCAATACAACGTGGGCGAAGGAGAGAACAGGTTGGGCTTTTTGGCCTCTGTGTCCTATAAAAACACTACTACCTTTTACGAAGGGGCACAAAACAATTTCTACAGAAGAAATGCCGACACCTCCGAGTTTGAATTGGAAACGGATAGGACACAAACTGGCGATATAGGCAGGAATAATGTATTGGTAAGTGGTCTCTTGGGCACCTCTTTTAAAACTTCCAAATCCAAATACAAACTTAATCTTCTGCATCTTCAAAACGGAGAGTCTACTGCAGGTTATTTTAGCCAGACTCTGAATTTCACCGATTTTATTAATTTCTCAAAAGATAACTTGGAATATACCCAGCGATCCATAACCAATGCATTGCTATCTGGTACACATACCAACGAGGATGCTTCATGGACAACAGAATGGGCACTTTCCCCTACCATGTCCAAGATTCAGGATAAGGACATAAGAACAACGTCTTTCAGGGTTGAAGATGACGTGTACTCTATACCACAAAATAGCCAGCCAAAAAGAATCTGGAGGGATTTGGAAGAGATCAATGCAGTTGCCAAGTTAGATTTTACTAAAAAATATGACTTTTTGGAGAAAGATGCCAAATTAAAATTTGGTGCTTATAGTTCATACAAAACAAGGGATTTTGGGATATTGAACTACGAGATAGAGAACAATGGATCAACCACTAAATTCAACGGTGTTGCAGACAACATCTTATTGGATGAAAATCTTTGGACCGTTAACAACAATTCTGGTTCATATATTGATCCAGACATCTCTGTAGCAGAACCAGCCAATACTTATGAAGCTGTACAACAAAATATTGCAGGTTACGCATCCAATGAGTTTAAACTTGGACAAAAATTGCGAACTATTATCGGTTTAAGGGTAGAAAAATTTGAATCTAGATATACCGGGGAAGACAACAAGGATATTAATGACCCAGAAAAGGTTATTTATGATAATGAAACCATTATAGATAAGTTTGATCTTTTTCCTACGGCCAACTTAATTTATGAACTTACCGAAGACGTTAACCTAAGAGGGTCCTATTCTAGAACTACCGCAAGACCATCCTTTAAAGAAGCCTCTATTGCCAAAATTTTCGATCCACTATCCAACAACACATTTATTGGGAATATCGAATTGGACCCAACTTATATCAACAACTTCGATTTTAGGGTAGAATGGTTTGGTGAAAGTGCTGAGATGATTGCATTGAGCGGCTTTTATAAAAAATTCACCGATCCCATTGAACTCACCTATTTTGAGTCCTCATCAGATAACTTTACCCCGCAAAACCTAGGTGATGCGGACGTAATCGGCCTGGAGTTTGAACTAAGAAAAAATTTAGGCTTCATAGCGGCGCCGCTTCAGAATTTTAGCTTAAACGTAAACACTTCTATCATTAAGTCTACCCAAGTTTATAGCGAAAGCGAGCGTAATCTACGAACGCTAGGACTTAGAGATGGCGAAACCTTGGGCAAGGACAGGGAATTACAGGGACAATCCCCTTTTCTTATCAATACCGGGTTAAATTATGAGGGAGCTGAAAACGGGATCCAAATGGGACTGAACTACAATGTACAGGGAAAAACATTACAGGTAGTAGGTAACGGTTTTGTTCCCGATGTTTATACCATGCCCTTTAACAATTTAAACTTTAATTTCTCAAAAAGTTTTGGTGAAAATCAAAATCAGAGTGTAAGTTTTAAAATAAGTAATCTTTTAGATGATGATGTGGAAAGTGAGTACGAGTCTTACAAGGCTGAAAATAAGATTTTTTCCAAAAGAAGTCCTGGAAGGTCGTTCTCTTTAGGTTACAACATTAAGTTCTAGCTTACTAAAATAATTTTAATAAAAAAGAGGCCGAGCCCTGTGTTTTTTAACATAGAATTTGGCCTCTTTTTGCATTTCATCGAATTTTTTCGTATTAATTTAGGTGTCACGAACGTGCTGCATCTAAAATTATTACATTTACGGTATATTATTTGTTGTCAAGTGTCTATGAAGCAACTCTACCTAGTTATAGCCTTACTTTTTATCTCGATTTCCTTTGGACAGGATCCTAAAGGCAATGTGGGTGGAGGGGATATTCCTGGGTTTAAGATATATCCCAATCCGGTTACCAACGGCAGGGTATATATCAGTACTTCCCTGAACGCTCCGAAACAGATTTTAATTTTCGATATTTTTGGATCCCAAGTACTGGAAACTACCATTATTGGTTCGGAACTAAATGTAAATGATTTGGATGCCGGTGTTTATATGCTAAGGGTAAACGAAAAAAACAAAGTAGCCACGAGAAAGCTGATTATTAAATAGTGTTTCTCAACTTTTAACAGCTACACAACCTACCTAATTATCTGATTTTTAACCCTTATCACCTTAATGCAATACTTGAAATAAGGATACACATACAAAAAACACTCCTTTACAACATTTATTATTACTTCCTTATATATTTTCCTACGTTTACTGTATTGATCCCAAATCAATACTAACCTATGAAAATATTTTACACCCTACTGTTCATGGTATTTTCTATGGCCGTTTCTGCACAGGAATTCATTGAAGAGCCGTTAGACAGAACTGCCCAAGCCAATACTTTCAAGTTATATCCCAATCCGGCCTATCAGGACGTGGTCCATATTACCACAAAGCATAATGGGATAAAGGATGTAGTTATCTACGACGTTTTTGGTGGCATTGTTCTACAGGACCGTATTACCAATACCCTTCTAAATATATCCAAGCTGTCGCCCGGCGTATATGTACTACAAATTACCGAAAACAGGGTAACGATGACAAGAAAGTTGGTCGTGAAATAGCCTCTCTTGGTAGCCTAATTCCTTTTTACGATTCTCGCCATACCCCAAATAGACATCAATTTCTTCTTAAAATGGCAATAATCGGAATACCGTTAATAGGACTTCATACCTTTTCCTATAGGGCGATTTAACTCAATATCCAATAAAACCATAAATTAGGGTTTCCACTCTGTTGTTATCATTACTTTTGTGATAGTGATTTAAGATATGCCTCTCGAAACTATTTTTACAATTTCAACGGACGAAGAGTTCAAGGCCATGGCCTTGAAAACATTTGGGGTCCAATTTCGTGAAAACTTGGTCTATCAAGAATTCTGCAGGCATTTGGGCAAAAGTGTTTCCAATGTTAAAACTATTGAAGATATACCTTTTCTACCCATTGAGTTCTTCAAATCCAAAAAAGTAATAACCGGTACCTTTACGCCACAGATCACATTTACCAGCAGTGGCACTACTGGAAGCGAAGTCAGTAAGCACCATGTACGAAATGTAAAACTCTACGAAAATAGTTACCTAACAGCCTTCAAGCAGTTTTATGGCGATATAGAGGACTATTGTGTATTGGCATTGTTGCCTTCCTATCTGGAAAGGGAGGGTTCTTCCCTAATTTATATGGCCAACGACCTTATTGACAAAAGCAGACATCCAGACAGCGGCTTTTATTTGGATGATATAGACCGTTTACAAAAGACTTTGCGCAGGTTGGATGACAACACAAATGTACTGCTACTGGGCGTCTCGTTTGCCTTATTGGACATGGCGGAAGAATTCCAACTTAAGCTAAAGAATACCGTAGTTATGGAAACCGGTGGCATGAAAGGGCGCAAAAAGGAATTGATACGGGAAGAATTGCACCTACTATTAAAAAATGGATTTGGGGTAGGGGCTATCCATTCGGAATATGGCATGACAGAGCTTTTGTCCCAAGCCTATTCCCAAGGCAATGGACGCTTCCGTGCCCCTAAGTGGATGAAAATCTTGACACGTGAAACCGAAGACCCTTTAACCTTGCAAAAAGCAGGTAAAACGGGAGGTGTAAATATCATTGACCTGGCCAACATTCACTCCTGTAGCTTTATTGCCACTCAAGACTTGGGAAAAGTGCATTCCGACGGTAGTTTTGAAATATTGGGAAGGTTTGACCATTCCGATATACGAGGCTGTAATTTAATGGTATTATAAGCCCAAAATCTTGGCGTCCACAAAAAAGGTAGTCGCTACATTAATTTCATAATCAGAGGACAAAAACTCGTCGGTAATCGTTTTAAGCCTTAAGGTATAGGTATCTTTTTTAATATATTCCTTTAAATCTTCAGTAGTGGTTACCAATGCCAACTCTTCCCCGGCATTAGCCGACACTTCCTCGTTCCAAGCTATTTTAATCTCCGGCAAATCGTCAGCGGACATATATATGATGATCGATTCCAAAAAACTAAAATCTTCCCCTTCAGGAACATCAACGGTCATAATCAATTTCTTCAGGACAATTTCCTCTATCAGATCTTTTCTGGTATCATTGACCTCGAACTCGGAAGAAGAGTTAGTCTCGGTTTCAGGGGTAAACACATCAAAAGGTAAATCTACTCCTGTTGATGAGGGAATTACCACTGTTTGATCAAAATCCATCTCAAATTTGGTAAGCTCATCCAATTTGTCACAAGAAATAAACAGCGCAAATACGATAAAAAACAAAAAACACTTCTTCATAAGATCCAATTTATTAGCCTAACGGACAACTCCCAATTTTATTGGGAATAAACCGGAAAATATATAGTATTTATTGAATAACGAGCACAAAATAATTCTTCTTGCCACGTTGTAACAAAACGAATTTATTGTTGATCAGATCGTCGGTAGTAATAATATAATCTTCCTTGACCTTTTCCTTATTTACGGAAATGGAATTCTGTTTCAATTCTCGTCTAGCCTCTCCATTGGATCCCAAAAAGCCTGTTTTTGCAGCCAAGGCCGCTATCATATCCAAGCCATTGTTAATGTCCTCCATGGACACCTCCGCCTGCGGCACTCCCTCGAACACCTCCAAAAATGTCTTTTCATTCAGTTTTTTTAAATCGCTCGAGGTCGATTTTCCAAACAGAATATCACTTGCCTTTACAGCATTGTCCAAATCCTCCTGTGAATGTACCATTACCGTAACTTCATCGGCCAAACGCTTTTGAAGTACCCGTAAATGCGGGGCTTCCTGGTGCATTTTTACCAAATCCCCTATTTCCTCCTTCGGTAAAAAGGTAAAAATTTTGATATATTTTTCGGCATCCTCATCCGAGGTATTCAACCAATATTGATAAAATTTATAGGGAGAGGTCCTTTCCGAATCCAACCAAATATTGCCCCCTTCCGACTTCCCAAATTTGGTGCCATCGGCCTTTGTAATTAGAGGACAGGTAAGGGCAAATCCCTTGCCACCGCCAATTCTACGTATCAGCTCGGTACCTGTAGTAATATTGCCCCACTGATCGCTACCCCCCATTTGAAGGGTACAATTATATTCCTTATAGAGATGTAAAAAATCATATCCCTGCACCAATTGATAGGTAAATTCCGTAAAGGACATTCCCTCCTTGGCTTCGGCCGATAAACGTTTTTTAACGGAATCCTTGGCCATCATATAATTCACAGTGATGTGCTTCCCTACATCCCTTATAAATTCCAAAAAGGAAAAATTCTTCATCCAATCATAGTTGTTCACCAGTACGGCACTGTTATCCTTTCCACTATTAAAATCCAAAAAACGGGAAAGTTGTGCTTTTATCGCGGCCTGGTTATGAGCCAAGGTGGTCTCATCCAGCAAATTCCGCTCGGTAGATTTTCCTGAAGGATCACCTATCATCCCGGTTGCCCCCCCGATCAGTGCATAAGGTTTATGGCCTGCCAACTGAAAATGTCGAAGCATCATCACCCCAACCAAATGTCCAATATGAAGGGAGTCTGCCGTTGGGTCTATTCCCACATAGGCGGATTGCATTCCGCTTAACAAATGTTCTTCCGTACCGGGCATTGCATCGTGCAACATTCCTCTCCAAGTTAATTCTTCTACAAAGTTCGTAGTCATGCTTTAGATCTTCTAATTCAATAATAGTCGCAAATATAAAATAATAGGTTGTTTAACTCCTTCCGAAAACGGAATAAATTGGAGGCAATTGAGTAAATTTGCGCCATGATTTTAGTCACAGGCGGTACTGGTTTGGTAGGAGCACATCTTCTTTTGCATTTATTGCAGTCAGGTGCCACAGTAAAAGCCATTCATAGAGAAAAGAGCAGCCTAAAAGAGGTTGAAAAGGTATTTGGGTATTATACGGACCAATCCCTCGAACTGTTTCAACAAATAAATTGGATAAAGGCAGATCTTAACGACCTCCCAGCCTTGGAAATTGCTTTTGAAAATATAACACATGTTTATCATTGCGCCGCATTAATTTCTTTTAACCCCAATGATTACGAGTTATTGCGCACCGTAAATATTGAAGGCACCAAAAACATTGTAAACCTATGTATTGCCAAAGGTGTTGAAAAATTGTGTTACACAAGTTCCATTGCCGCCATAGGAAGAACCGTAGGTAATCAAGAGGCTACCGAAGAAACGGATTGGAATTCCCAACAAAGCAATGTATACGCCATGACCAAGATGGATGCAGAACTTGAAGTTTGGAGGGGCGCACAAGAAGGCATCCCAGTAGTAATGGTAAACCCTGGAGTTATCTTGGGGCCAGGATTTTGGAAAACGGGAACGGGCATTTTGTTTAGCACCGCTTTTAAGGCCCGTAAATTCTATCCTCCTGGAGGAACAGGATTTATTACGGTAAATGACGTAGTAAAAATAATGATCCAATTAATGCAATCTTCCATAACCAATGAAAAGTATATCCTAGTAGCCGAACATCTGACCTACAAGGAAATTCTAGACAAAATTACCAGGGCCTTCGGCAAACCTGGCCCCAATAGAGCCCTTAAATTTTGGGAATTGGAGATTCTAAGGCATTTGGATTGGCTGAGAAATATTTTTTCCAACAAAGGAAGAAAACTTACCAAAAACTCGATCGAATCCTTACGAAAAAATCAATTGTTCAACAATGGTAAAATCCAAGAACACTTAGGATATTCCTTTGAAGCCTTGGATGGCGTCATTGAACTGTCCTGCAGAAAGTTTATGGAAGAGAATCCTTAGTATTATCGGGGGATTTTTTAAGGTTGGGGTTCATTTTTTCCTTAGCCTCCCTTATGGAATCTTGCTTCTGCTGTCTTTGCTCTTCAAAATACTTTTCATCCTCCACCAATCTATCTTGCACCTTGGTATAAATAGCCTCGTATATAGTAGGCATAGCCGCATAATAAGTATCACTCTTTACAAATTGCACACTGTCTATACCATACTTGGTGTAGATATAGCCCATCGGCTCAATATCATATTCATTTAGAATACTTTCATTGATTATCTTGCCTGCATTTAATAATGAAATATCATATAGAATGGCAGCCATTTTATCCTCTGGAATAAGGTTTTCCGGTTTTTCCACCACCTTTTCATTACATGAAAACAACAAGCCTAGAAAAATGACGACTAAATATTTTGGCATTACTCTCTATTAAAAGTTAACCTCATGGCATTTCGCTCTTTCGAAAAATTGCCATTTTCATAGGCCAAATGGCCATTTACAAAGGTATGTGTTATCTTGGATTTGAACGAGCTTCCTTCAAAAGGCGACCATCCACATTTATAGGCGATATTTTCTTTGGTTACCTTCCATGAATCATTAAGGTCCAAAACCACTAAATCGGCATAGAATCCCTCCCTAATAAATCCACGATTTTTTATTTGGAACAACTTTGCCGGATTATGGCACATTTTCTCCACAATTTTCTCCAAGCTAATCTTTCCCGCATGATAGTTTTCCAGCATTGCCGGCAGGGCATGCTGCACCAAAGGACCTCCCGAGGGGGCGGAAGTATATATATTACTCTTTTCTTCCAGAGTATGTGGTGCATGATCCGTGGCAACTACATCTATTCGATCGTCCAATAAAGCTTCCCAAAGCTGGCTCCTATCGCTCGCAGATTTAACCGCCGGATTCCATTTAATCAAGGTTCCTTTAGTATCGTAATCCTCCTCCGAAAACCAGAGATGATGAATACATACCTCTGCAGTAATTTTTTTATCCTCCAAGGGGATGTCATTCCTGAAAAGTTCTGTTTCCTTTCCTGTCGAAAGATGAAAAACATGAAATCTGGCTCCTGTCTTTTTTGCCAAGGCTATGGCACTTGAGGAAGAAAGATAGCAGGCTTCGGCACTCCTGATCAAAGGATGGTATTTAATTGGAATATCATCACCATATAGCTCCTTGTATTTGGCCAAATTAGCCCTAATAGTACCCTCGTCTTCGCAATGTGCGGAAATAACCATCTCCGTATTCCTAAAAATATTTTCAATTACCTGCTCATTGTCTACCAACATATTTCCGGTAGAGGAACCTAAAAAGAGTTTAATCCCGGAACAGGCATTCTTATCCAATTTTTTAATCTCTTCCAGATTATCATTGGTACCTCCAAACAAAAAAGAGTAATTGGCAAAAGCTGTGTTTCTTGCCATGTCAAACTTTTCTTCCAAAGCTTCAATGCTAGTTGTCTGGGGATTGGTATTGGGTTGCTCCATAAAGGAAGTAATTCCGCCTGCCACAGCGGCCCTACTTTCTGTAGCAATGGTACCCTTATGGGTTAGACCTGGCTCCCTAAAATGTACTTGATCATCAATGGCCCCCGGCATTACATATTTCCCTTCCAGATCAAGGGCCTTGGTGGCCGCATCAGATGAAATTAGGTCCTCAATTTTAAGAATTACGTCATCTTCCAGCAATATATCGGCAGGGAATATTCTATTCTCATTTACGATTGTGGCGTTCTTTAAAAGTATTCTTCCCATCTTAAAATTTCTTTTTATGAAACAAACTGCGCAACTTCATCTGTATTACCCCGAACACGGCTTCATTAATTATGGAAGCGCTCATTTTTGATTTCCCCCTTATTCTATCGGTAAAAATAATAGGCACCTCTTCAATTTTATATTTTTGAAGATGGGCCCTAAATTTCATTTCTATTTGAAAGGCGTAGCCAATAAATTTAATGGAATCCAAATTGATGGTTTCCAAGACCTTTCTCCTGTAACAAACAAATCCTGCAGTAGGGTCGTGCACCCTCATTCCGGTTATCAGTTTCACATAAAATGAAGCCCCATAAGACAACAATATTCTATGTAAGGGCCAATTGACCACATTAATTCCCTTTTTGTAACGCGATCCCACAGCTACATCCGCCCCTTCGATACAGGCTTGCCGTAGCTTTATAAGATCTGGAGGGGCATGTGAAAAATCGGCATCCATTTCAAAAATAAATTCATATTTTCTTTCTATGGCCCATTTAAACCCATGGATATAGGCCGTTCCCAAACCAGATTTATCGCGTCTTACCTCTAAAAATAATTTATTTAAATATTTTTCCTGCAAAGCTTTTACTGCATCGGCCGTACCGTCAGGAGAATTATCATCAACAACCAGGATATGAAAATCCTGCTCCAAAGCAAAGACGGAATGAATTATGAGCTCAATGTTTTCAATTTCATTGAAGGTAGGAATAATGACCAAGCTATCCGCCATCTAGGTATTGCAATTTTAGCAAAAATAGTATTTTAAAAACTGTAGTGAAATATCAGGGAGAATTTATGTTTTTTTTAAAGATTACATATTATTGGAAATGCATATTTTGGCCACCCAATAAAACTTGTTGACAGCACCCTTTACAGACTTTCCCGAAAATAAACTCGATGAAGCGTACAGTGGTCTGCTAGGAGTGCGGTGGAAAGCTATGATGTCCCAACAAGGGAAATGCCCCCAAGAAAACAATTGTTTATTTCTTAAAATGGCCTAAAAGGCAGCCCTTATTGGTTTCTTATCTTTTTCCATGGATTTAGACTTAAAAAAGCTTAGGTTTGGACAAGATTTTTTAAGCATCCTAAAAAATAGAAGATCGCTCTTGTTTGTCTTGAAGGATTTAATTGGATTTGTACCAACACTAAAAAGTAAGGAGTGTGCGTTATTTCCACTTAAAACTCCCAAACAAATGCCGTATACGATGAAAGCGGGAAAGATTGTTTTAATAAATGATGTCTGTTTTAGGGTATATCGGGAAATAAAAATTAGGCCGGATAAATGGAAGCTATATTAAGAAATGAATACAACTTAGATTGGATAACTATTGTCCTATTTTCCAGTATCTTCTTTATGGTTTTGGCTAAGACTACTTTTTATAGCCGTTTCCTGAACTATATCATCTTACCGTTCAACAATAAATATATCTTCCTTTACCAAAAGAAAGACAAACTCTTTAATTGGTTCAGTATATTTTTAAGTGTCTTCCAATTACTAAATTTTTCCCTTTTCCTATATTTTGTGAACATAATTTTTTTCAAGATTCCCGAAGGGCAGCAATTCGTGGTATACGGTATTATTTTTATATCGCTTTTTATTTTTTTGACTACAAAAATACTCTTGCAACTAGGGAACAGTTTTATTTTTAATTCCAACAAGATAATTACTGAAATTATTTTTAAGAAACTCGCATACCTCAATTATAGCGGCATTGTAATGTTATTCGCCAATCTTCTGTTAAATTATGTTTTCAAGGATTCCAAAACAGTTGTTTTAATAAGTCTATTAATGGTATTCCTTATAAATGTCATTGGCTGGACAACAACGTTACGAAATCATCAAAATTTCATCGCCAGTAATTTTGTGTATTTTATTTTGTACCTTTGCGCTCTTGAAATAGCACCAATTATCATAGTTGGTAACTATATAATAGATCGAAACCTATGAAAGTAAAAACGATTTTGGTTTCTCAGCCAGAACCTAAGATGGAAAATTCCCCCTATTCCAAGCTTATTGATAAGGAGAAAATAAAGGTAGATTTTAGACCTTTTATCCACGTGGAAGGTGTTGATGCGAAAATGGTAAGGCAACAAAAAATTGATCTTAATAATTTTACTGCGATTATTCTTACCAGTAGAAATGCGGTGGATCATTTTTTTAGGATTGCAGAGGAAATGAGGTTTAAGGTTCCCGATACGATGAAATATTTTTGTCAATCGGAAGCTGTAGCCTACTATTTACAAAAGTATGTTGTATACCGCAAGCGTAAAATTTATGTTGGAAAAATGAATTTTCCAGATTTAAATACCTTGTTCAAAAAGTATAAGGACGAAAAATTTTTATTGCCATCCTCCGATGTTCTTAAACCAATTGTTCCGGAAACCTTGGATAGCTTGGGAATAAATTGGACCAGGGGAATATTCTATAAAACGGTAATTAGCGATCTTTCAGATCTAAGGGATGTGTACTATGACGTATTGGTATTCTTTAGTCCATCTGGAATAGAATCATTGTTGAAGAATTTCCCTGATTTTAAACAGAACGAAACCAGAATAGCAGTTTTTGGAAATTCTACTGTAAAAGCGGCCACGGAAGCCGGACTAAGAATTGACATTCAAGCTCCCACCCCGGAAACCCCTTCTATGACCATGGCACTACAGAGATATATTACTAATGTAAACAAGAAATAATTCAAGCCTATAATATTGCCTAAGAATTGCTTTGGCAGTAGAGCTTAATAAAAAAACCCGAGGCAAGCCTCGGGTTTTTCTTTTAGAAAGCATATCGTTGCGGTCCTCCACGCCTAATTTCCTCATTGGCGTAAATCTCAAATTTCTTGAAGTTTTCACGAAAGGCATTCGTCAATTTAAAGGCCGTTTTATAGTAGGCCTCGTCATTGTTCCAGGTTGCCCGTGGACTTAGAACACTGGTAGGTACTCCTGGGCATTCTCTAGGCTGGGCCACACCAAATACGGAGTGGATATGGTATTTGTCATAACTGTACAGTCCCAATTCACCACTTAGTGCAGCATGGATCATGGCTCTGGTATATTTCAATTTCATTCTGGTTCCCACCCCATAAGGGCCACCTGTCCAACCTGTATTTACCAACCATACATTTACCCCTGCATCCAACATTTTTTTACTGAGCATCTCTGCGTATTTGGTTGGATGTAATGGCATAAACGGCGCTCCAAAACAGGCCGAGAAACTAGGCACAGGTTCAACCACCCCTGCCTCGGTACCGGCCACCTTGGCCGTATATCCAGAAATAAAATGATAGGCTGCCTGACTAGGGGTCAACTTGGATATAGGGGGCAATACCCCAAAGGCATCAGCAGTTAAAAAGAAAATATTTTTTGGGTTCTTGCCAATGGACGGCACCTGTATATTGTCTATATTATAAATGGGATAACTTACCCTAGTATTTTGGGTTATAGAGGTATTGGCAAAGTCTACTACCCCTTGGGCATCCAAGACCACATTCTCCAAAAGTGCACCTTTCTTTATGGCTCCGTAAATTTCGGGCTCACTTTCTTCCGAAAGATTTATGACCTTGGCGTAACAGCCTCCCTCAAAATTGAACACAGTATTTTCTTTGGTCCAACCATGTTCATCATCGCCGATCAATTTTCTATGTGGATCTGCAGATAATGTAGTCTTTCCTGTTCCGGAAAGTCCAAAAAAGATGGCAGTATCCCCGTCCTCGCCAACGTTTGCAGAACAATGCATGGGAAGGCAATTATTAAACACGGGAAGAATAAAATTCAAGGCTGAAAATATTCCTTTTTTAATTTCCCCCGTATAGCCGGTACCTCCTATCAAGGCAATTTTTCGGGTAAAATTCAAGATGGCAAAATTATGCTGCCTCGTCCCATCTTCCTCGGCCTTTGCCATAAACCCCGGGGCGTTAACCACAGTCCATTCCGGGTCAAAATCAACCAATTCCTCTTCAGTAGGCCTTATAAACATATTATAGGCAAACATATTGGACCAAGGGTATTCGTTAATAACCCTAATGTTCATCTTGTAATCCTTGTCTGCGCATGCAAAACAATCCCTTACATATAATTCCTTTTCATTAAGATATGCTATAACCTTTTTGTACAGTGCATCAAACCTTTCACTTTCAAAGGGTATATTTACATTACCCCACCAAATTTTATCGGCTGTAATATCATCCTTTACAATAAACCTGTCCATTGGCGATCTACCTGTAAATTCGCCTGTATTTATGGCCAAGGCTCCGGTTGAAGAGGTTACGCCCATACCCTTTTCCACAGTAATTTCATGCAGCTTGGACGGCGCCAATTGGTAGTGAATTTTTTTAGTTGAAATGCCATAGTTCTCCAACGCAATCGATTTCGTTGAGGGGGTTGATGAATTCATAATAATTGAGTTTTATTAGAAAAAAAAATGCTCTAAGAGCGTGTTAGTTTTAATTTAATGCTTTTTGATTTAGAACCCTAATGCCCAAAAGTATCCAGCCTGTAACCAAGAGAACACCTCCAAGGGGAGTCAATAGTGCTATTTTCTTAAAATCAAAACTCGACAATTCATTGATTGCCAAAAGGTAAATTGAAAAGGAAAAACATATAATTCCGGCCACAATAAAATAGTAGACCATTTTTTTTCGCTCTTCAAGCAATAGGTTGGACCCTCCTAAAATCATAAGGAACAAAGCGTGGTACATCTGGTATCTTACCCCAGTTTCAAAGGTCTCGATGGCCGTGGCATCAATCATTTTTTCCAGACCGTGTGCCCCAAAAGCCCCCAATAGAACTGCCGTTAGACCGAAAAATAGGCCCGTACCGAAAATTGTTTTGTTCATAACTTATATGGGTCAATTTCTTACAAATATAACAATTTGATACCTTAGTATCCGTAAAATAGAAAAGTAAAAAACCAATGCGTCGAAAAATACTTGTTGTGGGCACCGGAAAATCCACCTCTTATTTGTTAGATTATTTACTGCAAAAAGCAGAGGAGGAAAATTTACATATTACTATATGCGACTTAAATCCCGAAGTACTTCCAGATAAGGTAAAATTACACAGGGCATGTACTATTTTAAAATTGGACATTTTTAATGATACCGAAAGAAGTAATGCCATTAAAGAATCGGACATAGTCATTTCCATGCTCCCTGCCCGTTTTCATATCAAGGTAGCAACGGATTGCATTCAATTTACAAAACATTTGGTTACTGCCTCCTATATAAGCGATGAATTAATGGCTTTGGACCAACAGGCCAAAGCAAAAGGCCTGGTATTTATGAACGAAATTGGCTTGGATCCAGGTATTGACCATATGAGTGCCATGCAGGTAATAGATAACATTAGGGATCAAGGTGGCAAAATAATTCTCTTCGAATCTTTTACCGGTGGTTTAGTGGCCCCAGAAAGCGACAACAACCTGTGGAACTATAAATTTACTTGGAACCCCCGAAATGTTGTAGTAGCCGGTCAAGGTGGAGTAGCCAAATTTATTCAAGAAGGCACATACAAGTATATCCCCTACCACAAACTTTTTAGAAGAACAGAATTCTTGGACGTAGAGGGCTACGGAAAATTTGAAGTATATGCCAATAGGGATTCCTTAAAATATAGGGAGGCATACGGCCTGGAGAACGCGCTTACCCTGTATCGCGGAACTATGCGAAGGGTAGGTTTTTCCAAGGCATGGAATATGTTCGTACAATTGGGCATGACAGATGACAGCTATACCATTGAGAATAGCGAAGGAATGTCTTACCGAGATTTTGTGAACCTATTTCTACCCTATTCCCCTACCAATACTGTAGAATTAAAACTTAGGCATTATCTTAAGATTGACCAAGATGATATCATGTGGGAAAAATTAATGGAATTGCACCTATTTGATTCCAATCGGAAAATTGAATTAAAAAATGCTACTCCTGCTGAAATTTTACAAAGAATCTTGGAAGATAGTTGGACCTTGGAAAGTACGGATAAGGATATGATTGTAATGTACCACAAATTTGGATACGAACTAAACGGAAAAAAAGAACAGATAGACTCCAATACAGTCGTAATTGGGGAAGACCGGACCTATACCGCCATGGCCAAGACGGTTGGCTTACCGGTAGCTATGGCCACCTTACTGATATTAAACAAAAAAATTACCACCCCAGGAGTACAGTTACCACTTAGGCGGGAGGTATACGAACCCATATTAAAGCAACTTAAATCCTTTGGAATCCAATTTAAAGAATACCATATACCCTACTTGGGTTATAACCCCAATTCTGTTGCTAGTTAAGATGTAAAACCATTTTGGTATCTTTATAAAGGAAATTGAAGTATAGACCATGAAATCTAACAACGACAACATAAAAATTGACGGTATCGACAAAAAGATCCTAAGATTTTTAATGGATGATGCACGAAAACCCGTTCTGGAAATTGCCAGAAAAATTGGGATTTCAGGTGCTGCCATTCATCAGAGGTTGCGAAAATTGGAAGCTTCAGGTTTAATTGCAGGATCTAAATTCATTATTAATCCCAAAGTTTTGGGATATACCACCATGGCCTATATTGGTATTTATTTGGACAAGGCTATGAGCAATCCGCTTGCCGTTAAGGAACTTGAAAAAATCCCCGAGGTTTTGGAATGCCATTACACTACGGGAAACTGGTCCATTCTTATAAAAGTACTTTGCAGGGACAACGAACATCTTATGCATGTGCTAAATAGGGATATTCAACAGATAGAAGGGGTATCCAGAACAGAGACCTTTATTTCTTTGGATCAACAAATTGACCGTCAAATTACAATCTAATATTTGGATTGAATCTAAATAAGTTTTAATTTTGGGCTCTATGACCAAAGTGTACGCTTCAAAATTCTATACCCTTTATCAATCTGACCAAGATAGACGGTATTATATAGATTTTGGACAAAAGATGGTAAAGTTTTCTTTTTGCCAATTGTTGGCGCTGCGCCAAAAAATCTACGCTGTTTCCATAGAGGATCATTTTGATTCCGACCTTAATAAACATGGATTTGAAATATTGATATTGTGTAACAAGGAACATTTATTCTTGTTGAACACTTTCGAAGTTTTGGATTTAATGGAAATGGTAAAGTACAGTTTTAGCCTTTTAGGTATATCCTCCGAAATCCCCCTCACTAGTTCATAATGGACTTATTTTAAATTGGTCTAAGACCAATTTAAAATTAATGGCGAGATTATCAATTAACCTCCGCATTCAATATCTTTAATACTAAAATGATCTTTTTTAAGAAGTTTCATGCATTAACCCAATAAAACATAGAACTATGAAAGATATAGCAAGACAAAGAATGAGTATAAAGGTAAGCACTATGGACTTGCTCAATGATCAGATAAAAATGGAATCACATGCCTCCGCTTCTTACTTGGCCATGGCATCTTGGTGCGAGCAGAATGCCTTCGTACAAAGTGCAGAATTCTTTTATCATCAGGCAACCGAAGAAAGGGAGCATATGATGAAAATATTCAAGTTTATAGCAGATTGTGGAGGAAATTCCCTTTCGCCTACCGTAGACAATATCAACCATGATTTTTCCAATTTGGAAGAGGTTTTTGAAACAGCATTGGACCAAGAAATTGAGGTGACCAAGTCCATCTACAAAATTCTATCGGTTGCCAAAAAGGAGCAGGATTATCTAACTGAAAATTTTCTGCAATGGTTTATAAAAGAGCAATTGGAAGAAGAAAAGACCTTTAGGGATATCCTGGATCTCTTTGAGCTTATGGGGCGGGATGGTATTGCCCTTAAATTTATTGACGAGCGGATTAAAACAGCATAGTGACATAGCTTTTATGAGCATATTTACGTCTCTCCAAGGCAGGGCAAAATATATTACGACATAAAAAAGGAGATGTTTTCACATCTCCTTTTGCTCTTATCTTAAGGTCCTGTAATTTCTTAGTCCCTTCCACCTAAAACCTGCATAGCCCAATAGACCAAGGTTGCCAAAGATCCTATAGCGGCCACCAAGTAAGTTCTGGCAGCCCATTTTAAAGCATCTTCAGACCCTTTATACTCCTCTTGGCTCACCATATTCTTGTTCTTTAACCAAGCCAAGGCACGGTTACTGGCATCGTATTCAACAGGTAAAGTGATAAAACTGAACAAGGTAGCAAGACCCATCATTATTAGACCTGCCACAGCAACCCAATATCCAAGACCAACTCCTGCCGCAGCTCCCAACATAAGGCCACCGAAGACCACCCACATAGACATTCCAGAGGTAACACTTACCACCGGCACCAATTTGGAACGCAGTGTCAACCATTCATATGCCGTAGCGTGTTGTACCGCATGGCCACATTCGTGGGCCGCAACAGCTGCCGCCGAAGCATTTCTTTGATTGTAAACCCCCTCACTTAAATTTACCGTTTTATTTACCGGATTATAGTGGTCCGTTAGCATCCCTGGTGTAGAAATAACCTTAACATCCCTGATCCCGTGATCTGCCAACATTTTTTCGGCAATTTCGGCACCGCTCATTCCATTGCGCAAATGCACTTTGGAATAAAACTTAAATTTACTTTTTAGCTTATTACTAACCAGCCAACTTACTAGAGCTATAGCGCCCAGTAATATATAATACATCATCATAACAATTTCGTTTTTAAATTAATCCAATATACTAAAGTTTCCCTTTCTTATTAATTAATTCTTTCTTTCCTAAATAATCAAAAACCCCGCCAAATTATGACGGGGCCACATGTATGACAAAATGTACTGTCTTTATTCCTATCCCCGCCATTTAAAGGCTTCCAAAATCTCGTTATAGATTACTTGTCCCTTTACTATATTCACCCCCTTCTTCAGGGATAAGTCCATATTGCAGGCTTGTTCCCACCCCAAGTTGGCCAATTTCAATACATAGGGCAATGTTACATTGGTCAAGGCCATGGTGGAAGTGTAGGGCACTGCCCCGGGCATATTGGTAACACAGTAATGCACCACATCATCAATGATATATACAGGGTTCTCATGGGTGGTAGGCCTTGTGGTCTCCACACATCCACCTTGGTCTACTGCCACATCCACAATTACGGTACCCGGACGCATTTCTTTAAGCATGTCCCGGGTAATGATCTTTGGAGCTTTGGCCCCCTTTAACAAGACACCCCCAACAATAAGATCATGGTCCTTTATGTGTTTTCTTATATTAAATTCATTTGAGAATTCTGTCACCACATGACTTGGCATTACATCATTAACATAGCGTAACCGTTTCATATTAACATCCAATATTGTAACATGGGCCCCAAGTCCGGCTGCCATTTTAGCAGCTTGTATCCCCACAACCCCGGCCCCAAGCACCAAAACCCTTCCCGGTGCCACCCCAGGGACTCCCCCCAATAGCACCCCACGACCTTTTTCCGGTTTCTCAAGGTATTTTGCTCCTTGTTGAATGGCCATTCTACCTGCGACCTCAGACATGGGTGTCAACAAAGGCAATGTCCCATCATCATCTTCCACAGTTTCATAGGCTATACAAATACCTTTTCGTTCGATCATGGCTTCGGTAAGCACCTCACTTGAGGCAAAATGAAAATAGGTAAATACCACTTGCCCTTTTTGAACAAGGGGATATTCCTCTTTTATAGGTTCCTTTACCTTAACGATCATATCGCTCATGGCATAAACATGACCTATGGTATCCAAAACAATTGCCCCTACTTGTTGGTAATCGGCATTTGAAAACCCACTACCGTCACCAGCGCCTGTTTGTACATATACAGTATGGTTATTTTTCACCAGTTCAAAAACTCCGGCAGGTGTTATGCCTACCCGGCTCTCGTTATTTTGGATTTCCTTTGGAATACCGACTTTCATTTTTCAATTGACTTTAATACTTATAAGAAAGGGGTATGCAAAAAACACTATTCCCTCCTATAAATAATTGGTTGCTAGAGCTCCAAAAATGGAACAAAAAACTAGAAGAAAAAAAGAAAATGGTCTAAACGAGGGCCAATATCATACATTATTACACTTTTCACATTATGTGTACGAACCCAATAAAAAGGCTCCATTAACAGCGACCAAAAATTAGAAAATAGCCAGCTATTTATATTTCAGCTTGAGGACAATCATGATGAAGAGTAATACAGCGGTAACAAAATTCGCTAAAATCATTGGTATACTTTCATGGTATATCCCATAAATCAACCACAGCACCACCCCCATAAACATGGCCAAATACATGGTCAATGAAATATCCTTGGTGGATTTATTGTTCCAAGTCTTATGCACCTGTGGTACTATAGAGGATGTAGTAAGTACGGCCGCTACCAGGCCCATGATTTCGATATTTTCCATGCTGCTAGAAACAATTTTATGGGCAAACCCCTCAATGCAATTTTAAATCCAAAATATTACCAAAATCAACTTAAGCTTTGGAACAATCTCCTTATCCTACTATATTGACAATTTTTCCCGGAACCACAATCACCTTTTTAGGGGCACGCCCCTGGAGTTGTTCCTGTGTTTTGTCATGGATCATGACCGCAGCCTCAATTTCCTCTTTGGAAAGATCTGCCGGCAATTCCAATTTAAAGCGCACTTTTCCATTGAAAGAAATAGGGTACTCCTTACTACTCTCTACCAAATACTTCCCTTCAAATTTAGGGAATGGGGCGGTTGCTATAGAGGTCGTGTGTCCCAATTTATTCCAAAGTTCCTCCGCTATATGCGGGGCATATGGTGAGACCAACAGGGCCAACGGTTCCAATATTTTTTTACTATTACATTTTTGGGCCGCCAACTCGTTTACACAGATCATAAAGGTAGCCACCGAGGTGTTGAAGGAAAAATTCTCTATATCCTCTTCCACTTTCTTGATGGTCTTGTGCAAAGTCTTTAAATTATCTGCTGTAGGTTCGGCATCGGTCACCGTAAAAGCTCCTTCATTTCCCCCGTGGAACAAACGCCACATTTTCTTAAGAAAACTGTGAACCCCTGTAATACCGGCAGTATTCCAAGGTTTGGATTGCTCCAATGGCCCTAGGAACATCTCGTACAAACGCAGGGAATCTGCTCCGTACTCCTGACAGATACTATCCGGATTTACCACATTGTATTTGGATTTGGACATTTTTTCTACCTCGCGACCAACAATGTATATATCGTTATTCTCTTTAATTACTTCCCCTTTTTCACCAATAAAAACAGCATCCCTAAATTCAGAATACATGGGGTCATGTCTAAAAGATTCAATATCTAATTCATCAGAAGAATTAACGTATTCAACAGGGGAGTGAATTCTATTTAAAACACTATATCTAAATGCCTCGTCTTTAACTGGAGGTGTGTTTCTCCATTTTTTTATAACCTCATCAACACTACCCCAACCACTTTTTGACACAGCAATATAAAATTGTTTATCCTTAGCAAAACGAGCAACTACAAAATAAACAAAGGCGCTGGTTCCCGTAATCATCCCTTGATTGATCAATTTCTTGGCAAACTCGGGTTTTGGAACGAAGCCTTTATCGAACAAAAATTTCTGCCAGAAACGACTGTATAACAAATGCCCTGTGGCATGCTCGCTTCCCCCAATATAGAGATCTACATCCTGCCAATAATTAATGGCATCCTGTGAAAACACTTCCTGATTATTATTGGGGTCCATATATCGGTTGAAGTAATAGGAACTGCCCGCCCATCCGGGCATGGTGTTCAACTCCAACGGAAATACAGTTTCGTTATCTATCAACTGGTTACTGACCACTTCTGACTTCTTTACATCCCATGCCCAAACCGTGGCATTGCCTAAAGGCGGCTCCCCAGTTTCCGTAGGTAGGTATTTCTCAACTTCTGGTAGCACAATAGGCAAATGTTCGGGACTGATCATGTGTGGCATTCCGTCCACATAATATACCGGAAATGGCTCCCCCCAATAGCGTTGGCGACTAAATACGGCATCGCGCAACCTGTAATTGATTTTTCCTATTCCCTGTCCTAATTTTTCCAATTCGAAAATTACACGTTTAACTGCCTTTTTATAGGGCAGTCCATTTAAAAAGTCGGAATTGGCAATACTGGTCTTCTCCTTATCGGCAAAGGCCTCTACGGAAATATCCACTCCCTCAAAAATATTGGGAATGGGAATATTGAAATGCTTCGCAAAGTCGTAATCGCGCTGATCTCCACAGGGAACGGACATTACCGCCCCGGTACCATAACCGGCCAACACATAATCCCCTATCCAAATAGGAATGGCCTTTTTGCTAAATGGGTGTTCCGCATAAGCTCCCGTAAAGGCTCCCGTAATGGTCTTTACATCGGCCATACGATCGCGCTCACTGCGCTTGGCCGTAGCCGCAATATAGGCCTCCACTTCCTCTCTTTGCTCAGAAGTGGTAATTTTGGCAACCAATTCGTGCTCCGGGGCCAAGGTCATAAAACTTACCCCAAAAATGGTATCGGGCCTGGTGGTGAAAACATCTATATTTTCTTCGCGCCCCTTAACCCTAAACGTAACTTCTGCCCCTTCGGACCTGCCTATCCAATTGGTTTGGGAGTCCTTTAAGGGCTGAGGCCAATCTACCATAGTCAAATCGTCCAACAACCGCTGGGCATAGGCGGAGATACGCATACTCCACTGTGTCATTTTTTTACGTATAACAGGATGGCCCCCTCGCTCGGAAACTCCATTGACAATCTCGTCGTTCGCCAAAACCGTACCCAAGGCCGGACACCAATTCACTTCGGTCTCTGCCAAAAACGTCAGCCTATATTGCAATAAAACTTCCTGTTGTTCCTTTGTTGTAAAGGCTTTCCAATCGGCTGCCGAAAATATTGCTACATCCTCATCACAAACCGCGTTTACACTTTGGTTGCCCTCTTTTTCAAAAATAGCGATCAGACTAGAAATATCTTCCGCCTTATCGTTGTCCTTATTGTACCAGGAATTAAAAAGTTGGATAAAGATCCACTGTGTCCATTTGTAATAATTGGGATCGGAGGTACGCACTTCCCGGCTCCAATCAAAAGAAAAGCCAATTTTATCCAACTGCTCCCTATATCTGTTGATATTCGCCTCTGTGGTAATGGCAGGATGCTGCCCTGTCTGAATGGCATATTGCTCCGCAGGCAATCCAAAAGAATCGTACCCCATCGGATGCAGTACATTAAAACCTTTGTGCCTCTTATAGCGAGCATAAATATCGCTGGCTATATAGCCCAAGGGATGTCCCACGTGCAAACCGGCACCTGAAGGATAGGGAAACATATCCAGCACATAAAACTTTTCCTTTTGGGAGTCGTTTTCTGCTTTAAAAGTTTGGTTTTCAGCCCAAAATTTCTGCCACTTTTCTTCAATCTTCCTAAAATCGTAAGTCATCCTATATTGTTTGTCTTTAAATCCGGCGCACTAAGGGCACACACTCCATTTAATTAATGCAGGGCAAAAATAAGTTTAATCTATGAAAGCAAAAAGATATTATCGACTTACCTACCAAAGCAAAAGCACTGCCTTGATTACACCATATAAACCACACCTAAAGACAATTGCACTAAACTTTGGAACGTTGGATCTTCATTGCCCTACTGTAAGCAAGTACAAAAATTTCAATTGAATTTCCCAAATACCCATATTACTTTGGCAACCCTTTATATTGAAATTGACTATGAAACATCCCTCAATCATTTCTAATTCAATTTACTTTCCTATTTTTACATATTGATTTTCAACTATGAGTACATCTTTTGAACGTTTTCAAAAAAGAAAGCTTATCTCCTCTTATTTTTCAGTGGTCCTAAGTATTGGCTTGGTACTTTTTTTATTGGGTATATTGGGACTTTTGGTGCTGAACACCAAAAAACTGGCCGATCATTTTAAAGAACAGATTACCATATCCGTATTTCTTAAGGACAACGCCAAAGAAGTTGAAGTTGACCAATTGCAAAAAAGCTTAGCCATGGCAGAATATACCAAAAAGGCCACCTATGTTTCCAAGGAACAGGCGGCAGAACAGCACAGTGAGGAAATTGGAGAGAATTTTTTGGATTTCTTGGGGTATAATCCCCTTAAGAACTCCATAGATGTGCAACTTAAGGCCGATTATGTTTCTACAGAGAAGATTGCCGAAATAGCAGAGGAAATTTCGAGCAGGGACTATATTGAAGAAGTAAGCTACGACAAACCCTTGATTACACTGTTAAACGATAACGTAAAAAAAATAAGTTTCTGGATACTGGTTGCGAGTGGCGTTTTTACTTTTATCGCCGTCTTATTGATCAACAGTTCTATCCGACTATCCATTTACTCCAAGCGCTTTATCATAAAAACCATGCAGATGGTGGGGGCCACTAAAACTTTTATACGCAGACCCTTTATTTGGACCAACATTAAATTGGGGGTTCTGGGAGCGGTCATAGCCTTAATTGCACTAGGCTTTGTAATTTACTATGTAAATATAAATTTTCCGGAACTCCTACTTTTAGAGGATCCGACAATTCTAATATTTCTTTTTGCAAGTGTCTTCTTATTAGGGGTCTTGATTTCTTTTATAAGTACATTTTTTGCGACACAACGCTTCTTAAATCTTAGAACAGATGATTTATATTATTAACTTTGCGGCATGAGTAAAAAACAAAACAACAATCAACAGCAAAAGCCTAGACAGGAATTTATTTTCCAAAAAAGAAATTACCTTTTTATGTTTGTTGGTTTGGCCTTTATTAGCCTAGGATTTATCCTTATGAGCGGCGGCGGAAGTGACGATCCCAATGTTTTTAATCCTGAGATTTACAATTTCAGAAGAATACGCTTGGCCCCTACATTGGTATTGATAGGCCTCGGAATAGAAGTTTACGCCATTCTGTTGAATCCGCATAAGAAGAAATAAATTTTGGACATATTTGAGGCTATTATTCTTGCCATTATTGAAGGTATAACCGAGTATTTACCGGTTTCTTCAACTGGACACATGATTATTACATCTTCCTTTTTTGGTATTGCACAGGAAGATTTTACCAAATTATTTACTATCGTTATCCAATTGGGCACCATACTTTCAGTAGTGGTACTGTACTTTAAACGATTCTTCCAAAGCATCGATTTCTATTATAAACTTTTGGTCGCTTTTATTCCTGCGGTGGTCCTGGGCCTACTCTTAAGTGATGTAATAGACGCCTTACTGGAGAGTCCGCTTGTAGTGGCCTTTTCCTTGGTCATTGGGGGATTGATCCTTCTTAGAGTGGATGAGTTATTCGGAAATTCCGAGAACACCGATATTTCATATGCTACGGCTTTTAAAATTGGACTCTTCCAGTGTTTGGCAATGATTCCTGGTGTATCCAGAAGTGGCGCCAGTATTGTTGGGGGCATGACCCAAAAATTATCTAGGACAGCAGCAGCGGAATTTTCATTCTTTCTAGCATTGCCAACCATGTTGGGGGCCACACTTAAAAAAAGCTATGATTATCACGCTGCTGGCTTTACCCTAACCTCCGAACAAATAAATCTACTGATTATAGGCAACGTCGTTGGGTTTATAGTGGCACTATTCGCTATTAAGACTTTTATTGGGTACTTAAGCAAACATGGCTTTAAAATTTTTGGCTACTACAGAATCGTAGTGGGTATTGCCATTATTGTCATACATTATTTTATAAGCCCACTAACCGTAATTTAATGACAAAAGAGAATTTTTTAGAGGGGCAGGTATTATTAATAGACAAACCACTTGGTTGGTCATCCTTCCAGGCTGTTAATTCCTTAAAATGGAAAATCAGAAAGAAGTTTCAGCTAAAAAAAATTAAGATAGGTCACGCCGGGACCTTGGATCCACTGGCGACAGGATTATTACTTATCTGTACAGGAAAAGCCACCAAAACCATAAACGAACTACAGGGGCAAGAAAAAGAATATACAGGAACTATTACCCTTGGCGGCACAACCCCTTCCTATGATCTGGAAACGGAAATAAACGAAAACTTCCCCACGGATCATATTACCAATGAATTGATCCACAGCACTACTGCCCAATTTATTGGGGATATAGAACAAATTCCACCCGTTTTCTCCGCTCTAAAAAAAGACGGCAAAAGACTTTACGAGTACGCAAGGGAAGGGAAGGAAGTGGAGATAAAAAAAAGAGGGGTCACCATCACAGAATTTGAAATTACCTCTGTAGAACTGCCAATGATACACTTTAGGGTCGTCTGCAGTAAAGGCACCTATATTAGGTCTTTGGCCCATGATTTTGGGAAAGCTCTGCAAACCGGGGCCCATTTATCATCGTTGAAAAGAACCAAAATAGGTGATTTCAACGTAAATAATGCCATAACCCCCGAGGAATTTGGTAATTTACTGCAAATCGACAGTTAAAACTTCGAAATTAAAAGTGGTAACCTAACCGTTCGTCGATAATTTGAAATATTTTTGATAAAACGTGGTTATATCACTATGAATTTAAACCGTAAACAGCTTTCTTTTTTAATAACTTTCTTTTCCATGGCTTTGGTGGTGCTTAGTTTATACAACATCCACTTGGGGCAAGAAGAAAAAGAAGAGTACGTTATTGAATTAAGCCTGCTGGAAGAGGAGGATCTGGAAAAGCAAATTGAGGAAGAATTAAAGGAAATGGAAGAAATGGCCAAAGCCGATCCCATTAAAAGTCATATGGCCTATAACGAGGCCAATAAACCAAGTTTTGGCAATCCTGAACCACTAAAAACCCTAGAGGAAATATTGGAGGAACAGGAATTGTCCTCTGATAGTGATGACCCAACGGACTATCTTAGCTCCGACTCCGAATATGCCGCTAGAGTAAAAGAATTGGCAAAGAGAAGAAGGGAAAAACAACAATTACTGGGCGAAAAGGAAGCCAACAAAGAAGTAATGACCAACAATTTGGCCAAAAGACGGACTTCTATTTCGTACTCTTTGGTAGACAGAAGACATACTAACCTACCCATTCCCATTTATACCTGTATAGAAGGGGGTAAAGTGGTCATTAATATTAAGGTCGACCCATTAGGCAAGGTCCTCGAGGCCTATGTAAACAAAAAAAGTTCCAGTACGCTCAACGGTTGCCTTGTGGATAATGCCATTGAATACGCCTTAAAATCCAAATTTAATACCGGGGAGAAGGCTGAACAAATGGGCACTATTACCTACTTATTCCAAGAAAAGTAAAGATAATAGGTCGCTCACCGTATTTTGACCCTTATCCTTATTGTACCAGAGCTGTAAGTCCTGTTTAAATTCTGCTGTCAACTTCCCATATATTCTTTTGTGATCCTGCACCATATTGGCAGCAATAGAGGGTCGTGAACCCCATTCTCCAATCACCTTGCCCGTAGCATCATCAATGGAAATCAATTTTGGAATGGCCATAGCGCCATTGGACAAAAACTGCTCCATTAATTCTAGGTTTTCATCACGCAATACCAGTTTCAACGAAATATTCTGATTTAAATCCGCTATCTTATTCATTACAGGTAAAGTTTGGGCGGCATCACCACACCAGCTTTCCGTAAGTACCAACCAGGTAATTTTTTTAGACACCTTTTTAATTTCGGATTCGGAATCGGCATCGATCTGAATGGTCTTGTCCAAACGCTTCATCCGTTGATCGTTCAGTCGTGTATAATTGATAACCTCTTCACTTTGCAAAGGCCCTGTAGATTTTCCCTCCAAAGCCAAATCGGAAATCATTTGCCTGTAATCCCCATAACCCATGGACAACTTAAGTCCTTCCCTAAGCAATTCACCTTTGGTTTTCTGTGCAGTTTTTTCCATAAATTTCAATACTATTTAAGCCAAAATTAACCCTTCCAAGGCCAACAGTGGGTAACAATAGTTACATTAGTAGCTTTACTTTCGCAATGCTTACACAACTCCTAAATAATCGGAAATCCTAGTGATTCAAGGCTCTTTTTTTGATCATTCCGCCTTTAGTATCATTTATACTGTTCATTACAACAAAGGCATTGGGGTCTATCTTTTCCAGCTCTGTATTTAATTTACTAATCTCCAATCTTGTAATTACGGCATAAATAATGTCGTACTCATTATGTACGCCACTTCTTCCATAACCACCATGCCCCTTATATATGGTAAGCCCCCGGCCCAGTTTTTCCGTAATCATGAGTCTGATCTCCTCACTGCGGGAAGATATAATGGTAACTCCGGTATACTCCTCGATTCCATCAACCACAAAATCCAAAGTCTTTGAAGCTGATAAATAAGTTAACATAGAATACAGTGCTGTTTCCAAAGAAAGGAAGTATGCAGCAGCCAAGAATATAATAATATTAATCACTATAATATTATCGCCAATTTTAGTCCTTAATTTTCTACTCAAATAAATGGCAAGCACCTCGGTACCATCCAACACACCACCACCCCTAATGGAAAGTCCAATTCCGGCTCCCAGAAAGAAACCTCCAAAAACCGCGACTAAAAGTTTGTCTTCGGTCACTTCTGGAAAGTGTACCGTTGCCAAAACAATGGACAGGCCAAAAATTGCCAAAGACGCCTTAATTGCAAATTGCTTCCCTATCACCTTAAAACCAAGAAATATAAATGGAATATTGACCAGAATAATCAGTATATATAAGGGTATAGATGAAATTTCAGAAATTAAAAGTGAAATCCCCGTAGCCCCACCATCAATAAAGCTATTGGGCAATAAAAAACTTTCCAAACCAAAAGCAGCAGAAAAAATCCCAGCTATTATAAATAGAATATCGTGTATGTCCGCAAAAATTCCAACCCTAAACCTTCTGGATTTTTTCCAATAGGAATATAGGTTGGATTTAAAGTCATGACTTTTTTTCTTTTTATCTGGCATATTTTTTTATTAAGATAAGATTTAATTATCGCAAAAACATATCACAAAAGGCCTCCCCAGATACATTTGCAAAATGTTTAAAGAAAACGAATTGCGCAGTTCCAGAACCGTGAAATTAAAAAATCCAATTCTAATATTGGAAATCCCCTCCTTCATAACTCAAATTAATTTGCAGCCAAAAGTTGTAGCCTAAGGTTATGATGGCAATATACTATCTTTGCCGAGTGATTTACCCCTTACAATGAAATATCTGCTCCAAATTTTCATATGCTTTTTTTGTTTTGACGGACTTCACGGTCAAAGTGAAATAGACAAGACATTGCGGAAGTTCAACAAAAACAGTGTACCATATATAGTGGCGGAAAAATTAGCAGTTGGCAACCAATTCCTGCTCCTAGATACCAGGGATAAAAGGGAATTTAAGGTAAGCCATCTTGCAAAAGCAATATGGGTCGGCAATAGGAAATTTGACACTGAACAAATTACATCCGTGATTCCCAATAAAAATACACCTATTGTCGTCTATTGCTCTATAGGGGTTCGCTCTGAAAAGATCGGGGAAAAACTTATAAAAAAGGGATATAAAGAAGTCTACAACCTATATGGCGGTATTTTTCAATGGAAAAATAAGAATTATCCAGTATATAACTCCATTGGAAAAGAAACAGATAGAGTGCATGCCTACAATAGGCATTGGGGTAAAATGTTGAACAATGCCACTAAAGTTTATGGCCATACAAAACAAAAAGACTAAATATTGACATCACCTAAAATCTACAAACTGCCATTAAGTGTTGGAATCGGACATGGAATCCCAACAAATTCTCCTTTTCTATACCACAATTAAGTAATGAATATAAACCTATAACGACCATTAAGACCAAGTCCGTTAAAATTGGAAAAATAATATATAGATTATATGACCCACCCCAAAGACTTACTTATAATATTTACGCGTAACCCTGAACTAGGCAAGTGCAAAACTAGATTGGCAGCTACGGTGGGTGATCTGGCGGCCTTGAATATATATAACTTTTTACTTGATCATACCAAGAATATTACCAAGGGGTTAAATGTGACAAAATGGGTGTGTTATTCCGATGACATTTGGGAAGATGATCTATGGGACAACCAAGTTTACGAAAAAAAAGTGCAATCGGGAAATGATCTGGGAGAGCGCATGGGCAATGCCTTTAAGGACGGATTTAATGCAGGCTATGAGAAAATTATTATCATTGGCAGTGATATGTACGATTTAAATGAAAATGATTTACTGGAAGCCTTTAATTTCTTGGGGCATCGTGATTATGTCATTGGTCCCGCTATTGATGGCGGCTATTATTTACTGGGGATGAATGTCTATAACCCAGCTCTTTTTAACAATAAAACCTGGGGCACTGATACTGTATTAGAGGCTACATTACAGGATTTGAATAATGAAAACCACGGTCTGCTAGCTCCTAAAAATGATATTGACTATTTTGAAGATATCAAGGATATTGAAATCTTCCGAACCTTTTTAAAAAATTGAAATTATATGACGGATAAATTACTAAAGGAATCTACCGATTATTTAATAGGAAAGGGATTTGAAACCCCAGAAATTGGCATAGTCCTGGGAACAGGCTTGGGCAAATTGGCAGATGAAATTGAAAATCCGATAGAAGCGCATTACAACCACATTCCCTATTTTCCTTTGGCTACGGTAGAATTCCATTCCGGTAAATTGATCTATGGATTCTTGGAAGGCAAAAAAGTTGTGGTAATGCAGGGCAGGTTCCACTTTTATGAAGGCTATGATCTTTTAGACGTTACCTACCCTATTCGTGTAATGGAAAGGCTAGGGATAAAAAAGCTATTCATCTCTAATGCTGCCGGAGCCATAAACCCCGATTATAAAAAAGGTGACATGATGCTTATCGAGGACCACATCAACCTTCAAGGCGGGTCTCCCTTGGCCTTTAAAAACGTAAGCCAATTTGGAGAGCGTTTTACAGATATGAGCGAGCCCTACGACATTCCAATGCGCAGAAGCTTGGAAAAAATAGCCAAAAAAGAAGATATATCCCTCCAAAAGGGAGTGTACGCCTCCGTTGTAGGACCGCAACTGGAAACCAAGGCTGAATACAGAATGTTAAAAATTATTGGCGCCGACGCCGTAGGAATGAGTACCGTGCCTGAAGTGATCGTTGCCAATCACTTAAAATTGCCCGTAGTGGCCGTATCCGTTTTAACGGACGAATGCGACCCAGACAATCTTAAACCGGTCAACATAGCAGAAATAATTGAAATTGCCAGTAAAACAGAACCCAAAATGATAACACTGTTTAGGCAACTACTTAGGGAAGTGTAATTTTCAGTAGCGAGTGGCTAGGAAAGATAATTACATAACTGACATAAAATTTTAATCGAATAGAAATGAGTTATTTACAAGCAACAAATGAATTATATAAAGATGCAGCACTAACCCCGGATGTCGGGCTCTGTTGCACCACCAATCCCATTTGGCAGTTCCCCGGCCTGTCCATTCCCAGAATTATGCAGGATATGAACTACGGTTGTGGAAGTACGGTTTCTGCCCAGGATTTGGCAAACAACCCAAAGGTCCTATATGTAGGGGTCGGGGGCGGAATGGAGCTGTTGCAGTTTTCATATTTCTCAAGACAAACGGGCGGAGTTACAGGAGTTGATGTTGTTGATGAGATGTTGGAGGCTTCCAGAGAAAACTTCAAAATAGCGGAACAGGAAAACCCTTGGTTTAAAAGTGATTTTGTCAACCTTGTTAAAGGGGATGCCCTACATCTACCTATTGAGGACGAAAGTATTGATGTTGCCGCACAGAATTGCCTATTTAATATCTTTAAGACGGAAGACTTAAAGAAAGCGGTTGCCGAAATGTATCGGGTACTAAAACCCCATGGCAGATTGGTTATGAGCGACCCAATATGTGAGCAGCCTATGAACGAAACCTTACGTAATGACGATAGGCTAAGGGCCCTTTGTTTAAGTGGAAGCATCCCGTTGCAAGAGTATGTAAAGGTATTGACGGATGCCGGTTTTGGAACCATTGAAATCCGGGCGAGAAAATCGTACCGCGTTCTCTCCCCCAATCAATATCCTACAGAAGAATTGATCTATATTGAATCTATAGAAATTGCCGCCATTAAAGATCCCATGCCTCAGGATGGGCCCTGTATATTTACGGGAAAAACAGCTATATACTACGGTAATGAAGAATATTTTGACGACAAAAACGGTCATGTGCTAATGCAGAATCAGCCCTTGGCGGTATGCGATAAAACAGCATCTGCCCTAGAGAAAAGCAATGACGAAATTCATATAAGCAACAGCACTTGGCATTATAATGGCGGAGGTTGTTGTTAACGCAAACTTGATGTAAGGTTTATGTATTTGACCATACTAATTATAGGTAAATAAAGTTCTATGCACCTTAAATTATCCATAGTATTGATCTTGCTTTTAGCAATCAGTATTTCCAGTTATATTCCTTCTCCAAAGTATAATGAAGATTTTACTCTGGATATTGTTTTGCCTTTAGATCATTCCGATTGGGACAAATTGCTTAAAAAACATGTAACCAAGTCGGGAAATGTTGACTATAAAGGCTTTGCCCAGGACATTCCAGCATTGGAGCAATACTTGGACTATTTGGCGGAAAACGGTCCTAACGACCAGGCCCCAAAACCTGAAAAATTTGCCTATTATATAAACCTTTACAATGCAGCCACGGTAAAACTTGTTTTGGACAACTATCCTATCAAAAGTATTAAGGACATAAGAAATCCGTGGGGGAAAGACATTGTGCAAATGGGAGATGAAAACATTTCTTTGGGCGACCTGGAACACAAGATACTGCGCAAAATGGATGAACCGCGCATTCATTTTGCCATTAACTGCGCCTCTTATTCCTGTCCCAAATTATTGAATACGGCATTTACAGCTGCCAATCTTGAAAAGCTGTTGGAGCAAACGGCCATCGATTTTATCAATGACCCAAAAAGAAATGTACTATCAAAGGAAAAAACTTCCTTATCACAAATTTTTAATTGGTACAAAAAAGATTTCACCGAAAATGGTTCCTTGGTAGATTATATCAACAAATATGCTACTCAAAAACTGACTGCCAATACCAAAATAAGTTATTTGAACTATAACTGGGGATTAAATGAAACCGAGTAATTCCAGAACTCTTAGTGTCATAATCCCTACGCTCAATGAGGCCGCCTATATTGGCAATTTGTTGGAGTATTTGAAAGCGAATAGCTGCCCAGAGAATATTAAGGAAATAATTGTAGTGGACGGAGGCAGTACCGACGCAACTATACCCTTGGCAAAAACTTTGGGAGCAAAGATCCTTTTCACAGAAAAGGGGCGTGCCAAACAAATGAACAAGGGAGCGGAATTGGCCACCGGCGAGGTGCTTTACTTTCTACATGCCGACACATTTCCGCCGAAAAACTTTGACCATTATATTCTAAATGCAGTACATAACAAAATATATTCGGGCTGCTTTAGAATGAAATTCGATACCTCTAAAAGGTTTTTAAGATTCTTCGCTTGGTTCAGCAGATTAAATAACCGACTATGTAGGGGCGGTGATCAATCTTTATTTATTCTCAATGACCTGTTCCTAAAGACTGGTGGCTTTAATGAAAAGTATCTTATCTACGAGGATACAGAATTTATTGGACGCCTTTATAAAACATCAAAATTCAAGGTATTGCCCCAACATGTAGTAACCTCGGCCAGAAAATATGAAAAGCTTGGAACAATTAGGTTACAATATCATTTCGGTATAATCCATCTGAAGAATTTACTGGGTTTTGGGCCTGACCAGTTGTACCGCTATTACAAAAAAAACATTGCCTCTTAAATACCTCTAATTTTTATTGTCAAAATCCAACATCACCCCTTCTGAAATCCATTTCGCCAGGGCTTGTCTATTATCAGGATCCAAGATTCGTTTTTGATCCTTTTTGTTTTTAATATTCCCAATTTCTATATAGGCCATGGCCGGTAGTGTATTTTTAACTAAATACAGTCCACTACGATCACCAAAGGTACCCTCATAGTTTCTGTTAGGTTGATATTGTCTGTATTTTTTCAAAAACGTCTCGTGGATACTTTCAGCCAAACGCTTGCCGTTCTTACTGTTCTCATGATGATAGAAAAACACGTCTATATTCTGCCCCCTGCTGCGGCTATCAACATGGGTCACTATTAGGCGTTGGTATTTCCCCGTATTTTCCAAATAAAGCTTGTTCACTATATCTACACGTTGCTTTAATCTCATTAATTGGTTCAAAGGTATTTCTTCATTGGGATAGGCCACCTCGTCCCTATCTATTTCCAAAATACGCTGATCCCTTATACCATCATTGGAATCCCTGATTATAATATAGGTCTTGGCCCCATGGGATATAAGCTCCTTAGCCAAACGCAGGGTAATGTCGTAAGCGTATTCGTCTTCTGCTATGATTTTTCCCTCATATTTTTCAATAGCACCTGGATCCGGCCCGCCATGACCTGAAATCAAATAATAAATGGCACCCTGTAACTTATTGCTCTTTATCTCTGTGGAAGCGTAATCCTTACCAAAAATATCGTCATTGAGCATATTGGATACCGCCTTAATCTCTGTAGCCTTCTTTTCAACGGATTCCCCTATGGAAACAGTATCCACTGGTACGGGAGGTATAATGTATTCCCTTCCTTCATAAAGGTGCATACTATCCCGTAGATTATCTTGATTAAGATCAACAAAATGTCCGTAGTGCCTAACCGGGTTCATGCCTTGCTTTCTGAGAATGGAATAAATACCATCTCCCCTTTCCGCGATTACGGTTTTAACGGACGTTTGGGCAATTAAAGGAAGCCCTATTAAAGCCACCATCCACGATAAAATAAAAGTTCTCATTACAGACACCATTCAAATTTCATACAAATATTATCAAAAATACTGCCCAATTCCAAGAACAATCAAAAATGAAGGAATTCTTGGATCGTTTAAACCTAAATTTCAGGTCAAAGACCGAACGCTCACCAAAAATTGGGCGGTGAAGAATAAATCTGAAAATGCCTTTAGTGAATCCCGTAGAAACTCTTGATCACCTCTTGTGCCGGTTTATTCTGAGGGGTAAATCGGTTGTCATTTAGTCCGCCTGCTTTTTCATGATCAATAAACCATTTCCAAACAAATCCGCCTGCAAACCAATCTTCTTTCCAAAATTCTTCAAAAATGGCCTTGGTAGCATTGGCCTGGGCCTCAAGATTCACATCGTCCTGACTATGATCTACCAACCAAGGTTTCTTTGCCGTATAATTATTGCTCCTATAACCGTATTCAGTAAAGATTATGGGTTTGTTTGTAGCCAAGGACAAAGATCTTATTTTCTCTTTGTGCGGTTGCCACCCCTTTCTTAATTGCTCAACACTTGGGGTTTTTTCATCACTCAGAGGAAAGTAGGCATCTATCCCTACAAAATCCAAATCTTCCCAAAACGGGGTTCGCCCATATTCGTCCCAATTGGCCGCATAGGTAAGTTTCCCTTTGTAAACACTCCTAATCTTTTTGATCAGTTCGGTCCAATATCCCGGTCTGTGGCTAACAAATTGCTCCAACTCGGTCCCGATACAAAATGCGTCGGCCTTAGTTTCTTGGGCTAGAGAGGCATAAGCCATAATAAAATCGTGATAAGAGGCCTCCAAAGCCCTCCATTTTTCCTCGGAATTCATCTTTAAATGGCCGGTAAATGCTCCTCTGGAAATCCAAATCTGAGGTTTCAACATTACTCTTAAACCATTCTGGTGCAAAATGTCTATGTATTGTCTGGCACCGGTCTTCGTTTCACCGAACCATTGCCTTGAGGTGTCGAAAATTATTTCTGGAGAGCCAGCATCCCTAATAAATCCAAAGGGCATAACCGCAGCGCATTTGGCATTTATTTTCCTGACAGCATCCACATGTTCCTGGACTACCTTTTCGCGAGAGGCCACAAAACTTACCCCATTGAATTTCTCCATTGCCTGACCACTACAACCAAGTTGCAACAGTAATAAGAAAAGAAGTCCTAATTTTTGCATTTACAATGAATTACAGCTCTAATTTAATCCTTTTCTTGTTCATTATAAAAAATAGCCGGTCAACCCGTGTTAAATGTTGGTTATCGGCTATAAAAATTAAGGCTTTCCAATTAATTGCAAATAAGATCAAACAACCAAAGGCCACTTCCTAAGAAACAAGTTTAGATTTCATTAGCTTTGCCATTAATTTAACTATCATTGACGAGTGGGAAGTAAGAATAAGCTGAAGCGATTCAAGGAAAATGAAACTTTTGGGAATGTAATTCAACCCAACAGGGAAGAAATTACAAATGGCACATTTTCTTTGAAGGGAAAATGGAATGAATTCTTCGGCAATGACAATCCTCTAGTTTTGGAATTGGGCTGTGGCAAAGGGGAATATACCGTTGGAATGGCCAAGCAAAACAAGAATAAAAATTTTATTGGTATCGATATAAAGGGAGCCCGATTTTGGCGTGGAGCCAAAACGGCCATTGAGGAAAACATGTCCAATGTAGCCTTCTTGCGCACCCAAATAGAACTGATAGACGGACTTTTTGCCGCCGATGAAGTTTCCGAAATCTGGATTACCTTTCCAGACCCCCAAATAAAATATAAACGTACCAAGCATAGACTTACCAATGAGGTATTTTTGGAAAAGTATAAATTGATCTTAAAAGATGACGGGGTGGTTAATCTAAAAACCGATAGCGAATTTATGCATGGATATACCTTGGGCCTGTTACACGGTAAAGGATTGGAAGTACTATATGCCAATCACGATGTATACAAAAATGAAGGGAGCCCAAAAGAAGTTCTGGAAATACAGACTTTCTACGAAAAACAGTATCTTGAGAAAGGAAAACCAATCACCTATATCAAGTTTAGAATACGGTAGGCCATGGAACATTTACTCACCCTTTTTTTTGCCACCTTTTCAGCCGCATTTATGGCTACCGTCCCTCCAGGTCTATTGAATATGAACGCCGCCAAGATAAGTGTGGAAAAGGGCAAGACCAACGGTATTATATTTAGTCTTGGGGTATCCACCATGATTATTATCCAGGCCTATATATCTGTAATGATTTCCAAATTTTTATTCAAAAATCCAGAAATTATAGACCTGCTCTTAAAAATAGCCCTAATTGTCTTCGCTTTTTTTGCCGTCTACTTCTTTGTCAAAGCCAAGAAAAAGAAACGGAATCGACCTAAAATAGTCAAGGTTAGCAAGAAAAATAGTTTCTTTAAAGGGATATTGCTAGCCGCATTAAATTTATTGACCATACCCTATTACAGTGGGCTGAATGCCATGTGGAATGCCTCCGGTTGGATAAAATTTCAGTTCCGCGATATTGCCACCTTTATTCTTGCAGCTGGCTGCGGCACCTTTACAGTTCTCTATCTGTATACGGTCTATTTCACCAAATTGGAAACCAAGAACAATAGATTTTCAAAGAATTCCAATTATATCCTAAGTGCCTTAATGATGCTGCTTTTGGTGATTACCTTAATTAGAATTTTCTATACCTGATGAAACCCGAAAACGAGAACTTCTTTGAAAAAGTTTATGGGGTAGCCAGACAAATACCCTTTGGCCGAGTTACCTCTTATGGTGCCATTGCGAAATATTTGGGTACTGCCAGAAGTGCCAGAATGGTGGGCTGGGCCATGAATGGTGCCCATAAAGTTGGGGATATCCCCGCTCATAGGGTGGTTAACAGAAAAGGGCTTTTAACAGGGAAACATCATTTTGAAGGCACCAATTTAATGCAGCAATTATTGGAAAATGAGGGCATCAAGGTAGTGGACAATCAAATTGTTAATTTTGATGTTCATTTCTGGGATCCTTGGCAGGAGTTAAAGTAAACTACCTCGGGGCAAGCCCGCCTGAACGGGTACAGGCAGGTAGGTTTTAATCTCGATTATAGAATAAATTCCTTGATTACAATTGCCAATAATTTGGAATTCATCAAAGCATATAGAGGATACTTATTGCCTTATTTTACTTTTCAATTCCCTTCCTTCCTAATCTCGCTCCTAAGCCCTATCTTTGTAATTTAGAATCAGTTTTAATAATGACTGAATAAGAATGGATTAGGATGAAATTAGATAAAAAAGACATACTTAAAGCCCTTGAAAACATCACTGTCCCTGGAGAAGGACAAAATATGGTGGAGAGTGGCGCGGTTAAAAATATCATGGTTTTTGGAGATGAGGTAGTTGTTGATATTACCATTTCGAACCCAAGTTTGCAGGCACGAAAGAAAACCGAGGTAGAAATTTTAAAGGTGATACACGACAAGGTGTACAACAAAGCCAAAATTACTGTAAATGTAAAAGTGGATGCCCCCGCTGCCAAGCCAAAGGCAAATGAGATAAAAGGTAAACCCATCCCAGGGATCAAAAATATTATAGCCGTCGCTTCCGGAAAAGGAGGGGTAGGAAAATCCACGGTCACGGCAAATTTAGCCGTAACCTTGGCTAAAATGGGGTTTAAAGTAGGACTATTGGATGCGGACATTTATGGTCCGTCCATGCCTATTATGTTCGATGTTGCACAGGAAAAACCCTTGGCCGTAAATATTGAAGGAAAATCCAAAATGAAGCCCATAGAAAACTATGGTGTAAAACTCCTATCGATTGGCTTTTTCACCCAACCCAATCAGGCGGTGATTTGGAGAGGCCCCATGGCTGCCAAAGCGCTTAATCAAATGATTTTTGATGCCCATTGGGGAGAACTGGATTTTATGCTACTGGATCTTCCTCCAGGAACGGGGGATATACATTTGAGCATCATGCAATCCTTACCCATTACGGGTGCCGTGGTAGTAAGTACCCCACAGGAAGTGGCATTGGCAGATGCCCGTAAGGGAGTGGCAATGTTCCAACAAGATTCCATTAATGTGCCGGTGTTGGGTATCGTAGAAAATATGGCGTATTTTACACCAGAGGAACTACCCAACAATAAATATTATATTTTTGGGCAAGAAGGGGCCAAGCATTTGTCAGAGGATTTAAATGTTCCTTTTTTAGGGGAGGTACCTTTGGTACAAAGTATTAGGGAGGCAGGTGATGTAGGCCGGCCGGCGGCGCTGCAAACGGCAACCGCAATTGAAACCGCTTTTGAGGAAATTACAAGAAATGTAGTTCAGGAAGTGGTGGATAGAAACAAAAGTTTACCTCCAACGGAGGCTATTAAAATAACTACAATGGCAGGTTGTTCGGCTGTTAAAAAGAAGTAATTATGACATCGATTGAACTTAAAAACAACGTTGAAAAGGCATTGGAGGAAATCCGTCCTTTTTTGCAAAGTGATGGGGGGGATATCTCCCTCATTTCCATAGACAATGACAATTCCGTAAAAGTAAAATTGGAGGGCGCCTGCGTAGGCTGTTCAGTAAACCAAATGACCCTTAAGAGCGGGGTTGAAATGACCATAAAAAAATATGCCCCCCAAATACAGGAGGTTATAAATGTTGGCCCCTAACCTGATCAATATCATAATCTATTCTCAATTCCTTTTTTAGCTTTGCAGCTATTTTAAGTTCTTTTTTCCATGATTAAAACAGATATTCTAATTATCGGTGCAGGCCCAACAGGTCTTTTTGCGGTTTTTGAAGCAGGCCTGTTGCAGCTTAAATGCCATTTAATAGACGCCTTACCACAGGCAGGTGGGCAATGTTCCGAAATATACCCAAAAAAGCCCATTTACGATATCCCAGGATTCCCAGAGGTCTTGGCAGGTGATCTGGTAAATAACCTTATGGAACAGATAAAAGCGTTCCAACCCGGATTTACCTTGGGGGAGCGGGCCAATACCATAGAAAAATTGGAAGACGGCACCTTTTTGGTAACTACCAACAAAGGCACCAAGCACAATGCCCCAATCGTAGCCATTGCTGGCGGCCTTGGTAGTTTTGAACCAAGAAAACCCTTGATCGACAAAATCAAGGATTATGAGGATAAAGGTGTTGCTTATTTTATAAAAGATCCAGAAGTATATCGCAATAGAAGAGTGTTAATTGCCGGTGGAGGTGATTCTGCTCTTGATTGGAGTATCTTTTTAGCCGACGTTGCTTCAGAAGTGACTTTGGTACATAGAAGAAATGAATTTAGAGGAGCTCTGGATTCTGTAGAGAAGGTACAGTCCTTGAAAAATATTGGAAAAATTAACCTCATTACCCCTGCAGAAGTGGTTGGCTTAAAAGGATCGGGGAAATTGGAGGCCGTGGTCATCAATAAATCCGGTGAACAGGACGAAGAAATTATTAAGGAAATCGACGATTTTATTCCCTTGTTCGGGCTATCTCCCAAGCTGGGACCCATTGCGGATTGGGGATTGGAAATTGAAAAGAATGCCATAAAAGTGGACACTTTCGATTATCAGACCAACATTCCCGGAATTTATGCCATCGGGGACGTAAATACCTATCCCGGAAAACTAAAATTGATCCTTTGCGGTTTTCACGAAGCAACCCTAATGTGCCAAAGTGCCTACCAGCGTATTTTCCCGGACAAAAAATATGTTATGAAATATACCACTGTTGGCGGAGTATCCGGTTTTGATGGCAGCAAAAAAGAAGCCCCCAAGGCAGTAGTAAAGGCCATTGATTAAAAAAAACAACCAAATCCTAAAGTAAATCCCTTAAATTTGCTGGCTATTAGCAAAAAAGAATATTTCTGGCATGAGCGATGTTAAAATAAAAATTAAGGACAGGGATGGGGTTGTTCACGAGGTAGACGCACCCACGGATATGAATATGAACCTAATGGAAATAGTTCGTTCCTACGAACTTGCCCCGGAGGGAACCATTGGTATATGTGGTGGTATGGCCATGTGCGCCTCCTGCCAGTGCTATGTAGAGTCTGACCACCAATTGCCCGAAATGTCCGATGATGAGGATGCCATGCTTGCAGAGGCTTTCAACGTAAAGGACAACAGCCGCTTGGGTTGCCAAATCCATATTACCGAAGATTTGGAAGGTTTGGAAGTGGAGCTGGCTCCTGAGAGCTAGAAAGAAGTCACCTTATTTTATTTAGTGGTCTATCTCCTTTAAAACCTGGCAATAGCATTTAATTTGGTCTTCAGACTATTGTTTTTCATCCGCCCAATGGGCCATCATGATTATAGATCCGGCAGTGCCATCCATAGTAGGTTCATTGGTAGAATAGTCCCCAATATCATCATGGTATACCACAAATTTATTTTGATAGGCTTTAAATTCGTCCGGATTATCCATACGTAATCCCTTTAGGGAATTAAAAATTGAGGCGTAGACCGGACCATCCACCAATCCTCCGGCTACTTCTTTTTTCGTCAGTGCCCAAGTGCTGGTATGTACATCCAAAGGATATTCCCCAGTTTCCGGCATTTTGGTAAACATAGAAGTTCCCCATGGGTTTCTACCAAAAAGCCAATCCCGATGTTCTACCAAAAATTGGTGGTAACCTTGATCACCTGTCATTTTTTCATAAAGAATGCCCTGTGTAATTAGACTGGTAAGCAAATTATTGGAACACCAAATAAAAGGAACGCCAATATTATAGGCATTCTTGGATGCCCTCTTCAAATTATCTTCCAAACCACTTTTGTAATATCCGGCCAACGTATTTTGGAAATCCTTATCTACCTGGTCATATAGGGCAAAATGGCCCAAATTGACAAATGGATAATATTCATAATGTCCAACCGAATCTCTGGGCATCCAAGAAATCGTATTGGCCTTTAGCGCATACTCCTTGGCATCTTTCAAATAGCTACTATCACCCGTGCTTTTGTATAGTTCTGCGGCTCCCCACTCCATATCATCTGCCCAAGTCTTTTCTGAGTATCGATAAGGGGCCCCATATGAATTACCCTGCTGAAAACCTTCCTTCTCCTTCCCCAAATTATATAAAGATTTGGCGGCTGCCAAACAGCCTTTTGCAAAAATGGAATCCTTTACATCCCTTAGCCATATTCTTGCCGCCAAGGCCAGTGCAGCGGCAGAGCGGCCTGCTAAATTAGAAACCCCGCTGGCCTCACTTTTATACTTGTTAAGACCTTGAGGTTCTCCGGTCGCAAAATAAGCAACCCTATAACTATTCTTACCCCAACCGTAGTCCGAGCTGTCCTCATCCGGCATTTTCCAACCAATATGATCACGATCATCCGCAATCTGATGTATCAATTGATCGGATTCAGGGTGCAATTTCAGAATCCAATCCAAACCCCATTTGGCCTCGTCCAAAACATCTGCAATACCATTGGACTGTGGTTGGCCCAGAGCGTTTACGTGGTCCTCGAAAGCATCGGGGTATAATTCATAGGCCATTAACATATGGGCCGTGGCATAACTTCCTGTTATTAGATATTTAAGTTGATCTCCCGCATCGTGCCAACCCCCGGAAGCATTTACAAATGTTCCATCGGGCATTGGACCATATGCCGACCGCCCATCCCTTTGATGGCAGACCATATCAAAATAAGGATTATAACCGCATCTTTGTTGGCGCATAAACCCCAACAAAATCCCTGGTTTTTGCTTATAAACATCGTTCCCTATTTTAAAAAGATTGGAGCGGGATTTGGATTTTTTTGCCTCAATAAAGTAAGTCCCCTTGCTCCTAACATCTGAAAAATCCAGTTCATAATAGTATTCAAAGGTCCCCCAACCCTCCTGTTTAGATTTTTTCGGTCTTAAAGTAGCCACTACATTGTTGTTGTCATCGATTAAATGGAACACTTCACTTACCTTTTTATGTGAAAAAACAATTGCTGTTTTGTGTTCATCCAATAAATATCCCAACTGATTGATTCTAATAAAAGGGCCTTGAGTGATTTCATTGCCCATAAGTAATTGTCCCAGTGACAAAAACAAAAAAATTAATGGCTTCATAGGATGGAAGATTTAAAGCTTAAATATAATAATATTGCCTCTTAATTACTATCCAGTAAGCTTTCAATACTTTGCAATTGATAGCCCTTTTTTTTTAAATGTTCTATTAAGGTTTCCAATGAATAATACAGCTTGTCTGTTCGGGAGGGGGCTGTACCAATATGCATAAGCAGCAAAAATCCATTTAATCCAGTTTTATTTCGTTCTTCATATTGTATGATACTATGGAAAATTTCCTGGCTGGACCTATAGTTTTTCATTGCAGGGGTAGTATAATCCGCATGAGACAAGGTGCCATGGGTCATATTTACCAATAACAACCCCATATTCCCAGTCCATTTGGCAATACTATCGTTATACCATTCATAGGGAGGAAGAAAATAACGGGCATCCTTCTTTTCAATGCCAAATTCTTTCATTTTTCCATAATTTTCCAGAAGATCCTGTGTAAATTCTTCTTTTGAAACCAACAGGCTATCTCTTTGGGTCCAATCACAATACAAAAGGTGTTTGTTGGAATGTGCACCTAAATAATGACCATCTGCACGCAACTTTTTGATTGTTCTGGCAAATTTTGGATTACTGTAAAAGTTTCCCGTTAAGAAAAAGGAAGCCAACACCTTTTCCTTTTTAAGGAGCTTCTGAATATACTTGGCACCGTCCCCAAATTCATCACCTGTAAATATTAACGATAAGGCAGGACGCTTAATATCCCCCCTGACCAAAGCCCCTTTTAAATAAGAGAAATTTTCCGATTGCAAATCTTGAGCATTGCCGACCAGAATGCTACCGATTATAAATAAAGAATATAAAGTTATTCTCATAGCCTCGAATATTCCCTCTAAATCCTAGCCTGATAGGTAAATAGGTTATAGTATCGTCCTTCTTTGGCGATTAGTTCATCGTGGGTACCCTTTTCAGCAATTCGACCATTTTCTATTACCAGAATTTGATTGGCCTTTCTAATCGTACTCAATCTGTGGGCAATGACAAAAGTCGTCCTTCCCTGGGTCAGGGCGGCCAAACTTTTTTGAATCAAGGCTTCGCTTTCCGTATCCAGATTGGAAGTGGCTTCATCCAATATTAAAATTTTCGGATCGGCCAAAACTGCTCTAGCTATGGCAATACGTTGCCGCTGTCCGCCAGAGAGCTTTACGCCCCGCTCCCCGATCAGCGTATCCAGACCTTTTTCGAACCTATCTGTAAATTCATCTACATAAGCTGCCTTAACGGCACTTAGAACTTCTTCCTCGGTTGCATTGGGTCTTGGGAACATTATATTTTCCCTAATGGTACCTTCAAACAAAAATTCGTCCTGCAATACAACTCCCAGGTTTTTGCGATAGCTACTCAAATCAACTTTGGAAATATCTTGGCCGTCCACGGTAATGGTCCCAGAGAGGGGGTTTAGAAAGGTTGCCGCCAAACCGGCTATCGTAGATTTTCCCGAACCGGAACTGCCCACCAAGGCAACCACATTTCCAGATTTTACTTCAAAACTAACATTGTGCAATACTTCCTTATCTTCTTCATAGGCAAAGGAGACATCATTGAAGGCAATATCCCCCCTTATTTTTTCCAGAACAATGGTTCTTTCCTGTTCATTGGCTTCCGGTATCATATTCATTAGTTCTTCAGTACGATCCAAACCGGCAAGTGCCTCCGTAAGTTGACTTCCTATGTTGCTCATTTGCACAATAGGAGCGATCATGATGCCCAAAACAAAGGTGAACGACAGAAAATCCCCGAGACTCAAACCTTCATACATAATTTTATACCCTCCTATGCCCATGATTCCAGTAGTGGCAATTCCTATCAGAAACGTAGATGAACTTGTCATAAAAGCGGTTGCCGTAAGGCTCTTTTTTACATTTTGAAACAACAGCTCTACCCCGCTCTCAAAGACTTTAGTCTCCTGCTCTTCTGCATTAAATCCTTTAATTACCCTAATTCCACTAAGGGTTTCGGTCAGTCTCCCCGTAACTTCAGCATTTATTTTACCTCGATTTCTAAATATAGGTCGGATAACCTTAAAAGCCTTTAAGGCTATAAAAGCAAAAATGGCCAATGGAATAAACGTAAAGAAGGTCATTGATGGACTTATCCACAACATATAAACCAAGGCACCAATGGCCGTGATACTTCCACCCACCAATTGCACCAATCCTGTACCAATAAGGTTACGAACCCCCTCCACATCGGACATGATACGGGAAACCAAAGCTCCGGATTTTGCATTGTCGAAAAAACGGATCGGGAGCGACAGCACTTTCTTTTGTACCTGTGCCCTAAGCTCCGAGATAAGGTATTGGGCTTGGACACTCAAGATTTTGGTCAACAAAAAAGAGGTTACGGCGCGTACCAAAATTGACAGGATTACCAAACCGACCAAAATTTTAAGCATGTCCATATCCTTATTGGGAATAACCTCATCCATAAAATATTTAAGGGAGATAGGACCTACAAAATTTGCCGCATTACTTATAACGATCAAGAACAGACCGATAAAAACCAAATTGCGTCGCGGCCAAATTATTGTTTTAAAGGCGGTAAGAATACTAACTTTTTTATTGGACATTAGGAATCATATTTTTTATTGAGGAGATTTTTAAAGTGTAAATGTACTCAAAGTTATTAGTAGCTCAACCACAAGAAAATCTTCTGTTAAGCCACAACTGTGACCAGCAAGTTACTTTAAAAACAAGAAAATAGCCCAACCTTTGTGTCCAATTTCTTTTGAAAGAAATTACCGTTAATCAAAAATAGGAAGTACTACCGGATAAATTACATCTACAAATCTCTTATAGGCCTCACCAGAGGGATGCAGGCCATCCCCAGCTACCAATTCTGGATTGGACAATCCATTTCGGGTTATGTCCGTAATATTTAAAAAGGGCACTCCCTTTTGTAAGGCCGTGGATTCAGCAAAGGCATTATATGCATTAATTTCTTTGGATATTTTATCGGTATTACCAAATGAGGCAAAAGGAGTATAGGCATAATCCGGAATAGAAACTACCACCACATTTTTAGGGTTGCCATAGGCCAATTCAATGGCCCGCTCCAAAAGTTGTGGAAACTCTTTGGTATAAATTCTAAAGGGCCTACCTTGATATTGGTTATTTACACCAATTAAAAGGGTTACCAAGTTATAGGAAGCGTGTAAAGTCCCTCTGTTGAGGCCGTCCAACAAATTATCTGTTCGCCATCCGGTTACAGCAATAATTTCTGTATTAACTTCTACCTCAAGTCCCTGCTCCAATCTATCCTTTAATTGGATTGGAAAACTTTCAGCACTTGTAACGCTAGCTCCTATGGTATAGCTATCTCCCAGGGCCAAATAATTATAGGTCCCAGATTCGTTTAAATACGGTCCAGCTAATTCATTGTCAAGGGCTGAAGGCAGCTCAGTTTCCAAAATATCGTCCAAGGCAGGTTCAATAGCGGTCAATTCCCCTTCCTGGGAACAGCCAGTAAAAACAATAGCAAGGACAAATAATAAGGACAACCGCATCAAGGATGTTTTATAAAATTTACGTAAAATAGTGTTGAGAGGTTTTCCTGCCTAAAATCAATGGCGGTCAAATAAGTATCTGCCTACCTTCATGCTATCAAAACATAACAGTTTCAAAGATATGGGCTTAAGACATTCATTTAATAATAGTAGTTGTTAAAAGTAGTTTAAACCATTTTTGGAAAACATCCCTATCAGTTCTTGTTCCTTTTATAATTTCTGAACAATCTTAAGGAATAAGGAATTAAAATAAGCACTAGATTAATAATCAACAAATAGTAATATCCTTTCATATTGGTCTGTGTTTGTGTTTCTTATTGAGCTACTCCTTAATGATTATAATGGTGGCTTTGGATCCAGTAGATAAATTCCACATATTGGAATGTATCATTTTTCCTTCATCATCATATACATTTACTTGGGCCGTGTTGGGTCCTGAAGTACCTTGGTTTAGTGCCTCGAAATCAATTCTATTAAAACCCTTCTGCAAATCTAGGTTAATTCCTTTAAAGGAACCTGTTAGAAAAATATTGGGTTCCACCACTTTATCGTTGAGCAATATTCTCACCCTATCTCCATCTACATACTCATGGTCACGGCACACAATGCCCACGAATTTCCCGTTGCTCTTAATATCGCCCAAATACATATTGCCAAAAAAAGTAGAAGAACCCTCCTTTTCCTTTTCGTTAACTTTGGGATCTATTTTTAGGCCATATCCAGCCTGTACCAATTCCCTGTCCGGAAGCATCTTAATATTTCTGGCCGTTAGGGAGTCCCTGAGATTGGTAGTAGGTTTTAAGGTAATAATGGAAGGAATTTTCAATGCAGTCCCTTGATCGGGGTTTTCCCTAACCCCTTTGTCTCCTTCTATTTTAAAAGGATTGGTCGTGGGAAGGTCTGTTTGGGCCGTACCCAACTGCGAAATTAAAAATAGAATGCAAGTTAAAAATACTATTCTCATAAAACCGTTTGAGGTACCTAACAGATACAAAAATATCAAATACCTTGCCATGTGCCCCTAAAATGCTGTTAAATTCACAGTATAATAAAAAAAGTCGGTTTAAGCTTATACTTAAACCGACTTTTGTAATTAAAGCGGAGAATTTCCTAATTCTTGACCGTATCAACAGGCCGCAATTGGGCAAATTCGTCTCCTGTAAACAAACGGGACTTTATAACAAAGCGCAATCCCAACGGTATTTCTAGTGAAAAACTGGAGCCTCTGCCTTCGGTGACGTCCACAGTCAATTGGGTATGTTTCCAATATTCAAATTGATCTTTGGACATATAGAAAGCACAGTTTGCAACATCTCCTAGATAAACATCGGTTTCATTTAGCATTAATTCCCCTTTAGGAAAACACATGGGCGATGACCCATCACAACAACCTCCACTCTGATGGAACATTAGCTCCCCGTGCTGGGACTTTAGTTGCTCCAATACCTGCCTTGCATTTTCTGAAATCAATACTCTTTTGACCATATCATTTGACTTTACTTCTTAAAAAAATCCAAGTGCTTTTTTGTCGTAGGAAATAAGCATATTTTTAGTTTGCCTGTAGTGGTTCAACATCATTTTATGGGTTTCCCTACCAATTCCTGATTTCTTATATCCGCCAAAAGGAGCATGTGCCGGATAGGTATGATAGCTATTTACCCAAACGCGACCGGCCTTAATTGCCCTGGCCACCTTGTAGGCCTGATGGGTATCCCTTGTCCATACGCCAGCGCCCAGACCATATAATGTATCATTGGCAATCTCAATAGCCTCTGCCTCATCCTTAAAGGTTGTTAGGCACACAACAGGACCAAAGATCTCTTCCTGAAAGACCCTCATTTTATTGTTTCCTTTTAGAATAGTGGGCTGAATATAAAAACCCCCTTCCAAACCTTCATTATAGGCTGCATCACCACCGGTTAGTACTTCACAGCCCTCCTCTTTTCCAATTTTGATATAGTTCAGGATTTTTTCATATTGATCGTTGGAAGCCTGTGCACCCATCATAGTTTCAGGATCCAGTGGATGTCCCAGCCTTATTTTGTTGGTACGGGCAACAACACGCTCAATAAATTTTTCGTAAATACTTTCCTGTACCAAAATACGGGATGGGGAGGTACATACTTCGCCCTGATTAAAGGCAAACATTGCCGCTCCCTCCAAACATTTGTCGAAGAATTCATCATCTGCTTCCATAATGCTTTCAAAAAACACGTTGGGCGATTTACCCCCCAATTCCAAAGTAACCGGAATAATGTTTTTGGAGGCGTACTGCATAATCAACTGCCCGGTAGTTGTCTCGCCTGTAAATGCAATCTTGTTAATTCTGGGATTGGAAGCCAATGGTTTACCTGCCTCAATACCAAATCCGTTCACCACATTAAGCACCCCTGCCGGCAATACATTTTCTATAAGTTCCATTAGCACCAAGATTCCCACAGGAGTTTGTTCTGCCGGTTTTAGAACTACGCAGTTTCCGGCTGCCAGTGCAGGTGCCACCTTCCAAGCTGCCATAAGTAGAGGAAAGTTCCAAGGAATAATTTGTCCAACAACTCCTAGAGGCTCTGGAATATTTAAGGATACCGTATTGGCATCCAATTCACTGGCAGTACCTTCCTCTGCCCTTATGACCCCCGCAAAATAGCGAAAATGGTCTATGGCCAAAGGTAAATCTGCAGCCATGGTTTCCCTGATGGGTTTTCCGTTATCCCAGGTTTCCGCCCGCGCCAAAACTTCCAGGTTTTGCTCCATTATATCCGCAATCTTCAACAATAAATTACTTCTTGATGCTGCGGAGGAATTATTCCATTCCGGGGCTGCAGCCCATGCGGCATCCAACGCCAGTTCAATATCCTCAGCGGTAGATCGCGCTATTTTGGTAAAACTATTGCCATCTACTGGTGAAATATTATCAAAATACTCCCCTTTGGTGGGCGACACCCATGTACCGCCTATAAAATTTTCATACTGACTTTTAAATACTGGTCTTTCGACCCTATTCTGTGTTGTGGTCTTTACATCTCCCATGATCGTATATTTTTAATTAATATTAGATTTCATTTTGCCAATCGTTATTGGCCGAGCCATATTGTAAGTGTAAGTGGCTTGTTTTCAAATGTATGAAGCGTTTTTGTTAAAATTCTGACCCATTCTATCAATAACATGAACTATCCTATCAATAATTGTTTATATCCCAATTTGAGGTGATTAATTTTGTATTTTTAACAAAATAAGCTCGTTGAATAATAATTAATGACAATTTAAATATATCTGGGATGCAGCTATCCAACGCTTACTTTAATAATAGGAGATTGGAAACTTTGGTCGAGAACCAAACGACCTATACGTTGAACAATGCTGCCATGCACGTTTTTGAAACCCATCAGCAGGCGGAGCAGATATTGCTGCAGTTTGACCAGCCTGTCCTGGCAAGTATGCTAAGTGGCAAAAAAATTATGCACCTTAGGGACCATGAGTCATTTAACTTTTTACCCGGTGAGTCACTAATACTGCCATCCAAAGAAATAATGTGTATAGATTTTCCCGAAGCAAAGGCTACCAACCCTACCCGTTGCCTGGCCATGGCCATTTCTGAGGATAAAATAAAACAGATGTTGAGGGTAATGAATGAAACCATGCCTAAATTGGATGGGAAAGAATGGGCTTTGATGGATTATAATTTTCATTTTACAAATGATATTGGCCTCTATCAAATTTTACAACGATTGCTCTTTCTATTTACGGAAAACCATCCGTCCAAAGACCTCTTTGTAGACAATATGCTAAGCGAACTGATAGTGCGGATATTACAGAGCAATGAGCGCAAGATTTACACGGAACAAACGTTGGAGGTCAGCAACAACAGTAGATTGGGGTTTATTGTCTCCTTTATTAGGGAAAATATATACCAGCCTCTAAGTATTGAAACATTGAGCAAAAAGGCCCATATGAGCGAGTCCCATTTTTACAGGGTCTTTAAAAATGAACTTGGCATTTCTCCTGTAGAATTCATTAACAATGAACGCATCAATCTGGCTGTTAGCCTTTTACAAGATCCAAAACGTACAATAAAAGAAGTATTCATGGAATGCGGTTTTGAAAGTAGGTCATATTTTAACCGTGTGTTCAAGAGAAAGAAAAATGTTTCCCCTGGCGAATATCAAGCCAATGTGGTTAGGGAAAAGAGATATTGAAAATAACGGATCGGTAGGTTGATTATCCCCATACCTTTCTTAGAAACCGAATAAAATTTTTGCTCATTATATTCTCTATATCCGTTTCCGAATACCCTTTTTCCAACAATAGTCCAGGTATCTTCTGTAGGTCTGCGATCGTATTTAGGTCAGTGGGACATTGCTCTTTTCCAAAGCCTCCATCCAGATCGGTCCCTATTCCAACGTGCAGGGAATTTCCTGCCAACTGGCAAATATGGTCTATATTGTTTATCATTTGGGCTAAAGTAACATCCATCCCCTCAGGAGTCGAAACACTCCTAACCCAATTGGGGACCATCATCCAAGCGTCCAGTGCTATCCCAATAACGCCATTCCTTCCTATTAGCTCCAATATTTGTTCATCAGAAAACTGTCTGTTATGATCCACAAATTCTCGACAATTGTTGTGGCTTGCCCAAACGGGACCATTGTATACCTTCATGGTTTCCCAAAAACTAAGATCGCATAAGTGTGTAGCGTCCAGAATTAGGTTTAATCGCTCTATTTCTTTTAATAGCTCCTTGCCTTTATGGCCAATGCCACCTACCGAATCCGTGCCATGTGCATAGGTGCCGGGACCATAGTGCGCCGGTCCAATGGCCCTCAGGCCTTGTTCATAAGCTCTTTCCAAATGGTCCATGGCAATTATGGAATCCGCTCCTTCCAAACTAAGGATATAGCCGATCGGCTTTTTACCCTTGCCATTTTCCCAAAGTTCCAAATGCGAATTCAATTGCTCCGTATTACTAATTTGAACCATTTCCCCAATTTCTTCCATGGCCTTGTACCAAGCCAGTTGTCCTTGGGTTTGGGCCCAAGCCTGTTGGGGAGAGTTCCACCCGGGAAGGGGGTTTTCCCTCTTTACGTATCTTGCTATTTGGGTAGCCAAGCAAAGACCAATATTTCCCTCTCGCATAGCACTTAAGGACACTGTATTCTTTGCCCTATCCGGTTTATCCGTCATGCCCAATTCACTTTGTCTAATTTGGGCCACGCTCCATGTTAAATCCCTATTCCATTCCATGGCGTTCATGGCCAGATCTAAATGGGCATCAAATACGAACATATTTTTCAATTTATCCCAACTTAAGGCCCAACCGATAATTATTGGTCCTTTTAAAAGAGAGGTTTATATATTTATTTTAAGGTTTCTGGCAGCTACCTGCCAAGCACCGGTTAAGCTCCCATTTTCTACCGTTAAGACTTCCTTATATTTGGCAACCGTGGGGCAAATGTGTACTGGAATAGCATAGGCCAGATCCCCTACTTCATATTTTTCATCATTGGTACATTTAACCACCAAATGCTCCTCACTCTGTCCCATTTGGGAGCAGCCTTCCCCTTCCAATAGCAATACCCTTGGAAAATTCATCTCTGAAGCCAGATGTTTATGCCCCAAATCGAAACATACCAAATTGTTGCTAGGTTTACTAATTACCCTAGTCAATAAAACAGCGGCCGGTAAAAAATCCATATCCTGATATGAGGCGGCATAGCCAGCGTCCCATAACAGTGTTGTTCCTGGGCTAGTTTCCACCCCTTCACGCTTTAAATGTATCGGAAAGGTTGGGGAACCACCGGCCACAATAGTAGGGATAGCGAATCCAAGTTTTTCCAATGTTCTTTTTAAACCCAAAACCCCTTCAAAGTCCTCATTGCATTTCTTCTCTCTTTCCGATAGATCCTTATTATGGATATGCCCATCATACACATGTAAGCCCGCAGCTTGCAAGTTAGGGTCTTCATCTATTTTTTTATATAATTCCACGGCCTTGGCATTTGGCAAAATACCAGATCTATTCATGCCATTGTTGATATCCAACCACAGTGGCACATGAATGCCTTTGTTCCTCGCGGTTTTGGAAAATAGCTCTATAATCTGACGATCATCTACAATAGTAGAAAAGGTGCTATTGGGGAATTTGGCCATCAGTCTAAACAATCGGTCTATATTGGGACCTACCGGTTGCAAGGCGAGCAATATGTCACTTGCCCCGCATTCGCCCAAGAGTTCGGCCTCGGCGATAGTGGCACACTTAAATTTTTGAATCCCATATTTCAATTGCAGCTGAACAATCTCTGCCGTCTTATGTGTTTTTATATGCGGTCTGAGGTTCTGGGTACCTCCGGCCATAGCTATCAAGGTCTTTATGTTTTCTTCTACCCGATCTGGATATACCAAAAGGGCAGGAGTAATTATATCATCCGGGGCCGTAATCTTATACCAATCCTGGTTCATCATAAAATTGTGTTCAGCTTCAATAAAGTTCAAACATGGCCTCAACTTCTACTGGAATGTTATTGGGTAGCATCATCCCAACGGCACTACGCACTCCAATACCATTTTCTTTGCCAAAAACATCCGCCATCAATTCACTAAAGCCATTTATTACATAGGGTTGTTGTCCAAAATCGGAAGTAGAATTTACCATTCCCAAAACTTTTACAACCCTTTTTATTTTGTCCAAACTTCCAAAATGTGTCTGAATAGTGGAAAGCATCGTAAGTCCCACCTGCCTAGCAGCCTTTTTGGCTTCATCGGCGTTCATATCAAAACCTGCTATCCCGATCATTAGGGATCCATCATTTTGAATTGGGCCCTGGCCAGAAACATATAAAAACCTATCTACGACCAAAATTGGTCTATAAACACCGGCAGGTTTTGGAGCCGGGGGAAAAACCAATCCTAATTCCTTAATTTTTTCGGTGGGTGAACTACTCATAATTTATTCTTTAATTAAACAAACAAACTTAAAATCATTACTCCTATCAACCCCATTACTCCCACGGTAGTTTCCATAACCGTCCAAGTTTTTAAAGTATCCTTAATGGATAGGTTAAAATATTCCTTAAACAGCCAGAACCCTCCATCATTCACATGGGAAAGCATTAAACTTCCCGAGCCTATGGCCAGCACCATTAATTCCGGACTCACCCCTGTAGCGTTTATCAGGGGCATTACGATACCTGCAGTGGTCAATCCGGCCACTGTTGCCGAACCAACGCATACCCTAATGACAGTGGCAACAAACCACGCCAATAATAACGGTGAAACAGTAGAGTCTTTTAAACTATCGGCGATATACAAACTTACACCACTGTCTATTAAGACCTCCTTAAGGGCCCCAGCACCTGCAATAATGAGCAGTACCATAGTAATCCCGGAAATAGAACTGGACATAGACCCCATAATATCGGTCATCTTTTTACCTCTAGCCAAGCCCAAGGTATAAATGGCTACCAATACGGAAATCAACATGGCGATTACTGGATTTCCCAGAAAGTTGACAAAAGGCATAAATCCATAATCCTTGGGAAATAAAAGATCGGCTACTGTAGATAACATTATTAAAATAATGGGTAGGAGGGCCGTAAAAATACTGATGTTTATTCCCGGCATTTCTTCTTCCTTTAAAACAGTAGGATTTACAAAATCCTTTAAGGGAGTAGCCTTAACATTTTTGATGGTTCTCGAAAACCATGGCCCGGCAACCGTAATAGCCGGTATAGCAATGATAATCCCATATAACAGTGTCTTCCCCATATCTGCCTCAAACATGGCGGTGATAGCCGTTGGGGCAGGATGAGGCGGAAGATAGCCATGTGTCACGGACAAAGAGGCTATCATGGGCAGGCCCACATACAAAAGTGGCAAACCAGTAGAGGCAGTAATAGTAAAAATTAAGGGAATCAATATCACAAAACCAACCTCATAGAACAAAGGAATACCCACAATAAATCCGGTCAACACCAAGGCCCACTGAATATTTTTAACACCAAATTTGGCCACTAACTTGGTGGTTATCTGTTGCGCGGCACCACTATCTGCCACCAGCTTGCCCAACATAGCCCCCAATCCTAAAATCATCACCAAAAAACCGAGGGTATTGCCTATTCCGTGTTCTATGGATTTCACCACCTGGTCCAGATCCATACCTTCCGCGATCCCCACGGCAAGCGAGACAATTATGAAAGCTATAAAGGCGTTAAGTTTAAATTTTGCAATGAGTAAAAAAAGGAGAAATAACCCTAGAATAACAATAAGTAATGGCATAGTATTGGTTTGGTATTTAATTGAATACAATTCTTAAATATACTATATCAACCAAAAAATCAATATCCTTTTTAATAATAAATTAAAATTTATACAAAAAACTTAAGGAATGGGTATCCCGATAATTAGTACAACCAAGAGACATTGATTGCTTTTTATGGGGTTTTGTAAAAATCCAGTGCTTCCAATGCCAATGGCAGCACCGGCATATACATCCCAAAGTTCATGGTAACCGTCCTGGGCTTCAGTTCCACCAAACCCAACGATAACCATGTAACATACATAAACACCTTAATCCCTTGTGACCAGCAAATAGGCATAATTGTACACATCTCTTTTTAAAAGACATCTAACATATTGACCCATATTAATTAATGGGTGGTTATAGTTTTCCTACCCTACAATTTTCGTATCTTTAATAGAAACGACATTTACAGAATAGAAATTTTAATTTTCTTTTCTGATATTGAATATGGCCTATGACAAAAGTTACAAGTTTTCCCTAGGTCCGAATAATTTTAAACAACATGTTATGGCACCACCTTTTATTCTTATCACCATTATCATATTATTTTTGTTGGCCGGAATACGCGTAGTCTTCGAATATAAAAGAGCACTAAAATTTAGATTTGGCAAGTATATAAAAACATTACAGCCTGGTTTCAGGTGGATCATTCCCATTGTGGAAACCATTCAGGTTGTGGACATTCGTGTTATAACCATTAATATTGTTTCCCAGGAAGTAATGACGGAGGACAATGTCCCCTGTAGTATTGACGGTGTAGTCTTCTTCAAGATAAACGATCCGGAGAAAGCTGTTTTGGAGGTGGAGGAATACAGGTTTGCCATTACCCAATTGGCCCAAGCGGCATTACGGGATGTTTGTGGAAAGGTTGAACTGGATACCATTTTATCCAAACGTGAGGAAATGGGAAAAAACATCAAGGCCATTGTTGAATTGGAGACCAAAGAATGGGGCATTGAAATTATTGATGTTAAAATTAAGGACATTCAACTACCGGAAAACATGAAGCGTATGATGGCCAACCAAGCAGAGGCCGAAAGGTCCAGAAGGGCACGAATTATCTTGGCCCTTGCCGAAGAACAGGCCGCAGGTAAATTATTGGAAGCAGGTAAATTGATAGATCAATCGCCCTCGGCCATAAAACTAAGGCTCTACCAAACCCTATCCAATATAGCAGCAGAAAAAAATTCTACCATACTATTTCCCTTCCCTGAAGAGGTTTTGCCCAGAAACACAAATATTACCACAAAAAAGAAAAAGTAGATATATCCCATTATTAGAATTTGGGTTTCTTTATCTTTAAGGCCAGTTTGAATATTAAAAATGGAAAAACATAGATGTGGCTGGTGCAAGGGCGATGCACTTTACGAAAAGTACCACGACGAGGAATGGGGTGTTCCTTTAAAGGATGATGACCTGTTGTTTGAATTTTTGATTTTGGAAACCTTCCAAGCCGGATTAAGCTGGATTACCATTTTAAGAAAAAGGGAGAATTTTAGAATGGCATTTGATCATTTTGATTACAGAAAAATAGCTAAATACGGAGAACCGAAAATTGAATCCCTGTTACAGGATGCGGGAATTATCAGGAACAAACTCAAGATAAGGGCCACTGTTACCAATGCCCAGGCCTTTATAAACATTCAAAAGGAATTTGGCAGCTTTAGCAAGTATATCTGGAAATTTGTCAACGGCCAGCCGATTAAGAATAACCATAGGGATTATAAAAATGCCCCGGCTCATACCCCATTGTCCGACACTATAAGTAAGGATCTAAAGAAACGGGGTTTCAAATTTGTAGGGAGCACGGTAATTTACGCCCACATGCAGGCAACCGGTATGGTAAACGATCACGAAATAAATTGCTTTAGATATAATGAAGTATAGCTATACAACCTTAGTGCTGTTTTTGATGCTTGGCCTAAATTGTTTTTCCCAACCAATAATAGAGCGGGAACATCGCATCAAAAAATCACAATTTCCTTCTATAGACATGGATAACTTACCCATGGAGAATACCAAATCTATTAGGTACTACCGAGAAGTTGACACTTCCAAAATTACCTATACCCTAAAGTTTAAGAAAGGAAAAATGCGCTACCATATAGATTACAGCGAAAAAGGGGTTATTCAAAATACGGGGTTCATGGTAAAGGAAGTTGACATTCCAACGGATACCTATACCAACATAAGTTCCGTATTGAAGGAGAAATTTAAAAAAACAAAAATTAAATATATCCAACAACGCTATCCTGGATCCGGGGAGAATGTTCTAAAAAATACCTTCCAAAATCTGATATTGCCCAGTAACACCTACAAAGTATTGCTGCGCGGCAAAAAAGCGGATACAGGGGAAGACTATATTGCCATATTTAATGCAGAGGGAAACCTAGAAAATATGGCCATGGCCTTACCGGCCAATTATGATCATGTGCTTTACTAATAGTATTGATATCGTCTTGCAAGCAGCTATTCTTTAAGGATTTTTATAAATTGTTTTCGAGGAATTTCTTCAGCGCCTAGACTTTCCAAATGTGCTGTGTACACTTGGCAATCGATCAGTTTATACTCTTTTTTTTCCAAATCTTGGGCCAAGCTTATAAATGCGAATTTGGAAGCATTGCTCCTTTTACTGAACATACTTTCCCCACAGAACACATGTCCAAGGTCAATTCCATATAGCCCTCCTACCAATTGTTCATTTTCCCATACTTCAACAGACTTTGCTATTCCCATTTGATGCAATTTTGAGTATGCGCTTTTCATTTCCGGGGTAATCCAAGTTCCTTCCTGCCCTTTGCGCTCTATGCTAGAACATGCATTGACCACATCTTCAAATTGTGTATTCCAAGTAATACTAAACTTATTGGATTTTATTACCTGGGCCATACTTTTCGAAATCTTTACGTTGTTTGGAAACAGAACCATGCGTGGGTCGGGACTCCACCAAAGAATCATGGAATCCTCATTGAACCAAGGGAATATCCCATTCTTATAGGCCAAGAGCAATCGTGCTGGGGACAGATCGCCCCCAACGGCCAATAATCCGTCATCATCGGCATTTTCTACATCCGGAAACAGTAAGCGATGGGAAAGGAGAAACATTTTGAAGTTAATTTACACTCCTTAAAATTAAGAAAACCTATTCAGTTAGGAACTGAATAGGTTTTCCCTTTTTTTTTGACTTTACACCTCTTTTAAGAACAGCTAAAGTCTGTTCCAAAGAATATTTGTCATCAATAATTAGAATGGCAAATCGTCGTGGTCATCGTCATTTACATCATCCGCTGGTTCAAATGCATCCATTGGTGGTACCGGGGGCATCCCTGGAGCATTCGCCTCATCTTGTAAACTTTCTATTCTCCAACCTTGTATGGAATTAAAATATTTGGTCTCCCCCTGTGGGTTTACCCATTCCCTACCTCTCAGATTAATACTAATTTTAACAGCTTGTCCAGCTCCAAAATTATTTAAAAGATCACATTTATCCTGTACGAACTCTACCATAATATGCTGTGGATATTGTTCCTCGGTAGTTACTACTACTTCCCTCTTTCTAAATCCGTTATTCCCAAACGTTTGGGTCTCACCTACCATTTTAATTTTCCCTTGTACTTCCATTTTGCTATTTATATAATTCTACTTTGTATTCTTTTTTTGTCAATATTAAGCAATTTGATCAGGAACACCTAAAACAAAACATCCCATCTTAAAAATTTGGGATTCAGCCCTAGGCATCGATCAACTACGAAGTCCATTTACAACTTCATTTAAAATATTTAACTAGGTTTACTCTTTTTGTCCATCCCTATGGGTAGGTATATCTGCCAATAATACCTTCCAAGCAGAGAGCACGGCCTTAGTTTTTAACAACTCTTGCGCCCTTGTATGGAGTAAAGCTTCGTCACCTGAACTTAAAATGGATCTCAACTCCAGATTATTTTCAATATAATCCCTCACTTCTTCCTGGGATGGCAATTTTTCTATATTTCCCAACATACCCAAATCGTTTCCAGTAAGGACATTGCTCAACCTAATATGCCCAGGAATTTGGTCTACCCCAATCCCCAAGCTAGAATTGGGTTTGGGCACTTCAAACAATCCCAAATTGGCCCTGCTGTACCAGTTGCCCCCCATTCGGGCCACCTGATCAATTTTAAATTGATCTATGCTCCCGTTTTCATCCAAAATATCGGTATCCATATGTATTTTTAGCACTTCCGAAAAGATTAGATTACCTGCGCCGCCCTCTTTTCCTAGGGGTTCCACCTTCACAACCTTACATTCGAACTGCACAGGTGATTCGGCCACCCTAAAGGGCTTTACCAAATCCGAAGGCAACATGGTTAGTCCAGATTTGACAAATTCGTTCTCACCCTCCCCGTACTCCGTGCTTGCCAAGGACATTTGTTGCACCATATCGTAATTGACCACATTAATGACCACCTCCATATTTTTAAGAACATTCTCCAAGGTGTGTTTAGTGGTATTGTCGCGCACCCTGCGGGAGGGAGAAAATATCAAAATGGGCGGATTGGAACTAAATACATTGAAAAAACTAAAAGGCGATAAATTAGGCCTTCCCTTCCCATCAACAGTACTTGCAAAAGCGATGGGCCTTGGCCCAACGGCACCCAATAAATACCCATGTAATCTGGCCGTGGGTACTTCTGAAGCCTTGATGGAAACCATTTTTTTCATAGCAGGTAAAGGTACGTAAAATGTAAGCAAATTGAAATAAATAGGTAGACATCAAAATAGAATATCTTTGTCCAAATTGCGTTATCTTTAAGAATAATTTTATAGATGGATGGATTTTAGTCCTAAAAAGAAAACCTCGAACCTTCTGTTATTAATAGCTTCTTTTGCTATCGTGAGCTTAATACTGTGGAACACCAACAGTTTTTTTAAGAAATTCAAGGAAGAGGAACGCCACAAAATGGAAATTTGGGCTACGGCACAATCTGAATTTTTGTCCTTACCCGTTGACGCCGACCCAGGTAACCTACACATCAAAATCTTTCAGAACAACACCTCCACTCCAATGATACTGGTCAACAAGGACAGTACCGTAAAAGTGAACAACATGCCCGGCATCCAGAAAACGGACACCGCATTTATCCACGGAAAAATAAATAAATTCAAGCAAGAAAACAAACCCATCCTGATTGAATATAAGGGAGAAAACTTGGCAACCCTTTATTACGGGAATTCCGAAGTACTCAACAAATTAAAATATTACCCCATTGCCCTTTTATTGATAATCTTCCTTTTTGGAACGGTAATCTATTTTTTGTTCAAGACCAATAAAACATCCGAACAAAATAAACTTTGGGCCGGTATGGCCAAAGAAACAGCACATCAGATAGGAACCCCCCTTTCTTCCCTCTTGGGATGGAACGAATTATTGAAGACCGAAAATATTAACCCTGAGATTACCAAGGAAATTGAAAAGGATATTAGCCGATTGGAAACCATAACCGAACGTTTTTCCAAAATTGGCTCATTACCAATCCTTAATGAGTACGACATTGTTGAAGAAACTAAAAATGCATATGATTACTTAAAATTAAGGAGTTCCAAACTCATTCATTTTTCGTTTAATTCACAAGTGGATCATGTACCCGTGCTTTTGAACAAGGCTTTGTACAATTGGACCATTGAAAACTTAGTGAAAAACGGTATTGATGCCATGAGGGGCAAGGGAAATATTGCCATTGAAATTGTTCCCAATGGCAACTGGGTAAGAATCCTAATTTCGGATACAGGCAGTGGTATCCCAAAGAAGAATTTTCAGACTATATTTAACCCCGGAGTTACCTCTAAAAAAAGGGGCTGGGGTTTAGGACTCTCCTTAGTGAAAAGAATTGTAGAAGAATATCATAAGGGCAAAATAAAAGTACTGACATCCACAAAGGACGGTACCATAATGCAAATTACATTTAAAGTTAAAAATTAAGGTGATGGCAAAGGAGAAATTGGTTATAATTAAGGAAGCGGATTTAACGAACAATTGTCCGGAATGTTTTAATCAGGAATTAAAGTTGACCTTTTATCAAAGACATACTTATGGGCGCCTATTTGACCGGACCACTAAGGATATTACCCATGAAATTAAATGCAATAAATGCAATTCCATGATTTATCCCGTAACTTGGACGGAGGACATAGACCGGGTATATGACTATTACCAGAAAATGATTGTCCCTGACCGCGCCTCCATACGTTTTACCACACTATTTTATGTTTTAACCCTTCTTCTTATTATAGTGGTAGCTGCTGGCGTTTATATTTCCTTGGAGGGAATTATTTAATATTGGCCTTAATCTTTTCTGCTATATCCGTAAAATCTTTGGGGGCAAGAGATGCCTTATGCTGAAAAGTAGCATCCCGCATTCCGTTCAAAGGAATTAAATGTACGTGTACATGGGGAACTTCCAAGCCTATTACGGTTAGGCCCACCCTATTGCAAGGCACGCTAGCTTCGATGGCCAAGCCTATTTTCCTTGAAAAGGCCATAAGCCCCAGGTAGGTTTCCTCGTCCAGATCCAAAAGCTTGTCCACCTCCTTCTTTGGGACGCATAAAGTGTGCCCCAAAGCGTTGGGATTAATGTCCAAAAAGGCATAATAATTATCGTCCTCGGCAATTTTATAGGACGGGATTTCACCGTTTATAATTTTCGTAAATATTGATGACATATAACCAAACTTAAATCAATTTAAAAGATAGTACAAATATTTTAAAACCAAGCCCTAAACATATACTTAGTATGGTTTAAACAGCCTTAACAAATACCACTAAAATCAATTAAGAGCTCCTTAAAAATAAAGGCCTCAATTGAACAAGTCAATTGAGGCCCCAACTTATTCTGTGAAATGATCTATCTTGAAATTTCCAAAATTTCAAATTTCAAGGTTCCGTTGGGAACTGTGATTTCAGCAGTTTCTCCCACTTTTTTACCCAATAGCCCTTTCCCGATCGGCGAACTCACAGAAATTTTTGCCGTCTTAAGATCAGCTTCGCTTTCTGCTACAAGGGTATATTTCATTTCCATACCGTTGTTCATGTTCTTCAATTTAACGGTAGACAGTACCAACACTTTGGAAGTGTCCAATTGTGATTCATCTATCAATCTGGCATTGGCCAAAGTCTCTTCCATCTTGGAAATTTTCATCTCCAACAAACCTTGTGCCTCCTTTGCGGCATCATACTCTGCATTTTCCGACAAATCTCCTTTATCCCTTGCCTCGCCAATTGCCTGTGAAGCTTTTGGGCGCTCAACGTCCTTTAGATAATTAAGTTCCTCTCTCAATTTTTTTAGGCCTTCTGCTGTATAATAAGACACCTTACTCATAAGTTCTGCGTTAAATAAATAGGAAAATCCCCTTTTTTTAAAGAGGATTTAAGACAAATATACATAAATTTTGTTCAATTTTGTTCAAGTTAAATAAATAGGCATAGCGGTATGAAACGCGTATTGGGAATATTACTTTTCTTTTTTTTATTGTCCTGCGACAACAACTCAACCAATAGAAACCCTTACTTACAGGAAGTTAGCTTTAGGTTTGATCTTAACTTGAACTTACCGCTTTACAGTGCTTTGACCAATACGGGTAGCGCCGTATATGTGGGAAACGCCGCAGTAGGCACCCGAGGTGCATTCGTTATCAATACCGGATTCAATTCATATATGGCCTGGGAAGCCAGCTGCCCCAATCATGCCCCGAATGCTTGCTCCACAATGACCCTAGATGGGCAATTGGTTACTTGTTCCTGTGAAGGCTATGAATACAACTTATTTACCGGACAAATGATGAATAGGCCTGAAGACGGCAAGACCTATCACGACCTACTTTTTTACCGCGCCACCTATAGTGGCAATTCCGTGATTATCTCCAATTAATATCCCTTAGATCTGACCTAGGATTTTGTCCATTATCCAGCTGGTATGCAATCCTGATTTTCCAGTTGAAGGATGCTCACTGTTTTCCAGCAAATGCTCCCGTATATTTTCCACATGGAACTGTTGTACGTGCTTTGGGTGATCAATAAAGAGGTTTGTTGTTCCATTGTCATTGACCAGGGTAATATCCTCTTCATTAAACACGGAAAATATTATTTTGCCCTTACTGCCAATGATCTCCACTTTATCTTCCCGGCCCGCGGTGCCAAAATTCCAACTACCCTCTCCGGTAACCCCATTTTTATAGATCCAGCAAGCTGCAATCGCATCTTTTGCGCTATATAATTTTTGCTGGTTTGTACTTATCCCAAAAACATGTTCTACATCTCCAAGGTAAAACGAAAAAAGGTCCAACCCATGACTGGCCAAATCATCAAAATAACCCCCTGGAGCAACTTCACCATCGGTCCTCCAATTATAAGTTTTTTCAAGATCTTCTGCACTTGGGGGTTTGGAGAGATGCCATCGAATATGTCTTACTTCCCCAATCTCACCATTATCCAACCATTCCTTAATTTTTAAAAACCTTGGCAAGGAGCGCCTATAATACGCCACAAAAAGTGGCAACTTATTTTCCTTAAAAACATTGTATATCTCCAGACTGTCCGCATAACTCGGCGCCATAGGTTTCTCTACACAACAAGGCTTGCCGGCCTTAGCCACTATTAGGGCATAATGTTTATGGGTGTCCGGGGGCGTAGCAATGTACACTGCATCTACCTCTGGATCCCCGATCAAGTCCTCTGCTTTGGAGTAAAACTTTGGAACACCATGCCTTTTGGCATAGTCCTCGGCCTTTTTATCATCCCTACGCATAACGGCTATCAATTGAAAATCTTGGGTCTGTTGATATGGTGGTCCACTTTTTACCTCAGTAACCGCTCCACAACCAATTATTCCCCATCGCAGTGGTTTCTTATATTTAATATTGTTCATTATCTAAAATTTATAGTTTATAGCTATCTACTTGAGTCACAAAAAATACGGTTAAAATATGAATAAAAGGGACGAAAATCGGCGATTTTCCACAAATATGTCGAGAATTCATCGATCATATAAAAGAAATCCCAAATAACAATCTTCCAAAAGAAGCTTTAAGAGCAATAGCTTCAATATCTGGAATGCAAGACATCAAAGGGCATTATTTCCTGACCTGCCATACCCGACCCCACAATTCTTAACCCTACTTAATGGTATTTTACCTATCCTTGGGTTTTCCTTAAATTTTAGTAGATAAAATTGGAAAATCACATTGTTTTTAAATAATTTTATAATATAACTGCGCGATATTAACAATAATTTGATGTACTGCTCAATATTTTAAACATTGATTTTGATAATCATTGATCACATTCCAATTTGTAGTATCACCCTTAAAACCTTAAATAAATGAAAGCAAAAATTCTTTTTACATTTCTGATAGTACATTTTATTGCATTTAACTTATTTGCACAAGACCCAGTACTTAAAAGTGCTTTCAACGGAAAAAATTTGAAGGGGTGGATTGTTCCTGAAAACAATATTTGGTGGTCCGTGGACAACGGAATATTACAGGCCAAAAGTGGTCCTGAAAAGAAGGGCTCCATATTATGGACGGAAAAAGAATATACCGATTTTGTAATAGAAACCGACTTTAGATATGATGAGGGCACGGTAGACACGGGTATCTTCATCAGGAACGAGTCTCAACAAATTCAAATGGGAATGTCGGGTTCCTTAAAAAGAGACATGACAGGCTCGCCTTATATCGTGGGAAAAAAATATCCGGTAGAGGCACAAAATGTCAAGGAAATTCTAAAGCCCAACGACTGGAATACTATAAAAGTGATAGCCATTGCCGGTTATTATGAAGTTTGGCTCAACAACAAACACGTAATGAGCTATACCTCTGACGATTATGTTAAAACAGGGCCCATAGGATTGCAACTACATCCAAACACAGAAATGACTGCCAGCTTCCGAAATATCAAAATTGGGAAAATGTAGTGGAACTATCATCCCATGAAACAAATTAATCTAATTAAATATCGATCAACAAAAAATGAATACACCTTCATTACTGCTTAAATTGGGTTTATGCAGTGTTTTAACCCTTTTATTTATGGTATCCTGCAAGCAGGCCAAGTCTAATAAAATGGCAGAAAGCAACAATCAACCCGAGGCAGAAAAAAGAATAAAACTGGTCAGAAACGACCAAGAAAGAAAAGTAGATGTTTTTATTGATGGCAATCTATTTACCTCCTATATATATCCTACCAACATTAAAAAACCAGTACTATATCCTTTAATCACCCCTAAGGGGACCAAGATTACCAGAAAGTATCCCCTGGAACCGTCGGTGGGAGAAAGGGTGGACCATCCTCATCACGTTGGAGTTTGGTTTAATTACGGTGATGTTAACGGATTGGATTTTTGGAACAATTCAGATTCCATTAAAGTAGACAAGAGAGGAAGTTACGGTACTATTCTTCACAAGGAAATACTGGGCATGAAAGACGGCAATGAGGAAGCAAGTCTACAAGTGGCCATGGATTGGGTATCCAACATGGGAAAGGTGTTGCTAAAAGAAAATACCACTTTTATATTTAGGGGGAATCATGATGAATATTCAATAGATCGCATTACCAATCTTACTGCTCCCAACGAAAAAGTAATTTTTAAGGACAATAAGGAAGGTGTACTGGGCATAAGGGTAACGCGCGAATTGGAGCACCCCACTGACAAGCCCGATATTTTTACCGATTCCAATGGAATACCCACCGGGGTTCCAGTCTTAAACAACGAAGGTGTAAACGGAAATTACATCAATAGCGAAAATATTGAAGGCAACGACTGTTGGGGAAAAAGATCTAATTGGGTAAATCTAAGATCAACTATAGGAGATGAAAAAATCTCCTTGGCTATCTTGGACCACACTTCCAATGCCGGCTATCCTACCTATTGGCACACCCGCGGCTATGGCCTTTTTGCCGCCAATCCCCTAGGGCAGGAAGTCTTTAGCGAAGGGAAGGAGTCTTTAAATCTAAGCCTAAATCAAGGTGAGGATGTAACCTTTAAGCACCGAATTATAGTTGCCAGCAAGAATTTGGAAAAGGCCGAGCTTGATTCGGAATTTAACAACTTTTCAGAGCATTAAACTTCTGTCCTGCTTTTCAATTAAATAATCATCTATACTATTAATAAAATACAATTATGGACAACAGAAGAGACTTTATTAAAAAAACTACCCTTGCCAGTACTGGCGTTGTCGTTGGCGCATCTGCCTTTTCCGCAAAATCTTACGGGAACATCCTAGGTGCCAATGACCGTGTGGTCTTGGGATCGATAGGTGTAAGAGGCCGTGGAAGTAATTTGCTGGAAAATTTTTCCGAGATGTACGATGATGGAGTAAGGATTAAAACCGTGTGCGATGTGGATTCGGCCGTTTTGGGCGACAATGTAAAAACGGCTACCAAAAACCAAAAAGGGAACAAACCAGGTACCGAGGAGGATATGCGCCGTGTTTTTGAGGACAAGGAAATAGACGCCGTAGTCGTGGCAGTTCCAAATCATTGGCATGCACTGGCCACTATCTGGGCCTGTCAGGCCGGAAAACATGTATATGTTGAAAAACCTAGTTCCCATAATGTATGGGAAGGAAGAAAAATGGTAGAGGCCGCCCGAAAATACAATCGGGTAGTCCAGGTAGGATTCCAAAATAGATCTATAAGCAATATTATGCAGGCCATGGATTTCTTACATCGTGGTGGCATTGGAGAAGTATTCTTATCCCGAGGCACATGTTTTAAACCCAGGGATTCCTTTGGAATTTCCCCAGATAGTGTATCACCATCAACCTTGAACTACGATCTTTGGCTGGGTCCCGCCACCTATAGGCCTTATAATGAAAAAAAGGGACACTATAATTGGCACTGGCACTGGGATACCGGCAATGGTGACACAGGCAACCAAGGACCACACCAATTTGATATTGCCCGATGGGGCCTGAATAAAAAAATACATCCGGTAAAGGTTCAGTCCATGGGAGGTATTTTTGGATTTACACCACAGGAATGTTCGCAGGAAACACCTAACACCCAAACTTCGGTATTTGAGTATGGGGATGGAAAAATATTGGAATTTGAAACTAGGGGCAGATACACCAATCATGAGGCCAATTTAGGAGTGAAAATTGGTAATATGTTTTACGGAACGGAAGGGTGGATGGAAGTAAACGGCTCTACCTGGAAAGCATACAAAGGCAAGGAGACCGAACCTTTTGCAGGTTCTGAAATGGCCGGAAGTGCTGCCGTTGGTGGTGACACCTCCTTTTTGACCGCCCCCGATAGCAAGGGACATTATGGCAATTTTATAGACGGGGTACGCTCAGGAAATCATCATGATTTAAACTGCGATATAGAGACAGGACATATGTCCACGGTGCTGCCATTGATAGCAAATATTGCCCTGAGGGTGGGGGAAACCTTAAAATTTAATGGGGAGTTCGAGAAATTTATAAACAATGAAGAAGCTGATCTTTTGCTTACCAGAAAGTACAGATACCCGTATATAGTGCCGGAAAATGTTTAATAAACACAACTTACTATATTAGAAATAGATACTATTCTTTGGAGTAAAATGTAAAATACCCCTATGTTGGCCTAACGGACCATCATAGGGGTATTTTTAGTTCTGGAACAAAAGAGTAGAGTATGTACTTAAAAACTAAAGGTTGCCCCTAAGAGAAAATTAATCCCTGCCTGTGGGTAATAACCGGCTCCTTCATAGGTCGTAATGGTATCGGGCACTGAATAATCGTCATCAAACGTATAAAAATATCCGTTGGACACATACAAGGAGTCAAAAATATTATTGACCAACCCAGATAGCACTATGCTCCTAATAAAACCATTGGTATTGATTTCGTACTGAACGTTAAAATCGGTTTGTGAATACGAATCCAATTTAGAACCTTCAGAATCTATATTACCCATATACTGTTCTCCCACAAATTTGGTCAACAAACTAAGTTGCACATTTTCTTTAGGCTGATAGCTCAAAACGTTTCCTACTATAATATCTGGCGAAAAGGAAATATGGGTTTCACCAAGTTTTTCCAGTTCACCATCCCGTTGAAACACAAAATCCCTGTTTCTGTTTCTGCTCAATGCTATATTGGGACGTATTTTAAATTGATTCCCCAAAGCTATGGTGGCATCCACTTCCAAACCTAAGCGGTAACTATCCCCAACATTGGCACGCAAAGGACCTCCTACATCGTTTAACTCGCCGGTAAGCACCAATTGATCCTTATATCCCATATAGTATACATTGGTATTCAATTGCACATTTGGGGAAATATAGCGCCATCCCAACTCATAATCGTTCAGCTTTTCAGGCTTGGGACTACCATTTTCGTAATCATTTCGGTTGGGTTCACGATTGGCCCTGGCATAAGAGAGGTAAAAATTATTGTTCATGTTAAGATCGTAGGTAATCCCAACCTTAGGGTTGAAAAAATTAAAGGTGTCATCTACGATTCCTGTATCTTCGCCATTGGCCGTATAGCCTATGGTCCTATACTGTAAATCCCCGTAAGCACTCCATTGGTTGCTAAATTTATAATTCGCCTTGGCAAAAAGATTTAGATCTGTTTTGGTGGAACTGTCATCATAATATCTGTCTTCATAATCCTTATTGTTGGAAAAACGGGCCCAAATAATTTCCCCAAAATGGCTTCCTTCATATTTGTTCCAACCTCCCCCAAGAATTAAATTCAATCTCTCTTTGTCATAATTGGCAGAAAAAGTGGTGCCGTAAAAATCATTGTCCAGCCAACGTCTTCTTATTAGATCGGTCTTATCCACTTCTTCCCCATCAACCATTATAGGCTCAATTCCATAGGTACTAAAGTCATCATTTTCCTTATACTGTTCAAAAAAACCTCTTCCCTTGGTAAAATGAAATGCCAGATTGGTATTCCAATTATCTGCAATTTGTTCATTCCAATGCAATTGAAAATGATTTTGCCTATAATTATCCTCTTCGTGGTCATAAAACTGGGTATTTCCATTTTCATCGGTATAGATTCCCGCGGAATTAAATGTTCTATCAGACTCCAATGTTTCTGCATCTATCCCATTCCAAGCCTGATATGTAATTTCATGTCCTCCGAACAACAATGCCTTTACCAAAGTATTGTCATCAACATAGGACCCTTGCAAAAAGTAGGAATCCAATTCGGAAGAAGCCCTATCAATATAACCGTCGGAGGTTATTCTGGACAAACGTCCCGCAATTTCAACATGATCGTTCAAAAGACCGGTGCTAAACTTCAAATTGTTCCGGAGTGTTCCAAAGCTGCCTATGGAAGACGAAATCTGACCAAAGGCCTCGTCGGAAACGGCATCGGTCAACAAATTTAAACTGGCACCAAAGGCTCCTGATCCGTTTGTTGATGTTCCTACCCCACGCTGTAATTGCAAACTTTCTGTGGAAGAGGCAAAATCGGGCATGTTTACCCAAAAGGATCCATGTGACTCCGCATCGTTGTAGGGAATCCCATTTATGGTAACATTTACCCGTGTACCATCACTACCACGAACCCGTATACCTGTGTAGCCTACACCTGCCCCGGCATCGGAAGTAGTAACCACGCCTGGTAAAAAATTCATTAGAATAGGAATATCCTGTCCTAAATTTCTGGGTTTGATCTGTTCTTTGGTCAAATTGGAAAAGGTTACCGGAGATTGCTTGGTAACCCTAACAGCGGATACCAATACCTCATCCAAGGCAATTTCTTTTCCTTCCAAAGAATCTTTGGGTTTCTCTTGGCCATAGGCCGTAAATGCAGTCGCAAGAACAGCGACCGTTGTGAACATAGTTTTCATTCGTAATACATTTGTTACGAATAAAAGGGGCTATTATTCTGGTTAAAAATTGATTTTTGTTTTTTCCGATTACAAAATTGTATCGAAAATAAAACGTTGGAAATTCCAAAACGCGATTTTCGCATCCCTTGGCAGCATTACCTGCCCAGGTTCCTTGGGTATAATCTCAGCCTGACCTAACAAGCACCCCTTTGAGACGGGCGCAAATTTACATCCGAACATTCTATTTTCATAATAAAAGGCGATAAATAATTAACTTTTATTTATAGGCCATTGGGACCTGAAATACGTAATTTAGAATATAAGCCGCTAAAACCGAGCCATTAATGAACAAGACGAAGAACAAATTTACCTTTAAAATAATGTTCAGTTACCTAATGCTCGGGGTATTAACCCTTGTGGTGGCTTATTTTATATTTGCAGAAATAAAGGTCTTTGTATCTACCGACACCGCTACGGAAAACGATGCCAAATTACTAAAAACAGGCTCCCTACTTACAGAACTTTATGAGGCCGAAAGTCTTTCCAAACTGGCACTACAAAAAAAGACTCCAAAAAGTTTTACGGCCTACGCCCAAAAGATAGATTCAATTTTTATTACCATAGACTCTCTTAAACTACTTACGGTGAATGAATACCATAAAGAAATGTTGGACAGCGTGCAGGGGCTTCTTAAGAAAAAGGTATTCAACAGCAATGAACTCCTCCGATTAAAAAGAAAAAACGAAGCCAACAATTCCATAGACAATGCCCTTAAGGAATTTAGTAAAATAGAGGAATCCCTGGGCAAAATAACCCCGGAAAGCCTTAATCCCAATTATAAGGACCTCCCGCCCGAAACACAGAATACCATAAAAAAGTGGGCAGAATACCTTAGTGAGAATGTCCCAAAAGATAGCAGTAGCATTCCTGTATCGCAGCAGGTAGATTCGGTGTTAACGGCATCCAAATCGCTTTTGGCCGAGGCCAAACAAAGCAATACCAAAACCTTACGTTCGGTGGCCCAAAAAGAATTACAATTGAGCAGGGCCGATCTGGAAATTTCACAGCAGTTGCGCAGTATTATTTCTGCCTTTGAACAGGAAGTGATCACAAAATCGTACAATGACAACCTAAAAAAACAAACCGCACTTAAAAAAAGTCTTCGTGTTGCCGGTTTTGCCAGCCTACTCGGTTTAGCCATTGTAGGACTCTTCACTTTTTTGATTACCAAAGATTACTGGAAGGTACAATTGTACAGGCAGCAATTGGAAAAGGAAAAGAAATTTTCAGAATCCCTTTTAAGAAGTCGGGAACAATTGATCTCCACGGTAAGCCATGACCTGCGCACCCCCTTGAATACAATAACCGGATATTCAGAACTCATGGAAAGTACCGGGCTGTCCGGGAAGCAGGTTTCTTATTTAAAAAATGTAAAATCCGCCTCCAAATATGTCGATAGCCTGGTAAACGATCTTTTGGATTTTTCCAAATTGGAGGCAGGAAAAATTAAAATAGACCAGAAGGCATTTATACTCTCAGATCTTATCCGTGAAACTTCCGAAAACCTCAAGGAAATACATTCTAAAAAACCTATAGAACTAATTGTAACAATAGACGCGCAACTGAATAATCCCGTTTTAGGGGACCCATTTAGGGTAAGACAAATATTGACCAACCTAATTGGCAATGCCTATAAATTTACCAATGAAGGTTTCATAAAAGTTGAAGCCAAGGTGGTAAGCGAGGTCAATGGCAACTACCAAACCTTAATTCAGGTCACAGATTCCGGCATTGGTATTAAAAAAGAAAAACAAGAGCATATATTTAAGGAGTTTACCCAAGCGGAGGACCATACCGATAAGAAATACGGCGGCTATGGTCTTGGCCTAACCATTTCCAAAAAACTTACCGAACTGTTGGGTGGACAAATTAGTCTGAAGAGCGAAGAAAATAGGGGAAGTACATTTTCGGTTGAACTTCCTCTCGAGATATCAAAAAAACCTTTGATTTCCCCAAACAAAATTGAAATAGGCCCTGAAGTGAACTTGTCCCTTCTAGTCATTGACGATGACCCTGCTATGCTAAAACTACTGAAGGAAGTCTGTCAACATTTGGGACTCTCTGCCCACACCTACAATAATTTTGATCACGTTTTAAAAACTAGGACACTTGAGTACGACATGGTTTTGACCGATATACAAATGCCCAATATGACGGGTTTTGAAGTATTGGGCAAACTACAAAACGGCACCTACTCACATTATGCCGGGCAACCCGTAGTAGCCATGACCGGGCGAAAGGATTTAAAAAGACAGCAGTATATCGAAGCAGGTTTTTCAGATATCCTTCAAAAACCCTTTACCAAAGATATGTTCTTGGAAGTATTGACCAACTTGTTCCCCCACGCAGTTCGTAAAAACACTAAAAATAAAGCTAAACCTAATATCGCCTCCGGTTCCATCTTGTTCCACTTAGGGGTTATATCCTCTTTTTTAGGAAATGATGAGGAGAGCATAGCCGAAGTTTTAGAGACCTTTATTACAGACACCAAAACAAACATGGAAAAATTGAAAGTAGCAGTAGATGATATGGACATTAAGACGGTGAATGTTGTTTCGCACCGAATGCTCCCTATGTTCCGGCAATTGAATAGTACGGAAATAGTTCCAATTTTAGAACAAATGGAGATTTTGAAAATTGATCAAATGGAACCTAAGGTCTTGAATCAAACCTACAGGAACCTACATAATAAGTCCACCGTTTTGATCTTGGCCATTAAATCGTATCTGGCTACAAGTCCAAATTATAGTGATTAATTTTATTATAAAGCGTTTTTCTTGTAATCTGAAGTAGTTTGGCCGCTTTGGATTTATTGAAATTTGATTGTTTTAAAGCATTTACTATTTGTTCCTTCTCATAATCGGCCTTGGAAAAGTGATCGACTTTAACGCTACTTTCCTTGCTCCTGTATACTTCTTTGGGCAGTGCCCCTTTCTCCACCATATCCCCGCTGGTCAACAGAACTGCCCTTTTTATCACATTCTGTAATTCCCGTAGATTTCCTGGCCAATGATATTGCTTAAATATATCCTCCACATCTTCTGAAAAACCTTCTACTTTTTTTCCTAAGGATCGGTTGGCCTTTCGTAAAAAGAAATCAGCGAAAAGTGGCAGGTCTTCAAAGCGATCCTCCAAAGACGGGATTTCAACAGAAAATTCGTTGATCCTATGAAATAGATCTTCCCGGAAATTACCTTTTTCAACGGCTTCAGTCAAGTCTTCGTTGGTTGCCGTAACTATACGCACATCTACCTCTATCTCCTTGGTACTACCTACTCTTTTAATCTTTCTTTCCTGAAGTGCCCTTAACAATTGTATTTGGTTTTCATAGCTAAGGTTTCCTATTTCATCCAAAAACAGTGTACCCCCATTTGCGGCTTCAAAATGGCCAATCTTATCCTCCACTGCTCCAGTAAAACTTCCTTTGATATGACCAAAAAATTCACTCGTGGCAATTTCTTTGGGTATGGCACCGCAATCAACAGCCACAAAACTGTGTTCCTTGCGCTTACTGTTATCGTGTATCGCCCTTGCAGTCACCTCCTTTCCTGTCCCACTTTCCCCTGTAATTAAAACGGACATGTCTGTAGGAGCAACAAGCTTAATGTACTCGTGCAATTTTTTGGAAGCCCCACTTATTCCAATAACAACCCTATCGTCCTGGGGATCAACTACTGAATTTTCACTCTTATGGCTATGCTTTGGCTTACTATCCAATTCCCTCTTGGTCTCTTGGTTTAAGGCGCTTTTAATCTGCATTAAAATTTCCTCGGGCGTAAATGGTTTGGAAATATAGTCGTAGGCACCTTTTTTCATCGCCTCTACGGCCGAACCTACTTCAGCATAACCCGTCATCACAATAACCTGTGTCTTTGGATTTACCGCCTTGATATCGGATAGCAGTTGCAGCCCATCATAATTGGGAAGACGTAAATCTGTCAATACCAGATTATAAGTGGTTGTCGTGAATTTAGTCTTGGCATCCCGGGCCGTAAAACTAACGTCGACATCGTATCCGTTTCTAATCAAAAACTTTTGAAGCATTTGACAAAAAGCGGAGTCATCTTCAATGATGAGGAGTTTGGGCATACCTTTTTATTGCTATTTACTATGAATAGTAAAAATACCATAAGAAAGTTATTTGCCTTTAAAAATTTTCATAAAAAAAAGAGGGGGATTGCATAAAACATCCCCCTCTTACCAAACCAACTTGATACAAACAAATTATTCAAGTTTTCTTATAGTTCAATCCAATTTCCATCTTTATCGGCATACAAAGTACCTGTAGTACCGTCCTCCAATGTTACTTCCAACTTATATTGCTCCTGCTTATTAACATAAGCCTTGCTGACGGTACCTGAAGGATAGTCAGTAGAAACAGCTGTTGTAACCGCTTCTGGTAAATCACTGCTCTCTATTTCCGTGAAGTCGTCCTGTGCAACAGCAATTTGCGTAGTTGCCTCCGCTAACTCTTCCCCTGCTTGGGCAAATGCTGTTAGACTTCCAAATGATAATACTGCAACAAAAAATAATTTTTTCATGATTTTCATTTTAATGGTTAAACTTGCTATAGCTATTGAAAATATGGTACCAAAATTAAACGAACACTTAAAATACACATAACATACTATATATGTGAATGTTATGAGTTGTGTGTAAAAAATTGGACTGTGTATTTTTGGGTATTAAACTTTTTTAATGGGTAAAAACTAAACACTATTTCTTATGTATCCTTTTTGTATGCCAGAAACAGATTCTTTATTACCTAATAACTAATTGTGTAATGTCGCCAATCAAATGATAATGCTATCAAGTAACCGCCATACTTCACCTTGTAAAACACCAAAAACAAAAAATGGGATCGTTCAAACGATCCCATTATCATTGGGCGTACCAATGATATCATAATAAACACATCCTATCTTTCTATCCAATCCCCATCCTTATCGACATATATAGTACCGCTATTGCCTTCTTTCAAAATTATATCCAACCTGAATTGTTGAAAATTGTTAACATAAGCCTTATTGATAACCGCAGAAGAATAATAGGTGTCTATTGCCTTGGTCACTGCTTCGGGCAATTCTGCAGCACCTATTTCGGAGAATTTACCTTGGGCCATGCTAATTTCCGTAACCGCCCCCTTTACTGATTTGTTCTCCTGTGCACAGGCGGTTAAACTTGTTAACGATAGTGCAATTCCAAAAAATAATGTTCTCATAGTTCCATTTTTAATAATTATTACCATTAACTATGGAAAAACAATACCGAAACCAATAAAAAACTTCATTAACTTGACTTTCAATAACTTAAAGAAGATTTGCTATTGCACAAAAACTGTGTAATAATGGGTATTAAGGAATTCAATTGTGTTAAAATTACACACCATGACCTCTGATAGGGGGGGAACAATGACAACTTGATATCCCATGAACAGGACTAAATGTGGCAACGGCTAACACTATACTACTAAGACATTAATAATAGTTGAGTGCTACTTCCCTATAGAAACGCATAAGGGCCACCAAAACGGTAGCCCTGCTAATTCAAATTACTAATATAACTCACCTTGATAATGTATTACATCTCAATCCAGTTGCCTTCGGCATCAGCGTATAATTCGGAATTGGTGCCGTCAGAAAAAGTAACCTCCAACTTATATTCAGCCTCCTCATTTACATAGGCTTTATTTACTACCGCACCTGCGTGATCTTTCTCCAAAGCTTTTGTGATGGTGTCGGGCAATTGATCAAGGTCTATTTCTGTAAACTCCTGAGCAATAATAATCTCCATAATTCCATCGTGAAAAATTGGAGGTGATGCCAAAACTGGACTTAAACTTCCCATTGCCAACGCTGTTGCGAAAACGAAACTTTTCATATCATTTTTCATATCTCTAATATTTTTGTGTGAATACTAATTTTTTCTTACAGAACATAGACGTAAAATTATGCCAACAGAAAAATTTAAATAAAATAACTTACAAATAATTGACAATCAATTACTTAACTTATTTTTATCATCCCTAGGGTATGTGTAAATATGTATAGCACCCAAAAAAGTGTATAAAAGTTATACACTTTTTGGATACAATACCTAATATGTTGGTTTGAAGAAGAGTTTCACCCAAACAAGGTCAGGGCAAATAATCCAAAATGTTTAACACAAAACTATTTTACCTGATGGGCCGGTTTCAAAAGGTCGTTGACCGTTTTTACCGGGTTAAAGGTCACCAAGGGAACCTCCACAAAAATGGTATTCCAAAAGGCCATGGCACCGTTCCAGAGACCGGGCAATTCCAAGGCTTTCAGATCCTTGCCTTCTTTAGTCTTTTGGGTAATAAAACCTTGCTTGGTATCCACAAAATTGAGTAAATCAAATTTTTCGCCCTTATAATTCTTAACCCCACAGACCAAATCTACTGGGTTAAAATGGGTAGAGTTCTTCAAGATGTCAACCTGTGCGGGATTATCCATATCTATCTGTGCCGACTCAATAATTTGAAGTGAGATATGATCGTTGGCATCCCTAATCCAAAATGGACCGCCTCCCGGTTCACCCTCATTCTTGACCATCCCGCAAATACGAATGGGACGATTGATCTTATCTTTTAAAATTTCTATTTGCTGACCAATACTAAAACCACTGAATTTATCTGAAAACCGGACATTTAAATCCTTTTCCAAAAACGATTTTACGGTTTCCAATAATTCGGAAGTTAAATTGTCCCCGTCCAATAGCTTGGCGTATTCAAAAGCCTTACTTTGTAATTCCAACAACAGTCCGGCCAATGTCTTTTTACTCTGGGCCACCTCGTCGGAAAATCTTGGAACTACCACATTATCTATATTCTTTATAAAAATAATGTCCGCATCCTGTTCGTTGAGGTTCTCAATCAAAGATCCGTGTCCAGCAGGCCTGAACAACAAGGAACCATCCGAATTTCTAAACGGCTTGTTATCCAAAGTTACTGCGATAGTATCCGTAGAAGGTTTTTGAAATGAATAGTTTACTTTAAACGAGGTTGTGGTATCTTTTGCCACACGCTCCCCAGCAGTCTTAAATTCTTTATTGAACATTTCACCATGCTGTTCCGAAATAGTAAAATGTAGATTTGCCTCGTTATTTACCTCAGCGTAGGCAACTGCCTCCTTCAGATGCTCCTCGAAAGGGGTAGCACCGTGCTTGCCATAATCATGAAAAGGCAAAAGGCCCTTTGGGTAAAATCCGAAATCCAAGCCTTCAGGCAATAACATCTCCTTGACAAAAAGGTACTTTTCCTCATCCTTGGAGCTCGTTTTACCAGCTATTCGTTTTTGAATATGGTCGTAAAAGGCAAAATTTTTGTACCCATCAAAGAAAGCCTTAACATCCTTATCCTTGGTCCTATCCAAATAGACCTCGAATTTTTCGGCTTTGGGGTCGTAGGTATCCAAAAAATTGAACATGGCCTTGAACATTCGGGATGCAGCACCGGAAGCCGGCACAAATTTTAGCAGTGAAGTCTTCTTTTTTGCATCCTCAAATTTTTTAATCAACTTTTGTTCCTCGGTCTTGGAAAATTTTGAAATTCCGTCGGATACCACTGCCGCCTTTTCTAATCTCACAAAGGGAATACCCTCTTTAAATGTCTCTATTTGACCAAGAACTTTTTCTTTGGAAATACCTTTTTTTTCTAATTGTTTTTTGTCTGCTTCCGTTAATTCCATTATTTTTTTAATAGTTGGTTAATGTAGTTCTGGGCCGTTGTAAGCCTTGTTTTTTTATCACCCTTTAAGATAATAAAATTCCTGTTATATTTTTCCAAAGTATCCTTGAAATAAAGAAACATTCGTTCACGGTCCTCCGGTTTATCCCTTAGATCGTCTTTTTCCCACGGAATGTCTATATAGGTTAGAAAATAAATATCGTAACTATTCTGTAGTGCGTAAGTTTCCAGAACAGGATCACAATATCCCAAATAGTAGGCTTCGGAATAAACTTTGGTCTCCAAAAGATCGGTATCGCATATTAAAACTTCATTAGCCTTTTTGGTCAAGGAATTCTCCAATTTAATCTGCCCTTCAGCTATGGGCAATAAATCTTTGGGCTCACAGGTTTTCTTTTCATTGTCCCATTTATCCTGGAGGTAATCACGTGCATATTCGGGTACCCAAACAGTATTGTAATGTCTGGCCAAATCTTGGGACAAGGTAGTTTTTCCCGTAGATTCCGGACCAAATAAAACTACTTTAATAATACTTGAGGGCTCTTGTTTAAACTTTTCTTCCATGCAAGGTATCCGAAAATGGCAATAATGGTGAACAATAAATATTGAAGAGATGTAAATATAAGTCCTTTATACAAATATAGTGGAACCGATATTACATCACCGATTATCCAATATACCCAATTTTCAAGTTTTTTCTTTGCCATCAGCCACATTCCCACAAAGAATACGGCCGTTGTTAGGGCATCTACATAAGCTGTCCAACTGTCCAACTAATTAAATACCACATATACCAAAACAACAAATAAAACCGTAGACCCAAATAAAACAACTATCCATTTTCTTTCCTTGGCAGTTGTTTTTGTTATTGGAATAAAATGTGTCTCATCTACCTTTCTAGTCCATATATACCATCCGTAGATACTCATTGCAAAATAGTACGCATTGATCAGCATATCTCCCAATAACCCAAAAACAAAAAGTATATATACGAACACTCCGGTACTAAGAATTCCTGTTGGGAATACCAAAATGTTCTCTCGCATGGAATACCAAACACTTAAAAATCCAAAAAGCACCCCTACCATTTCCAAAACTATTAAATAGGTTGGCGTATCTTGATATTGGGCAAAAATCCAATCGAAAATGGGGCTCATAGTTACTCAGGTCAAATCTAATTATTCTCAGGGTCAACCAAACTCTTTCCAATCAACTCAAAAGACAATTTTATCTCCTTTGTCAGCAGCTGTTTATCTTGGGTGATTTTGAGACGTATTGACGTTCAACATACCTCAAAAATAACTTTTCACATTTAAGTTTTAGGATGTTTTTAAGAAAAATACTTCTAAGTGCCTTGGCTAGGCCATTGATTTCCGATTAAGCCATTTAACTTAACCTAGAAAAAGGAACTATGATATTTGCTATTTGAATATTGCCGTGTTAACCTTGGTGTATACCACTAATTTTTGATGGCATACACACAGGTATATCCTTCAAACTCCAAAAATATAATATTGTAATGGGAAGATTTTCCCTTATAAAGAATGGTCCCCGTGGTCTCGGAGTCGGACAAAGAAAAATCCGTAATATTTATATGGTGCAAAAAACTTAGTCCGTGTTGGGCATATATCTTGAACAAGGATTCCTTGGCGCCCCAAACAATAGTCAGTTTTCTAATTAGAGCATCTGAATTTGCCACAGTTTTATATTCCTCTAAAGGAGTATACTTATTGGCAATCCTTAGAATCTTATCACGCTGCATTTCAATATCGATTCCAACCTCTGTGGAATCCGAAATAATAATGCCTGTAAATTCGTGGGAATGGGTAATGGAGATAAACTTGCCATCCTTCAAATGTGGTTTGCCTGCATCATCGTAGAATAGATCATGATCTACATAGCCCTCTACCGCCATTAAATGCCTTATACTCAAAAAACCCCTTCTGTGCAGTTCCGATTTCATCCCCATCATGCGTTCTTGGCAATGTGGAGTAAGCACAACCCCTTCTGAAAGCTGGGATTCCGTTTCTTCAACTTTCCAAATCAAGACTTTAGCCTTGTCATCAACTGTTATTGTTTTGTAAAGAGGCATTGGATTATTTAAGTTATTACTACCTTTGCAAATGCAAAAATTAAGTTAATTGTACTATTACTAAAATAAAAATAAAAAAGGAGAAGAAATAGACTAATCGAAGATATTCTTCAATTATATTATTTTCTGATCAATTACTCCTAATTTTATTTTGCATAAGAATATGACCAATTAATTATAACAAAAAAATATATGAGTACTAAAACCATTCCTTACGTCCCTTATAAAGTAAAAGATATTGGCTTGGCCAAATGGGGGAGAAAAGAAATTGAACTTGCGGAAGCCGAAATGCCGGGCTTAATGTCCTTGCGGGAGGAATATGGAAACGATCAGCCTCTCAAAGGCGCCCGTATTGCCGGGTGTTTGCATATGACTATACAGACTGCCGTGCTTATTGAAACTTTGGTAGCCCTAGGAGCAGATGTCACTTGGAGTTCCTGTAATATTTTCTCAACCCAGGACCAGGCCGCTGCAGCTATTGCGGCTGCCGGAATACCCGTATACGCATGGAAGGGAATGAACGAAGAGGAATTTAACTGGGCTATAGAGCAGACTCTATTTTTCGGCGAGGATCGCCAGCCATTGAACATGATCTTGGATGACGGTGGCGACCTTACCAATATGGTATTGGACAAATACCCCGAATTGGCTTCGAATATCAAAGGCCTTTCCGAAGAGACCACTACAGGTGTCCATAGGCTTTATGAAAGAGTAAAAAAAGGAACCTTGCCAATGCCTGCCATCAATGTTAACGATTCTGTTACCAAATCCAAATTCGACAACAAATACGGATGTAGGGAAAGTGCTGTAGATGCCATTCGAAGGGCCACAGATACAATGCTTGCCGGTAAAAGAGTAGTAGTTGCCGGTTATGGAGATGTAGGTAAAGGTACAGCTGCATCTTTTAAAGGGGCCGGTTCTATTGTTACCGTTACGGAAATTGACCCAATATGTGCGCTTCAGGCAGCAATGGACGGATTTGAGGTGAAAAGAATGGATACTGTTGTTGGAAATGCAGATATCGTAATAACCACTACAGGTAATAAGGATATTATTCAGTCACAGCATTTTAAGGCGATGAAAGACAAGGTCATCGTATGTAATATTGGCCATTTTGACAATGAAATAGACATGGCATGGTTGAACAAGAATTACGGCCATACCAAGGACGAAATAAAACCACAGGTAGATAAATACACCCTTGAAGGTAAGGATATTATTCTTTTGGCCGAAGGTAGATTGGTAAATCTAGGATGTGCTACCGGCCATCCAAGTTTTGTAATGAGCAACTCGTTTACCAATCAAACCTTAGCACAAATGGAACTTTGGAACCACGGTGACAAATACAATAACGAGGTCTATATGCTTCCAAAACATTTGGACGAAAAGGTAGCCGCTTTGCACCTATCCCGATTGGGAGTGGAATTGGAAACCCTAAGACCAGAACAGGCCGAATATATAGGCGTAACTGTTAATGGTCCATTTAAACCCGATTATTACAGGTACTAGCTGCTATTCTTGTTCGGAAAGATTCAAGAAAACTTTTTTACTTAAAGCCAAAATCCTTATCATAATCAAACAGATAAGGATTTTGACTTTTTAATTCCCAAACCAACTTAATGAACATACTCTTAACCGGAGCTACTGGAACCTTAGGTTCTAGAGTATTATTTTCACTTTTGGAACTTCACTTCCAAAATATTGAAACCATTTTTCTCCCTGTTCGTAGTAAAACTTCTGTTAGCCCTGTACAACGTATAATAAATGTAGTATCAAGTGAATTTGCCTCGGATTTTGTAAAAAAGAACCTTCCTGAAATCTTAAAGAAAATAAGCACAGTAGATGCGGAAGAATTATTTAATCCAACTTCTTTCCTAGGAAACCATAAATTGGACTACTTTATTCACTCAGCCGGTTTTGTCAACTTATCCACAGACCCTGCCGCCAAGGAGGAAATATTCGTTCAAAATCTACAGTTCACCAAAGATATTTTCAATACATATTGCAAGCACATTGATAAATTCGTTTATATAAGCACGGCATTCGCCGCGGGAAATATCGGCGGGCTCCTGGATAATGACTATAGCAACATAAAGAACGGCAACTATCGCAACCATTACGAGGCCTCGAAACACGCTTCCGAGAAATTTCTCTTTAAGGCCGGTAGGGAGAGCAATATTCCTATTCAAATTTTACGGCCCAGCGTTCTCGGAGGAAATATTAATGAGAGCCCAAATTACTTCATTTCAAAATACATGGTTTTTTACCTTTTTGCGAAATTCTTTCATAATAGTAATTCCAAGGAGGCCATACGAATAACGACCAACGCGGAAACAGGATTAAATATTATACCCACCGATTATGCCGCTCGGGTTATTGCCATGGTGATAACTACGGAGATTCAACAATTAAACATTGTTAATTCCAAGGAAACGAACATGAAAAATGGCATAGCCAAAATTTTAAAAGTCGTTGGGTTCTCCAATTATAGTTTTACCGAAGATAAAATTAACACCTCAACAGGGTTTTCCTCAAAATTGGAAGAGTTTTACTATGAAACCATCGGCCTACATCTACACCCGTATATGACCTCTAAACCCAATGAATGGGACACAAGCCTATTGGAGAGTATCTTGCCCATACCTAGCTACAACCTAGTAGACTATTTATCTGAAACCGTTGCCTTTGCCAAAGCGAAAAATTTCAGAAATCAAAAATGGTAAAACAAATATAGTATTCAGTAAAAACAAAAAACTCTTTCCGACCATGGAAAGAGTTTTTTAATATTTAAAAGCTGTAAAGTATTAAGCCTCAAAAGGCTCAATAGAAACATAGGATTTACCTCCTGCTTTCTTTTGGAATTTTACAAGACCATCTACCCTTGCATGCAAAGTATGATCTTTTCCAGCATAAACATTTTCACCTGGGTTATGCTTAGTACCACGTTGTCTTACAATGATGTTCCCAGCAATGGCAGCTTGTCCACCATAAATCTTAACGCCCAAACGTTTTGATTCTGATTCCCTACCGTTTTTAGAACTACCTACACCTTTCTTATGTGCCATGATATATTGTTTTAATTCTTGTTATTAACTTAAAGCGGCAATTAATTCTGCTTTTTTCATTGAAGAATAACCTTCAACTCCTTTAGCTTTTGCCAATTCCCTTAGCTCAGCAACCGTATTCTTACTCAAATCCTCAGTAGTTGCTTTAGCTTCCACTTTCTTTGGTGCATCAGCTTTTACCTCTGTTTTTTTAGCGGCGGGCTTAGCTTCTTTTTTTGGTTCCGTCTTTTTCTCAGCTTTTTTGGCACCAGAGGCAACTATACCTTCTATTACCAGTTCTGTCAAATATTGACGGTGACCGTTTTTCTTTTTGTAACCTTTACGTCTTTTCTTTTTAAAGACAATTACCTTATCACCTTTTAGGTGCTTAATGACTTTAGCCTCAACAGCGGCTCCGTCTATAGCTGGGGCGCCAATTGTAATGTTACTACCATCTTCCAACAAAAGAACGTTATCAAAGGTTACTTTGCTACCTTCTTCGTCTTGTAAACGGTGCACATACACTTTTTGGTCTTTCGCAACTTTAAATTGCTGCCCTGCTATCTCTACAATTGCGTACATAGCTTGTGTTATTTATAAATTTAAGAACAAGCCTAATATTTACTTAGGCGGGTGCAAATATACTCCTAAATCCTTAATCCACAAGTGATTTTTTAGATTTTTAAGCCGATTTTCTTTTGAGGTTGTTCGAAGACTTAAACAATTGCATAAATGAAAGGGTCAATACCAGTGAAGTAGCAAAGCCCATAATGGCCACAGTAAAGAAGACAATGCCCTCTGAGGTGTTGTAATCCTTGAACCACACCTTGGAAAGTTCATCCAAAAATCCGAGATTGATCTCCGTAGAATAAAAGGCAAAAAATATTGTAAAAATCAGCGTACCTACAAAGCCGGTGATAATTCCTGCAGTAAAACCTTTGCCATAATTAAAGGCAGGCCCTTCCTTAACCCTAAAGTATTTTATGGCCTCATATATTCCAAAGCCCGTGATTACACCATTAAATAGACTGTAAAATATATTGGTATGCAGATTAAAAAGTGACAATAATAAAAAATAGGCAATTAATGAACCACTAACAGCTATACCAAACCTAATAGGGAGCGCAAATTGTTTCATTATATAGAATTTTTAGGTTATGCAATTAATTTACAGAATTTTAATGATTTATACACGCAAATTAACATGGAATTGATTTCAAAGGTGGTTTTATCTTCCCAAACTATTGGCGTCCAGGCGAATTTCCCTGTATTCCTTAAGAATACAGCGTTCTACTTTTTAACAAGACCCTTAAAGAATTATCATTTTTGTGACCTAAACCAATTTTTAGGTTCAATTATTAAAGAAATAAATCAAAGCACAATTTAATCCCGTGTATTTTTGTTAAAATAGAATCGAAAACCCGCTTATAACACTACCAATTCAGTATCTTTGCTTTCTTTTTAAAAGGAGGGTATTGAACTTATAAAAACAGTCGTCCTAACTCAAAAATTAACTTAAAAGGCCTCTTTGGCCACTTTGATAGCAGTAAAATTTACCCGATGACAAAAATAAAATTAATTCTTATTCTTTCAGTTGTAATTGCAGTTGCCCACTCCTGTAAAGACCAAAACAAAGATAATTCAAAAATGAAAGGTGTAATGGCCATTCATGACGAGGTAATGCCCAAAATGGGGACCATAGGCAAACTGGTCTCCCAATTGGATGAAAAAATCACGAACGATACTTCTTCCGAAGACTATGTAGCCGCCAGGGAGGACTTAAAGGCTGCCCACAAGGCTATGATGGATTGGATGAAAGGCTTTGGCGATCGTTTTGATGGGGACGAGATATTGAACGGAAAAACCTTGACGGAAGAAAAGCAAAAATGGCTGGATGAGGAAGAGACCAAAGTAAAGGCTCTAAGAGATCAAATAAATTCCAGTATCAAGGAAGCTGAAGATTTATTGAAAAGCAAATAATCAATTGCTACTCCTTCCAGCGTAAGGATTCAATAATATTGCGAATATCTTGTTGCAAATGTACCGCTGCCGGCAGAATTGAATCATAATTGGGTTTGGCATAAAAATACAATGAGCCGGTAACAAAGTGTTTTGTACTGTCCGTTACATAAAATTGGGATTGCGAGGCGGCATTTCCCTTAACCTCATAATACATTCCAAATACCTTAGCGGGCTCATTAACTACTGGTTCTTCATAAATGCCATCAGCCTTCACTACATGCTCATAGCTTAATTTTTGTGCATCGGTAAGCAGCTTGTCCAAATTACCGTTTACCGGCTTATAATTAATAAAAATAGACCCTTTCATTAGCGGATAGTCCAAGGTAAAAGAGGTATTGGACACAGATTTTAGTTTCGCCAATTCATTGTACTTGACAGAAAAGTGTTCTGTTTCCAACTTTCCCTGCTTACCAGTGGGATATTCCAACCTCAACATGGCCTTGGGCTTGGGCAAAAAATTGTCCTGGCATGCCGACACAAGACAAGTCAAAAAAATCATAAGTCCGAGGTTACGCTTCATGGGGCAATGTTATTTTTATTTGTTTCAAACGTTTTTTATCCAGACTCTCCACAATAAATTTATAATCTTTGAAGATTACCACCTCGCCCCTTTTGGGGAAACTTCCGGCAATTTCCAGAACAAAACCGGCAACCGTTTCAGATTCTCCCTTTTTCTCCTCAAAATCATCCTCATCCTCAATTTTGGCCACTCTATAAAAATCCTTCAAAGCAGTTTTGCCATCAAAGACATAGTTAAAATCGTCCAACTTGGAAAAAATTAAGTCCTCATCATCAAACTCATCACTGATATCCCCTACAATTTCCTCAATAATATCTTCAAGGGTAACTATTCCGGAAGTACCCCCATACTCATCCACCACAACGGCCAAATGATTTTTCTTGGTCTGGAAATCCAGCAACAAGTTGTCCAATTTTTTATTCTCGGGAACAAAATAGGGCTCCCTGATCAAAGACATCCAATTAAAGGTTTTTCGATCTATATAGGGCAGGAGATCCTTAACATAAAGTACCCCCAGTACATTGTCCATATTTTGAGAAAAAACCGGTATTCTAGAGTAGCCCTGAGTTTTTATTTCCGCCAAGACCTCCAAAAATTTCATTTCCTCGTTCAAGGCAAAAATATCTATCCTCGGCCGCATCACCTGTTTGGTGTCGGTATTTCCAAAAGAGACGATGCCCTCCAGTATTTTTTGTTCTTCTATCGTGGTATCGCCCTCCGAAGTTAGCTCCAGTGCCTGGGACAAATGGCCTACATTAAGGTTAGATTTCTGCTTGCCCAATTTGTTGTACAGGAAAATTGTGGCAGACCTCATTGGCAAACTTAAAGGAGAGAAGACAAAATCCAACACCTTCAAAGGAAAAGTCATGAAATAGGCGAAGGTAAATCTATTTCGATTGGCATAAACCTTGGGCAAAATCTCCCCAAACATTAATATTAAAAAGGTAACCACTACGACTTCCAAGAGAAAACGTACGGGAACAAGTCCTAAAATTACATAGGTAATGTCCGCAAAAATGGTGTCCCCTATATTATTGAACAACAAAACGACACCAATATTTATGGCATTATTCGCAATTAATATGGTAGCCAAAAGCTTTTTGGGGCGATCCAATAGCTCAACAATGATCTTCCCTTTGGCCGTCTTTTTTTCCTCTATCTCATTAATATCGGTTTGGGATAGACCAAAAAAAGCAACTTCGGCCCCAGAAATAAGAGCAGAGAAAAATAAGAGAATAAAAAGTATTGCGATTTTTAGAGCAAAACCGCTGTCGAGTGCTATAAAATTCAATAATAAACTAAGGGGGTCTGGGTCCAATAGTCAGTCTTTAAATTTAATTTGTCTAGAATGGTAAATCATCTTCCTCCTCGGGTCCATTGTTACCCAACGGTTCGTTAGCCTTATTTGCTGTGGCAGATGTTCCCTGCTGAGGTTGATTCTGATTACTTGATTGGGCGTTGGCCGTACTCTCGTTTTTGGTAGTCAAAAAGGTAAAATCCTGCACGTGTATCTCCGTGGTATATCTGGTATTACCATCTTCCCCTTGCCATTGACGGTTTTTAAGTCGGCCTTCCACATAAATTTTATCCCCTTTATTAAGGTATTTTTCGCAAATTTCAGCGGCCTTGTTCCTCACCACAATATTATGCCAATCCGTATTGGTCACCCTTTCCCCAGTCTGCTTATTGGTGTAGGTCTCATTGGTAGCCAATGGAAATCTACCTATACAGTTTCCACCTTCAAAAAAGTGAATTTTAACCTCATCTCCCAAGTGCCCGATCAGCATTACCTTATTTAGTGTTCCGCTCATAACTCAATATAAAGTTCAAAAGTACTAAATTTTAAACGTTTTTATAAAATCTGCAATTAAAACTGGAACAGGATATTTATGAAGTTCAGCCAATTGTATTCCATTTTCAAGATTAGCTTCAAAGGTGATGATCCAAAACCTAGTATGCAAATGTTGGTGTGATAGTTTATGAACTATTTTATTTTCATTATAAAGGTATATTTCCGAAGGTTCTTCCAACGCCACCAAATCTTTCAAATTCGCTGTCACTTCTCCCTGATCAATATACTGTTCCGTTTCTAGCAATGGAAATTCGTATAAATTTTGCCAAATTCCATTCCCTTTTCGCTGTTGCAAAAGGGTTTTATTATTTTCATCCAACAAGACCAAATAATTAAAATAGCGATTACGGACCTTATTCTTTTTTATTTTTACCGGAAGGACATCTATCTTATTATGTGTATAGGCTATGCAAGCTGGCTGTAAGGGACAACGGCTGCAATCCGGATTTTTTGGCGTGCATTGAAGGGCCCCAAATTCCATTATCCCCTGATTATAGTCCCTTATATTACCGGTATCCATAATTTCTTTTGCCAATTCCTTGAAGTATAGAATACCCTCCGAACTGTTAATGGGGAGGTCTATTCCATAATATCGGGCCAAAACCCTATATACATTTCCATCTACCACAGCCTCCGGCCGATTAAAGCAAATAGAAGCTATTGCGGAGGCCGTATAATCGCCAATACCTTTCAGCTCCAAAAGCTCCTTATAGGTATTTGGAAATTTTCCATTATATTTTTCTGTAATAATTTTTGCAGTGGCATGTAAATTTCTTGCCCTGGAATAATATCCCAATCCCTGCCATAATTTAAGCACCTTTTCTTCGGATGCCGAGGCCAAATCCTGCACTTCCGGGAATGCCTCCACAAACTTCAAATAATAAGGTATACCTTGAGCTACACGGGTCTGTTGAAGCATAATTTCTGACAGCCAAATAAGATAGGGCTCATTAGTGTTACGCCAAGGAAGAAGCCTTTTATTTAGCTCGTACCACTCTAAAATAATTCTGGAAAAGTTCATTTACTTGGGAATAATTAACAAAAGTAATGGTTTACTAACTTAAAATTAAGTTCCTTAGCAATGAAAGATTGAATTTAATTCATATATTTGCATCCCGAAAAAAAATTCTTTAGAAATTTATTTAGTTAAAATGACGAAAGCGGAAATTGTAACGAAAATCTCAGAAAAACTGGGAATTGAAAAAGGAGATGTACAAGCAACTGTGGAATCTTTCATGGATGAAGTTAAAACATCATTAGAAAGCGGAGACAATGTTTACCTAAGAGGCTTCGGCAGTTTTATCATTAAAACAAGAGCTGAAAAAACCGGTAGGAACATATCCAAAAATACTACCATTAAGATCCCTGCACACAACATCCCAGCCTTTAAACCGGCCAAGGTTTTTGTAGAAGGTGTAAAAAGTAATGTACAAGTCAAATAAAATAATATTAATCTAAAAAAGTAGACCTCTATGCCTAGTGGTAAAAAAAGAAAAAGACATAAGGTAGCTACCCACAAGCGTAAAAAACGCCGGAGAGCTAACCGACACAAGAAAAAGTAGTTGTATCAACTACTTTTTCCTTTTATACGTTCCTTGACATAGAAATTCGTAAAAGAATTTCGACGGGTTTATACAACCTGTACAAATTATTGTTTAATCATTTGTCCCCACTTGAGATCTATTGAGTGGCCGGATGAATATAAATTAATTCAGGTGAATAGAGAATTAATCGTAAGATCTAGTTCCAATGCCGTTGATTTTGCCTTGCTAAAGGATGGAAAACTCACTGAATTACACAAAGAAGAAGACAGTAACGACTTTGCCGTTGGCGATATTTTAATCGCCAAGGTGAGAAAGCCGGTAACTGGACTAAATGCAGCCTTCGTAAATGTAGGGTACGAGAAAGATGCCTTTCTACATTACCACGATTTAGGACCGAAATTAGCTTCTATGTTGAAATTCATTAAAAAAGTTAGCACTGGAAAACTTAAGGACTATTCTTTAAGCAATTTTCAGTTTGAAGAAGATATTGACAAAAACGGTAGCATCAATGATGTTATTAAAGCCAATCAATCCTTACTCGTACAAATAGTTAAGGAACCCATTTCCACAAAAGGACCACGAATAAGCTCTGAACTTTCCATAGCTGGCCGATACTTGGTCATGGTCCCTTTTTCAGACCGCGTTTCCGTTTCTCAAAAAATTGAAAGCAAAGAAGAAAAAGATAGGTTAAAAAGACTCGTAAGGAGTATTAAACCAAAAGGGTTTGGCGTTATTATCCGAACAGTAGCAGAAGGCAAAAAAGTAGCAGAACTAGACAAAGACTTGCAGAATTTACTGAACAAATGGTCAGTAATGTGCAACAAGATCCAAAGAGCACCGCATCCATCCAAAGTTTTGGTAGAGCTTACAAGAGCTTCCTCCATTCTTAGGGATGTTTTTAACGATTCCTTTACCGGTATCCATGTTGATGACGAAACGCTTTTTGAGCAAGTAAAAGATTATGTGCATGAAATTGCACCAGAAAAGGAATCTATTGTAAGATTGTATAATTCTAATGTGCCCATTTTTGAAAAATTTGGGATAGAAAGACAAATTAAAACTTCGTTCGGCCGTACGGCCTCCATGAGCAAAGGCGCTTATTTAATTATTGAACATACCGAAGCACTGCACGTTATAGACGTTAACAGCGGTAACCGTTCCAATAAAGCCAAGAATCAGGAAGACACAGCCCTAGAAGTAAATTTATTGGCCGCCTCCGAAATTGCCAGACAATTGCGACTTCGCGATATGGGAGGAATCATTGTGGTAGACTTTATCGACATGGGTAAAGGCGAACACAGAAGGCGCCTTTTTGATCACCTTAGGAATGAGATGAAAGACGACAGGGCCAAACACAAAATACTGCCCCCAAGTAAGTTTGGACTTATACAAATTACAAGACAGCGGGTTAGACCCGAAATGAACATTAAAACAAGTGAGGAAAATCCCAATGGCTCCGGCCAAGAGGTAGAAGCCCCTATTGTTTTGATCGACAAGATAAATGCAGATCTGGAAAAACTCTTAAAAGGTCCGGCAAAGGATAATGGAATTATCTTAAACATACATCCATTTATTGCCGCTTATTTAACCAAAGGGTTTCCGTCTATACGTTCCAAATGGTTTCTGGAACATAAAAGATGGGTTAAAATACAACCTAGGGATGCCTATACGTATCTTGAATATCGTTTTAAGAACAAAGACGGTAAAACTATATATTAAAGAAAAAGCGACTTCCAAAACGGAGTCGCTTTTTTTGTTTCTGAAACTTTTCAGTAGCCTTAAAATCCGACCAAAAATTACTTAATCCTAGGGGTAACCACAATATTCCTAAATTCTATAGGACCGTGATCTCCCTGAAAATACAATGGTCCAGGCTCGCCTTCCTTACTATCCAGAGCGCCACCAGTAATTCCCGGTATTATTTGGTCACTGATCACGGTAGTTCCATTGGCTACAACGGTTACCCTTCTACCGATCAAAGTAATATCATATTCCTGCCATTCCCCGGCCGCTTTGGCAACTACCTCACTAGGCGTAAGAAAGCCGTATACACCACTGTATTCCACATCCGAAGGTTCTGCCCCTTTACTATCGGTAATCTGCACCTCATAGCGTCCACGTAGATATACACCACTATTGCTCCCCTTTGGATACTTAAATTCCAAATGCAATTTAAAGTCATCGAACTTCTGTTCGGAAACCAAATTGGAACCAGATCTGGGACTTTTTAGCACTCCAGATTCCGCGACCCACTGATTTTCGCCCATGGCCTGCCATCCACTTAAATCCTTACCGTTGAACAATTTAATTGGTTTGCCCCACTTAGGGTTTTTGGTATACTCCAATTTAGGGGCACGTTTAGCCACCCAATTATACGTTTCGCCGTCCGTATACAACATAGTCCCTTTTAGTTCATCGCCGCTCATGCCACCTTCAAACTCCAAATAGGCATGGGAGTCTTCCCATTGCGGGGGGATGGCGAAACTAAATTGCCCATCTTTCATTTTTACTTCTGATATTGGACGGGCACTACCATTGGCATAAACAAACCTTCCTACCAAAGTATGGTTGCCCGAGTGTCGAATTTCCAACCAAGACGGAAGTTCTTTGCCTTCTTGGGAAATTACCATGTCCCAACGCCCTTCTATGGGGTTTATTTGTTGGGCATATGAAAAAGTAGCCATGGCCAGCATCATGTTCAAGACCGCTAAACTCAGTTTTAATTTGTTGTTCATTTTAAAAGCTTGTTTTTATTGAATCGTAAATATAAATACAATATAATAACAGCACCAACTATAATTCTTTAAATTAACCACACTTATGTCCTAGCAGCTCTAGGACATCGAACAAAATATTAGGGTGGATCTATCAATTCCCCAAACCACCGTATATTTACAGAAATACTCCACAAAATTAACGGGAGCCATTGACCATTGAGAGCCTTTTTAAACTAATGATATCACCAAAAAATTCCTATTCCGTAAATGAAGCCACCAAAAAATTGGAAGGGTATTGCGCCTATCAGGACCGTTGCCATAAGGAGGTACTTTCCAAATTAAGGGAAATGCATATGATTCCTGAAGCCATAGACCTCATAGTGGGGCACTTAATACAAGAGAATTACCTAAATGAGGAACGTTTTTCCAGGAGTTTCGCCAGGGGAAAATTCAATATAAAAAAATGGGGTAAAAATAGAATTGTCAATGAGTTGAAGCAAAGGGAAATTTCCAAATACAATATAAACAAGGCCTTGGAGGAATTGGAGCCCACGGAATACTTAAAAACATTCAATGCTTTGGCCAAAAAACGTTTGTCGGAAATAAGGGAAAAGGATATACAAAAACGGCGAAAAAAACTCGCCGATTACCTTTTGTACCGCGGCTGGGAAAGTGGAATGGTGTATGAAAAGGTATTCGAACTCGTCCCCAACAAATAAAGCTTCACCTTCACCTCTCCTCCGTATGGAGGGGGCAAAGGATCATATGTTTTAATTAAGGTTGAAGGAAGCGCCTAAACTGAATACAAACTGGTTGTGCAATTCTTCAGCTGGGGATAAGGTATCCGTTTTATACTTTGCAATTGGCGCGCCTAATTCGGTAAATATGCCAAAGCCATCGCTAAAAAAGTATCGGACACCCAAGTGACCTCCAAAATTCTTAAGGCCAAGGTCCAATCCGGGATAAATATCAACCTTGTCCCCTAACTGAAAAACACTCCCCAAATTGGCATTGAATCTTGCCTTAAAGTCTATTCTATCGCCAAAATCGGCATCGATAAGTTCCTCCACTCCCAAAACGTAGGAAGAAGATAGCCCTAAAGAGAAATTTTCTCCCAATCCATAATCATAGGTAACGACAATTCCGGAACCATTGTCCTGAAAATTGGCCCCTATCTGGAATTTCATATCTCCCTTACCATCAAAAGCCTGTGCATTAAGAGATGCTACTGCCAATATCAATATCACTGCAATTAAAAATTTTCTCATAGCGCTACGCGTATTATAATTTTATTTAAAAGGCACAAAGATATTCCTTTCCTTGCACATAGCACTTAGGACAACTGCTTATTTGTCCTTTCTATGGCTTGTTCATTCTTCCAATCTATCCATTCCTGCCCTTTCAATTTTCGCATTATATTATCGTAATAACGCATGATCAATACATTGTAGAAAGCCCTTCCCAAATTCGCCGGATTTCTGGCAATGGCCCTTAAACTCATTGAAAAACCAGGGGTAATGTATTTCATATAATGCCAATACCCTTCCGGCATGTACAACACCTCCCCATGTTCCAAATGGGTTTTAAATCCGGCAGCACTTGCCAATGCCGGCCACTTTTCATAATCCGGATTCGAAAAATCTATACTCTCATGGGTAATCAGTGAATGTGGTACTTTATACAGGTATTTATTTTCGGACTGAGGAAATAGAATGATCTCCTTTTTTCCCGCAAAATGAAAATGAAAGATATTGGCCAGATCAATATCGTAATGCATAAAGGTATGTGAATTGGTCCCCCCAAAAAAAAGCATGGGCAAGCCCTTCATTAGGTTAAGGCCAAAATCCGGAAACGTATAATCTTTCTGAAGCTCCGGAACCTCCTTGAGGATATTCCATAGAAAAATACGATATTTTGTGGGCCCTTTTTGCAAAAGATCCAAATAATCGGACATTTTCATGCTGGCATGTGGCTCGTTAAACCCGTCCTTATGATGTACCGGCCTATCATCATATAGCGGAACTATTTTGTTTCCGGCAACACGCCTTATATAATCAAAATCCCATTTGGAATAGGCAGGCCATTCCTCAATACACTTTTCTATGACCACTGGTATCTGTGGTCTAAAATAGTTGTTGAGAAACTCTTCTTTGGTAATATTAGCTACCCTTGGAATCTCTTTTAAGTTCAATATAACCTGATTGTTTAGCCTAGCAAAGTTAAAAAACCTAAAATAATATTTTTACAGAACCATCCGATAGGGGCTTACTCCGTAAGATCGGCTTTCTTTTTAGCGGCTTCGTTCCTATCAATGGTATGTCCCGGCCTAGTCCATTTTGGCTTTTCGCCTATGGCTTGGTACTGGGAATTCTCAGCTTCCACAGTTTTGGGTTGGGAAACCTTGGTAAAAGCCTTTTGTGGGTTTAGCCCCAAGAGCTTAAACATGGCCATATCCTCATTTACATCCGGGTTGGGCGTAGTCAATAACTTGTCCCCGGCAAAAATAGAGTTGGCCCCTGCAAAGAAACACATGGCCTGACCTTCCCTACTCATTTGTGTACGTCCTGCCGACAAGCGAACTTGGGTTTCAGGCATTACAATACGGGTAGTGGCCACCATACGCACCATATCCCATATTGGAATGGGTGGCAAGTCGGCCATGGGCGTACCCTCCACGGCTACCAATGCATTTATCGGCACCGATTCCGGCTGTGGGTCCAAAGTGGACAGTGCCACCAACATCCCCGCCCTATCTTCCAGAGCCTCGCCCATACCAATTATACCACCGCTACAAACGGTAACATTACTCTTACGTACGTTATCTATAGTATCTAAACGATCTTTAAAAGCACGGGTAGAAATAACATCCTTATAATAGTCCTCTGAAGTATCCAAATTATGGTTGTAAGCATATAGTCCGGCCTCTGCCAAACGATGCGCCTGATTCTCGGTAATCATACCCAAAGTACAGCAAACCTCCATATCCAGTTTGTTAATGGTACGCACCATCTCCAATACCTGGTCAAACTCCGGTCCATCCTTAACATTTCTCCATGCAGCCCCCATACATACTCTGGAGCTTCCTGCTGTCTTGGCGCGTAAAGCTTGGGCCTTCACCTGGGAAACGGACATTAGGTCGTTGCCCTCTACCTTGGTATGGTAACGTGCGGCCTGTGGACAATATCCACAATCCTCGGGACAACCTCCTGTTTTAATGGACAACAAGGTAGACACCTGCACCGTATTGGGATCATGGTTTTCTCTATGTACAGTGGCCGCCTCATAGAGCAGCTCCATAAACGGTTTGTTATATATATCCAGTATTTCCTGTTTGGTCCAATTATGTCTTACTTCGCTCATACTTTATAGTTCTTGGGGCTTTCCCCGACTTTCTTTCCGATACCTACAAGGAGGACCTGCATGGTCTTGGTGACCTTGTAGGTCTATACCTTGCAGGAGAAAGGAAGTCGGGGACGGGCTTTCCGCTATATCTTTTTTGGTTCACCTTCGCTTAGCTCTGTAAACAAAAAAAGGATGACGCTTCAATCCCTAAGCCAACATTTATTTAGGGCTCAAAAATAACCTAATATCCGCAGAAATTGCAAAAATCGATTCCTTAATTCTTAGATTAGGGAAATTTACAATAACCTAATCCAACTTAAACCAACCAGAAACAGACTTGGCAAGCCATTCCCCAAATTAGAAAAAAACCAACCATAAACTAAGTCCTAGCCAACAAAACACTCACCGCATTCCCCCCAAAGCCCACTGCATTGATCATTACTTTGTTGATCTGTTTAGGAACGGAATCGTACTCAACATACGGCACTTGGACAAACTTCTGGTGCTGCAACATCAACACCGCCAATTCCAAACTCAACATCCCCGAGGCGCCAAAAGAATGCCCTACTTTCCACTTATTGGTGGTCAAGGCAGGCATGTCCTTTCCAAATATTTTTTTTATAGCCGCTACTTCGGACAAATCCCCTTTAATGGTCCCTGGTGCATGCATCACTACTGCATCCACCTCCTTGGGATCGGTCTTCCCCAATGCCATTGCCATAGACCTCTGAAAACATACGGCATCCGAAGAGATGGAGATATTGTGCTCCAAAATTTCTGTGGCGTATCCCAAACCTTCAATGCGGGCTAGGGAACGATCTAAATTACCCTTCTCCAAACATACCATGGAAGCAGCTTCGCCCAAAACCATACTGTTCTGTTTCTTTTCCAAATCCAAGGCCCTACAGGGATAGCCCTCAGGGTTGTTCCCGGAAAATCTGGAATATACCTTTAAAGCTTTCATCTGGGCAATGGTAAATGGTGTTAACGGTGCCTCACTCCCCCCTACCAAAAATTTATTGGCCATACCACTTTTCAGCCACGCCACCCCATTCAAGAGAGAATGCAGGGCAGTGGAACAGGTAATGGAGTGCGATATTTCCGGACCTTGGGATTGTAAGTCATGGGCAACCCAAGAGGAAATATTTCCCAACGTCGTGGTCGGGGAAGACAGGGTAGAGGCCTCCCCTTTTTGGATAAATTCGCTATGGTACTTCTCAAAAAGTCCGGTAGCGCCTCTGGATGAGCCAATGTTTACACCAAAATCTGCATCCTGCCATCCAGCTTGCGAAATAGTTTCCCTGGCGGCATAAATAGCGTATAGCACAGATGGGTCTAAATTCTTATACTTGGTATCCGAGTTGGCCAAAGCCAATATCTTTTGCTGCGTATCCTCCGCCAAGGAAGCTCCCCAAGCAATTATATTGTCATAGGTTTTCTCCCGTACAAAATGCTCTGGCCGATTATAATTTTCCCAAGTCTCCTCTAAGGATGTTCCCAAGGGTGATATAGAGGATAATGCCGTTATAAAAATAGGTTCGTTCTCCATGGTCTAAAAATTATTAAGAACTTCCTTTATACTGTAATAGATCTTTTGCATCTGATCCTTAGTAGTAATATATGGTGCCGAAATATAAATCGTATTGCCCAGGGGGCGCAAAAAGATACCGGAACCCATAAAATGTTGAAATAATTTGTCCCTAACATTCCCATATCGTTCCATAACAATATTAAGATCCAAAGCATATATTATCCCGGTCTGTCTGGTGGCAGCTACCTTGGGGTGATCCTTTATTTCGTCGTCAAACTCTTTGTGCCATTGTATAATTTCTCGAATATTTCTTTGAATTTCTTCTGACGTAAGCAGTTCAATTCCCGCCAATGCCGCGGCACATGCCAAAGGATTTGCAGTATAGGTATGTCCATGAAAGAGTCCCTTCGCAATATCATCGCTATAAAAAGCATCGTAAACTTCTTGGGTACAGCTGGTCACCGCCATAGGCAACATTCCTGCCGTTAAAGCCTTGGACATACAGATAATATCTGGCTTCTCATCAATAAAATCCGAGGCAAAATGCCTTCCGGTCTTACCAAATCCGGTCATTACCTCATCGGCAATGGCCAATACCCCATGGGATTTTATCACTTTTAATATTTTATCCAAATGCTCAGCCTTGTGCATTTTCATGGCTGCAGCACCTTGTACCAAGGGTTCGTAAATAAATCCGGCAACAGCATCAAGATCCATGGTATTTTCCAATTGATGTAACAGGCTCTCCAAATTTTCTTCCGTAGGAACGGGAATCCTTTTGACCTCTATAAAATAATCCTCAAAGGGACCATTATATACCGAAAGTCCCGAGACGGACATCGCCCCAAAGGTATCCCCATGGAAACCATCCTCAAAAGCCAATAATACGGACCGCTTTTTTCCTAGGTTATGATGATACTGTAACGCCATCTTTATCCCTATCTCGGTTGCGGTGGAGCCATTGTCCGAAAAAAACAATTTCTCCTGATTTGCCGGCAACAAGGAAATAAGTGCTTCGGAAAGCGCTATGGCCGGTTCATGGGTAAACCCACTAAAGACCACCTGATCCAACTGCTGCATTTGCGCATAAACCTTGGCAACAATAGTATCATTACAATGACCATAGACACTGGTGTACCAAGAAGATATACCATCAATATATTCCTTGCCCTGCTCATCATATAAGATTGCCCCTTTCGCTTTAACAATGCCAAGCATTTTGGGGTGCAGTTTATGTTGCGTAAGTGGGTGCCAAAGGTGCTTTTGATCCCTTTCCGAAAGACTTTTCAATTGAATATCCTTTTTAAATAGAGGTGCAAAGATGGGGAATAATGACTAAAAACACTATCCCGATCCCAATTCATTTAAGGGGGACAACCATACCATAATCTTAGTCAGATTAAAGCAAACATTGCATCGACCTAAGATTTTACAATGCCATTAAGGCGGGACGTAATTCTTCAGCGTATTTCTTGACAACATCCTTGGTTAGGGAGGCTTCTTGACCTATTCTACCCAAGACAGGAACTTTGGTTATCTTGGTAATAATATCCTCTGAGGCCTCGTTGGGCTCCCCATTAAAAAGTATGGCAACATCATACCCTTTTAGCAAGAGCCATTTAATGGTCAGCAAGGAATGGTTTATACTTCCCAAATAATGCTTTACCACTACAATTACGTGATAGGTGGGCATAATAATGTCCAATATGGTATCGGAATCGTTCAGCGGCACCAAAACGCCACCTGCCCCTTCTATGACCATATGGTTCTCCGTTTTAGGCTCATGTATTTTATTGTGATCTATATACACCCCTTCCAAAGCAGCGGCCGCATGAGGACTAACGGGTGCCTTTAGGGAATAACTACTCTTGTGTATTACGGTTTTGGTATTGGAGATCAATTCGGAAATCGTTTCACTATCGGAATCGTCCCCTGTTTGGACCGGTTTCCAGTAATCTGCCTGCAAGGCTTCGACCATTACTGCCGAGGCGATTGTCTTTCCTACATCCGTTGATATTCCTGTTACAAAAAATTGTTTCATTCTAGCTCGGTTCTGTTATAAATTCACAATTTAGACATTTATACTTTCTTTTTTCAAAAAATGGAAAAAGTTTATAAAAAAGCCCCTTCCTGTTATAATATATCTCCATTCTCTCTGCCTTGCAATTGGGGCAGCTCCTTAAATTACCTTGGTCATCTACGGCATATGCCCTAACCTCATTATAAATTTCGGTGGCCTTTTCCTTATCGGAATAATACACCTGCAGCTTCACACCGCCTATGGCATTACTGATCAGGGGGTCGGAATTTAGCGTATTCTCGTCCCTAAGAAAAACTGGGACACCGTCCGCCTCCAATCGGCCTTTTAGGATTTGAACGTCGGCTACATATTCAAAAGCAACCAGGGTATAAAATTCTTGGTTCATGTTCTAATCAAATAAATCTGACAATATTAAAAGTACATCCTTAATTTCATTTTCCCTGTTAAAACTGTGCAAACAAAACCGCAATCTTTCCTGGCCTTTTGGCACTGTAGGGGAAAGAATTGGTTTTACGTCAAAGCCTTTTTCCTGTATGTGTTGCGCCCATTTTTTTACCTTTTCATTGCCTTCTACCAGACAGCAATGCACGGCAGAATTACTCGGAATAAAATAGGCCTCAAGCTCATGGGCCCTCAATTGATCCTTAAAAAAACCGATATTATCCCGAAGCTCCTGCTGCTCAACGCCTGGGGCAGATAAATGTTCACAAGCCGCCAATATCGTTGCCAAGGAATGTGGGGGCATTCCGGTAGTATAAATAAAGCTACGTGCAAAATTCACCAAATAACTCTTAAGCACATCGCTCCCCAGAATCGCTGCACCATGGCAGCCCATGGCCTTGCCGAAAGTGACAACCCTGGCAAATACCATGTCCTGCAATCCCAATTCATTTAGAAGTCCCTCTCCCCTATTACCAAATACCCCAACTGCATGGGCTTCATCCACCACCAAATAGGCCCCTTTGGAAAGGCACAATACTGACAATGCTTTTAAATCCGGGGTATCCCCATCCATGGAAAAGACCGACTCCGTAACCACATAAATATCGCTATCGATTTTGTTTTCCCGGGCACGGTCTATCTGCCGACTTAGATCTTCCAATTGGTTGTGCTTAAACTTATAGCTCTGTGCACGGCCCATCCCAATACCATCACGGATACTGGCGTGGGAGAGTTCGTCATAAAAAACAACATCTGTCCGTTGTGGCACGGCACTAAAAAACCCTATGTTGGCATCGTATCCCGAATTGAAGACCAATGCCGATTCCGAGCCAAAAAAACTGGACAGTGCCTCTTCCAACTCGGCATAAAGATTATAATTACCTGTCAATAATCTGGATCCTGTAGCGCCATTGGCTCTAGCACCTTTTTTTTCCAAAAGTTTGGACGCCTTAATAAATATGGCCTCATTCCCGGCAAGTCCCAAATAATCATTGGAAGAAAAATCGATCAGGCCCTTGGGCATTGGTAACTTCCGAAGGGCATTATTGTCCCGCCTTTCCGTGAGTTTTGCCTTCAATTTTTTTGGGAATTCCGTCATATTGCAAATGTAGTATATCCTGTATTTAAATAGTATATTCGTTATTAAAAGCCGTGGAATATTATTGGGGAAGTAATAAATTGCCGCTTCTCCCAATATTGAATAATTATCTATATCGAACAATATGAAAATAAAATGCCTTAGCCTTTTATTCCTTGCCCTATGCATAAACCTGCAGGGACAAACCAACCGCTACACTATATCCTTTGAAAATGCCGTACATCACGAGGCTGAAATCACCGCTACCTTTCCAGAACTGGAAGCCGGCGTTCTTTCCGTGCGTATGGGCCGTTCCTCCCCTGGACGCTATGCCCTGCACGAGTTTGCAAAAAATGTATACAATTTCAAGGCTACGGACAGTAAGGGAAAGGCCTTGGAGGTACATAGGCCCAATCCCTATGAATGGGATATCAGCGGTCATGACGGGCATGTGAACATAAGCTATACCCTGTTTGCCAACCGTGGGGATGGCACTTACGCACAGATCGATGAGACCCATGCCCATTTGAATATTCCTGCCACTTTTATGTACGTGGCCAATTTAAGCGATCGGAAAATAGAGGTGGATTTCAAGGTGCGGGAAGACCTCAACTGGAAGGTGGCCACCCAAATGCCCAAGGTCTCGGGCACTACCTATACGGCGCCCCATCTACAGTACTTTATGGATAGCCCTACGGAGATCAGCGACTACGGAATTCGTCAATTTGTGGTGGACGACAATGGCACTCCCCAAACCATACAGTTTGTACTGCACCACAACGGTACGGAAGCCGAGTTGGACACCTATTTTGAGCAGGTAAAAAAAGTGGTTTTGGCAGAGAAAGCGGTTTTTGGCGAACTTCCCAACTACGATTATGGAACATACACCTTTCTAGGATGCTATATCCCCAATGCCTCCGGGGACGGCATGGAACACAGGAATTCTACCATTCTTACGGATAGGGAAGGCCTGGCCGAAGGGGGTATGAAGAACAATATAGGCACGGTGGCCCATGAATTTTTTCATGGATGGAATGTAGAGCGAATTCGACCTGAGGCCTTGGAGCCCTTCAATTTTGCAGAGGCCAATATGAGCGGGGAACTATGGTTTGCCGAGGGTTTTACCAGTTATTACACGAATTTCATCCTTTGTCGCGCCGGAATCATTACCCCGGAAGAATACATAGAGGGCCTTAGGGGCACTTTCAACTATGTTTGGAACTCCCCGGCGCTTCAATTCTTTAACCCTATAGAAATGAGCTATCAGGCTCCTTTTGTGGACGCTGCCACTTCTGTGGATCCGGTGAACAGGGAAAATACTTTTGTTTCCTATTATTCCTATGGCAGTGTTTTGGGACTGGCCCTGGATCTTTCGTTGCGACAAAAAGGACTTAATTTGGACGATTATATGAAATTGGTCTGGCAGACCTATGGCAAAAAAGAAGTGCCCTATACGGTGGGCGACCTTCAGGAAACCTTGGGACAATATGCTGGCAAAGAATTTGGAAATACTTTCTTTGATCGCTACATCTTCAAAAGTGGCATGCCCAATTACGAGGAGCTATTTGCGGCCGTTGGAGTAGCTTTAAAGCAGGCCACCGACAAACCCTATTTTGGGGCCAGTGTAAGCATCAACCAATTTGGTGCCGGTATTATTCAACGGAATACCCCCATAGGGAGTCCGGCCTACAATGCAGGTTTGGATGCAGGTGACGTAATCACGGCCATTAACAATATTCCCTTGACCGCAAATCAGAATTTAGGGGAGGTTATAGGACAATTTAAGGTAGGCGACACCTTGCAGGTAGCCTATACCCGCCATGGCCTTCCAAAAACTACTTCTGTTGTACTCGCTAGAAACCCTGCCTACACCATACAATTTATTGAGAAGGAAGGGGAAAAACCCAGTAAACAGCAGTTAAAAAATAGAAAAGATTGGTTAAAAGTGGAATAATATGGGGGTAATCTGCACAAGTTGCACCAAGGACGGCCAATTACAACAAATACTGAGCCTGCAACAAAAGAATTTGATCACTAACGTAAGTTCTGGTGAAAAGGAAAAAGAGGGATTTGTTACGGTTTCCCACAGCTTGCAACAATTGGCCGACATGAACGCAGCTTGCCCGCATATCGTTGCCCTAGACCAAGAAAAGGTAGTGGGTTATGCCCTTTGCATGCACCCCAGTTTTGGCAATGACATTGAGGTATTGAAGCCCATGTTTTTGGAGATAGCTTCCGTGGTACCCGAAACCAAATCCTATATAGCCATGGGGCAGATCTGTATAGACAAGGAATACCGGCGACAGGGTATTTTTAGAAAATTGTACGAAACCATGAAAAATGCCGTACATCCAGAATTTAACAGCATCATCACCGAGGTGGACGCCACCAACCTGCGTTCGTTGGAGGCCCATTATGCGGTGGGGTTTAGGGATTTAAAAACCTACCATGCCGGGGGACAGGATTGGAAATTGATTGTTTTGGAGTAAATTAACCATTGCCAAAATCAGCTTTTCGCTGCTAGCTCGAGTCAGCCATAGCCCGTTCACAGTTGTCAAGTTTATACCGCCCCGCTAGTGCGAGCGCCAGCAGAGGAAATAATCATTAAAAATGTGACCACTACAAGCGGTAAGAACCTAATTATAAGCAGTAATTCGTACATGTTCAAGGACGTAAAGGTGCACACTTATTGAGATGCGCTGGTCAAGTTTTCCTTCCTAAAAACTAAAAATGAATAGTTCATTAAGTCAAGTGCCTGACCAATGCTACAAGTCAACTGAGGAATATCGAAAAACTTATTAACTCAAATCAAGAAAACAATTATATGTAAAAAGATATAATTAATAATTTTTTATTACTTTTATATTTATTTACATATAATTAAGTATGTTTATGCAATTTTATATCTAATTACATATAATGAAACAGTTATCGGAATTTGTGAAAGAACGCAGAAAAGAAGTTAATCTTACCCAGGAAGAATTCGCGGAACGTGCAGGCGTTGCATTAACGGTAGTGCGCAAAATTGAACAGGGCAAAACTAATCTTAATTTGGATAAGGTAAATCTCGTTCTACGAATGTTTGGACATGTATTAGGTCCTGTAAACCAAAAAGAATTGAGTAAATGAGACGGGGAAGGGTATATTATAAAGATAATTTGGCAGGGATTATTACAGAGACCAATGAAGGAGAATACGTTTTCCAATATGAGGAGAAATATGTTAAAGAACATCAAGATGATTTCATCACATTCACAATGCCCGTGACCCATGTACCGTATACCGATAAACAACTCTTTCCATTTTTTGAAGGATTGATTCCCGAAGGATGGTTATTGGACATAGCTTCGAAAAACTGGAAGATAAATCGAAACGATCGTATGGGGTTATTGCTGGCTTGTTGTCAGAATTGCATCGGTGCGGTAAGTGTTGAACCAATTGCAGAAAATGATGGAGAATAGATGTCTATATTGTTACAATTCTATAGAGGAAGGGAAAGATTTTCATGAAAAATGTTCAAGAGAATTCTTTGGTACACCAACACCTCCCGTAATAGAATACTCTATCTTTCAAATGAATGAACTTGCCAAAAGTGTGGTAGAACGTAGTATCTCGGTACCAGGTGTCCAAGCGAAATTATCAATGACATTAGTAAAGGAAACAAAGGGCGAAACGCATTCTAGACTTACTGTGGTTGGAGCTTTGGGCGGACTGTACATTTTTAAACCTCCATCCGATAACTTTCCCGCAATGCCCGAAAACGAACATGTAACTATGCGAATAGCGGAAACCTTTGGAATTTCGGTAGTCCAATCTTCATTGATCCGTCTTGCATCAGGAGAACTCTCTTATATAACAAAACGTGTTGACCGGAAAGAAACGGGAGATAAGATCCACATGATAGATATGTTTCAGATTACAGAGGCATTCGATAAATATAAAAGCTCTATGGAAAAAATTGGCAAAGCCATTGGCAGCTATTCAGCCAATACATTTCTTGATAAGATCTTTTATTTTGAACTAACCTTATTTTCCTTTCTTACTGGAAACAATGATATGCACTTAAAGAACTTTTCAATGATAGAAAGCCCTTCGGGATGGGTACTGGCCCCTGCCTATGACTTACTTAACGTCTCCATTATAAACCCTGGTGATGAGGAAGAGCTAGCACTTACTATTGATGGAAAAAGGAAAAAACTTAAAAAGAAACATTTTGTTCAATTTGGCAACGGCATGGGTCTAACTCCTAAGCAAATTGAAGGGGCCTTTAATCGCATAATAAATAATAAACCAAAAGCCATTGAATGGATTAATAAATCATTCCTAACCAACAAAATGAAAAAAGCCTATCTTAATGTCCTCGAAAACAGATATGACCAATTAAAAAACAATTGATCAAAAGCTAAACTAAACAGCTGCGCAAAGTCTCTTGACTTTGTGCCGTTATAATCATAAGGCAACAACAATCATGATTAGGCAATGGAGTGTACATAGGTTATTAAAGTATCACAATCGGTTCATAACGGTATTTTGATTTCCCCCATTAAAATCCAATGATAGCCCCCCTCAATTCACTAAATCACAAATAAATTCCACTACCTATTTCCACCTTCAAAATTTAAGGCGTTACCCTCTATACCCCCTAATAAGAATAATCTGATAAATAAAAAATAGGAGTCCTACAAATAACAAGAGGTAGTTCGTCGAAAAAATTATGTTAAAATTAAAATTTTAACTTATTTTTAAAACTCTAAGAACACGCCATTGTTCAAACTTATATGCCCTTTTGTTATGTGCTGTACGTTTGGTTTTTCCCAGAGTATCAATTTTGACCAATTGGGCAAGGAAAAGTGGGTGCGGTACAATGGAGGGATTTCTGCAAATGCCGTCTATTACGATGGTAATGCCAACAGACGGAATTTCACCTATTATCTCACAGGTAACCTCAACCTCAATCTGGCCGGACTATATAATGTTCCACTTTCCTTTACCTACTCCAATCAAGATTTTAACTTCCCAAATCCCTTTAAATTTAATCGCTTAAGCCTTCACCCATCGTACAAATGGGCCACCGCGCACATCGGAGATGTAAGCATGACCTTCTCCCCATATACCCTAAGCGGACACCAGTTTACTGGAGGCGGAATCGAGTTAAATCCCGAAGGGAAATTCCAGATCAGTGCCATGTACGGTCGCTTTCTTAAAGCAACGGAATACAATCCCGAGGAACCAAGAGCACTTACTGCCTATAAGCGTATTGGCTACGGAATAAAAACGGCCTATGATTTCGATTTTATGAAATTGGGTGTTATCCTTTTTAAGGCAAACGATGATGAAAATTCCTTGGGAAATCCTTTCCCTGTAGAACTGGGACTTACCCCTAAAGATAATGCCGTACTTTCGTTCGAATCGGAATTCCGATTATTGGACAAGGCCCAAATAAGAATTGAATACGCCATTTCTGGAGTTACGGAAGATACTAGGCTAACCGACGCCCCGGCATCGAACGGGCTTCTTTCTTTTTTGCTCAAAGAGAATATCAGCACCAATTATTACAATGCTTTAAATGCCTCTTTTAGCTATCCTGCCGGTAATGGCACCGTGGGCGCAGGCTACGAGCGCATAGACCCTGAATACAAGACTTTGGGTGCCTACTACTTTAATAATGACCTAGAAAATATTACCCTAAATGCGAGTCAGACCTTGTTTAATAACAAAGTAAACCTTAGTGTGAACGCAGGGCTTCAACAGGACAATCTTGACAATGCCAAAACCTCCGATCAACAACGTATAGTGAGTGCTGTTACCCTCAATTATACAGCATCGGAACGTTTGGGAATCAATGCTGGATATTCCAACTTTCAATCCTATACCAATATTCGGGACCAATTCGACTATATCAACCAAGTAGGTGAATTCGATAATATAGATACCCTGAATTATAGGCAAATCTCACAGAATGCCAACCTAGGAATGAACTATATAATTAAGAAGACCGAAAACAAACAATATAATACCAACCTTAATTTGGTGTACCAAAATTCCAACAATCAGCAAGAAGGCCAAAGTATTGAAGGAGGAAATAATACCTTTTATAACGGTATGGCAGGTTACACCCTAGGTTATCCCAAACAGAATCTGACGATTACCTTAGCCGCAAACACCTCTTATAATACGATAGGTACTACCGACAACAGCCTTACCTTGGGTCCGACCTTGGCAATTGGCAAGCAATTTTTTGAGAAACAACTCCGTACCCATCTCTCTACCTCCTACAACACATCCTATGCCAACGGCCAGCAACAGAACAACATATATAATTTTAGATTGGGTAGTAATTATGCCCTGTTGAAAAAGCACAACCTTAGCCTAAATTTTTTGGCACTTTTTCGAAATTCTACTCTAAACACAGGTCGAGACCTCACCATTACCTTAGGGTATAGTTATGCATTTGATAACTTCAAACTAAATTTGGATCCTGGAGCACGCTCGCCACAGGCAAACCCTATAGGTATTAGCGAAAATACCCTGAGCTTCCGCTACAGGAATGTCACCTACAGTGGCACCATGCCCGAATTAAACCGACAATTATCCAATGTATTCCAAAGTTCCCAATTTGCGGATATTCCACAATTCAAAAAAAACGAACTGACCATTTTATTGGCCTTGGTAAAAGAACAAAATCAAGAGCAAGCCTATAAGGAAAATGCCATTACATTTTTAAAGGAACTTTACTCCTTTCAAGATTTCTTGACCACCTACAATGATGCCCTATATGCTGTTATACAAAAGATTAAGTTCGATATGCGCAAAATAGACCTGACCTTGGAAAATAGTTTTGTGGAGACCAAGGTGAAGGTAGACGAACACCCCTTGAATAAAAAAGATGGGGAAATTGAGGCATCCGAAGAAGAAAAGTCGACTTTTAAGGCACTTTTGGAAGAGCGGCAAGAGCGATTGCAAAAATTGGTAGGCCACCGTTGGATGCAAAGGATTTTCACAGAATTCAATTCTATTGATGTTGTTCAGGAACCTGATGGATATTTAAAGGATTATAAAAGACAGGCCTCCATAAGATCATTCGAAATTTATGACCAAAGTCAAGATGTAGATGAATTGAAAGATTATTTAGAAAACGGGATTATTGATTTTTATTACAAAAAATCCTTGGGCCTTGTAAATCCTGATGATTTTGAATTGAGATATATTAACAAGAATTAAGGCCCTACCCCCCCTATTGGCCAATAATTTTATTATCCGAGTGGATATAAATATTGTATGGCAAAACTTATACGCTTGTATGTTTTAATACTTACCAAATTTATAGGGAATTACCCTTTAAATTGGTTGTGCGCAAACGTATGGAAACAGGAATGTTCTGCTATTATCAACTGGAATTCCACTGTTTCCTCCAGTTCAAAAACGTTTAAGTTAGGTGGTTTAGTGAAAGGGTTCCTTTGGCTTCTGATAACAATAAACTGCTTGTTTGTAAGTGCCCAATCCTTTCCCGTACAATTAATTCCACAGGTTAGCCCACCACCACCCATTTACTTTACACAATATGCCGATGCCAGCACCACAAACAGTCCACTTCGGCTTCAAATAATACTGAACGATTTAGATATCAGCAATCGTGAAATACGGCTGAAGACCTATTTTCAAGGCAACGGAATTTCATTCCAGAGTAATGATGTGGTAGTTGGCGCAAGTCCCTTATTCTTGGAAGGTGGTATCCCGTTGGTTCTGACCAATGCAGAGCTGGCACCTTATTTCCGCTATGAAAATATAACGGGCATTTCAACCAATGTCTATGGACAAGCCATACCCGAAGGGGCATATCAGTTTTGTTATGAGGTTTATGATGTTCTTACCGGCAACCGCCTTTCCCAAAAAAGCTGTGCCATAAGTGTAGTCTTCCAGAACGAACCTCCGTTTTTAATATCCCCAAGGAACAAAACCCTAGTAGCCGAGAACAACCCTCAGAATATAATTTTCCAATGGACACCTAGGAGTATTAACGTTAGCAACGTAGAATACGAATTAAGCTTAGTGGAAATTTGGGACACCCAAATAGATCCCCAAGCTGCCTTTTTGAGCTCCCCTCCAATATTTCAGACCATCACTACTTCGACCACATATGTATATGGACCAGCAGACCCTCTACTGCTATCGGGTAAAAATTACGCATGGCGAATACAGGCAAAAGCGAAACAGGGTGCGGAAGAAATTGGACTATTTAAAAATCAGGGCTATAGCGAGATATTCTCCTTTAGCTATGCCGGGTCATGCGACTTGCCAATCGTTATAAACCATGAGGTAAAAGGAAGCACCAATTCCAATATTTTTTGGGATGATTTTACTACAGATGTTCCCGAATATACCATACGCTATAGACAAAAAGGCAATACAAACGAGTGGTTTTTAAGCAAGACCAATACAAATCAACTTACACTTTGGGATCTCAAGGCCGGTACTACTTACGAATATCAGTTGCAGAAAAAATGCGTGGTTACCGGTAGCGACTGGAGCATGGCCAAACAGTTCACCACCTTTTTAGCCGATAATGAAGCAAGTGTATATCAATGTGGTATTACCCCCAATTTTAGCCTCACGAATAAGGAACCCCTTCCCAAATTAAGTACAGGCGAAAGTTTTGTAGCCGGGGATTTTCCTATACATGTCCTGGAGGTAAGTGGTAGCAATGGCCGGTTTACAGGCAAAGGTCATGTCACCATTCCCTATTTGAACAATATAAAAGTTGGTGTAGAATTCACCAATGTGCAGATCAATACGGATAAGCAAATGTCCGAGGGCACCGTGGTTACGGTCTATGACCCCAACTTAGCAAGTATTCTCGATGTGGATGAGGTGGTGGAGACGGTAGATACGGTAAGCGATTTGGTATCAGAACCCTTTGAAGGTGACAATGACCTTGATGAAATGCGGGTCAACTTCATGATTCCAAGAGACAGTGTTGGAAATTACATTAAAATAAAGGACGGAATGGTGACCATAACCAATCCGGAAAATGAAGCCTCTATCTCGGAACCTTTGGGTGATGACAAAGTAGTGGTTGATGGTGAAGGCCAGATCTATCATATTGATGCCGGAGGCAATATTACCGTAGGTGGGCAAATTGATTCTGGAGGGGCCGTAACCTCCAATAATGTGGAAGGCATATCCACGAACGGGCAACTGGAACGCTTGACAGCAAAGGATATCCAGATAACATTCAAAGAGGTGCCAGGCGATTTTAGTTTTGACGAGATACCTAATACCACAAATGCCAGTATAAAAAAGGAATACACCACCATACTAGATGCAGATGGTAATTATTACACTTTGGCTCATCAGGCCGTTGAAAATGGCCAGACAGCTTATGTTGATGCCATAATAGAACAAACAGGCAGCAACCAATATGCATTGGATAGTATTGTGTTTAAAACAAAACAGGGTGAAAAAATCCCTGTTGAAATTAGAGGCAATAATACTATTCGGCTAACCCTCAAAGGTCGTTACACTTTCGAGAATGAAATCATCTATGCCGTAGTGCCCTCCATGACGGACAGGACCAAACAGCTGACCGCCGGGGCCTTTACCCTTTGGCATTTGACCGAAAGGGCAGTAAAAGTAGCCTTGGTATCGGTAAATAATGCCTCTCTAGGTGATATTGAAAATACGGTCACCAACATCTTTAATCAAGGTGTAGCCAAAATTGATTTTCAAGAAACACTGGCGTTAAGTTTTGATAAAGATATCTTAGGCACTAACGGATTGGATGTAGGTGAAAGCGCATGGGCTGCGGCCTATAACGATGAACAAAAACAACTGGTAAGTGCTGCAAAAAAACTTCCTGGGTATAAAAACGACACCTATTATATTCTGGTCTTTGGTGATATTACCCCTTCCCGCTCCATTGCAGGCTTTATGCCCTTACAACGGCAAATGGGCTTTGTATTTAGTGGCAGTGCAGATGAAGAAGGCAAGGGTGGCGATAAGGGCAAGGTACTCGCCCACGAACTCGGGCATGGTATTTTCGCCTTACAACACCCATTCGGCCAATATGGTGAGGACATTCGTGAGAAGACCGACTGGCTAATGGACTATAATGGTGGGACTATACTACCCCATATGCATTGGGCCCAGATTCACGACCCTGCCTTAAAATTTTATGTATTTCAAGATGAGGAGGATGGGGAGATTTCCTCCTCAGATATAGCTTTCGAACACACCGATTTAATACAAATCGATAATGTTTCAAATAAAAATAGTTCTTTTGTATATGTTTCCCCTGCTGGCATACCTGTTGCATTGCCTAAGGAGGCAATTCCTGCATTTTATAAAGTTAAAAGCAAACCTATAACAGCTTATGGAGTTTTAGCCAGTTTCTCAATTCCAGATGGGCCTGCTAAAGGAATTTATCTTGGATACAATCGAGAATCTGATTTTACTGGATATAAAAGGGCAAAGGAAGATGAGCCATATCAGTTTCCGGAACTTCCGGACAATAACAATATATTAGTAAGATCTATAGATAGTGGCTTGGGCTGCTCCCACTTATTGTTTGAAGGTAAATTTATTCCCATTGATATTAATAAAACGGGTACTGGGCCTCTTGTTACCAAATGGGATTTTGATGGGCCTGCAGATCTTTTAAAAATACAAGATCAAAACTACGAAACATGCCTTCGCAAAATTGATTATTCCTCATTTACAGAGTACATTTTTGGTTATTATAATTATTTCGGAAGTGGTGGGTTTTTAAGATTGTCACAATCTACAAATGGAGATTTGGTATATATATACACTATTGCTGATGGTGAAAATGGTCAAGTTCAAACATATCAGTATAACAAGGGCAATGGATTATGGCAATTGACAAAAGAACCCTTTTATGATGTGAATACCACCGAAGACCTTAAATATCTCTTCGGTATGCTTTATTCTTCCGAAGCTGGACATTTATTATTGGATACAGCAGGCATGACACCAGTAGCAGGTGAACTATTTGATGCCATAAACGGTGCATGGTACACATGGGAAGGCGACGGGCAAAATGCTGCTATCTCTTTTGCATCCACCTTACCTTTTGTATATGTCACAAGCGTTAAAAACATTGGTAAAATAATAAAAATTGATACTGGAAACTATTCGTTATTGAAATTCTCCGACAACGCGACCAAACAAATAGGAGAATTCATAAAAAAATTGGAATTTGATGAAACAGTATTTAAAGTTCTAGATACGGACTTAGCCAATATTGACTTTGCAAAGGCTGTTGCCAATAATCCCAAATTACTAGAGGCTTGGGAAGTATTGAGAAGGGTCAATGTGGATGGCGCCATTAGAATTGGAAAAAACGGAGAACTCAAACTGCTGAGCAAATATCTTGATTATAACCTGGGAAAGAGTATAGATGATATAGCCCAAGAAATTATGCATTCTGGAGGATATTCCAAATGGGCTGAAATATTGGATAATCCCAGTTCCAACTTATCAATATTTCTAAATGATACTTTTGTTATTACACAAAGAACAGAGGTTATATCCAGTGAACTAACCTCTAAGTTCCCAAACCTGTCAATCGACGAATTGACTGCTATTAAAGTATATACAAGTGATATGTCGAGAAAGGGAGTTAAGATTCATTACGAACTAAATTCTCAGTTAAGAGATGGTAAGTTGGACGATTATTACAAGGCATTAAATGAACTATTAAGTTCAGGATTATCTAAACTTTCCAACAGTTTTCATAATCAAGTGTTTAGGGGCATTACAGGAGAAGAAGTTAAAAACATTAACAACTGGAAAATAGGGGATAATATAATTTTTAAAGATTTTAAATCTACTTCAACAAGCATTGAAATTGCAGCATATAGGTTCAGCTATCGCTATGGGTATGATGTTGTTTTGGAAATAATAAATGCAAATGGCTCTAACATATGCAAAATATCCTGTCTTCCGGGCGAAATGGAAGTATTATTGTTGAGTGGTCAAAACTTTAAGGTAATCAATATTGTTGACGATTTTCTTATTAATGATCCGTCATTCTCTCAAAAAAATCCCTTTACAAAAATAACACTAAAACTAATAGACTAATGAAAGATAAACAAATATTAAAGTATATCGACTCTATTATCAGCAATTTAAAAAAACATTTAAGAAAAGAAATGGAAATTACAAATGCAAGAGAAAAGGAAAAAATGGAAATGAGACTTGAAATTGTGCAGGAAATCAGGAGAGCTTTTGATTGGGGATTGGCCGAGGAAGATAACAAACAATCAAATCGAATTCTTCAAATAGCTAAATATCGTGAAGAAAGTTTTGACGTCTCCCAGCCATTACGCGAAATTAATTTATACTCAAAGATAAGAGAAGTAATCCCTTATATCCAAGCTGCGAGTTATAAAATCAACAATGAGCAAAAACACCTCACAGAAGATCTACTCCTATTTTGCGAAAATCAATTGGAGATAATTGATGCATCTCCATATAAGAAGAAAATTATATTTCCTACTAAGTCAGAAATTAATGAGGCATTTAGGAGTTACATAGAAATGATACAACCTAACAAAATACCCAGTTTAAAAGTTTATAAACAACCAGAAGTAAATCAAAAAATTGAAGAACTCTATCAGATGTTTTTGGAACTAGCCGATTAAGATAATTCCCCGCTAGCGCGAGCGTCACGCTCGTGCCGTCAACAGTGAAAAGCACAGAGAATGAATAAGTAAAAAATGGTAGTTAATAAAAAAGGATGAGCAGAAAATACAAATTCCAAAACCCAACCGCGGCCTACTTCGTAAGCTTCGCGACCGTATATTGGATAGATGTATTTACAAGGCAAACATATTTTTCAATATTGCATGAAGCAATAGACCATTGCAGGGCAAAAAAGGGCATGGAAGTCTTTGCCTTTTGTTTTATGCCAAGCCACATTCATTTAGTTTTTAGGTCCGGAAATGATAATCCTTCGGGACTTTTAAGGGATTTTAAAGGTTTTACCTCAAAAAAAATGATTAAAGCTATCGAAGAAAATCCACAAGAAAGCAGAAAAGAGTGGCTGCTATGGATGATGGAACGGGCTGGCAAGAAAAATAGCAATATAAGTAAAAGACAATTTTGGCAACAGCATAATAAGCCTATTGAACTTTGGAGTGGAAAAGTTATCAAACAAAAAATTAATTATATCCACAACAACCCCGTAGAACAAGGTTTTGTTACGGACCCGGTGGATTGGAAATATAGCAGTGCAAGGAACTATGCGGAGGATGACTCGGTTTTAAAAATAGATAATGAAGGCATTCATTTAGGTTTGTTGGAATTATGAGGAAAAGGATAAAAGTTCAGATGCATATTATGGGCACGAGCGTGACGCTCGCGCCAGCGGAGGAATTTATAAAGAATTTTGTAAAAGAAAAGTATGGCAAATCAGCAAAATTTGTCCGGTACGATCAATATTGGAAATTAGAATGGTAAAAAAATTAAAAGATAACATAGGCTACATAACCTACATCCGAGGTGAAATGAAAAAAAGTTTTCCTGATTGGCATGAGATGGATGCTGTATACGAAAATCAACCCAATAATAATTTCCAGATTTCTTTTGTAAAAGATTTAAATAAAATTCACTTTACGAAAGATAGAGGTTTATTGGAGTTGAGTCTCTATTACGACAACAATCAAATACAGCTGGGCTATTTAATATATAATTCAATATTAAAAAGTATTCCTGAACAAGATTCTAAATGGAGATTAACCTTGTGTACTGAGCTAATTGACTATTATGTGACATTTATCAAAAAATATTTTATCCGAAATTAGAAAATATCAAATTAGCAGAATTTGTGACCCCCTGCTAGCGCGAGCGTCACGCCCGCTGCGCAAAGTCTCCAGACTTTGAGCTATCCAGGCCACAATTAGGAGTGGAGAATAAAATGGGCCAAAAAAAAACGAATAGTATAAGACAGAAAAGAAAATCACATGAAAGAAGGCTACATAATCAGAGATCAGGAAAAAACTCATTTCATAACTGCCACAGTAGTAGATTGGATTGATGTCTTTACAAACAAGAGTTATAAGGATGTGGTTATTGATTCTCTCAACTATTGCATAAAAAGAAGAGGCATGATCCTTTATGGATATGTAATCATGAGCAACCATGTCCATCTAATTATGCAATCAAAAGATGGAAAACTATCTGACTTAATTCGCGATTTTAAAAAATTCACTGCAACGACAATACTAAAAGAAATAAATACAAAGCCGGAAAGTAGAAGCGAATGGATGCTGGAACGTTTCAAAAAAGCGACTAAAACCCATTCTCGGAACAAAAACTATCAATTCTGGCGATACGGGAACCATGCTGAGGAAATATATTCTGAAAAGTTCCTGTGGTCAAAATTAGATTACATACATCTTAACCCAGTACGTGCGGGAATTGTGGAAAAGGCATCACATTATCTCTATTCCAGCGCCACCAATTATATAGATGGCAAAGGGGTATTGAGTAATATTGAGTTAGCGGCAAATCCAATAATAAATGTTTTACGACCATCGTCATTTAATAGAAATGAATAGTAACAGCCCTCAAAGTCGGGAGACTTTGCGGAGCTTTTAAAAGGAAGAAACTATCAGGAAGGAAAACTAAAGTAAGCCCAGTTAAAATAATCAATCATAATCAAGAATTATGAATAAAAACTACATACATATCATCCTATTCCTATGTTGCGGCCTACTATGGGCTGGACCAACCAACTCCCCTCTTGAGTACTGTACTGAGTCCATTCTGAGTACGGGTAGCGAAGCCGAGGTTTGTCTCTTAAAAGCCTTAATTACCATCTCCAAAGACACCCTAAACCCAAAAGATAAAGACACCACCAAAATACTTAAAGTAGACCCAAAACATTTGGCCAATTTACAGCAAATGGCCATGGCAAGAATGGGCAATGCTGGTGAAAGATCAGTTTTCGTTATCCCAACGGAGCCTGAGCGTGGCCGAAGGCACAATAGTTCAATAGCAACTACAGCAGAAGAAAAAAGCGTCCGCTCCTTTCCTTCTCTAGACCAAAAACTGGCGGAAAACAATAACTTCAATGTTTCCTTCGCCAACCTTAAACCTGAGTTTACTCCCGAATATATTTCAACTAATTTTTCCAGAAACCCCAAAGCGGACACCCTTGTGGCCCAAGCCATAAGAGCTTTTGAGGCGGTAAAGGAATTGGGCAATTTTGTCGATATTATTACAGGCAAAGAATTATTGGAGCTTCCTGTGGGACTAAGCAAAAAAGATTCCACCTCCGGCAACCGTGTAGAACTAGCCATTACCCAAGTACATTTTAAACCGCAATATGCAGAATTCAAGGCCTGGGCCAAAATGATCATTCCCGTTAAAGGCCCTAATGGGGAACCAAGTAGGGAAATATATTTTGGTGGAGAAGGCATAAAACTCTCCCATGATGGTGCCCTACTGGGCGATATGAAATTGGTCTTGTTGGGCGATCAGGCCATTCCTCTGAACGGTGACAACTGGTTACTTACCCTTAAGGGTGGTATAGACTTAAAAAATGGAGCCTTTGGGGATCAATCCTTCGTAGAGTTCGACTGCGCCGGGTTAAAATCCATAGGCCTTGAGGCCGACCTCCGAATTTCCAGAAACATTCTCCTCCCCATAACCAGTGGAGGAAATTATGTCTGTGGTGAAAGCACGGATAACAAATATTTAAAGGACTCGGATGTTGTAAACAACAAGTGTTATGTAGGCGCATCCTTTAGCGTAAAAGCCAATGGCTGGAACGATTTGTTAACAGAGGTATCTCTCCCCCAATTTGAAGTTAGGGGCTTAAAGGGATGGGGATTCAATATAAAAAGTGCAGTATTGGACTTAAGCGACAGTCGCAATGCAACAGGAATAAAATTCCCAAAAGATTATAGTGAGGTATTGACCCGTGGTCAACGCGAACTTTGGCGAGGCTTTTATGCCAAGGAAATAAGTGTGATGCTGCCTAAAGGAATTGAGGACACCAAAAAATCCGAGGGTCGCGTAGAATTCGGTGCACAGGATTTGATACTGGATAGTCAGGGGGTCTCGGGCACTTTCTTTGCCGAAAATGTTTTGAAGACTGGGGATGGGGCTGCCGGGAAATGGGCCTTTACCATAGAAGATGTGAGTATCTCATTATCCCGAAATTCCTTAATCGGTGGCTCTTTGGCTGGTGATATTGCTGTTCCAATTTTTGAGAAACCCATGGATTATTCAGGCTACATAGCGGCAAACGGTTATGGCCTTGAAGTAGGAATCAACAGCAATTATAAAACTCCTGTCTTTCTAGGTGAAATGCAATTGGAACGCAATTCCAGCGTGGCTATAGATATAAAGGATGGCAATGTATATCCTTCGGCAAACCTAACGGGACAATTGTCAATTATAGGCAAAATTGGTCAAAAAGAAGGGGAAGAATCGCCCTCAGCAGAATCGGTCAAAAATAGTGGCAAAGGATTTCATTTTCCCGGTATCGTATTCGAGGGCCTAAAATTGGAAACAGAACCCGGCAAAAAACCCATCAGTGCCAAAAGCTTTGGATTTGAGGGGGAAATGAAGTTGATGAATTTTCCGGCCTCAGTGGAAAAGTTGGAATTGGTGACACCCAGCAACCAGGCTGGACTTTCCTTCGACCTAAAAATAAATTTGGACGGTGAAGGATCCCATGCCACGACTAGCATGCAGGTAATGGGAAAATTGGAGGATGGTGCCAAAATTCAGAAATGGCAATTTGAACAGGTTAAGGTCAATGGTATAGAAATAGATTATGAAAAAAGTGGCATCACCATAAAAGGGGGACTGGAAATAATGCAGGACCATAGCTGGTATGGTGATGGATTTCGTGGTAATGTTGCGGCAACCATTAAAAGCATAAACCTAAAAGTTGAGGGTAAGGCAATTTTTGGAGCAAAGGATTTTAGATATTGGAATGTTGATGTTTGGGCCAAAAACGATGAAAAGAGCAGTACAAAGTTCATGATAAATTCCATGGTAGGTGGTATTTCCTATCGCATGAAAAAGATTCGTGGCAACACAGATGGCTTTTCACCTTCCTCAGCCGTTTATCGACCAAATGCAGAGTATGGATTGGGAGTCCGTGCTGGCGTAGATATCAGCACTCAAAATTCCGACACTTTTAGTGGCAAGGCCTATTTGGAGATGGCCTTTAATAGTCATGGTGGATTAAATAGAATTGGATTTACAGGAGAGGGTGCCTTTATGGGCGACAATACTAGTGGCGGGCTCGACTCATCGGATTTTGGTGCGTTAAACAAAACATTTGAAAAGGTAAACGATTTTGTTGAAGATAATAAGAGTATAGCGGACCAACTATCCAAATATGGCAATTTTATGGGACTTGCCAAAGAGGCTATCCCGGTCCATGATGTTGCCGCTTCAGGGAAAGTCGGGGTTTATGTGGGAATTGAAAAGGATTTTGTAAATCAGACTTTTGATGGAGAATTTGAACTATATCTTGATTTAGAAGGGGTAAAAGGCGGAGGTGAAAACAATCTTGCGGGTTATGCCAAAATGCACACAGGCCCCGAAGACTGGTACATTTATATTGGTACTCCACAAAAAAGAATAGAATTATTGTTTCAGGTAGGAGTTCAACTTAGGGTAGGTGGTTATTTTATGACAGGTACGCAATTACCTGCACAATTAGACCCTCATCCTATGGTTGTTAAAATTCTAGGAGATGATATGTTGAACAGTAATCGTCAAGAAAACCAGTTGCAATCTGGGAAAGGTTTTGCCTTTGGGTTGAACTTTGGATATGGTTATAGTTTCGATTACTTAATTTTTTATGCCTTTGTGGAATTGGGTGCCGGTTTTGATGTGATGCACGCCTATTACCCCAATGCAAAATGTGTAGGTCGCCCAGGCCCTATAGGTAATAACGGCTGGTATTCCATGGGGCAAGTCTATGCCTATCTCTATGGAGAATTCGGGGTAAAGGTGGATCTGGCATTCATTAAAGGCAAATTCCCTATTGCGGAGGCAGGGGTAGCTGCGATGTTAAGGGGTCAATTCCCTAATCCTGTATATATTCAAGGATATGTCGGCATGTATTATAGAATATTAGGCGGACTGGTATCAGGCCGAATGCGTTTAAAAGTGGAAGTCGGGGAAGAATGTGAATTGGAGAACATCAATAACGCCGTGGGAGTACCAATGATATCCGATGTAACACCTCAGGACAAAAGCGACGATATTTCTGTTTTTGCAGCCCCACAAGCCGTTTTCAATTATGCCGCCAATTCCGATTTTACAGTAGAATTGGATAATGGAGTCCGTACTTTCAAACTTCAACTTAAGAATTTTACAGTCAGTTCCGAAGGCCGTGAACTAAAGGGAAATTTACAATGGAACGAAACCAACGATGCCGTAACCTTCAAACCTGAAGAAACCCTACCATCTGAAAAGGAAATAAAAGTAATCGTTGAGGTTAGTTTTGATGAAAAAATAGGGGATAGTTATCAGACCATGATAGAAAATGGAAAGCCAGTGATTGAAAAAAAGGAAATCGTATTTAAAACGGACCGGGCTCCCGATTATATTCCATTGGAAAATATAGCTTATATGTATCCCGTCATGGATCAAAAAAGTTTTTATCCGGAAGAATATGACCATGGATATGTTAAAATGATTACCGCGCAGAATTACCTCTTTGATAGTGCTTTTGAAATGAGGGCCGAATTTGCTTCCGTTGTAAGCGGACAAGGCATTCGTACCAATTTATCCTATGACAAATCAAAAGCAACCATATTTTATGAAGTCCCCAAAGGCATGCTACTTAACTCAGCTTATCAATTAAATCTGATGGCTTTCCCCCCAGGATCGGATATTGAAACGGAAATACTTGTGGAAAATACAGAACTTCTTAGCGATTTAGAAAGCGGAGACACCAACTGGTTCGATCCCTCCTCCGGTAACCAAGAAATGAGAAACGTATCTGGTAGTGCTGTTGTTTCCAACAAAAAAGCCGCAAATATTACCATATCGAATGGAGCACCTAAATCAATCTTGGAATACGGATTCAATACTAGTAAGCATGCCACCTTTAAGGAAAAGATCAAGGAATTAACGGTTACCAACAACCTTACAAACTACATATTTGCAGATGTTCACTCACTTTCGGTTCAAGTGGCCGACTATGAATATCTAAGGAAATTGGAAGTAGTTGGAGGCAAATATACCAACTCTAAGCCATTGGTTTATGCCCAAGCTGTTTTGGACGATGCCTATTATAAAAAGAAAATTTACCCTCTACTATACCAAAATTACCCCCTTGATGGTAACATCAGGGTGAATAGGGAGGAATCACTTATGGGCGTACCTCCTGTTCGCTCCTTTTATGTAGGAAACGAATATTTGGCAAACTTGGATAACAATCCCAATTCGTCTTGGGTAAAAAATAGGATTCCTTTTGTATATAATTTACCATATCAGTATAAAGTAGACATGGTTTATTTAAGGGATAAAATACTCAATAAATATTATGCCAGTAATGGCAATAGCTCCCAATATGAAAGGTATAAATATCTAATTGAAAGTTCGTTTCCCCCTTTACCATTGGGCACTTTCAACGCAGAGCTTATTTACAGAACACCAGGGGATATTTATCAAAAAGGATATAAAATAAAGTATATAAACGACTAGTAGAAAGCCTATTGAAACAAACCGTAATACCGTGAAAGGACTCATCTTAATATTATTCTCCATAACCTCAAGCCTTTGGGCCCAAGATCCTGCATCCGTTAAGGTTATTGCACGCTCTTTGCCCAATAAGGTTTTACTTCGATGGGCAGTAGATCAGCCTTTGGCATGGAAGACCGCCAATGAGGTAGGTTTTTGGATCGAAAGAGCTACTATTTCAAGAAATCGGGAAGCTGTGGTGCCCATAGAAAGGAAACAAATGGTCGCCCAACCCCTTAAGCCAAAACCCTTGGAAGACTGGGAGGCATTGGCCAATCAAGATCAAAGTGTAGCAATATTGGCACAAGCACTATATGGTGATTCTTTTGAGGTAAGTACCCCCGGAAATCAAATGGGGCAGGTATTTGCAATTAACGATGAATTGGAGCAGCGTTTTACCTTCGCCTTGGTAGCTGCCGAACAAAATTATGAGGCCTCCAAACTAGCCGGCTGGGCCATTGAAGATGAAACTGTTATGGCAGGTGAAAAATATGTTTATTCAGTTTCCGTAGCTACCCCAGGACAAAGCATCTCCAACATCAAAAATGGGACAGTATATGCCAGTCCGGATTTGTTTGAAGCCCTACCCAAACCCATTGGTCTAACCGGTATTTTTTCTGACAAAAAAGTGGGGCTAAGTTGGAATTTTAATCTGTTGCAACATGTTTACACCAATTACCAAGTTGAGAGATCTAGAGACAATGTTAGCTTTGAAAAATTGAACGGCGTTCCCCTCTTTAGTGCCCAACAACCCAAGGACGCCACAGAGATATCTTTGTTCTACAAAGATTCTATCCCCAATAATACCAATTTCTATTATCGAGTTAAAGGAAAAACGGCTTTTGGGGAAACTGGACCAAATTCCGAAGTAATTCAAGGTATGGCAGAGGCTGACTTAGGTTTTGTCCCTCGTATATATCAAAAGCAGCTACCTACGGACAATAAGGTAATCCTCCACTGGGAATTTAAGGAGGAAGGCAATAAGCTAATTGATAAGTTTGAGTTACGCAAAGCGAATACGAACGAAGGTCCCTTTTCGACCGTGATTGATAATATTCCCATAGCGGCAAGGAAAATCACCTATGAAGGCTTGGACAGGGTTAATTACTTTGTCATAGCCGCGATAGGCAAAAACGGTGTAGAAAGTGAATCCTATGCTTCCTTAGTTCAGCCGGTGGACTCCATACCTCCCTCCCCACCAAGTGGTTTGGAAGGTGTGGTGGATACCATTGGAATCGTTAAACTAAGCTGGGCAAATAATTTGGAGGAGGATTTGGGAGGTTACCGTATTTACCGTTCCTATAATCCGAATAATGAGTTTAGTGAAGTCACTCGAGCTACTTTAATAAAAACAAGCTATGCAGATACTATTGCTGCTGCAAATTTAAACAGAAAAATATACTATAAAATATTGGCGGAAGACCAGCGCTATAATCGTTCTCAATTTTCTAATCTATTGACTATTGAAAAACCTGACAATATACCTCCTTCTTCTCCATTACTTAACAATTATGAAGTTACAACGGATGGGATAAAACTGTTTTGGATTCCAAGTAGTAGCGTTGATGTTGCTTCCCACAAGGTGTATCGAAAAAAGGGAAGTGCACAAGAAGCACTCTGGGAAAAACTACACGAATCTAGTTCCCCAATTGATTCCACTTTTATTGATTCTACGGTGGAGGAACCAAGTGTTTATAGCTATACCGTGGTGGCTACAGATTCTATTGGATTGGAAAGTCTACCATCCAAACCTATTAATATTATGTGGAACGCCCGGTCTATTAAGGAGGAGGATATTAAGTTCTCCGGAACCGTAAATCGCGAATTGCGATTTATTAACCTTACATGGAATGTCAAAGATTTTAATGTTTTGGAATACCGCTTATACAAGGGAAAAAATAATAGAAATCTAAGATTATACAAGACCTTGAATGGAACTACCGGGGGTTATAACGATGTGGATTTGGAGATAAATTCAAATTATACTTATGGGTTGCAAATTATCCTCCCCACTGGTCGGACAACTTTAATTAAGAAGTTTAATATAAAGTATTGAGAGATGTACAAGTTTTATTATTGTTTAGTAGTATTGTTCATATGTATGGCGAGCCCAAGTTTATTGAATGGCCAAGCAAATGAATATGCTTATTTGATCGAAACCAAGATCCAAGGCATTGGCTCTAATTCTCCCTATACCGAATTGACAATAAATTCGTTTCTAAATAATCGGTATTATGGGTTTGTCAAACAATATAGTCCACTTTATAACAATCAAACATATTACGATTTTTTCTTAATCCCCAATGGATTTGATAGTGCGGGTATATCCTTCATATTAGGAGGTGATAATGCATTGGTATGTGGAACTCCAGAACCTGTTAGTTTTGATTTGGATGAATTAAAAAATCGAATTTCACCTAAGTCTTATAGTTCTTGTGTTTCATTTTCCAGGATTTACCCTATACATATTAAATTACCAACAATTGCAGAGTCAACAATTTGTGCATCGGATGATATCACCCTAGAAGTTGGTTGGAACTGGCAGTATAAAATTATTAAAGAAAATTACAGTGGATCTTGGACTGATTTTGAAAATTCATATCAAAATAGACGTTCATTTCGTGTTAAATTGGAAGATTTTCTCAGTCCCTCTGAGTTGGACGGTCTAATTCAGATAAGTATAAGAACAGGTTATGGTTCAGAATTCACGAGACCAGTGTTATACGATGTTATAAACTGCTCCCCGAATCTAATTGAGGACCCAGACCCTACCAATGAAACTTGCTATGGCAACAATGACGGTAGTGTCACATTGAACTTTGATAGGAATGTGGACACAGCAAAAGATTATGAAATGCGATATTTTGTGTACCAAGGAAGCCCTAGTGATTTTACGGGCAAACCAGATGATGTATTTCCACCTCTTCCGTTTGATGAACTAAGGATAGGTGAACTAATTAATAATGGCAACGGTACATTTAGTGGGAAATCTAATCAAAACTTGGAAAGTGGTGACTACTATATCGTTTATCAAGAAGTACTTTATGACCCTAACGGTGTAGATGTTACTGTAAAGGGTGGAAAGATAACACCAAACTCCTTTAGAATAGAAAGCCCCTCAACCATAGTAGCCTCTGGTAGTATAATTGCCCCCCAAACCTGTGGTGATACCGCGAAAATAGCCTTTAGCGCCATTGGTGGCGACAATTTGGATTCATCTGGTTCCTATACGTATCAATACCGATTAAATGGAGGAGAATGGTTTCTCGCCGAACAAAACCCTCAGCATATTTCGTTGGGGGCCATGGCGCAAAATGTAGAAGTTAAGGCCTTTTATTCCGTTGGAAACTGCGAAAGTGACCCAGTACTACTTAACGGTCAGATCACTGCCGCGCCACCAAGTCTTAGTTTTGAAAATCCGAACCCCGGCATAACATCATCAATTAATGCTTCAAATGCGGTCATCAGCATATTCTATAATGGTGGAACTCCCAATTATACTTTTGAACTGACCAAGGAAAATGAAACTACCCTCGATTTCGAATCAATAACAAACCCTATTTTAATTCACAATAACCTAAACCAAACAGTTGAATTTCAAGAATTAGGAGTAGGCACCTATAAAATAACTATAACAGACAGTAACGGCTGTAGTCTCACCTCTGACAATATTGAGGTTACAACAATACCTCCCCCACAGATAGTTGATCAGCAAGTGAATCAAATATTATGTCCAAATGGAAATGATGGGAATATAACTTTATCAATTTCTGGGGGTATGCTGAATTACAACTACCAATGGACAATCAACGGAGTAATTTCCCCCATTCAAACCACAGGAAATCAAACAATTTCTTTAAACAACCTATCAGAGCCAGGAGAATATATTTTAAAAGTCGCTTCAACTGGATTTACCGATTTTAATGACCCATCAGGTTACGACAGTACTACTATCACTTTAAATATCCCTGAAGAGGTTATAATAAATTCTGCGACCCAAAATAATATTAGCTGCTTTGGAGCGCAAGATGGAAGTATAGCAATCATTGCTTCCGGGGGTTTAAGCTACGAATACAAATTGGACTTTTTCGATACATGGAAACCCCTCAATAACGGTTTAATTCCGATAACCAATGGCGGATTCTATGATGTTTATCTTAGAAACCAAAATAATTGTGAGGCCGACCCTATAATGGGTGTATTGGTAACTGAACCAAATGAACTTACCGTCACGTCAACTTCTGAAAACGCTACTTCAAACGGGGGAAATGAAGGGGGTATAACGCTTAACATATTAGGAGGAACACCATTTTCAGCACCGGCCGAACCATATGCCATTTCTTGGAACAAGGACGGTCAACCCTTTACACCTCCTACCGGACCAACCGGTTCCAATCTTATGGATTTGGAAGCCGGTGAATACACTGCCCAAATATCCGATGCCAATGGCTGTTCTCCACTTATTAACCTACCTATTATAATAGATGAGCCAGGTCCATTGGAAATTAATAGTATTTCCATTCAACAAGAAATATCCTGCCTAGGAGCCGCAGATGGAATAATCAGTGCCAATGTAACCGGGACCTCCCCAATTACTTTTGAATGGCGACTAAACGGTGCCACATTTCGCACCCTTACTGATGAAAATACCTTATCAGGTATAGGGCCAGGTGATTATCAACTTTTCCTAAACGACGGATCCTTAATTGACCCTCTGGAAAGCGAAGTAATTACTATAGCCTCACCGTTACCTATAACTACTATGGCAGACATAAGTCCAGTTTCTTGTTTTGGCGGTAATGACGGCCGCATAACAATCAATGCATTCGGAGGAACAGGAATTCTAAACTATAATATTAGTGGGCTACCTGAACAAACAAGTCCAATATTTGACAACCTGACAACTGGCACCTATAGCATAACCATAACCGATGAAAACAATTGTACATCCGTACCATTTGATGTTTTTGTTCCTGAACCAACTGCAATTCAAATATCCGACAATACGATTATACCAGTTTCTGTTGCAGGAGGCAATGATGGAGCCATTACCTTGACAATAATTGGAGGTACTGAACCATATGGATTTACTTGGTCCGGACCAAACGGGTATACGAATACAATAATGGATATCACAAGTCTTGAGGCGGGAACTTACACCCTGGAAATTCGGGATATCAACGGATGTTTTATTTTCCAAGATTTTGAAGTTTCGGAACCGGGACCTTTGGCCATTAACAGTTTAAATGCTGTTGATGTAGATTGTAATGGAAACTCAACAGGAAGTATTTCTGCAACAGTTATGGGTACAGCTCCTATAGATTATACCTGGTCCTTGGGTGGAAATATATTAAGTGTTCCAAACGTCCCAAGACTGGATAATATCCCAGCTGGAACCTACACCCTAACGGTTGACGATTCCACCGGTACCCCCACTGTTTCCCAGACTATTACAGTAAACCAGCCATTGGAGGTTTTGACAGCCGTACCATTGACAACTGACGCGAGCTGTAACGGGAGCAACGACGGTAGCTTACAATTAAACGCGACAGGAGGTACGGCTCCCTATACCTATTCCTTGGATGGCAATAATTATCAGAATTCCAATATTTTCAATAATTTATCAGCTGGATATTATACCGTCTATCTTCTTGACAATAATGACTGTATAATTACTATGGAGACCTTAGTGAACCAACCTGCACAATTAAACTTTAGAATTGATGAACAGCGCCCGCTTTCCCAAGCTAATGCTGGAGATGGAGCAATTAGCATCACGGCCTCAGGGGGCACAGGGAATTTAGTATTTAGTTGGATCGGTCCGGGAGGCTTTACTTCTTCCAATGAAGATATAAGTAATTTGGAAGAAGGGGATTATATCCTTACTATCACAGACGAAAACTATGCCCTCAACAATGGTGCAGGTTGTATTTTGATGTCCAACCCCATTAGTATTACCGAACCAGGTGAGCTCCTAATTACAATAGACCAAAGTGTCTTCCTAGAATGCAATGGCGATGATTTCGGTGAAATCATTGCTACCGTTCAAGGTGGAGTCCCGCCATATACCTACGAATGGTTTCAGGTAACAAACAGTAATACTGTCTTGGAGGAGGATACAGAAATTATTGGCAATCTCCCCGCCGGACAGTATTTTGTTAGGGTTACTGATACCAACGGGGTTTCGGCAGATGCCATTCCCTTAACCATCACACAGCCAGACGATTTGGAAATAACCGTTAACGATATCACCCATGTATTTTGCCAAGATAACCCGAAGGGAGCAATTGCGATTTCCGTATTAGGTGGCACTGGCCCATACAGCTATCTATGGAGCGATGGCTCCACCAGTCAAAATTTAATTGACTTGGAACCAGGAGAATACACTTTGGAGGTATATGATGATAATGGTTGTTTTGCAGAAACCTCCGTAACCATTAATCCTGCTACAGATCCAATACGAATTGCAAATGCCGCGGTAAGTAATAATTCCCAATACATGGCGAATGATGGTAGCATCTCTCTACAAATAGAAGGGGGTGCAACCCCATACGTTATCAATTGGATAAGTCTCTCGAACAACTTAGAATTGGGGAATAACCAAGAAATTACAAATCTGCCCATGGGCTCCTACGAAGCTACCATTACTGATGCCAATGGATGCTATATAACTAAAACCTATGTCATAACCGAACCGGATATTGCAGAAGAAACTATTTTGACTCCAACATGCGAGGGCATTTCCGATGGTAGTATTACCATTTTAGTAAATCAAGGTAATGGGAATTATACCTATAGCTGGAATACAGGAGAAACAACCAATAGTATCTCAAATTTATCTCCAGGAAATTATACGGTAAGCATTACCGGCATTGAAGACGGACCTCTAATCAGAACATATGTCCTTGAGGCTCCTATTTCCATGGCTGTCGACTTAGGAGGAGACAGAACATTATGCTCAGGACAAGAGTTGTTTTTGGATGCAAGCGTGCAAGATGCCTCCGCCATTTATTCCTGGACCTCGGATACAGGTTTTGATAGCACCGAACCAAGCGTTACTATAGAGAAAAGTGGCAATTATTCTGTTGTGGTTACCAACCAAAATGGCTGTACGGCAACAGGCAGTATTTTTGTAGATGTTAACGATGATGAAATAAATGCTGAATTCGCAGTTTCCAGTCAAGTTTTTGTCGGGGAGTCACTTATTGCAGTGGATATTAGTTATCCCTTACCTGAATCCCAAGAGTGGATTTTGCCAGATGGTGGTACGGTTATAAAACAAGATTCTGATGAAGCCGAACTTATATTTAACGAAGCCGGAGAATACGAAATTGGAATAATCACAAAAATTGGTGAATGTTGGGCTCAACAGACCAAGAAAGTGCTGGTAATGGAAAATGAAGCTTTTACTTCAGGAGAGGGCGAAGAGGATCCCAGAAAACTTATAGAAGACTTTATCATTTACCCCAATCCATCCAGTGGGGAATTCGCTGCCGATATAACCCTATCCGAAAGAGGAAATATAAGTATCAAAATCTTCAACTTCGCCAACAACGCCCTAATGGCTTCTCAAAAAGCCAGAGGGGAATCTTCCTATACCATTCCTTTTGATATCTCTGGATTGCCATCTGGGGTATATGCAGTTCTGCTGGAGACCCCATTTGGCAATTCCCTAAGAAAAGTAATCCTAAAATAAAATATTCAAAAGAAGAGATAAGGACCGATTTTTTCCTGTCAAGTTTTACATGTTGTAACTATAGTTGTATATCGCTATATGGTTGTATAAATAGGAAAAATCATATTGTTGGATATATTATAACCCTGTTTAATAGAATTGGAATCTAAATTTTAAAGCCAATGCAACCAATTCTAGTATTGATTTGAAAAGGTCCAAAAAATAAGGCCCTAATTAGGGATGTCCCAAAAATGTAGGAAAGAACTCTAAAATTCATGAATTTTAGAGTTCTTTTTTTACTATTCCGCAACAATCCATTTTCCTTAAGATATATTTAACGATCGTATGTGCTATGCTTTTAACTCGGCTGGCATGCAATTAAAAACAATTAACTAACTAAAAAATTTATTTATGAAGATTACACTAGGTAAATGCCTACTGCTGGCAGGAGCATTTTTATGTTTCGGACTGGCGGGGGCACAAACAGTGACAGGAAATGTTTCGGATGGATCCGGACCCTTGCCTGGGGCGAACGTATTGGTTAAAGGTACAACCAACGGAACCCAAACAGATTTTGACGGTAACTACTCATTGGATAATGTAAGTAGTAATGCCACCTTGGTTTTCAGTTATATTGGTTTCAAAACCATGGAAATTGGTGTAAACGGAAGATCAACGGTTGATGCCGTTATGGAAGAAGATGCCAGCGAACTGGAAGAGGTAGTATTAATCGGTTACGGTAGTCAGCGAAAATCGGATCTTACCGGTGCCGTAGGCCAAGTAGATGCCGAACAGCTTCAAGAGCGTCCTGCAACCTCATTGAATCAGGCCTTATCCGGTAAGATTGCAGGGGTTCAGGTAAACACCAACTCGGGTCGTCCAGGTGGTAAATCCAACATTCGGGTTAGGGGTTTTAGTTCTATAAACTCTTCCAACAACCCGCTATACGTTATAGATGGGGTTCAGTTGCCACAGGGTAATCAAGCTAACTTTAGTTCGGCTATTGATTATCTAAATCCCAACGATGTAGTATCCATTGAAGTATTAAAAGATGCTTCCTCAACTGCCATCTACGGTGCTCGTGGTGCCAATGGTGTTATTTTGGTGACCACTAAAAGAGGTCGCGCGGGGCAAGGTAGGGTTACTTACGATGTGGAGTACAGTGTTAACCAATTTGGACCCAACAGGGCCAAGGTTTTAAATTCCGAGCAATATGCCATGATAGAACAACTTTCATGGGAAAACACACAGAAATTTGATCCTGCTGGATGGGCAGCTGGGAACTATGCACAGTACGAGCCAAGACTGAAAAGAGCTAATCCAAATGTTGCTTATTTGTTTGATAGTGACGGCAAGGCAATCTATGATACGGATTGGTCCAAAGAAGTGGTACAACATAAGTTATCACAAAACCATCAGGTGGGCTTTTCAGGCGGTAACGAAAGAACAACATATGCCATCTCCCTTGGTATTAGGGATGAACAAGGTCTTTTGAAAAACACATATCTAAAGCGCTATTCAGGACGTTTTTCAATAGATGATCAAATTAAAACATGGTTAAAGATCGGAGGCTCCCTTAGCTATAATAACCAAACAGAGAACTTGGCCGACACCAATGACCAAGTGCCACGTAGAATGGTGGAAGATTATCCTTTTTACCCAGCTCCTTTTCATACTGGAGGCCCATTGGAAGGTCTATATGCCAATAACAGGGATTACCCCTATGCAGAAGGTACCCGAAATTCTGTGAACTGGCTTGATAATAATGAGTATATATTAAATACCCAAACAACGGCCGGTAGTTTTTATACCAATCTTAATTTTACCAAAGAGTTGGAAATGAGGACTGTAATCGGCGCCAATATCCTTACCCAAGAGAACAATGAATTCCGAAACAGTGTACTGGATAACAATGCGGTAGCCAGAGCTCAAGCGAGCAATGAAAAGCAGACATTCTGGTCTATTGAAAACTACTTGACCTATAATAAGGAAATCAATGAAAACAATTCATTGACGGCCTTATTGGGGGTGTCCTGGCAACAATCCAATCAATTCTTTGTCAATGCGGATTCCAGAAATTTCCCTACTGATTATTTTAAATTCAACAACTTGGGTGCAGGATCCGATAATATAGCAGTACAATCCTTTGCTGACAGGGAAGCATTGAACTCCTATTTTGGGCGATTGAATTATAACCTCTACGGCAAGTACCTATTTACAGTTACGGGTAGGGCAGATGGTTCGTCGAAATTTGGAGACAACAATAAGTTTTCCTTCTTCCCCTCAGCCGCAGTTGCCTGGAGGATTTCGGACGAGGATTTTCTTGTAGACAATGCTCTAATTTCCAACCTAAAACTTAGAACCAGTTATGGGGTTACAGGTAACTCCGAAATACCACCCTATTCTTCCTTATCACTTTTGAGCTCCAACTATGCAACCATATGGAACGACAGTCGTGTGGGAGGAACCGGTCTAAATAGATTGGCGAATCCAGATTTGAAATGGGAAAAAACCGCGCAGTACGATGTTGGGTTAGAATTAGGATTATTTGATAATAGAATTAGCGTGGAAGCTGATTATTACTATAGGAAAACCACAGATATGCTTTTGGATGCCCCTGTACCACAATCCAGTGGGTATGCTACCATAAGAAGAAATGTTGGATCTATGGAGAACAAGGGTCTTGAATTAGGACTTTCTACAAAGAACATAATGACGAATGATGTAACTTGGAATACTTCCTTTAATATATCTATGAACAGGAATAAAGTACTTTCTCTGGCCACACCATCGGATATTTTTGGTGTAGGTGGACCTGGAATAACCAACGAAACCAGTATTATTAGGGTTGGTGAGCCTGTAGGTGCCTTCTGGGGCCTTACCCGTTTGGGTACTTGGGGTACAGATGAGGCCGCAGAAGCCGCTAAATTTGTAAGTTATAGAAACGGTCTTACCATTTTACCTGGAGATATAAAATATAAGGATTTTAACGGGGATTATATTATAAATGATGAGGATAGGTCCATTATAGGAAACGGTTACCCAACAGCATGGGGAACACTTACCAACTATGTTTCCTTTAAAAACATTGATTTTACCTTGGAACTTCAATATTCTTGGGGTAACGATGTTATGGATATGAACCTGCACTCCAGTGAAGATAGGCAGGCTCTTGCCAATAGTTACACCACAGTATTGGATGCCTGGACTCCTGATAATCAAGACACCATGATTGCCCAGGTTAGGGATACACGTGCCGGTTATGTGACCAACGTGGATTCACATTGGGTAAAGGACGGTTCTTTTGTACGTGGTAGGAACATTATGTTAGGCTATACTTTTGATCAAAACTTGGTTGAGAGTATGCATTTGAATAAATTGAGACTGTACGCTTCGGCACAAAATTTCTTTTTGTTGACCCATGATGAACTACTAGGAGATCCCGAGGTAACCCCTATTCGTGGTGGCGAAGGTAACAATGTCTTTTCACAAGGAATGAAATGGCATGAATATCCAAAATCGACAACATTCGTAATTGGTCTGCAAGTCGGTCTGTAATTAATAAAATTTAAAATAAGATATTATGAAATTTGATATAAAAAAACACATTGGAAAGTTTTACCTCTGTTTGCTAATGTTGCTTACAACAGTGGGTTGTTCCGATTTTTTGGATGAATCCGATCCATCAAATCTAACTCCGGACAGTTTTTACACTACGGCCAAACATGCCGAATCGGCTATTGCTGCTGTATATGCTGATGCTAGGTTTGTGGGTAATGGTGCAGGGATCTTCTCATCGAACTGGCAGTTATTGGAAGCTCCCACCGGAACTTCCACTACCCAAACGGCACAGAACTCCGATTTGAACAACTTGTATTCCTTGTCCTACGATGCAAATACATTACATATCAGGAACTGGTGGAGAGGAGTGTACAAGCTTATAGCCAATACCAATTTGGTACTTGAAAATGTACCCGGTATTGATATGGACGAGGCACAGAAGAACAAAGTATTGGGGGAAGCCAGATTTTTTAGGGCTTGGGGTTATTTTTACGCTGTTAGACTTTGGGGTGATGTTCCTTTGATCACATTGCCACAAAGTGCTACTTCAGAGGATTTTAATCCAACACGTAGCCCACAAAAAGCCGTGTACGATCAAATTGTAGCTGATCTGTTGGCGGCCGAAGGTGCAGGGTTATCATGGACAGATGAAAGTGGCAGGGTATCCCAGGCTGCGGTTAAATCCTTATTGGCCAAGGTATATCTTACTATGGCCGGGAATCCTCTTAATGAGACCGCACGTTATGCCGATGCTGCCAATAAGGCTAAAGAAGTTATCGATAACGCCGGAACATTAGGTCTTTTTGATACCTATGGCGAGGTCCACGATGAAAATCTAGAAAACATCGTTGAGCATGTTTTTAGCCTACAATACAATGATGAAGTTGCTGGAAACCCAATGGGCAATATGTTCCCCAATTTCCAGCCAGTTACTTATAGAGGACCATCAGGAACAGGAAGTACGGTACCTGAAATTGAATTCTATAACTCCTATGAGGCCGGAGACCTTAGAGCGGTAGACCGTGAAGGCTGGTTTTATAGCAATTACTATACTAATGGTAGTGGTGAACTTTTCGATTTGGGTGCGCCTTATATTTTTAAGCACTTCAATGTTACTGCCAACGGTACTTTTGGTGTTCCAGGTACGGCAAAGGACAACCTGAATATGCCTATTATTCGCTTTGCCGAGGTATTGTTGATCTATGCTGAAGCATCCAATGAGGCCACAGGACCCAATCAGGCTGCAGTTGATGCCTTGACAAGAATAAGGGATCGTGCCGAGTTGACAACCCCTCTTCTTGGAGCTTTCACTCAAGCTTCCTTAAGGGAGGCTGTCTGGAAGGAAAGATGGCATGAGCTATGCTATGAACAAATTACATGGTTCGATATGGTACGTCTTAGAAAAGTACTGAACAGTGCAACAGGGACTTTTGATGATTTTGTAGGACATGTTAACCTTAGTTCGGATCAGGCGCTGCAGGAAAAGCATTTGCTGTTTCCTCTACCTGAACAAGAAATGATCAACAATCCAAACTTAACACCACAAAACCCCGGGTATAATTAATAAAGCCCTTAAAAAGATTAATTCATATGGCAATATGGGTTAAGGTTTGAGTTAATTAGTTTTTATTATTTTAATGTAAAGGCAGTATCCAGTATGGATGCTGCCTTTTTCTTTTGTTATGCCTATTGATATAGGAATGCGACCAACGGATGGTAATCAGCCTTATTTAAACACATGGGGCCACTTAACTTATAACTTACTGTACTTGGAAAAAACGGTATGGTTTGGGACAGGACCAATTGTAAGGTATTTTATGAACTTCTATTGATTTATAAGCAGTAACCAGAATACAAAGCTTTGAAGAACAAAGGACCATAAATGAGCCATTTAAAATATAACTATCTTTTAAATATACTGTTTGCCTTACTAGCCTATCCTTTTTAATTTATATGGAGGTTTAAGGGATTTATTCTTAATTTCGAAGCTGTTGTTAAGTTCATTGATAAAGTTGGACGGCAGAATACCCAACCTTTTTTTGAAAGCTGCGTTGAAGGTGTTTAAGTTATTATAGCCCAAAGAAAACGCGATATAACTCAATTTACTGTTCCTGAATTCTATATCCTTGAGTAATTTAGGCAGTAGGAAGTTTATCCTTAGTTCGTTTATATAGTTGTTGAAGTTGGATTTTTTTTCCTGATTTATGACTTGTGATAAATATTTGGGATTGGTTTTTAATTGTTCGGAAAGTTGATGTAAATTACATTGTGGGTCCAAGAAAAAGTTTTCTTTTTCCAAGTTTGCCAGTTTGGTCAAAATAATATTTTTAATATCCTTGTCAATTCTAGGCTGTGTCTTTGGGATATCCGCACTTTTTCTTTCTACGGACCATTGGGTTTCCGCAAATTGAATTTCACTGAGTTTTTCACTCATTCTCAGCTGAATTGCTGCCAGGTCGACCGTTCTGAGAAGCAATAATTTATTTTTCTTTTTCACTTTCAGATAAGAGAAAAGTGAAATACTACTAGTGATCAGCAGTAGAATTAAAATAATGATGATGCCCCTAAATTTTGCTTTCTGGGCTATATTCTCCAATTCCAGGATTTTCTTCCTTTGCACCACCTCTTTTATTTTTCTTTTAGTCTCTAGAATTACAATTTTTTGTTCCTTTTCATTGGAGAAAAGTGAATCATTTAGCGCTTGGTATAATATTTTATAATCCTTGGATTTGGTTGGCTGTTCTGTTTTTTCGTAAAGTTCGCTCAGTACTAAGCTGTTGCGCTTTATAACGTCGAAAGCATCGATGTTCTCAGCTGCTTCAATACTTTTTTCATAATTTATAATTGCCTCAGAGGTGTCCTTGGTCTTCAAATATAATTCAGCTTGTACCGTCAATGCCCTTGGAATTCTAAAACGATAATTATTTTCAAAATTAATTTCCAATGCCTTGGAAATATGGTTTAAGGCCTTTTCATGCTCCCCTGTGGTCATGTAAATATGTGCCATATTACTATGTACGGAGGCTGAGATATAACTGCCTGCAGGAGGGAGTTTTTTTTCCATTTCTAGAAAAAATGCGTATACTTTTAGGGCTCCTTTGGGGTCGTTCAATTTGGCCGTCATTCGGGCAATTTCATCTATTTTTGGGTAGATGTATTGCGTTTTCTTGAGTTTAAGGATATAGTGTAGGCCTTTGAGGCAATAGCTCAAGGATTTTGAATAGTTCTCTATTCTTAAATAATAATGGGATAAAGCGGAATTGGCCTTCATTAAAAGATAGTCGTTTTTGCTTTTTTCTCCGCTATCCAAAAGTCTTAGACCTGTTTCCAGTGCCCTGTCATATTCTCCACGTTCCGTATAAATGTAGGACTTTAAAGTTGAAATATCAGCGAAAATCTCCGGGTAAGTTGTAGTGCCAACTACTTTTTGAATTTCAAGGACCATTTTCATGGACTCCTCAAAATCACCTAGGACAAACAAAAAATAGGCCCTGTTGTAGTTTGCCTTGAGTACTCCTTCCCTAAATGCCAATTTCTCCGAAAGGGCCATGGCCTGATCGTTATAATTGTTGGCCAATTCGGCAGATTTATAGATATAGGCAGTGTATAGGCTTAATAAAGTTAACGCTTTGTCCTTGCCCTGAGCATGTTCATTTTTCTGGAGCAAAAACTCAATGTCCAAAAACTCCTCCTTAAAGACATCCCTATAATCGACTAAATTTTCGACAGCATTTAAATAGTGGTCCACAGAATCTATCTGCCTATCAATAGCGCATAAATGATTAAAAAAGAAAAATATGGACAGCAGAAATATGGTTTTGGTCAAGTTCATGGTTGGTTTTTTTAATTCTTAATGTCTTTGGGGGTACTTAAGCGAACCTTATCTATTATTTTTTTAGATCATATGATGCCTTTATTGTTGGAACGGTCAAAAATATTATACTAAAGTCTTAACATCTGTATGTCAGTAAAATATTGTTAAATATACATATAGGTAGATAAATATAATGTAAAATTATAGACAGGTTTGTATTAATTATGCAAAGGTTTGCATAAATTCCTATTTAGATAAAATTAGGGTCTCGGTCTCGAAGTCAATGATATCTTGTATATAATTGGTAGAACGTGCACTTTCTTGGCATGGAGGTATCCATTCAAGTTAACCCTCTCCCTAATCCCGCCACAACTCTTTGTCATAGATCGCTATTAAATGGGTCCTAATATTAAAAGAGGTTTCCAGACTATCTTGGTCCAACTGTACCATCATGGCCTGGGAAGGGGTAGTAGGCATATGACAGCTAATACAATTGTTTGCCATTATATGCTTGTCCGTGGTAGTCTTGGAACATAGCATAGCGTCTTTACTATGGCATCCTATGCATTTCGCATTGAAATATGAGGTATTTCCCCGCTCTTTCTTGTGGGGATCATGACAGGTGCTACAGTCCATTGTAGCGGTCTGCTTAAAACATTCGCTTCTGGTCAGCAGCCCATATTGATTGCCGTGGACGTCCAATTTAGCTACCCTATCTCCCCGATCAACATTCTTGGTATATTGGTCCAGATCTTCTCCCGTAGCGTAAGAAAAGGAATTCCCCTTCAAAACTATGCTTCGTGGTCCAGAATGACATTGGGCACATAGATCCAAGCGCTGCTGGCGGTTTAAGTCCTCAATTTTTAGGGTAAATTTAGCCTCCATTGCCTCGGGATTCTCCCTGTGATACACTACATGCTCAACAGACGGGCCATGGCAGCGCTCACAGTCTATCCCATAAATCAACTGCGATTTGTCAAAGTGGTTGCCTTTAGGGGAAGGTTCTACACTTTTAGCAAAGGTGATATGGCATTTAAGACAGGCATCCCGTATGGGCCTAGGCTCATCGTAATAGGTAGGATAGCCCGGACTGTTCACCCAACTGTCCGTAGGCGTATAATAGGAAGTTTGTAATTGATATAAGTTGTCCTTTTCCCATGTAAGATAGGACTGCCCCCTAACTCCCGATCCAATGACAATATCAAATTTTGCAGGTGGAATCTCGGCACTCCTATTTTTGATCCTGGTATGTTGATAAAAATCTTCCCCATCCGCCCTCATAACAAACTCCACATTCTTAAGGTCCAAAATGTTTGAACCTTCCTCAAAACTACCCTTTATATTGGAGGAATCCGCTATGGCCCCACTATTAAAATGTGCTGTCTTTAAGTGGGTGTTATAAATGTCCGCATGGCACTCCATACAGGTTTTGGAACCTACAAAATGCCCTCCATTGTCATGCGTTGCCAATACTTGGGGATTGTAATAATCGGATTCCGATTTTACATTTTTGCAATAATACACGAAAGTGCTTAGACCCAACAGCGCTATAACCATTATGACATTCTTAAAGAATTTTTTATTGATTATAGCCATATAAAACCCCTACGCTTTTCTTTTTTATGCTGAAATAAACCCAACACTAGTATTGAGTGTTGGGTCTAATTTTATTACCAACTAATCAGTTCACCTTTATCATTTGCATGAAATCGTCGTTTTTGGCCACCAAAATATGTTTTTGACCTTTTACAGTTAATAGCTCCATGCCGCGAACATCTCCCACAATTTTTAAACCGGATTCCATCATGGTCTTGGCCATAAAATTTCCACTGCCATCCCCTTGAAGGTAGAGTCCAAAACTAGCATCGCCCCTGGGTGTTTCCACCTCGGCATTATACAAATTACCCGCCAAGACCACATCCAAGTTTCCGTCCTTGTTGAAGTCGTCTACCACGAATTTGTTGATACTTGAAATCTGCGCCAATTGGGGCAATGGCCTTGCGGTAAACACCCCATTATTGTTCTCAAGATAAATACTGGCAAAAGAATTAATCTCATAGCTCAATGATTCCTCCAACATCTTAGGAGTATAGATTTGCTTCAATGTTGCACTTGCGAACGAATTATAGTCCTGGAACTTCACCTTTATAGCTGGCATTTGTTGGGAAGAGCATTGCCGTCCCCTAACCGGAAATTCCGTTTCCCCTTTCTTATAGCTAAGCACTATGTCTGAAGTTTCATTGCTGTCAAAATCATTTAAATACACTTTAAAGGGCGACTTGGAACTGGCCTGATATTTATAATTTTTACCCAAATTACCTACTACCAAGTCCTGATCCCCATCATTGTCAAAATCCCCTTTTTCTACCGAGAACCACCAACCTGAAGTATTGCCTTGAACCAGTTGATCGGATACATCTTCAAAAACACCTTTTACATTCCTATAGAATTTGATGGGCATCCATTCCCCAACGATTACCAAGTCTTCCCATCCATCATTATCAAAATCGACCCAAGTGGAGGAGGTTACCAGTCCCAAAGATTTTAGGCCGGGAAAGACTTTGTCTGTAGCATCAATAAATTTTATCCCCTTGGCCGTACTAACATTTTCCAAGATATAGGAATCCGCCGGAAAGGGGTATTTTTTGGGAACAAGCCTACCGCCAACAAATAAGTCTAGATCCCCATCCTTGTCGAAATCTGAAGCTGTAACATTCATCCCGCTTATTTTAAAATCGGGTAAAGCTTCTGTGTTGCGCTTAAATTTATTTGTTCCCATATTCTCAAACAAACGATCCTCATATCCAGGCGATTGTGGCAAATATTCGTTGCCCCCGCTGGCCATGTAAAAATCATTATCCCCGTCATTGTCCGCATCGAAGATCAAAATCCCCAAATCCTCATAATACTGGTCATCATCCAGGTCATCAACTTCTATTTTTACAAATTCTCCTTCTGTAGTTTGTGTGTAAACAGCCGCTCTTTGACCAACTGCACCTCCTACCACATAATCGTCCAAACCATCCCCGTTTAAATCCCCTGTGGCCAGTGCAGGCCCCAAGGTAGAGTTTTTATGAGGCAGCAATACCTCTGCCTCAAAATCATCGAATTTATTTTCAGTGTGCTTAAAAATAGTTGGTGTTTCCAACGTTTCAAATTGTTTGATTTCCTTTTTATTGTCAGGGTGGGAGTTGACGACCTTGTTAACTTCATAATTAATGTTCAATCGTTGGTTGGCCTTAATTTGATTTAATTTCGTAATTGTTCCATTAGGCCAATGCACCACTATACTATCGACCTCCTTGACTTTACCAAGACCAAAATGCATTAAAGGGGTGACGGAAGATAAATATCCGCGCACCGTACTATATTCCTGCACTTGCATTCCATCATCTGTAAAAATTGAGACCCTACTTCCGTTCGGCAACACTTTTTCCCCTCCATTGAGGCTTATGGACAATTGATTATTACCCATTGAATTGTTGCGATAAATACTGGCCGAATCTTCCAAATTGTTGATGATCAGGTCCAAATCCCCATCATTGTCCAGATCTGAATAGGCCACTCCATTGGAAAAAGTCTTTTCTTCAAAACCCCATTCATCCGTTTTTTTGGTAAAGGTCAGATCCCTGTTGTTCTGGAACATATAATTGCTCAACTTTTCTGAGGGCAACTGTTCCAAATATTCCAACAACCCGACCTCCTCTTCCTTATCTTTATACTCTGGATCCTTTTCCATTTTATTGAAAAACTCCCTATGCTTGGCATAGAAGTCCTTATTGTTTACATCCCTACGGATACCGTTGGTAATAAACAGATCTTTCCAACCGTCATTGTCAAAATCTGCCATAAGTCCGCCCCAACTCCAATCTGTGGACGATACCCCGGCCAGTCTGGCTACATTACTGAACAGGGGTAGCTCACCAGCTTCATTTCCATTATTCATTTGAAGGGAATTCTGCATATATTGATGGTTAAAACCGACCGCTACCGATCTATAAAATGCTTCTGGATTCATAGAGGACATATTGGCCTTGGATCTAAAGTTGTCCTCGGCAGACATATCCAACTGAAAAATATCCATAAACCCATCATTATTAAAATCGGCAATATCCGCGCCCATGCCATAAAAAGAAGTCTGCTGCAGTGAGGAATTGATTTGATTGGTGAAAGTACCATCTTGGTTGTTGATAAATAAAAAATCCGGGGCACTAAAATCATTGGAAACGTAGATGTCCATATAGCCATCGTTATTTACATCCGATGCAACAACCCCCAAGCTAAGACCAAAAGTACTTAGACCCGCCTCTAGTGTTACATCCGTAAAATGGCCGTTGTCATTTCGATATAGCCTATCGGAGTCTTTTAATTCATGATTGTCCAACATATATTCGTAATACTCCACAGGTGCTATAAAACTGGTAGGAGGATAATTGATTACGTATAAATCCAGATCACCATCATTATCATAATCAAAAAAGGTAGACTGCATGCTTATACCATCACAATCTATTCCGTATTCCGCGGCTTTTTCGGTAAAGGTATTGTCTTGGTTATTTATATAAAGTACATTATTGTTGGGACCATTTTTCCCCCCTACGGAACAATATATATCCAAATAACCATCCTTATTGATATCTACAAATGTAGTCCCCGAATACCAACGCTCATCGCCCGTTATACCGGCACTTTCTGAAATATCCTCAAATTTCAGATCACCCTTATTTAAATAGAGCTTATTGGCCACCATATTCCCGGTAAAAAAGATATCCTCCAGTCCGTCATTGTTTACGTCGCCTACAGAAACTCCTCCCCCCAAATACATATAGGGATAGGTAAAGTAGTTGTACTTATGGGTTTCCGTGAGTTTATTTTTAAAATCTACCCCAGTCGCGGTAGCATCCAATTTGGAAAACAGTTGGGACGACTTTGGTTCACATGATACCATTAAGAGTATCAAAAAAATAAAATAAATAAATCTTTGCATCATAAATCGGTATTACATAACATCCCTAAAATAAGAATAACCCCGCACATATGTGCTAAGGGTTATTCATTTTAAATGTTAATTAATATTTGCAATTACTAATAGCCCGGATTCTGGATTATAGAAGGATCTTTGTCTATTTCTTCTTGCTTTATGGGCATAAAATACACGTGGTCCTGCCAAATTCTATTTTCAAAAACAATATTAGTTGGCCTATACTCATAATCAAATAATGCAGTGTCTTTTCTGTAATTCGTAACGGTGGTACCCGGCTTTTGGGTAGCCTGAATGTCCACTCGTTGTACCTGCTGGTTCAGTGATCTAGGGCCTTCCAACCATCTTTTCATATCAAAAAGCCTTGCATCTTCGTTGACCAATTCCTTGTCACGCTCCCTTTTATAAAGTTCATATAAATCAGCGCCAGACTCGGTGACCGCTGGCAGACCATTCCTATACCTGATTTTATTTAACCAAGTAATAGCTTCTCCCTCTTCTCCCAAATTGATATTCGCCTCCACGTAATTCAACAAAATTTCGGTATATCGAATATACGGCGACGGAATTTTTTGCTGGCTCCCTGGCCATGAAGCTGGTAAACGCGGGTCCATGAATTTTCTAAAATAATAACCTGTTCTTGAACCGTTCCAATCTTCGATAGGCCCCTGTCTGGTATCCACACCATTGATGGTAGTTCCATCTGATAGGGTATAATAACCAGTTTGAAGTTCATTGAAATTATCAAATTTGATTACATCTTCTGTTCGTTGTTTCCAAGGTGCACCATCAAAAAGAATGGTTGTGTACATACGGGCCTCACGATTATCATAGGGTGCTGCGGCATGTGTGGGATTGTCCCAATCGAACTCCGTACCATCTGCCATGGTATATTTAGCAACCAAGGCCTCTGTAGGAGTTGTTCCCGCCCATTCATGGTAGCCATTGGGTCCATGAAACTGCGCTAGCCTTGCAGGTCCGTTGTTACCGGTAGCGTTATAGGTACGCGAATCAAATCCAAAGTTATCGACTATTCGACCCCATATAAACTCTGGATTTTGATAACCTTGTAACCAAATATCCTCAGTATTTTGTTTGGCTTCTTCAAAAGATGCGGGTGAGGTTAAGTCCAATTTATAACCTGAAGTTGCATCAAGCAATTCTTTAGAGGCAACCTTGGCCGCTTCCCATCTTTGCAATTGGGATCCACTTGTCCATTGGATCAATTCTGGATTACTATATCCTGCTATCGTAGCTATACCTCCAGTTTTGGAAGGCTCATATAAATCGCTGGCCGCATGGGTCAGCACCCTGGATTTTAAAGCCAAAGCCGTAATCTTGTGTGCCCTTGCCTTTGATACAGGTACGTCTTCCAAAAGAATTATAGCGTTATCTAAATCCTCTATAATCTGGTTGACCGTTGCCTCAAAAGTGGCACGTGGGTTATTGGCCTCGCTATCCAAAGTTAAAGGTTCGGTCAAAAGTACTACGCCTCCAAATTGTCGCATCAGCTGGGTATAAAAATGGGCCCTCATAAAATAGGCCTCTCCCAATAATTGATCCACTAATTCTGGCGCCATGCCGGCCTCATTCTCTGTAAGTTTTTGAATAGCTTTATTGGCACTTCTAATAAAGGGATATAACTGTGGCCAACTCATCCATTGCATATCCATAAAGTTACCGGCAGGGTTCATTTTTCCTTCCGTGTAGCCATCTACGCCACGACCAGGATGGGTAAATACAGCTTGATCTGTAAAAGCATCCGTAGTCTCCTCACGAGTCATGGTTCCAGCCCATGTTCCCTGATACAAATCCAATACAGCTGCCTCGGCAAGCTTTTTATCAGACCACACATTTTCCTCTGAGGCCTGAGCGAGCGGTGTTGTCTCCAAAAAATCCTCACTGCAACCAGCAATGAAAAAGGTGAAAACAACCAGCGCTGTTAATTTTAATATATACTTTCTTCTCATCATAGTAATTTTAAAAAGTTATTTGAAATCCTACATTAATAGTCTTTAACATGGGATAGGACCCACCATTATTGGTCCGGCCACCACTAACCCCTTGCACACCATCATCATTGTCAGCGTCATTACCCGAAAGCTCTTCATTGCTTACCTGTAATACTTCTGGATCAAACGGGAAATCTGTGAATGTAACTAAGTTAGTACCTGATAACGAAATACGCAAATTATCTGCACCAATTGATTCAATTATTCCCTTGTCAAAAGTATAACCTAGCTCCAAGTTTTTTAAACGAAAATAATCTCGTGTTATAAGATAGGCATCCGTCTGTCCAGAGTACCATTGGTCACCCCTATCCGCCAAACGTGGACCGTAAGCATCAGGATTGTCTATAGACCAGGCACGATCCCTAACCTCCCGTTGTACATTGGCAAGGGTACCCGACATAAAACTCCATTCATACATACTATAACCACCAGCAGCACCATTCCAATACATACTAAAGTCTATGTTCTTATATTCTAAAGAAGTATTCCATCCAAATTGCGTATCCGCAAAAGCACTTCCGCCAACTCTAGTTCTATCCTCAGGGCCAATTTTACCATCTCCACTAACATCTACCACGCGCGCATCACCTGGTTTCAATAGGGAAGTTACTCCACTATAGTCCAAAGATTCGGAATCAATTTCCGCCTGGGACCTAAAAACCCCATCAAATTTATAAAGTAAAGGTCTTCCAATTTCTCCTCCTGTTTGTCTCTGCCAAGGTCTATCTGCCAAAAGAGGCTCATCAAAGAATACCAATTTATTATTGGAATCACTAAAATTAAAGGTAATGTTATAACTAAATCCATCTTGATTACCTCCATTTAGACCCAAGCTTATTTCATAACCAGTATTTTCAAATTCACCAATGTTTACCGCTGGTGCCGCAATACCGCTATATTCCGGCAATGTTCTTAGCGGGGTAGTTAAAATATCTTCTCTAGAATTTTTATACAAGTCGAAACCAATAGTAAGTTTATTGTTCAAGGTTCTTAAATCGAATCCAATATTTTGGGAGGTAGACGTTTCCCAAGTAATATTCGGATTGGCCACGTTGCTCTCATAAGCCGTTGTCACAACGGACTCCAAACCAGTTTGCGATAATTCATAGGCGTTAAGATACTGGAAGCGATCAACGTTATCATTACCCAATTGCCCCCATGAACCCCTCAATTTAAAGTAATCTATGAATGGCAAGGCATTTTTGAAAAAGGGTTCTTCGCTAAGGATATAACCTGCAGAGAGTCCAGGAAAAAATCCAAATCGATTTTCCTTTGGAAAAAGATATGATCCATCATAACGAAATAAGAACTCCAATAAATATTTATTTTTAAAGGTATAGTTCAAACGTCCAAAATAATTTAGCCTCGCAGTTTCATATCCATTCCCCTCACTACTTTGACCTTCAGTACCTCCTAGATCCAATTCGGCCAAATCACTAGATAAGAAAAAGCGCTTGAACGCACCAAAAAACTGCTGTTCCGACTGCTCACGTGTAATACCGCCCAACAATTTAAAATAGTGATTTCCAAATTCCTTTTCATAGGATCCGGTCATGGTAGTTGTGACATCTGTTTTGGTAGTATGTTGTTGTCTCAAACTTGGATCTACAGGACCCCGTTCAGCTTCGGTAAGCCCTGAAGAATTCCTATTGACACCATCCCATGTATAAAGTGTCCAAGGCCGATCCCATTGTTTAAATTCATAATTGGCCTTATCATAGGAAACGCTCCCTCTAAATTCAAGTCCTTCAGCACCTGGCACTTTATATGTTAGACCTATATTACTTTGTACAAAGTTATTACCACGGTCTATATAACCTGGTCCTTCGGTAACACGTACGGCCGGATTGTTCCCGTTTTCGATATCCGGCCCCAATTCCCCAGAAGGCCAGAAAGCAGGAAACCATGGATATTGTCTTACCAAGTCATCAAATATTCCGTTTGCCGACCTAGTAGCCTGACGATTATTTTCTTGTCTTGAATATAATCCAAGATCAACACTTAAGGACTTGCTAATTTTAGCATCCAAATTTAATCTCAAGTCAAATTGCTGATATCCCTTTGGAGCATTGTTAAAGTTTACATCTTGTCTCATATAACCCAATGAAGCCATATACCTAACGCTTTCGGTACCTCCTGAAACTTGCAGATTCTGCCTAGAAATTGGTGCTCCGGTCGTGGTTACTTCCTCCATCCAATCCGTATCAGGATACAACCATGGATCGGTACCAGCAGCAGTTTGCTGGATTCGATCGTTTGTAAAAGTAGGATTTACCACTTCCCCATTGTCTGTCCTAGTAAATGGAGCGCCCCTGCTAGCATGCGCTGCATTCCACTGACTTACAGGTAATTTGTACACATTAAGTACATTCACCAAATCCATATACTCGGCGCCTGTTAACATCTCTGGGGTAGTTGTAAAGCTCTGTAATCCATAGGTAGAGCTCAATTTAACTGTTGGAGCTCCGACCTTACCTCTTTTAGTCGTAACAAGGATTACCCCATTGGCTGCACGGGCCCCATAAATAGCTGCTGATGCATCCTTAAGTACAGAGATACTTTCAATGTCTGCCGGATTAATTCTCGAAATTCCACCCTCCCGATCCGGAATACCGTCTACAACGACCAAAGCAGATGAATTATTAAAAGTATTGGTCCCTCTAACTCTAATCCCAGGTGTATCGGCCCCAGGAATCGCCTGTCCTGTATCAATGTACAATCCAGATACTTTTCCAGCTAGAGCAGCTCCTAAGTTTGGAGAGGAAGACTTCTCAAGCGCTTCCCCATCTACTGTGGCTACAGATCCTGTTAAGGTTGCTTTTTTCTGCACCCCATAACCTACAACCACCACTTCTTCCAGCTGACTGGCATCTTCCTCCAAGGTAATATTAATGGTAGATTGCCCGTTCACAGGTATTTCCTGCGTTTTAAAACCAATGTAGCTAAATATCAATACCGCATTGTCAGCAACATCCGATAGGGTATAGTTACCGTCAAAATCCGTTTGGGTACCGTTGGTGGTCCCTTTGACCACAATACTGGCCCCGGGTAATGGTCCGTTGGCATCCGATACCACACCGGAAACTGTCTGTTGATCCCAAACTGAACTAATCACCTCGGTTTCAAAATTTGCAAATGCCCGTACACTACACAAGGCCATGGCAAACATCAAAACCAAAAGCTTCGTTTTGGGCTTTTTTCTTTGAATGATTTCTGTTTGAACAGAAAACCAGGTTTTTTTCTCCATAATGTTCATTATTTAGTTAGTTAGTTAAAAGCGCTTACCACTAGTTTTTTGATATGCTGTTTTGTCTTGTTTGGCAAATGGAATCCCCAATACAATTTTCAATTGACCCTATAAAACAAGGTATTAATTCATGAATGTGTGTGGGAATTTTATTATTTCAAACAGGTTTTTAAACCAAAAGTCATCCTATTTTTAACTTTTGCTTTTTTCAACATACAATAACCGTAAGAATAACGCTTACTTAGCAAATGTATAAAATTTATTAAACTTTTGTTAAGATAATACAATTTTATGTTAAAAAAAATTCTAACTTGTTAAATAAGTTCACAATAATACGAGGGACTGCCCTTTTACTATCAATTAAGATTACTATAATCTACCAAGTAGCAGTAGGCATACCATAAATCCCAATAATTCCCTATATTAGTAGGATAAACGCTCCCCTGTAGGATACCCCCAAGCCTATTTTAAAGAAATTATTAGCTAGAAAAACCAAAGAACTATGAAACTAGGTGCCTTTTCAATTAGCCTTAATGTTAAAAATCTTAACCATTCGAAGGCGTTTTATGAAAAACTCGGATTCTCCGTTTTCGCAGGGGATATAAGCATGAATTATCTGATCATGAAAAATGGAAATGCCTTGGTGGGGCTCTTTCAAGGCATGTTTCCCAAGAACATCATTACCTTTAATCCAGGATGGGATGAAAATGCCAACACCCTTACAACTTTTGATGATGTACGAAAAATTCAGGCCGACTTAAAAAGTAAAAATCTACCACTGGAGCAGGAGGCAGATGAAAAATCCACCGGCCCGGCAAGTATAATGCTGACCGACCCTGATGGAAATCAGATCTTAATAGACCAGCATGTCTAATATTGAAATCAGCCGATTCGTAAATCCTGAAATTTAACTCTGCCAGCCTTGGATGCACACTTTGAAGCCAACAAATTCTCCATTGTATGAAGCCACTGACAGTACTGCCAGTTTTGTTCCTAATAGCCCTACTTGTTCACTACTTAAAATCTAAAAAATTAAATTGGCAGCATTTACAAAATTAAAGCCATTGAAAAATAATTTTATCTGCATCTTATTATTTTTAATCACTTGCGGATGTGGCAAGGTAAAAATTGCCGTAAACGGTCAGAAAGATTACACCCCATACCTAACGGAACCTCAGTCCAAATATATTTTTGCAGAAAGCAAAGACTTTCCCAATAACACCCAGTTGGCCCTCGCCATGATAAAGGATGGGAAAGCACAATTTTATGGGATTAAACGTGAGAACGATACTATTATCTCCTTAGACAATCGAGAGAGTGTTTTTGAAATTGGCTCTATTTCCAAAGTATTTACAGCTACCCTATTGGCAGATTTGGTGGTGAAACAAAGGCTTAATTTAGATGATAATATCGACAATTATTTGAACTGGCCACTAAAGGACGATGTAAAAATAACGTTCAAACAGTTGTCCAACCATACCTCTGGGCTTCCAAGATTGCCCTCTAACCTGCTGCCAGATTCTGTTGACTTGCAGAACCCCTATAAAGATTATGACGAAAGAAAATTGAAACAGTATATGAGCGAAGATCTTGAACTGCATCAAAATCCAGGGGAAAAATTCGAATACTCAAACTTGGGCGTGGGCTTATTAGGCTTTATTTTGAGTGAAATAGACAGTACTTCCTATGAGGACCTACTCCAAGCCAAAATATGTACACAATACTATATGGACCATACCACTACCGATAGAAAAAAAATTGCGGATAAATTGGTTATTGGGCTTGGCCCTAATGGTAACGTAACTCCAAACTGGGATTTAAATGTTTTAGTGGGTGCTGGCGGGATCGTATCATCCGTTTCCGACTTGTCAAAATTTGCGCTAGCACAATTCAATAATTCCAATCAGGTATTGGCCTTGACCAGAAAATCGACCTTTACGACCCAAGAAAACAAATCGGGCATAGGTTTGGGATGGGCCATTAAAACCGATTTGGGTAAAAAAAGTTTCTCCCATAGTGGTGGAACCGGAGGCTATAGATCCTTTCTTATAATTGATATAGAAAACAAAAACGGGGTAATTATTCTCTCCAATATTTCAGCGGCACATAAAAACAGTATGAACATTGACAACCTTGGTACACGCTTAATAGAAAGTCTAAAAAACACGGAATAATAAACCAGCAGATTCGGAAACCCATATCGAATAGTATAAACAACAAAAATATCTATTTGCAACCCATAAGAGTTCCGTATATTTAGATACTTAAAAATAATGACCTATGAGCAACAAGCAATTGACCATCACCGCCAGTATTTTGGCAAAAACCGAAAAACGCGAATTTGTAAAGCAAGCCTTATTAAAACTTATTCCTCCTACCCTTAAGGAGGAAGGCTGCCTTAACTACGACCTACACCAGGACAATCAAAACCCAGATCGTTTTTTCTTTTATGAAAATTGGAGCAGTTATGATCATTGGCAGATACATAATAACAGCGCCCATATAGCGGCACACAGAAAGGCTACCGAGGGGGCCGTAGCAGAGGTAATTATAGGTCAATTAACTCCGGTCAGTTAATTATTTTGCAATTAAAAATGTAGTATCTTTCAAGGACCACGGTAAACACATTTACTGTAGTCCCTAAGTAACTTATAAACATGAAAAACTCCACTGCCGCATCCCTTTGTATCATCTTATTGACGCTTACCAGCGCATTCTCTCAGAAAAAGCCCGTAAAATTAGGCGTTGTAGGCCTTACCCATGGGCATGTTGGCTGGATTTTAAACAGGGAGGCAAAAGACGATATCATCATGGTAGGCATAGTGGAGACCAATCGAGATCTGGCACAGCGCTTATCAGCAAAGCACGGCTTTCCCATGGAAATGGTATTTAATACCATGGAGGAAATGATCGCTGCCGTAAAGCCAGAAGCTGTGGCAGGCTTCGGGAACATATACGACCACTTGTCTATTGTAGAAACCTGTGCCCCCAAAGGGATCCATGTAATGGTGGAAAAACCTTTGGCCGTTAGTTTGGAACACGCCAAAAAAATGGAGGCCTTGGCCAAAAAACACAATATTCATCTACTTACCAATTATGAAACTTCCTGGTATGCTACGAATATAAAGGCTTATGAGCTTCTCCAACAAGGCACTATAGGCGATCTTAGAAAGGTGATTGTCAGGGACGGACATAAAGGTCCCAAAAAAATAGGGGTGAGTTCAGAATTTTTAAATTTCCTAACCGATCCTAAGCTTAATGGGGGTGGAGCTATTATGGATTTTGGCTGCTACGGGGCAAATCTAATGACTTGGATACAACAAGGAAAAAGACCCAATTCCGTTACAGCGGTTACGCAGCAGTTACAACCAGAAAACAACCCCAAAGTGGACGATGATGCCACCATAATACTTACCTATAATAGTGCTATGGCTATTCTGGAACCTTCATGGAACTGGCCCATTGGACGAAAGGATATGGAGATCTATGGGGAAAAAGGGGCCATCTATGCCGATAACAGATATGACCTTCGGCTACGTATTGCGGAAGGGTACAGCGGTTACGACGAGGAAATTTTTAAACTTGGTGAAAGGGATGCCCCTTATGACGAACCCTTCGCCCTGTTCGCTTCCGTGATCAGAGGCGAAACTACCCTAGGCCCATACGATCCCTATTCGTTGGAAAATAATATGATTACCATGGAAATCTTGGATGCTGCCGTTGAAAGTTCACAAACACAGCGCAGCGTACAGCTAAATAAATAGTTGGCGACCAAAAGGCATTTAGGAAAACTAAAATCAAAAATTAATTGTATCTTAATGAATATTAGAACTGTATAATATTCTCTTCTCCCGCCATAGGTTACAACACTATAATCCCTCCATCATTTTGTTGAACTGAAAAGCATACAAAAATGAGGATTACAATGCTATGTCTTGCGATATTACTATGTTTTACTGGGCATGCCCAGGACAATCTTCCTATATTGGATATGCACTTGCATGCACTTCCCGCTGCTCTCAATGGACCTCCACCCACTGCCATTTGTGCTCCACCCCAAGAAATGCCCGTTCACGATCCCCTACGTTCCTGGGCCGATGGATTCACTGAATATCTAAAAAATCCCGACTGCGAAAATGCCGTATGGGGACCAATTACCGATAAGGAAGTTATGGACAAAACTCTGGAGATTCTAAATAAACATAATATTTACGGAATAACCAGCGGGTCCTTAATAGATGATTATATGGCCAATGGTGGAGAACGTATACTTCCGGCATTACATTTCAATTTTTTTATGCCCGATAAGACTCCAGAAAAAGTAAGGGAAACATTATCTATGGGAAAATACAAGGTATTTGGGGAAGTGGCCATCCAATATAATGGCGTTTCCCCCAGCGATCCTAAATTTGAACCCTATGCGCAAATTGCCGAAGAATTGGATATTCCCATCGGAATACACGTTGGCACCGGTCCTCCTGGTGCCGCTTATCTACCCGGTCTTGGAAACTATAGGGCCAAGCTTCACAGTCCCCTAGTTGTAGAGGAACTGCTAATGCGCCATCCAAAACTCAGGATCTATTTAATGCATGCGGGATATCCTATGATCGACGATCTTCTTGCCGTTCTGTGGACACATCCACAGGTGTATGTAGATGTAGGTGTAATTTGTTACGCCATACCCAGAAATGCCTTTCACGAATATCTAAGACGTATTTTTGAAGCAGGTTTTGGAAAACGGGTTATGTTTGGATCGGACCAAATGAATTGGCCCGAAACTATAGAGGTTGGTCTAGAAGCTATCAACACAGCTGATTTTCTGGATACCCAACAAAAAAGGGACATTCTTTATAACAATGCAGCTAGATTTCTCCGCCTTAGTGATGAGGAAATTGCCATACACCACGGAAAAAAAACGGATTAACCACCCAACACTGCCTAAGGTGAATTCGACATAAAAAATAATTACAAGACATTGATTTCGTGTAAATTAAAAAATTACTACTGTCCCCTCGAGGAGTCGAGAGGTTATTGTACTATAACGACTTTTTAATTGAGGTCTCTCCCGATAACCATCGGGATGTACCTGTCTAATTATATGCAAGCTAGACAGGACAAAATAATCATAAATAACTCATTAACCATTAAATACAAATTGAACTATCCTTGCCTAATGTATTTTTTGGGCGTTCCCTCCTTCGTCGGGCGGGCCCTTGGCTATATCCCTAGTGTTGCTGCGGGGATGCCGCCGCGGTCCCTAACGCATTGCAAAAGACCAAAAGGTATCACTTGTAAAATTCCAAGTTTATTGGAGGGAACACATGAAATAAAATTTCAAAATAAAACCAACATTTAATCGAAATCACAACACAATCCAAATCTAAAAAAAGTTGGGAATAACGAAATCTAAAGATCTACCCACTTAAAATCATTGGGCGCTGTTGCATCCAACAAATTAACATCCAAGGACTTGGCTGTGTTTTCCCCCATCGCAAATGTAGTTTCCAAATCCCCACTTTCATAAATAGTAAAACTTTTATTCCCCTTCATCCACATATTAACTTCGTAAGTATGGGAGCTGTTCTCCTTTAATTGTCTAAAAACCGACACATACTCTATCTTGGGTAATTTTTTCCACCTGCCCAGTCTAAGAGGTCCTACACCATATTCCTTCTTAAATCTATTTTTCCTTATATCGAATAAAATACTTTTTACGCTGGAAAACAAAATCCCCTGTACAGTACAGGCCGTAGCAATATAGAATACCCCAAAATTACCCTTATTGGAAATCCCATCTACCGGAAAAGGCTCATATCCAAAAAAGAACATTCCCAACATTATTACAGCCAATGTAAAGAAAGTCGCAGCTATCAAGGTCTGCCATAAGGGTCTAACCCCTTCCGAAATGATTATTTTTTTATCCTCCATTGGCCCTAAAACGACAAAAGCCATACTTATCGTATGGCTCTTGCTTATTCATTATGACGTAATTGCTGGTTAATCGGCCAATACAATTACTTTATTGTTCTTCATTTCCACGGTACCACTGGTAATTGCCAAAACCGTGTCGCCATTGGCCGCTTTGGAAAATTTATCCTCATAATCTTCTTCCAGGACAACGTTACCCTTTATTCTTACCTTTCCTTCCTGAAGAAGGGAAACAATAGGGGCGTGATTGTTCAACATTTGAAATTCACCATCAATTCCAGGTACTGTTACCGCAGTAACTTCTCCGGCAAACAAAGTAGCCTCTGGTGATACAATTTCTAGATACATATTCTTTTCAGTATTCAGTGTTCAGTATTCAGTGTTTCAGTCGCAATTTGCGGACTGTTAACTGATTACTGCCTACTCATTTACGCTTCAGCAAGCATTTTCTCACCTGCCTCTATAGCTTCCTCAATAGTTCCTTTAAGGTTAAAGGCAGATTCTGGAAGATGATCCAACTCTCCGTCCATAATCATGTTAAATCCTTTAATAGTTTCCTTAATATCTACCAAAACCCCCGGAATACCAGTAAATTGCTCTGCTACGTGGAATGGCTGGGAAAGAAAGCGTTGTACACGTCTAGCTCTACCTACGGCCAATTTATCCTCTTCTGATAATTCTTCCATCCCCAAGATGGCAATAATATCTTGAAGTTCCTTATAACGTTGCAATAACTCCTTTACCCTTTGGGCACAGGCATAATGATCTTTACCTAAAATTTCAGCGGTCAAAATCCTTGAAGTTGAATCCAAAGGATCCACAGCAGGATAAATACCCAACTCTGCAATTTTTCGAGACAATACGGTAGTAGCATCCAAGTGGGCAAAGGTTGTTGCCGGTGCTGGATCCGTTAAATCATCCGCAGGTACGTAAACCGCCTGTACTGAAGTAATTGAACCTCTTTTGGTTGATGTAATACGTTCCTGCATGGCGCCCATTTCTGTTGCCAAAGTTGGTTGGTAACCCACCGCTGATGGCATACGTCCCAAAAGGGCCGATACCTCGGAACCTGCTTGCGTAAAACGGAATATATTATCTACGAAGAATAGAACATCCTTTCCTTGGCCTTCACCTGCACCATCACGGAAATATTCTGCAATTGTCAAACCAGACAAGGCCACACGTGCACGTGCTCCAGGAGGTTCGTTCATTTGTCCAAAAACGAATGTCGCTTTGGAGTCCTTCATTACTTTTTTATCTACTTTGGATAAATCCCATCCGCCTTCTTCCATAGAATGCAAGAAATCATCCCCGTATTTTATAATACCGGACTCCAACATCTCGCGAAGCAAATCGTTCCCTTCACGGGTACGCTCCCCTACTCCTGCGAATACAGAAAGTCCACCGTGTCCTTTTGCAATGTTGTTGATCAATTCCTGGATAAGTACTGTTTTACCAACACCAGCACCACCGAATAAACCAATCTTACCACCTTTTGCATAAGGTTCGATCAAATCGATTACTTTGATTCCAGTAAACAAAACTTCCGTAGAAGTCGACAAATCCTCAAATTTAGGTGCATCCCTGTGAATAGGAAGACCATCTTTACCAGCTTTTGGCAAATCTCCAAGACCATCAATGGCATCTCCAATTACATTAAATAGACGACCATATACATCGTCACCTATTGGCATCTGGATGGCGTTTTCTGTAGCCTCAACGGCAACACCTCTACTTAACCCATCCGTTGAATCCATAGAAATAGTCCTAACCGTATTTTCACCTACGTGGGACTGTACTTCCAAAATCAATTTGGAACCATCCTTGTTGATGATTTCCAAAGAATCATAAATCTTGGGAAGGTCCGCTCCGGACTGAAATTCAACATCAACTACCGGGCCGATGATTTGGGAAACTTTACCTGTAACTTTAGACATTACTCGAGTATTTACGTTTTACTGATATCTTTAAAATAAAAACAGTGCGACTTACCGCTTTGTTTTTAAGGCTGCAAAGATATGTTTTACTTCTTAAAATGGAAACTACTTTTCTCCTTTTTTTACCAAGAAAAATGGCGTCAATTAATTTGACGCCATTTTTTGCTAAAATATTTATAGTTGATTGTCCAAGTTTATGGATTAATGGTCCAGGAAACATAATATTGGGATCCTATATAACCTGTCCCAAATGCTGTATAATATTCATCTCCCAAAACATTGGAGGCTCCAAGTTTAAATGCTGATTTTATACTTGGCACATTATAGCTTATTTGGGCATCCACGACATGATAGGCCGGAATCTGTCCGTCACCAAAAGTAGCTTCCCATAAATAGGTATCACTCCATCTCCAAGCTACATTGAACCCAAAATTCTTAAATAGTTCCGTATTTCCAAAACTGGCCTTTACCTTGTGTTCGGGGGTATTAAAATTGGTTACAAAATCAGGATCATCCGCTTGATCAAAATCCAATTTTGCATAGGTATAGTTCATTCCAAGGTCATAATTGCCCCAAATTTTCATCTCAACGCCAAGCGCCGCTCCATAGGAATTTACATTGGCATCCGTATTGGTGTAAGACTGATATCCTTGCCAATCGCCACTGGCCAATGCCACAATAGCGGCAGGCAATGGACCTCCAGGAGTTGGGACCGTCTGGGTAAGTTGAACGTCACCGTAAAAAGGCACAACCACGTTCTCACCAGACAAGAAATCTTTATAGGCACTGTAATAGGCACTAACATCTAAAGTTACCTTGTTCAATTTACCACGATACCCAACTTCATAGGAAGTTACTTGCTCGGGCTTTACCAAATCTGGGTTGGCAATTTGCAGGTCTGCTGGATTTTGACTCTGGGAAAAAGCAGTAGCCGAACTGGCCGTAAAAGAATTGTTGTATACCCCTTCGCCACTAAAATCAATAGTTGGACTTCCAGTTATGGCGGTTCCTGTTGGACTTAAATCAAAAGGCCTGACATCTCTAGCCGGATTGTCTGGAGCACTACCCACAAGAATACCCCTACCCGCATTCAACCCAATATATAAATCCTGGGTGGTAGGGTTTCTAAACCCTGTCTGATAGGATGCTCTGAAATTGTGATTTCCACTTTCACCCGCGGTATATCCCAAAGACAACCTTGGAGAGAAAAACCCATCGAACAATTCTGATTTATCATAACGCAAGGAAGCAGTTAATTTTAAACGGTCATCTTCCATAAATTTCTTTTGCACCTGGGTATAAAGACCATATTCAGAATAGGTGATAGGTCCATCTGCATCCGTATAGATAGTTCCAGAAGAATTTAGTCGGTATTGCCTGTAAGACCCGCCCAACTGAATCTCCGCAAAATTGATCAAATGACTAAAATTATAATTGGCATCCGCATGATAAAACTTGGAATTATCCTGGAACTTGGACCCCTTTGTTAGATCGGGATCATTGATTACCCTATTAAATGCACTTTCAAATTCTGGGGTACCTGGAAGGTAACGTCCTGTGTCGGCAGCTTGTCTGGCCAGAATATGGGCTTGTTCAGAAGGAACATTTTGGGATACGGCTCCCACGTAGGTACCCACGTATTGTCCGAACCATGTGTTCCTGTCCTTCCAAATTTCATTGACATTGACGCCAGTAAACACCATATCATAGGAGCCTCCAGCTTTGTCCTCATTTAAATAACCCCTGATAAAGAAGTTATCATTTCTGATTTCCAATTTATGCTGCTGCATAAAAAACCCATCAATATTATATCTATTTGTTCCTTGATAAATGGTATTTCCCCTACCTACTTTACCTACATAGGCAATTTCAAAATCATCTTCAAAAGGACGATAATAAAGGCCCCAATCCGCCTTTATACTTTCCGCCTTATAATCGGTAAGGTCCCCTTCGTTATATCCGGTCCTACTTACTACTTGGGAAGGAATTAAAGCTACGGCAGCTGGGTTCAATAGGCCAGCTTCCACCATTGAAGCTGCCACTACCTGCATATTTTCGGAAACTTCATCACCATATACGTTTATACCGTCATAATCAGTTGAAGCCCTCGTGGCTCCGCCACCAATCTTTCCCATTTCATTATTGGCTGCCCAATCTGTTCCCCTTAAATAGGAGAAATTGACTTTTCCGGCAAACTTATCGCTGAACTTGTGCGCGGCCCTAATACCAAAATCGGTATAAGAATTATCGCCAGCTGCTTCTTGGGAAGTAATTCCTCTTTTGACATAGGCACTTATACCTGCATGGTCAAAAGGATTTTTACTGCGCATAAATAGTATTCCGTTAAAGGCATTGGCACCATATAGGGCAGAAGAAGCGCCTGGAAGTAATTCCACACTAAGCACATCCGTCTCTATCATCCCGATCAAGTTCCCCATTGGGAAGTTAAGAGCAGGCGTAGAGTTATCCATCCCATCTACCAATTGCATAAATCTCGTGTTGGCAAAAGTGGCAAAACCCCTTGTATTAATGGCCTTAAAAGTTAGACTATTGGTATTGATGTCCACTCCCTTTAGATTCTCCAAGCCGTCATAGAAATCGGCCGAGGCAGTATTTTGGATATCCTTAAGCCCAAATCTTTCCACCGTAACCGGGGATTCAAAAATACGCTCAGGGGTTCTGGAGGCAGAAATTACCACTTCATCCAAACTGGTCTGCTCTTCGTTTAAAACAATCGAAATAGTCTGATTGCTTTGGGTAATATTGGCTGTAGAAGCTACAAACCCAATACTAGTTATATTTAAGGTAAAAGGGGGGGCTTCACTAGTGTTCAAAATAAAATTACCATCAAAATCGGTTACTGTACCGATGGCTTTGCCCATAATTACAACATTGGCTCCTGGCACCGGGTCATTGTTCTGGTCCACCACATTCCCTTTAATTGTCGTTTGTGAATGCGCCAACATTCCAAACATGAAAAAGAATAATAGAAGCGTTGATCTCATAAAGTCTTGAGTTAAATTAGTATTAGTTATTGGTAAGATATCACCTAATAGCCAATATACACCAAATTTCAATCTGACGATAAAAAAATCAAATAAATTATGCATGCATAGTATTTTTTGTTCAAAATTTAACATTTTTTAATAAAAATTTGACAAAAAATAGGTTGAAAAAAAACGACATCCATAAATAGTAGCTATAATAACCACCATTTATGGATGTCGTTTTAACCTTTTTAAGATGGATTTTATTCCACTGTAACCGACTTTGCCAAGTTACGGGGTTGATCTACATTACACCCTCTCATTACCGCAATGTGATACGACAATAACTGCAATGGAATAGTAGTCAATAAAGGTGTTAGGCTCTCCAAGGTCTCAGGAATTTCAATAACATGGTCCGCCAAATCCTTAACCTGCACGTCGCCTTCAGTAACCACAGCGATAATTTTACCTTTTCGGGACTTAATTTCCTGTATATTACTTACTACTTTTTCATAATGGCCTTTATTGGTGGCTATGACAACAACAGGCATTTGCTCATCTATAAGGGCAATGGGCCCATGCTTCATTTCCGCCGCAGGATACCCTTCGGCATGTATGTAACTGATTTCCTTTAATTTCAAAGCGCCTTCCAAAGCTACCGGAAAGTTATACCCCCTACCCAAATACAGGCAGTTGGTAGAATCCTTATAGACATTGGCTATTATTTCTACCAATGTATTTGAAAGCAAAGCCTTTTCCACCTTGGAAGGAATATTTTCCAATTCGCTCAAGTACTCATGGAATCTCCTATTATCAAATGTTCCCTTTTCCTTAGCCAATTTTAATGCCAATAGAGTCAGTACCGTTATTTGCGTAGTAAAAGCCTTGGTTGAGGCCACCCCAATTTCTGGACCGGCATGGGTATAGGCACCTGCATCTGTTTCCCTAGCTATGGAAGAACCTACCACATTACACACCCCAAACACGAAAGCTCCCTTTTCCTTTGCCAATTTAATGGCCGCCAGCGTATCTGCCGTTTCCCCAGATTGCGAAATGGCAATAAGCACATCCTTATCCGTTATAACCGGGTTTCTATAGCGGAACTCTGAAGCATATTCCACTTCTACGGGAATCCTAGCCAAATCCTCAAAAATATATTCTGCCACCAATCCTGCATGCCAAGAAGTACCACATGCCACTATAATAATACGATTGGCATTTAGGAACTTTTCCAGGTTATCGTCAATACCTGCCATTTTAATAATCCCCTCCTTGGCCAAAAGGCGTCCCCGATAAGTATCCAGAATTGCCCTTGGTTGTTCGTAGATCTCCTTTAGCATAAAGTGATCAAAACCTCCCTTTTCAATTTCCTCCAGATTAAGTGCTAATTCTTGGATGGAGGGATAGGCTATGGCATCATCCTTTATTTTTCGTAATTTAATTTCCTTACCCAGTCTAATGACCGCCATTTCCTCATCTTCCAAATAAATGGCATTGTTGGTAAATTCTATAAACGGTGAAGCATCGGAAGCTATAAAAAACTCGTTCTCCCCAACACCAATGGCTAACGGACTTCCCAATTTGGCTACTACTATTTCATCCGGTTTTTGTTTATCGAAAACGGCAATAGCGTATGCTCCCACCACTTCGTTCAAAGCAATCTGCACAGCTTTTCCAAGCTTAACCCCTTCCTTGCGCTTCACTTCCTCTATAAGGTTAACCAAGACTTCCGTATCGGTTTCGGAAGAAAAAGTATAGCCCCTTTTACTTAATTCCTTTTTAATGGAATCATAATTTTCAATAATTCCGTTATGGATAATAACTAAATCTCCGGAATTGGAATAATGTGGATGTGAATTAACATCATTGGGGACACCATGTGTAGCCCATCTTGTATGGCCAATACCCACTTTCCCCTCTACGGAAATGGTGCTTTTGGCCTTATTCTTTAAATCCTCAACCTTTCCCTTGGTTTTGGATAAATTTATTTCGTTGCCATCGTATAATGCTATACCGGCACTGTCATAGCCTCTGTACTCTAAACGCTGAAGTCCTTTTATAATAATGGGGTAGGCATCCCTATGCCCAATATATCCAACAATTCCACACATAATTAAAGTTTAATGGTTAGTAAATAAAAAAAGGTTTTACATAACAAATTTAGCACCTTGTTATACAAAACCTTTAAACTTTTAGTTAATTAACGTAAAAAACCTATAAGTGGTATTTTTCTTGCTTTTAATTTGCCTTGGTGTAGAAAATTTCGAGTTTCAATTTATTTTCCTCCTGCCCACTAGGTAAATTATCACTACCGAAAAGCACAGTCCCGAAAGGATTTACAGAGGACATTACCGGTACTTGCCCCTCAGTACTATTGGCTAACATGGCCTTTCCCGTAGCGCTAATCCTTATATCAGAAGTCAATGTTAAGTTAAGGGTTGCATTAGTGGAATCCCTTACTATTATATCGTTAAGATAGTTGGTGATCTTAATCTTATAACTCTTACCCTTGCCGTTTACTTTGTTTAAACTACCATCATAATTAGTGAAATTACCAGCGTTGTAATCTTCTTCCGATTCCAGAAATTGATTATAGACTGGTCCATTGGTATTGTCCTTGAACAAATACAATTTTGAAGGTTCAATAACATTACCGGCCGCATCCAAAGTATTTCGATCTACGTAAAACACCAAATTTGCTTCATTTATGATCCAATTCTTGGATTTGATCTGATTAATGATCTCGTCTCCATTTATTTGGTCGAAAAGTTTAATTTGGGCAAAACTTCCCGCCCCACCTTTTAAGTAGATCTTAGATGCATTTTCCCCATTGTCCAGCCCACTAGTAATTTCAGCCGGATAGGCCTCATTGACAAAAGTATTTACGGCATTCCCTATTACAGAACCTGTACTAGTATCTCGCCTAATAAAATTCAATACAAATTCCCTCTCGTTTTCTATAATAGTGTCATCTACAGAGCTGGTTACACTATCATACTTATATTTAATGGTAATATTACCTTGGGTAATATCCAACAACACCAAAACATCATCCGAAACGGATAAATGAACACCCCTGAAAAATTCAGCAAAGTTGGCCTGACTCAATAATTCCGAGGAACCTTCTTTATCTAAAATATTCTGCTGAAAAAACGATGGATTCAAAGCAACCCTTATACCTGGGGCAATTCGGGTAGGAGCTTCTTCTGATTCATCCACATCCTCGGTTTCGGGATCGTCTTCCTGAAAAATTAATTCTTCTACATCCGTAACCTCCACAGTACCTTCAAACAATTGGTCAGAGACAAAGGTCGGGGAAAATACTTGGGATGAATAATACTGTTGCGCTTCCTGAAAATTGGTATTGGGATCTAAATCCCTAAGAAAATAGGTAGATCGTTCCACCTTAAAATTAAAAGATTCAGGAATATTTCCCGCAGCATCAAAAATACTGTCCAAATCATATTTTACCGGAAACCTATTTACCGCTGTATCGTCGTCCACACTATCATTTGTTCCATCCCCATCAGTATCCGCATTCAATGGATCGGTACCCAAAGCTTTCTCTTGAATATCCGTTAAAGTGTCACCATCACTATCACTATTGGCATCCTCTGGATCAGCATCAAACTTGTCCGCCACCCCGTCCAGATCAATATCCCCTGTTGGGTTTGTCAAAAATGGTATAAACAATATTACTTCCTCAACTGTTTCGTTCTCCATAATGGTAAGAGTACTGGAATCCGTATCAGCGGATTCTTCTACACTCGCAGAATAATTACCAAAAATTGGATTCGCCGATGACAATTGAACTTGAGTAGTTATACTCGCCTCCGTTTTCCCATAAAGAGGGTCGTTAAAATTCCCTAATTGATAAACCGGTAACTTATTGGTCCTAACTGCCTCTATTTTTTTGTTATAGGCAAAAACATCATACACGGCCCTGCCTGCAGTAAATGGCACATCTCCCACCACACCGCTGCCGATAGTTGTCAGATCCTCCTCACAGGAGCCAAGGACCACAACAAGCATCATACCTACCACAGTAGGTAATTTTAATCCTTTCAGTAAATTCATTTAGATTATTTTAATACTTTGGTGTTATAAAAATTCATGTAAGCTTCCTCAAACTCCTGTAAGGGGACAAATGGCAAAACAGGTTTTTCGAGCTTGGATATGTAGTCTTCCAATTCAGTCGGAATATCTTCTGCCGCTAAAATAACAGCATCGGCATAATCCACAGCAACTTTTAACAAATTATTATAATTGGGCTCTGCAAGGGCTTTTATACTTTCTTCCGGAACACCGTCGAAGACAATCTTTTTAACAAGGTCTTTATCCAATATACCATCAAAACCTTGCCCATAAACAGACATTATGATCTTGCTTTCGGAGAACAAAGGCTCATCGGCATAGAATTTTTTAAGATAAAGTGGAAGCAAGGACGCCATCCAACCATGAACATGTATAATATCCGGGGACCAATTCAATTTCTTGACCGTCTCTACCACCCCCTTGGCAAAGAAAATAGCCCTTTCGTCATTATCCGGAAATAAGTTTCCATCCTCATCGGTAAAGGTCGCCTTTCTTTTAAAGTATTCATCATTATCAATGAAATACACCTGGATACGCTCTCTGGGAATGGAGGCCACTTTTATGATCAATGGCATATCCATATCATTAATCACCAAATTCATCCCGGATAATCTTATTACCTCGTGCAATTGATGTCTACGTTCATTAATATTCCCAAACCTCGGCATAAAAATCCTTATCTGGCCGCCATTGCTATTGACCATTCTTGGGGTTTCGTAAGACATTAAGGAAACTTCGTTCTCTGGAAGATAGGGTACTAATTCTGAAGATACAAACAATATCTTTTTGCCATTCATAAAAGCAATATTTTATTAATAGAGTAAGAGAAAGTGCAAAATTACAAAAATTATGCAGATTAGCAGTAATTATAGTAAGTTTGCTCTCTTTTAAGTAAATCGAATGCAGTTAATTAACACTAAAAAGGAACTTAAGGCGTATCTATCCTCCCAGGGAAAAACAAAAACAATAGGTTTGGTACCTACTATGGGGGCATTGCATTTGGGGCATATATCCTTGGTTAAAAAATCGGTTGAAGAAAATGACCTTACACTGGTAAGCATTTTTGTAAACCCTACCCAGTTCAATAACAAGGAGGATCTTGAGAAGTACCCAAGCACATTGGAAGCCGATATAACCTTATTAAAAGCAGTTACGGATAAGATAGTAGTTTTCGCCCCAACTGCCTCCGAAATATATTCCGGTGAAGTTACCTCCAATACATACGATTTCGAAGGATTGGAAAATGTTATGGAAGGTGAATTTAGAAAAGGACATTTTGACGGTGTGGGAACTATTGTTGAAAAACTATTGCGCTTGATCTCACCAACAAGGGCATACTTTGGTGAAAAGGACTTTCAACAATTTCGAATCATCAAAAAACTGGTCGAAATAGCCAATTTACCTATAGAAATAATAGGCTGCCCTATTGTTAGGGAAGCCAACGGTTTGGCCATGAGTTCCAGAAACGAACGATTGGACAAGGAACTAAGACAAGAGGCTGCCTTTATTTACAAAACCTTAAGAGCTGCCAAACATAAATTTGGCACGAAAAGTGCTAATTTTGTATTGGATTGGGTTAAAAAACAATTTAACGCCCATCCAAAATTAAAACTGGAATATTTTAAAATAGCCGATGTAGACCAATTGAAACCAGTTGTAAGAAAAAATAAAAAATTAAAATACAGGGGCTTTATTGCCGTTTATGCCGCAGATGTTAGACTAATAGATAACATTGCCCTATAAAGTTTGTAAGCCAATTCCAAAATGCTTCCAATAATTAAATTGGAAATGTAATCAGCATAAATTATTAACTTTGTCCCATGCAAATAGAAGTAGTAAAATCTAAAATACACCGCGTAAAAGTTACTGGTGCTGACCTCAACTATATAGGCAGTATTACCATTGATGAGGATTTAATGGACGCGGCGAATATTATTAGAGGTGAAAAAGTTCAAATTGTCAATAACGACAATGGCGAAAGACTGGAGACCTACGCTATTCCGGGAGCAAGGGGTAGTGGTGAGGTAACCCTGAACGGCGCTGCAGCCAGAAAGGTAGCTGTTGGCGATGTTTTAATTCTAATAACCTATGCTACCATGGACATTGAATTGGCCAAAAAATTCAACCCATCCTTGGTTTTCCCCAATGAGGAAACCAATCTTTTGACCTAGTTTTGAAGTCTTCCGTTAAGAATACCTTAAAAACAATTCTCCCAATACTATTGGGTGTTTTTTTAGTTTGGTATTCCTACTATTCCACTTCTGAGGAGGATAGATCGGAAATTATTCATTACATAAAAAATGCCGATCTTTTTTGGGTAGGGGTATCCGTTTTTTTAGGAATCCTTACACACCTATCCAGAGCAGTAAGGTGGAATTATTTGTTGGATCCCTTAGGATATAAGCCAAAACTGTTCAACAATATATTGATCATATTAACGGCCTATTTTACAAACTTGGGCATACCAAGGTCAGGAGAAATATTAAGGGCTACCGCATTGGCCACCTACGAGCATGTTCCTTTCCAAAAAGGATTTGGAACCATTGTTACAGAGAGGGTCATCGATTTGGTTATGCTCTTTCTGATCGTGGCCATAGCACTCATTCTTCAAACCGAAATTATATGGAATTTCCTCCAACAAAAAGGCTTTAATCTTGTATTCATTCTAGTACTACTTGGTTGCGCGATTATAGCCATGACATTGGGGATGTATCTCGTAAAAAAATCACAATCAAAATTTGCCCTAAAACTAAAAACATTTTTAAAAGGGCTATTAGAGGGCATCCTCAGCATTTTTAAAATAAAGAATAAATGGGGTTTTGTTTTACACACCCTATTTATATGGCTCGCCTATATAGCCATGTTTTGGGTAATTAAATATACGGTTTTGGAAACCGTGGACCTGAGCGTAAGTCAGTTATTGGTAGCCTTTGTGGCAGGAGCCTTTGCCATGTCTGCCACCAATGGCGGAATTGGTATTTATCCCATTGCCGTCAGTAGCGCATTGGCCATATTTGGCATTAGCAAGGTTTCAGGGGATGCTTTTGGATGGATTATGTGGATTTCACAAACTTTAATGATAGTAGTTTTTGGTGCAATATCTTTTCTGATTTTACCGTTATGGAACAGAAACAAATAGTCTTCTATTGCCCAAATACTGTTCTATGCAACGTTTTTTTACTCTATTGGCCTTGTTTGTCTACTTTGGCAGCAATGCACAGGTAACCCAAGAAATATTCGAATCCTTTAAATTACAGGAGCGAAGGGATGTACAATACTACTTTCCTGAAAGCTACACCGCCGAGAAAAAATATCCGATCATTGTAGTTCTAGATGGGGAATACCTGTTTGATCAAGTGGTGGCCAATGCAAAATTTTACAGTAATTTTCACGGTATGCCCGAAGCCATTGTAGTTGGTGTTCAACAATCCAAAAATAATTTAAGGAATCTGGATTGTGGTTTTGAGCCCGATAGTGGACTACCCTCCGAAAAGGGCAAATTGTTTTTCGAATTTTTGGGGATGGAACTTATTCCCTATTTGGAAACCAAATTCAGTACGGCCCCTTTTAAAATGTTCGTGGGATATGATATTACCGCCAATTTCGGAAACTTTTACCTATTTAAGGACGATTCCTTATTTAATGCCTATATAAGCATTTCGCCCTATTTGGCCCCAGAAATGGAAACCAGGGTACCTTCCAGGTTATCGGTCATGAAAAAGAAAATTTTCTACCAATTGATTTTGGAAGGCGAAAAAAGTGAAAATAGCAATAGAGTATTGGCGCTGAACGAAACATTAAAAGGTATGGAATCTGATAATCTCCGATATTTCTTTGATCAGTACGAGAATGCCGACCATATTTCGGTAGCCACCTACGGTATTGGAAAAGCCTTCGACAATATCTTCGGCATGTTCAAACCCATAAGTCCGAAGGAGTACAAAGAAAAGATTTTGACCCAAGTAGGACCTGTATTTGATTATTTGGCAGATAAACAAGCGTCCATCGAAAATCTTTTCGGCTTTAGAAAAACAACTAGCCTAAACGATATTATGGCTATTTATGCCGCCTCAAGAAAAAAGGAGGACTTTGAATCCCTGAAGCCCTTATCAGACCTCTGTAAAAAAGAGTATCCAAATACCATGTTGGGCTTTTATTTTGAAGGTGAATATTACGAGCAATTGGGCGAACCTAAAAAAGCCCTTAGGACTTTTGAAAAGGCTTTTGGCATGGAAGAAATAGATTTTCTTACCAAAGAAATGGCCTTGGAAAAAATTGATGCCCTCAAAGCAGATTTTGGATACTAAAAAAAAGCTTTGCCCTTAATGCATAGGGAGAACTAATAAATCCTGAAAAGCAGAAGTTTATATTCCAGCTATTGGCACTATCCTATAACCATTAATCCGTGTTGTTGGGGAATATATCTTCCTATTACTTATTTAACTATAATACACTTGGTATCATTTTAACCCAAGTGCTTAAAACGCTACCTCCTTTTCAAACTTCTTATTACCTTAGCGCAAACCATAATTTAAATAATGGCCAAAACAAAAACCGCCTTTTTTTGTCAGAACTGTGGAACACAATACGCCAAGTGGGTAGGACAATGTGGGGCATGCAAGCAATGGAACACCGTAGTGGAGGAAGTTATCCAAAAAGAGGAAAAAGTATCTTGGAAAAGTACTTCTCCTTCTGCAAAAAAGGTTGCAAAACCCTTAAGGGTCAATGAAATTAGTACGGACCGGGAAATTAGGCTCAACACTTTCGATTTGGAGTTTAACAGAGTGCTCGGCGGAGGATTGGTTCCTGGATCCCTAACCCTTTTGGGCGGGGAACCTGGTGTTGGAAAAAGTACCTTATTGTTGCAGATAGCCCTTAAACTTCCATACAAAACCTTATATGTTTCCGGGGAAGAGAGTCAAAAACAAATTAAAATGCGTGCCGATCGCATTCACCCGAATAGCGAAACCTGTTTTATCCTTACAGAGACCAAAACCCAAAATATCTTTCAACAGATCGAGGCCACAGAGCCCGATATTGTGGTCATAGATTCCATACAGACCCTTCATACAGATTATATTGAGTCTACCGCAGGCAGTATTTCCCAGATACGGGAATGCACCGCAGAACTCATCAAATTTGCCAAGGAAACCAATACCCCTGTAATCCTCATTGGACATATCACAAAAGACGGCACTATTGCCGGTCCCAAAATATTGGAGCATATGGTAGATACCGTACTGCAGTTTGAGGGCGATAGAAATTACGTTTACCGTATCCTAAGATCACTAAAAAACCGTTTTGGGTCCACCTCCGAATTAGGAATATATGAAATGCAGGGAAGTGGTTTGAGAGAGGTCAACAATCCGTCCGAAATACTAATTTCCAAGAACGATGAAGGATTAAGCGGTACATCCATTGCTTCTACCGTAGAGGGCATGCGCCCACTGATGATAGAAATACAAGCCTTGGTAAGCACCGCCGTGTATGGCACGCCACAGCGTTCTACCACAGGTTACAATGCTAAGCGATTGAACATGCTTTTGGCCGTTCTGGAAAAAAGAGCCGGATTTAAATTGGCAGCAAAAGATGTTTTTCTCAATATCACCGGGGGTATTTCCGTTGATGACCCCGCCATTGATCTAGCTGTTATTGCGGCCATCCTCTCCAGTAACGAGGACATTCCCATAGAAAAGGGGGTGTGTTTTGCTGCCGAGGTAGGTCTCGCTGGTGAAATTAGACCGGTACAACGTATAGATCAACGTATTTTGGAGGCAGAAAAACTGGGTTTCAGCACTATCTATGTTTCCAAAAACAACAAGATAACCTTAAAAAATACCCAAATACAAATACAATTGGCCTCCAAAATCGAAGATGTAGCCAATAGTCTATTCTCCTAATGCCCGCTTAAGTATTTGCTATTTTTTTGAATTGAACATCCTTGCCAAAACCATCATCAGAACCACGACCACTACAATTAAGCCTAGTTGCCAGAAACCTACTTTTAAAAAATTTATCGCCATCATATCCTCAGGGAGCTGGGTTTGGAATTTCGTTATGTATCGCCTCAATACCCTTAAGCACTTCCTCGCTTAATTGCACCTCTATACTCCCAATATTTTCCTTGAGCTGATCCATAGTTGTGGCGCCAATGATATTGGAGGTCAGAAATGGTCTTGAATTTACAAAGGCAAGCGCCATCTGAGCCAATGACAAATCGTTGGCCTGAGCCAATTCATAATATTTTTGGGTAGCCCTAACAGCTGTTTCACTACTATATCTATTGTAATTGGGAAAAAGCGTAACCCTTGTGTTCTCGGGCTTCCTATTCCCCAAGTACTTGCCACTCAAGGTGCCAAACCCCAAAGGCGAATAGGCCAACAAGCCTAAATTTTCACGATGCGCTATTTCTGCCAATCCAACTTCAAAAAGCCTATTCAGAAGACTATAAGGGTTCTGAATGGTAATGATTCTTGGTAAACTGGAATGCACCTTACTTTCTTCCAAATACCTCATAGCACCCCACGGGGTTTCATTGGAAATGCCCACATGTCTTATTTTCCCCTCTCTTACAAGGTCTCTTAGAGCTTCCAATATCTGATGAATATTGTCTTCCCAATGATCAGAAATACTATGCCTGTATCCCCTTTTTCCAAAAAAATTGGTAGTTCTATCAGGCCAATGCAGCTGGTAAAGATCCAGATAATCTGTCTGCAACCGTTTTAAACTTCCTTCTACTGCCGATTTTATGGTTTCGCGGTTAATCCCCGTGGTTCTAATGAACTTCGTCATTTCCCCCTTTCCTACAATTTTAGACGCCAAAATTACCTTGTCGCGATTTCTTTTCTTTTTAAACCAATTGCCTATAATTCTTTCGGTGTCCGCATACCGTTCCTTTGTAGCAGGAATGGGATACAATTCTGCCGTATCAAAAAAATTGATTCCCTGTTCCAAGGCATAATCCATCTGCTCGTGACCTTCTTCTTCTGTATTCTGTCGGCCCCAGGTCATGGTACCTAGACATATTTTACTTACTTCAATATCGGTATGGGGGAGATTGGTGTACTTCATATTTTGCTATTGCTTTGTTATTATCAATTTATTTACAGGAAAGGTAATCAGTTCTAATCCAATTCAACCAAAATAGGACAATGATCACTATGAACGGCCTGGGACAAAATTACGGAACGTTTTAAACGACTCACCAAGGGTCTGCTGACCAACCCATAATCAAGCCTCCACCCCTTATTATTGGCACGGGAGTTGGCCCTATAGCTCCACCAGGTATAATTATCGGGTTCCTTGTTAAAATGCCTGAAGCTATCTACAAACCCCTTGTCCATAAAATTTCCGATCCATTCCCTTTCAACAGGTAAAAAACCGGAAACATTTTTGTTTCTGACCGGATCATGAATATCTATTGCTTCGTGACAAATGTTGTAATCCCCGCAAATAACAAGATTTGGTTTCTCCTTTTTTAGCTCATCGACATAGTCTTGGAAATCGGCCATATACTGCAGTTTATGCTCCAAACGGGCTATATTGGTGCCCGAGGGCAAATAAAGGCTCATGACCGAGACTCCGTTAAAATCGGCCCTAAGATTGCGCCCCTCAAAATCCATATAGTCTATGCCTGTTCCGTATTCCACATGGTCGGGTTCTGTTTTGGCAAGAATGGCCACACCACTGTACCCTTTCTTTTGGGCACTGTACCAGTAGTGATAGTGGTAGCCCAAGGCCTCAAAAACTGCAAGGTCCAATTGATCTTTATTAGCCTTGATTTCTTGCAAACAGACCACATCGGGATTAACGCTTTTTAGCCAATCCAAAAATCCTTTGTTTACTGCGGCCCTGATCCCATTTACGTTATAAGAAACAATTTTCATTTAAATTTATTTATACCACACCTAGCTTTCCTAAATTCCAAAGGAAAGCTCGTGTTCTTTAATTTACTTCAATATCAATTTCTCCTAAAAATATGGCTAAAAATAGCCAATGTTTTTTGTAACCGAAAAGACGGAGCAAAATAGTTGACATTTAAACTTATTTTTAAGTACCCAATCCATGATCCCTTTTAGTTTCAGTAGAAAAAAATCAGATAATATTCCTTAAGTTTGAGACTTAAATTAAATGCATGAAATCCTCCTTAAAATTTCTATTTGCCATAATTTTTCTATTTGTATCAAATGCACAGGAACCTATACAAAGAGATAGCATCACTGAACTGGACGAAGTAATCCTTTTGGATTCCCTTCAATCGGCCACAGATAATGGCATTATAGCTACTAAAATTATTGGCCCCAAGGTATTTCAGAACTATAGTCCCGTAGATATGGTTTCGGCAATCAATCAAATATCCGGAGTTTATATATTGTCCGGGGCTCTAAACACCAATAGGATCACCATAAGGGGTGTAGGTGCAAGAACATTGTTCGGAACCGACAAATTAAGACTTTACTATAATGATATCCCCATAACAAATGGTTCGGGTTTCTCTACCATTGAATCTTTCGATTTGGAAAATCTAAGTGCTGTGGAGGTGATCAAGGGCCCAAAAGCTACTAATTATGGTGCAAATTTAGGTGGGGCAATTTTATTGAATTCCAAACAGTCCAATATAGGGTCTACCTACTTCAGAAACAACTTTACCATAGGCTCCTACAATCTTTTAAAGAACAATCTCCAGTTTAGCCTTAAAGAGAACAAGATGGCTCTAAACCTACATTATGGCTATTTGGAGACCGATGGCTATAGGGAAAACAACAAATTTAAACGCGAAGGTCTACTCCTGGATTTGAATTATCAAATAAATCCCAAAACCAACATTGGCCTTCTTTTCAACCATGTTGATTACAACGCCCAGATACCTAGTTCTTTGGGAGAGACCGATTTTAAGGAAAATCCCACCAAGGCCGCTTTTACTTGGAAATCTGCCAAGGGGTACGAGGATAACAAATATACTCTGGCAGGCCTTACATTAAATCACGCCTTTTCAGATAAATTGAAAAACACCAGCAGTATTTTCTATTCCTATTTGGGTCACTACGAGCCCAGACCATTTGGGATTTTGGAAGAATACACCCACGGTTATGGTTTCCGGACAAAGTTCGCCGGTACTTGGACTACCAATGAATCCAAGATCGACTACAATTTTGGTGCAGAATTATACAAGGATGAATACCAATGGAGCGAATTTGAAAATCTATATCAAGATAACAACGGACAAGGAAGTTTACAGGGCGATCAATTTGCCGACAACAAAGAATTTAGGCGACAGTTCAATGCTTTTGGGAATCTACTTATCCCTTTTGGGAAGGCTTTTTCCTCCCAAATTGGGCTAAACGTGAACAAAACCTATTACGATTTCAGGGACGAATTCAATCAAGGGGTGGACAATAAAAGTGCGGAAAGGGATTTTAACGCTATTGTGCTACCCAGCCTAAACCTCAACTATAGTTTTTCAGCAGTAAATTCAATCTACGCCAATATAAGTAGAGGATTTTCCAATCCCACGGTGGAGGAAACCCTAACTCCGGACGGGGTAATTAACCCTGATATTGCCCAAGAAACGGGTACTAACTATGAAATAGGCACTAGATTTCGCCTACTAGATCAAAGATTAAATCTAAATATGGCCATTTACAGGATGGATATCAAAAATTTACTGGTAGCCCAAAGGGTGGGCGAAGATCAATATATTGGCAAGAATGCGGGCAAGACCAAACATCAAGGGCTGGAGTTGGATATGGAATATAATTGGGATATTACCTCCAAGCTAAGGGTAACCCCTTTTATTAGCTATACTTACAACGATCACAGTTTTGTGACCTTTGTAGACGAGGACAACAATTATTCTGGAAATCCATTGACAGGGGTACCCAAAAACAGGTTAAATTCTGGCCTACAAGCTCAACTCAACAATAAATTTTATTGGTATTCCACCCATCAATATGTAGGGGAAATTCCTATGACGGATGCCAATAGTCTCTACAGTGAAGCCTTTAATGTAGTGAACAGTAAAGTGGGGTATAAAAATCAGTTGGGAAAAAGGCTATCGATGGACATAGCCTTTGGGATCAACAATATCTTCGATGTCAACTATGCCCAATCCGTACTTATCAACACAACAGGATTTGGCGGGGCCGAGCCCAGGTACTACTATCCCGGAAACGACAGGAATTACTATGGAAGCTTGAGGTTGGGGTATAGCTTGTAAATAATTTAATTACCAGCTTCAATGTGCTGTATTGCCATTTCTAGCACCTCATCCCTTCCTTCCAAAATTCCCGAAATTGTAGGTTTCACCTCATAATTCAGTCTTATCCCATTTCGCTGAGTTTCGGTTCCATCCGGATAGAAAACCCCTATTCCTGATATCCAAGTTGATAGTCCTCCTGGCAGTTCCATTTTACTAACATTGCCGTCAGCTCCAGCAGTTTGACTCCCAATAGTGGTGACCTGATCACCAGTCTGTAAACACATAGCTGTAAATTCTCCAAAACTTTGGGTGAATTCATTTACCAATAAGACAATTCTATTGGTATATTTAAATCCTTTCGGGTTACCAACCTTCATATATTTCTCATAGGTATACCTGCCAGGATAGTTTAATACTGGCCGCGTAAAATTTACAAATTCCTTGGGTTCCGAATTCAAATATGATACAATAGAATACAAGGTGTTTTTAGGATAATTTCTAATATCAAAGATAATCGCTTTTGTATTTATTAAACTGTCCATCATTCCAGAAACGTCATCACGCTCAAGAAAACCCATATGAACGTAACCAATATTGTTCTCCAGAATACGCCATTTATCCTTTACAGGCCTCTTATAATTGAAATCTTCAAAAAAATACCGACCAACTTTTTTTGACTGCAATTTGTTATTTCTAAGATATTCAACTTGCACAGAGTCTGTTGAACCATTAAAAATTGAATAACTATTGTTTCTCAATTTTGTAGTTTGATTTGACCCATGGATATATTTATCATTATCATTGATTATTCTATAGATACTTTTTCCATTTACTTTTGTAAACACGTCTCCAACTTGAATATCATTCAGTAGGGCCAATGAATCGTTATAAAAGCCTAATACTACAGCCCTATCATCTATTATCTTGTAATAAGCCGCTATATATTTTTTGCCAAAATATTCCTTGGTGATTTCTGTAAAAAAGCCAGCATGGCTATCATCAATCTTAACCACAAGCTCCAAAAGGGATAAATGATAGTCCAACTCGGAATTAACATTCAAGAATTTAGGTATCATCTCCTTCAGAACTTCGTCCCAATCTTCTTCCATTTGGTATTTATACGGAAAAAAATATTCAATGTTATTCCAATAACTAAACAGTGTCAGTATTCTTAAATTCCTATTATCCCAGGTAAAATCCTCATAAACTTTCTCATTTTCAAATTTTATATTTTGGGCACCCTTATCAATACTAGCATAGAATTGCTTGCCCAACGCCCTATTCTCTTCAATAAATTTAAGTTTTGCATGCAATTCGTCTGAAATCAGAAGACCATCTTGCATCCAGGATAAATCAAAATTTTTGTCGAAATAATCCCGCTTGGATAACTTTAGGCATTTACTACAATTATTGACTTTACCCAAGGATTCAATCCAAGCAATACATATTTTTGAAAATTCATCTTTTGTGTTTGCCTTTTCTATTAGTGGTAAAATCTCAAATAATTGCTTATCCCAGTCAAATTTACCATTGGCGACATTTGGATGATAGTATTTCAAGAAACCCCAAACTTTGGCCGTAGCAAATAACTTGTCGTTATAGGATATCGATCTCTGTGCCAAAAGAAAATTCGTTCCACAAAAAAACAGCAATATAAATCGTTTAACTAGATTCATTCGAATGGTTTAACATTAGTAAACAAGGGGAAGTTATTTCAAAAATAGAAAAGAATATCCGGTCACTAATTGAAGCAATAGTTAAACTAAACCAAAAATTTAAAAACAAAATCGAAGATTGATACCTATGTATATCTAATTACAACATTAACCCATTCTGGGATTCTTTGATAAAATGAAAAAAGATCCAATATCATAATATATTGGACCTTTTTCGTCTACATGGTTAGTTAAAGTATTAAGCCATTCGCTGTAGCCAAGTTTTCATATCCACTTCCTTGTGGATAATTGCTTTAACATCTGTGATGGCTACACGTTGCTGTTCCATGGTGTCCCTGTGTCGTATGGTCACTGTTTTATCTTCCAAAGTCTGATGGTCAACGGTTATGCAAAAAGGCGTACCATTGGCATCCTGCCTTCTGTAACGACGGCCTACGGCATCTTTTTCGTCGTATACCACATTAAAGTCCCATTTGAGGTCGTCTATGATTTCCTGGGCCAATTCGGGCAAACAGTCCTTTTTTACCAATGGCAATACAGCGGCCTTCATTGGCGCCAAAACAGCTGGTAGTTTAAGTACGGTTCTGGTGGTGTTGTTATCCAATTCCTCCTCTACCAAGGAATTTGAAAAAATAGCCAAAAACATACGATCCAATCCTATGGAAGTTTCAACCACGTAAGGCACATAACTTTCATTGAGTTCAGGATCAAAATATTGTAATTTTTTACCTGAGTATTTTTCGTGGCTACTAAGGTCAAAATCGGTTCTGGAGTGAATCCCTTCCAATTCTTTAAATCCAAATGGAAATTTAAATTCTATATCGGCGGCGGCATCTGCGTAATGAGCCAATTTTTCATGATCGTGAAATCTGTAGTTCTCTGCCCCTAGACCTAAGGACAAATGCCAGGCCATCCTTTTTTCCTTCCAAGTCTCATACCATTCCTTTTGAGATCCGGGACGAATAAAAAATTGCATTTCCATTTGTTCAAACTCCCTTTGACGGAAGATAAACTGTCTTGCAACGATCTCGTTCCTAAACGCCTTCCCCACCTGGGCAATCCCGAAAGGAATCTTCATTCTTCCGCTTTTTTGGACATTAAGAAAGTTTACAAAAATACCTTGTGCAGTTTCGGGCCTTAGATAAAGGTCCATGGCGCTATCGGCAGAGGCACCCAATTTGGTGCCGAACATTAAATTAAATTGCTTAACATCGGTCCAATTCCTTGATCCGGACAGCGGACAGGCAATTTCCAATTCTTCGATCAGGTTTTTTACATCTACCAAATCCTCGTTCTCCAAGGATTTGCCCAAACGCTTCAGAATAGTATTGATCTGTTCTTGGTAACCTACGACTCTTGGATTGGTTTCCAAAAATTGCTTTTTATCAAACGCTTCGCCAAATCGCTTTTCGGCCTTGGCTACTTCCTTATTTATTTTAGACTCAATTTTAGCAGTATAATCCTCCACCAAAACATCGGCCCTATATCTTTTCTTGGAATCTTTGTTATCTATCAATGGATCGTTAAAGGCATCTACGTGTCCGGATGCCTTCCATACCGTTGGGTGCATGAATATTGCGGAATCGAGCCCCACAATATTATCGTTCATCTGAACCATGGCCTTCCACCAGTATTCACGGATATTCTTTTTTAACTCGGCACCATTTTGGGCATAGTCATATACGGCACTTAGTCCGTCATAAATTTCGCTGGATTGGAAAACGTATCCGTACTCCTTTGCATGCGAGATTACTTTTTTAAAATCGTCTTCTTGTTTCACCATTTGGCAAAAATATAATATTAGTAGAAAATGAAGAGATTTATTTCAATTGAAATTCCGAAGTCGCCAATAATTTTTCATTCTCGAAAACATTAAGGGTATAAGTTCCTTCGTCCAAAGATCCTTCCGGTACTGAAATAGCATCGCAAACGCTAAACTCCTGTCCCATAAAAATCAGTTCTACACGCTTGCTATAAATATTACCATTTACGGAAATGGTATTGGCGTTATCCTCTATCACACCCATATTGGGGCCCAAGAACTGAAAGTAAATTACCCTCTCCTCATTTTTGGAATTGGGATTCCCCATAACCGTAACACAACCCCTTAGTTTGGATATAATATTGGCTTTATTGGTCTTTATATGTTTCCCGGATCGAAACCTAAAACCACTACCTTCAGAGTTTTCCAGTTTAAGATAGCTCTTGGTCTTAAGTTCCTGACTAAGTTCTTTGTTTTTTCTCCTAAGCAAGGCTTCGGCCTCTGCCAACGAGCTGCTCTTTCCTCTAAGTTCCTCGATCATCTTCTTGGTTTCCTCATATTTGTCCCCAAGGAGCATGTTGTTATATTTTAGGAAATTGTTTTTAAGCTTAAGGCTGTCATTTTTGGCCTCTAGCTTTCTAAGTTCGGTTTTGTATTCCTTTAATTTTTCAACGGTAAAGTTTAAACGTCCCACGGAATCCAATAATTGCTGTACCCTATACTTGGAATCCTGCAACTCTATCTCGTTCACCTCATTAAGAGCAGAAAGTCGATCCACATCAGATTTCATCAAAGTAAGGTCCTTTACCAACAACTCTTTCTCTTGCTCCAAAAAACTTATACGACTTTTGGATTGGGCATAACTATAGTAGAAGGCAATAAGAATACCTAGTATAATAGCTGCCAAAGCGGCAAGTATTATCTTATAATTAAATTTATTATCTTCAATATCCATCTAAAAGCATGCGTATTAAGTAGGTTAATAGTAATTTAGATTTGTGTGTATTCCAAGATTTCAAATATACTAAACGATATCAACACAATCCTTGTGCCAATACTATGTTTTGGATGTAATGCACCATTATATAGAGGAGAAGAACATGTCTGTACCGTTTGTCGAAATCAATTACCACTCACCGAATATACATTTAACGCGGAAAACCCTGTTGACCGTATTTTTTATGGAAGAATTAACATAATTAAGGCCAGTTCTTTTCTATTTTTCACCGAAAAAGGAATAGTCAAGAGTCTGATACACTATCTAAAATATAAAAACCAAGAGCAAATAGGTTTATTTTTAGGGAATTGGTATGGCCACATATTGAAGGAAAATAATTTTCTGAACAACATTGACTACGTAGTTCCCGTTCCCCTGCACCGAAAAAAGTTAAGAAAAAGAGGTTATAACCAAGTTGCTCTCTTCGCCAAAACAATTGCGGATCACATAGGCGCACAATACCTAGAGGACATACTCATTAAAACTGCCAATACCAGGACCCAAACCAAAAAATCGAGAATACTTAGGTGGCAAAACAAACAGGCCTTATACGTATTAACGGACCAGGAAATATTAAGAAATAAAAAAGTACTATTATTGGACGATGTAATAACTACAGGGGCTACCATAGAGGCCTGTGCCACAGCATTATCCAACACGAAGGGAGTTAATATATTTGTTGCCTCCATGGCCGTAGTACCATAATTTTAGAATTCTACAAATTAGTTGTTTCTTTGTTGAACATTTTCAAGACTACTATGATCCAACGCATTTTAGGGTTTTTATTTCTGTTATTAACCGTATCGGCACTAGTACATTGTGCCCGTAGAGGTGCGCCTACCGGAGGTGATAAGGATACTACTCCCCCGAAGTTGATCAAGGCAGAGCCCGAGAACATGTCCATAAACTTTAAGGCCAACAAAATCCGATTATATTTTGACGAATATGTTAAACTTAAGGATATTGATAAGCAACTAATTGTATCCCCACCTTTGAAAAATACCCCTGTGATCACACCTCAGGGATCGGCCAATAAATATGTTGAGATTATCCTAAAGGATACCCTAAAAGAGAATACTACCTATACTTTCAACTTTGGCCAAAGTATTATTGATAATAACGAGGGCAATCCTTCTAGTTACTTAACTTATGTATTTTCAACAGGAGATTATATAGATTCCCTAAAAGTCTCCGGGGTGGTCAAGGATGCATTTAACAAGAACGCGGACACTTTTATCAGTATTATGCTTTATGAAATAGACAGCGCATACACCGATTCTACCATATATAGACAACCCCCAAATTATATCACCAACACCCTGGATAGTACTCCCATTTTTCATTTAAAAAATCTAAAAAAGGGAAAATATACCATGTTCGGGGTAAAAGATGAAGCTAAAAACAACGTCTTTAATCAAAAAGTAGATAAAATTGCCTTTATAAAAGACACGGTAAACCTCCCAACGGATTCCGTGTATTTGTTGACCATGTTTAAGGAAGTGTCAGACTATAGTGTTTCCGTTCCCAATTTTGCTGCGAAAAACAAAATTATTTTTGGATATCAGGGCAATGGAGATGACATCGTTATTAATGCATTAAGTACTATTCCCGACACGGTTAAAACCAAAATTACCAAGGAGCGGGAAAAGGATACCTTAAACTTTTGGTTTACCCCATTCGCAGCAGATTCCTTGGTTTTTACAGTTGCCAATGAGAAAGAAAGGCTAATAGACACCTTTACCGTTAAAACTAAAAAAGTAGGTATGGACACCCTTATAGTGCAGCCAAACCAAAGAGGATCGCTAGAGTTTGGAACACCTTTTTATATTGGGGCCAATACTCCCATTTCCCTTATAGACAGTTCAAAGATCAGTTTGGCACGGAAGGATTCAACCCTGGTAAAATTCATGACGGAGTTGGATACTGTAAGCAATAAAATTGATTTTGATTTTGAAGTGGAGCCCAACGAAAATTACGCCCTGGAACTGCTCCCAGGGGCGATAGTAGATTTTTTTGAAACCGAAAATGATACCATATCCCTTAAACTGTCTACCAAAAGTTATGCAGATTTTGGGAACTTGAGCCTTACGCTGGACGGAACGGTTACCTACCCCTTGGTGGTACAGTTAACAGACGAAAAAGGGGTTACCGCAAAAGAATTGTTCGCCACCAAGCCTCAGACCTTTGAATTCACCAATATTAAGCCGGCCAAATATCTCATTCGGGTCATTTTTGATAATAATGGTAACCAGAAATGGGATACCGGAAATTATCTTCAAAAAATTCAGCCAGAAAGAGTAGTCTATTACCCAAATGTATTGGAAGTAAGGGCAAATTGGGAATTGGAGCAAACCTTTACCCTTTCAAACTAAAATGGTCGCGATCGTCCAGAAACTTCAATTTATCCCTAGCTTCGGAAATGTGTTTCTTGTTCAAGGTGGCATAAAGAATGGTTTCCTCCCTAGAAAAAACCAAGGAATTGCCCAGAGCATCATTTATGGTTGAATGACCCGGATAATTATGGCCGTTGATATCCTTTCCTGTCCGATTAACCCCGATTACGTAAGCCATATTTTCAATGGAACGCGCTTTTAATAAAGCGTCCCAAGCACTAATTCTTGGTTGCGGCCAATTGGCAACATAAATAAGCACATCATAGTTCTCCGTATTCCTGGCCCAAACTGGAAAGCGAAGGTCGTAACAAATAAGTGGACAAATCCTAAATCCCTTAAAATCAATCATTATTCTTTCCTTCCCTCGGTTATAGACCTTATCCTCACCGGCCAGGGTGAACGTGTGTCGCTTATCGTAAAAGGTCGATTTTCCGTTTGGCTCCACAAACCAAAGTCGGTTATAATAATGACCATCCGAAAAATAGACCATACTACCGGTTAAGGCCATGTCTTTTCCCTTCGCTTCCTTTTGCATCCATTTAACCGTTTTGTCCCCTTCTTCCATAGCTATATTACCAGGTGTCATGGTAAAGGCAGTGGTAAACATTTCTGGAAGTATTACCAAATCGACATCAGAACTTATGGAATCCAATTTGTTTGAAAATATTTCCCGGTTCTTTTCTGGGTTTTCCCAAACAAGGGAGGATTGAATAATTGCCACTTTGAGTTCTTTTTCCATATGCTATTGCTCTAATCAAAATATACTGGATGATCTTCCTTGGCCAGTTTGTAAAGTTGTTCTATTTGTGATTCCAGGATCCTATCACTCGAAATCATGGGCAGACTGTCGACATCAAAAAAAGCAGCTCCTTCCATATCGAAACCATGTTGTATATTTCCATTTTCAATTCTACAAAGAAACACTAGTTTATAAACATAAAAGGGCTGTGGGGGATGGGGATGACACTTCTTGTCATATATGGCCAATAGCCTTTCTACGGCAGTCGTCAATCCTGTTTCCTCTTCAATTTCCCTGACCACCATTTCTGTAGGAGTAAAGCCAATATCGGCCCAACCACCTGGTATGGCCCAATTACCATCTGCACTTTCCCTAGCCATTAAAATTTGGTTTTTTTTATTCAGAACAAATCCCCTTACATCCACCTTGGGAGTTGGATACTCTTTTACCGGCATTAGAAATTCTTGCCATGATTGCAGTGGAACATCGCTTATTAGGCTTAATAATTCTAAACTTATTTCCCTTAATTCATTGTAGCGTTCTCTATTGAAGTCGTCCTCGGAATAGACCAACCCGGTATCGGCCAGTGCCTTTACCCTTTTAATTAGAACCAATTGTTCCCTTAAATCCATAGATCCAATTTAGGCCGTCTCCAACAAAGCAATTAAAGATGGAGCTCCTTGCATTTTGGCATGATCTAAAGCAGTATTGCCCCGAACATCTTTAATGGTAGTATCCGCACCCTTGGCCAACAACATTCTGGCTATCTCTTCCCTGTTAAAGGTAGCAGCATAGATAAGACAGGTAGCTCCCATGGTATTACGTTCGTTTATACCGGCTCCCTTGTCTATAAGCTTTTTGGCCACATCGGTAAAGCCTTTAAAGCAGACACCCATCAAAGCCGTATTACCCGAGGCATCCTTGGCATCTATTTTAGCGCCGCTTTCCAATAAAAGATCAGTTATCTCCTCTTCGTCGTAATAGGTAGAAAGTATAAGGGGAGTGGATCCCCTTTGGTCCTTACTGTCCAAGAGCAAGGGATTCTTCTTTAACATGGCCCTTACCTCATCAAAGTTACCGTTTCTAATCTCGTTAAAAAAGAATTCGTTCATAGTTCATTACCATTAGTTAAATGTATAAAAAAAACAGCCATCCCTATACATCGAGAGAATTGTTTTTGGATAAAACATCCCTTTTCAAAGTCCATTCACGCTGCAGAAAGTACTTAAGTATAATTGCATAGGTATTTATATCACACTCCAAGGACTTTTCCAAAATTGTTATGGCTAGCACTTTTATCATTATTTGCAATACAAGCATTATTCCCTAGATACTTTTAAAAGTATCCTAATCCCAGAGATCATGGACTTTGAAAATAATGGAAAAGAATTGTCTTATCTTTGTTAGAGGTAGTTGCCTCCTTGGTTGTAGTGGCAATTATTGAAATAACACAATCCTTTAATGGCACAGTAACACTTTAACCTCAATTTAAGGTCTTTCATCGTTTGTAACGGGCTTATCCTTAGACATTGTTAATCGTTTTTCTTATTTTTAGGTATTGTGGGGATATGTGAGGTGTATTCTTGGGGCTGTAAAGTTGGTTTTGGATCTAAGAAGAAATTGAATTTATCAATAATCAAATGATAATTACTCTTAAACGACAGTAGTTTAAATTTGTCGGTTCATATTTATTTAACTTTGCACCTCCGCCAATAATTGCTTTGCACTCTTATAAAATCCCATTGCATAATTGATGATGACATTGACAATAGTATAAATCTTGGAAACACTAATACCCACCATAACAATAGAAGAAGCTCCAATTTCACTTTCGGTCTTGGATTGTGATCTACATTTTATAAGTTGCTCTTCCAATTGGTCCCAAGAATTTGGGATTTCCAATGAAGATATCGTTGGGAAATCTTTTTTTGACGTAGTTCCACACGGTCCAATAGAATTGAGAAAAGTCCTTGAAAATGGTTGTGAAATTGCAGGCACACTAGTCAATGATCATAAGCATATATTGGATGATGGAAGCAGCATATGGTACCAATGGACCATTAAACCTTGGAAACAGCAAGATGAAAGCAATGGTGGGTTAATAATTACCTGTAACAATATAACAAGAACAAAACGGGTTCAAGAGCTTTTGATAGCCGCCGAAAATGTGGCCAAAATGGGAGGTTGGGATTTGGACATGATAACCAACACCATACATTGGTCGCAAATTACGAAGGAGATACATGAAGTCCCCTCGGATTATGTCCCCACTATGGAGACCGCAGTAAATTTCTATAAGGAGGGTGAACATAGGAAAAATATTACCAGTTTAATCCAAAAAGCCATAACTCATGGGCAAGCTTGGGATACAGAATTGCAGATTTTAACCGCAAAGGGCAATGAACTATGGGTACGTGCCAAAGGCATGCCCGAATTTGTCAATGGCAAGTGTGTTCGACTTTATGGAATTTTTCAGGATATAGACGAGAAAAAAAAGGCAGAGATCAAGAATGCCAAAATCAAGGAAAGATTGGACATGGCCACTGCCATTACCCACATTGGCATATGGGAGTTGGATTTCACACGCAACACTTTGGAATGGAACAACGAGATGTATGCCATATATGGTATAAAGCAAGAAGATTTTAAAGGGGTTTATGATGCGTGGAAAGCCCGCTTGCACCCCGATGACCAAGTAAGATTCCAGCAAGAAGTGGAAATGGCCCTGGCCGGAATAAAAGATTTTAAAACCGAATTTAGAGCCGTCCAGCCCAATGGTGACATTAGACACCTTAAGGCCAATGGCGGAGTATTTATGAATGAGCAGGGGCAAATTGTGAAAATGATCGGGACCAATTGGGATGTAACGGAGCAGCTAAAAACCCAGTTAAAATTGGATCAAAGCGAAGAATCCTTCAAAGGTTCATTTGAATCCTCGGCCGTAGGAATGGCTTTGGTTGCAACTAACGGTGCTTGGATAGACGTAAATGACAGCCTGTGCATTAGTTTGGGATATACCCGAAAAGAACTATTAAAACTTACCTTTCAGGATATTACACATCCAGAGGATTTGGACAAGGACTTGGACCATTTACAAATCTTATTGGATGGCAATGGCGATAGTTACCAAATGGAGAAAAGATATTTTCACAAAGAAGGTCACATCGTGTACGTGGTATTAACGGTTACTGCGGTTAAGGATATAGAAGGCAATCTTTCCCATTTTATCTCCCAGGTAATGGATATATCAAGCAGAATAGAAGCTAGAAAAAAATCCGAAGAATTGTTGGCGATAACCAAAAATCAAAACAATAGTCTATTAAACTTTGCCCACATAGTTTCCCACAACCTTCGTTCCCATTCATCCAATCTCACCATGCTATCCAATTATTTGATACAAGAGGAAGAGGAAAACGAAAGGAAAGTCATTGAAAAAATGATTAAGGATGCCTCGGAAAGTCTTAATGAGACCGTTTCACACTTAAATGAAGTTGTACAAATAAATACTAGTGCCAAAGAGCAATTAAAAAAAGTAAATTTAAGCAACACTATAAAGACGGTAGAAAAAAATATAACTGCCTTACTCAATGAAAAAAATGTTGAGTGTGATATCGCCATAGATCCCACCTTTAACGTAAAAGCCGTACCAGCCTATCTTGATAGTATTTTTTTGAATCTTTTTACAAATAGTATAAAATACAGTAGTCCAGAAAGGCGACCAAAAATTACCATTTCTTCCAAGAAAAAAGGGAAGAGCATTGTTTTGGATTTTAAGGATAACGGATTGGGGATTAATCTTGAAAGGCATGGGGAAAAACTTTTTGGAATGTATAAAACCTTTCATGAGCACAACGATGCCAAGGGTATTGGCTTGTTCATTACCAAAAACCAAATTGAAGCCATGGACGGAAAAATTGAAGTTGAAAGCACTGTTGACAAAGGAACCACATTTAGGGTTACACTTGCTTCGGAATGAAAAAATAAATGGACAAATAAAACTATAGGAAGATGGGGAAGTTTAAAAATGGTTGTATTATAGATGATGATCCTATATCTGTATTTGGGATCCAGAAATCTATGAGGGATATCGACTTTTGTGACAATGTTGTAGTATATACCAACGGACAGCAGGCTTTGGAAGGTTTGACAAAAACTGTAGAAGAGGGTAGAAAATTACCTTCCATAATTCTTTTGGACATTAATATGCCTGTTATGGATGGCTGGGAGTTTTTGGAAGATTTTGTCAAAATTCCAAATTCCAATACAGATGAGGTCACGATTTTCATAATCAGTTCCTCCATAGACCCCCGAGATTTTATAAAGGCGAAAAGCTTTAGTGTGGTCAATAATTACATTCTTAAACCCATTTTTAAAAAGGATTTGGTTAAACTTTTATCCGATATGGCGTAATTATGAATTAGCGTATTCCGGGATTAAAATCTTCTGGGGCATTTTGTGGTTGATTTAAGGTACCCCCTTGTCCAGAGTCATTATATATTATCCATTCATTAAAAGCATACTTGGGATTAGCTTCGGTGACATTTATGCTCCGTAGGGCCCTGCCATCCTCAAATTCGTGGTTGGTGCCGGACCCATCCTCTCCCACAACTCCAAAACTATCTATTACAGTCCCAAAAGGATCCACCAATTCCAAATTATCATCTCCGTTGGAATCTGCCGGACTATTGGTGGAAACACTTTGGCTGGGAGGGAAGCCGTAAACCAATTCGAATTCTGAAGCATTTGGCGAAATAACAAAGGTACTATTGCCCTCAATCACAAATCCTGACAAATCAATGATGGAACTAACTTCAGTATTATCATTGGTGTATCTTCTCAACGTCCATCCCTTTAAACTAAGCCATTGGGAATCTGAATTATAAAGCTCTACGAACCTTGCCCCAGCATTGTTATCCGGATCTGCCAATTCGGAAATGAAAATTTTTGATGAGGTAAATTCATCTACCAAATCCTCACAACGTATAGCAGTAAAAACAATATCCGAGGGGTCCCTAATCACCAATTGATAGTCCTTGTTGTCCTTTATTAAAACCCCAGTTATGGTTCCGTTTCCTTCCGGCATAAGGCTAGCTTGAAAATCTGAATACCCACTGTTCAGTAGTTCAAGTTCCAAATCTTCACAATTGGTCAGGGTCCTTATGGTTTCTTCCTCCTTTACAGCAAAGGTTTGTCTTAATTCATCCACCGAAATTTCCATATTGCTAAACTGAACAAGGGTGCTTATCATGGAATCGTCCAACTGATTAATCCCCACATTTTTAGGCTGAAGCGAACCAGTCGAATCGCACGAACTGAATAAATGCTCTCCAACCACGGCAGCAGGTAAACGGCCAACGGAAAGGTTTCCAAAAGCACTAAAAACGCTGCCTAATTTAATTGCCCCTTTACTCATACCCAGATATAGCCCCTTAGTTTTTACAAGAATTTTTGATCCCATTTCATAAAACAAATGCGAGTCCCTTAGGTCAATTTCCATTTGCAGGCCTTGCGTAGGGTTCGTTAGATTGTCCTGAATGTGCAGGGTCCCAAAAAAATTTCCTGCCAGATCGGAGGATATAACATAGCCCTCTATGATCCAATCTTCCTGAATCTGCAACAACTCGTCAACGTAAAGTCCTTTTAATTCCCCTATTGTCATATTGGCCGAAAGATCCGAGCTACAATTGGTTTTGGGAGCCTCAAAATTTTTGTCCTTAACACAGGACATTACAAGGTATATCCCTAAGAGGGCAACAACGCATTTCTTCTTTTTGATCCTAAAATTCATTGTTCCATTATTTATCCCCGGTTCCATAACAAAGAGACTATTTAAAAGCTAAAAGCAAAATTTATAAAATACGTCCGCCCATAGCCATACCAATACTTGGGAGCAAAAGATGGGTTACCACTTAAATTATCCTGTTGCAACTGTCCAAAATTGCCATTTCTACTCTGTTCATAGCCACCAGTTCTAAAAACGGCATCAAAAACATTATTAATACTCGCAAATACACTGATATACTTTCCCTTTTTCAACCATGATTTACCCCCTACCATATTCAACAAATAAAAATTGTCCAATCTATTCTGGGACAATAGGCTATTTACATTTTCATCAGTGGCATCTGGAAACTCCAATCCGGTATCGGGATCCAAATAAAAACTATGCGTTCTGGTTATGGTAGAAATACCGGCATAATTATTCCCCAAATAATTGGCAGTGGCACCGATCCACCAATACTTGGGATCCCTATATTCCATCCCTAGGGCAAAAGCCTTTTGTGGACCTTGAGCCAGTTTGTAATCTTTTACTTTGGCTATCCCCAGATCTATATTGCCTTCAGGATTAATGATATCTTCCTCAGCGCCGGCCGTATCAAAATTTATACTGACAAAAGGATCACTGGCATAAAGAAATTTACCCACGGCGGCCACTAGGGATAATTTCACGGCCGATGAAAGCTGATACTCCAATCCTAGTTCCGTTCCCAAATGAAGTTTGTCCAAATCCGTAAGGACTTCCTGCACAAAATCGCTGCCCACCCCTGCATCCACAAAGAAAAAATTGATATCGGTAATATTCTGAAAGCGTGTGTAATAGCCAGATACACGTCCCGTTAAATTTGGTAGTCTTATATAATAGTTAATATCTGTAGTTGTAATTTTTTCACTTTGGATATTATTTACTAACTGATTATTCTCCCTTGGGTTTATAAATACATTCTGATAAACCGGGGGTTTGGTTAAATATGCACCATTCAATACCACCCAATGCCTACCGCTAAATTTATAGGTAAAACCTCCTTTAGCACCGTAATTGGAAAATTCAACCCTTTCACCCTTCCCGAAGGAAGTATTCAAAAATCGCTCGTTCCTAAATTTACCATCCCTTTGGTAGTTCGTGGAAGTATAATTAGCCCCCAAGAACGCATCCCATTTAGGATATGTCAAACTCCATTGGACAAAGGCATTACCGACTCCAGCTCTGATATTATAAAAATAGTTGAATAGATTGGCCGTTGTTTTATTGAGATTTCCATCCAAATCGTTATTAGTGTTGGAAAATGGGTCTATATCCTCATGATAATCAGCGCCCAACAAATCGTCTATTTTTGCGTAATTATCCGAATCCAAACTGGTATAAAGGCCACCAAAATCAATTTTGAAGTGGTCGCTTACAACGTAATTGCCAATGGATACCACATTAAACTGCTGATCCTCAGATATATCTTCATAAGCAATATAAGCTGCTTTGCCCTGCATAGACAAACTGGAATTTGCTTGGTATAGGTTGTTCCAGTTTAACTGGGGGTTTTTCAAAAATCCCTCTTTAGCCATATTAGCCCCTATAAAATTGGCGCCAATTGGACTATTGATATAAAAACTTGGCAAATACCTATAGTAGGTCGGGTCTGGATTGGGCGCATTATAATATCCCAACCTAGCTTTCGAATTTGTTCCAAATTGATGGGAAACTCCGGTGTTCAGAGTAAAGCTTTTGGAATTGTAATAGTGATTCAGCATAAAAATAGGCTCTGCAATTTTTCTTCCCCTTGAGTTCCTAATTTTGCCATTTTGATTGCCCCAATAAGGGTTATATCTATTCCCGGCCAATTGAAAAACTTCTTCGGTTATGGCGGAAGACCTTCCTCTGCGGTTAGAAGCCCAAATACTTGTTAGAGCAATACTATTTTTGTCATCCAATTGATATTCAAAAGCACCAAAAAAAGAATAAGCATCGTATAAAGTTCCATCAATATAACCCTCCTTTGCCCATCTCCTCGAGGCAGAAACACTATAATTGATACCCTTCTGTGGCACCCCCGAGGAGTAGGTGGCCATTAGTCGCCCAGCATAAGTTCTATTGGAGGCCGAGGTAGATAAGCGCAGACCTTTCCTAAAAGTGGAAGGTCTTGTATTAATGTTGGTGGTTCCCAAAATGCCTCCGAAAGAATAATCCGATGCCTGTAACCCATGGGTGAATTCCTGATTTCTTGTTACATCGTTAAGGCCGCCCCAGTTATTCCATTGAGGACGCCCGTCCATCAATTTATTCATTGGAATTCCGTTTACAAGAATTACACCATTTTCCGATCCATAGCCCCGTGTGCGAAAAAATGCCTGGCCAAAATCGAAAGCCGCCCTATTTAGAAAAATATCCTTGGTAGCCTGCAACATCCCAGAGGTCATTGAAACACTCTCATCTTCTAACAGGTCTGAATCCGTTAATGTAATTAAGTTGTCCGTCTTCTCCTGGGCGATATCCCGATCCAAAAAAATAATTCCCAAATCCAACTGCTTATCCTCTACGGAAATGGGCATTCTTTTGCGTAGGTAATCTTGGGCAGTAATCGATAGTATATAATCGCCGGACCGTCTTAGTGAAATTAAAAATTTTCCATCGGCAGGATCAGGTTCTACGACTGCAGACCCTATAATTTCAATTTCAGCAAATGCTATGGTTTCTTGGGTAACCATATCTTTTAAAACACCCGATATATGATAGTTTTCCTGTGCATATCCCCAGATGCACTGCAGTAGTAAAAAGGATATTGCCAAACCATTTTTCATTGATCAAGATGAAATATTTTAACAATTTGGTTATAAGATATTAATAATTAACAGTTTATTCTTAATTTATTCCAAGAAAAGTTAGTATTTCGACTTACACTATTAAAGTATTTATGTAATCCATGGGTATAGCTTACAAATTATTAGTATTCTATTTTATAATTAGCGGTGCCAAAGCACAGGAGACTAAGACGTATAAAATAAGAACCGTGGCCTTTTACAATTTGGAAAACCTATTTGATACCGTTAATGACTCCCTTACTTTGGACGACGATAGAACCCCGACCGGAAAGGACAAATGGACCCTTGAGCGTTATGGCCGAAAAATAAATAACATGTCCAAAGTGTTGTCCGAAATTGGCAGCCCCGATGCCCAAACCTCACCTGACATTATTGGACTTTGCGAATTGGAAAATAGACAGGTAATTGAAGACCTTATTAACCATCCCAATCTAAGGGAGAAAGACTACGGAATAATTCATTTTGACTCCCCAGATGAGCGGGGTATAGACGTAGCCCTTATATATAAAAAGACTGTTTTTCTGCCTACTTCATTTGCCAGTATGAGACTATTGCTCACTAATGAGGAAGATTTCCGTGATTATACAAGGGACCAATTGGTGGTAGGCGGACTTTTAGACGGAGAGGAAGTGCATTTCATTGTTAACCATTGGCCTTCCAGAAGTGGAGGGGAAGCCAGAAGCAAACCTAATAGAATAAAGGCGGCCCGATTAAACAAGAGGATCATAGATTCCATTTCAAAGTTGAGCCCGGAAGCAAAAATAATTAGCATGGGCGATCTCAATGACGACCCAATAGATGACAGCTTAAAAAAAATATTGAAAACGAAAGGAAAGATGGCAGATTTGGAACCAAGCGACCTATATAATCCTATGGAAATGCTCCACAAAAAAGGTGTAGGGTCCTTAGCCTATAGGGACCAATGGAATCTATTTGATCAAATATATTTTACTGCCAACATTATTCACAAAACCCCGGACCAATACCACTTCTGGAAGGCCGGAGTATATAATCCGTCTTACCTAATTGATAAAAAGGGCCAATACAAAGGATATCCCTTACGTACCTATGCAGGTGGAAACTATATTGGAGGTTACAGCGACCATTTTCCCGTATATATCCACCTAATTAAGGCTGTAAACTAGACAATTATTGCGGAAGAACAATATTGATATTTCTCCACTTTACCTTAATACCGCCACCGTCATGTATCTGAAGGGCAATGGAGCCTTTACCTTCACCAATTTTATCATCGGTAATAGACACCATTTCGGTCCCATTTAGCCAAGAAGTTAATTTATTACCGGAGAGCCTTATTTTCATAGTATTCCACTCCCCTTCCTTAAGCACCTTATCCTTTTCAGGATCGGGCTTAATTAGCCATCCTCTGCCATAGGATTCGTAAACACCTCCAGTATCATGGCCCGGGGGTGCAACCTCTACCTGCCAGCCACTAACCTTGGTGCCATCTACTGTAGATCTAACAAATACACCACTGTTACCATTGGCTTCCTGTTTAAACTCCAAGGTAAGTTCAAAATCATCGTAATATTTATCGGTGGCCAGATAGCCATATTGCTTATCAGGACCACTTTCAGACACTAGTAGGCCGTCTTCCACGTACCATTTTTCAGTACCGTAGACTGTCCAACCACTCAGGTCTTTTCCGTTAAACAAAGATAATTCCTGAGATACCGCAGGCAAGGCCAAAAGGGCCAGAAAAACAACTAATAGATTTTTCATTTTGTACACAAATAAGGTTTATGATTGATTATTGTTTTTAATTCGCACAGTTGGATACAGTTGTAAATAGTTCAGCCTGTAGCAAAAGATGCTTAACCATTCCCACTAGAATTACTTAATTAAGCCATTGTGCCCAAGGAATTCTACTAAGGATAAGAATCAATCCCAAACCATAGAAAATAGTGATGGTCTTGAACTTTCTTTTTCCTTCCATTACTTTCTTGTGTTTGGACCAGCCAACAGTAATAAACACTATCGCAATTATATTGATAAAGGGATGTTCTACCGCCAATAAGCGGGATGCGGAGTTCAAGCCGCCCATGCCCAAGGTTTTAATGGCATTCAACCCATTGGAAGAAACAAAAAAGAGTACCAGCCCCACCAAGAGTTGCAGATGTGATAAAATGAGCGCAAACAGGCTAATTCTAAAATCCTTTTTCAGAGTGAAATCCTTATTTCCTGTCCACCCCAAAATACCATTGGCAACGGCTAAAAATAAAACAGCCAATACCACATAGGCAAAATAAGAATGTAAGGCGAGAATCCATTGATGTGCTAATCCGTAATCTTCCATAGTTTTTATTTTAATTTATAAATGTAAGGATTTTTAGGAATAAAAAAACCCCGCTAAATAGCGGGGTCATCATTTTTTACTTTTATTGGTACTTAGAAGTTGTAACGCAAACTAACATTCCAGGTCCTACCGTAACCAAACCTAACCCGGTTATCAGTATTTACGCCATTCCAAACGTCATCTCCTGGTTCAACATGTGTGTTATCACTAGAGCTTTCCAAATATACCTCATCAAAGACATTGTTAATGTTTAAACGGAACTGAATGGATTTGTTGTTCTCCTTTCCGACCAACATGCGGTAAGAAAGACCAGCATCCATGGTGTCATAAGATGGCAATTTAATAGCACCTCTGTTGTTGGCAGTTGAAAATTCGGAATCCCCAAAAAGGGTAGACCCGTATAAATTGTCATAAAGATTCCAGTTGGCATCCAATTTAAGTCTTGGCAATATTTCGTAGTCTCCACTAATACCGGCAGTAAACTGCGCAGCCTGACCTATTTTTACACCATCTATATAACTTGGGTCTCCCGTAGAAAGTATATTTCCGTTTTCATCAGAGGTGGTGGTAGTAACATTACCGTCATACTCCCAATTACCAATAGATACAAATCCCTGAAAATTCAACCCGTCCGTAGGGCGTGCAAACACTTCCAATTCCACCCCGGAGTGTACCTGCTTTAAAGGACTCGTCTGAGTGAACTCGTCCACGATATTGTCATTATTGGTATCATCAGAACTATATTGTATCCTATTATCCCAAATAGTGTAATACACGTTCAGGTTGGCAGATAAAATATCTCCCATAAATTTATATCCACCTTCCAATCCTGTAATCTTCTGATTTTCGGTTGCCAAAGGATTCAAATCATTTGAATTTCTATCGTCTATATACAAATCACTGTGATAGGGCTGACGCGAGTAGTAACCTGCATTGGCAAATATTGCGTTTTGCTCGGATAGGTTATAGGCCACACCTGCCTTAACGTTAAATCCTGGGTTGTTTACTTTTTCCGATTCTTCGGATTGCCCTTCATTGGCTGCATTCAAAAATTCCTCCCTGATATGGGATTGGGTAGAGGCAGACCCTTGAAAGAAGGTAGAAAAAGCACCCTTGGAATACTCCAATTGTCCAAAGACCCCTGCGTAGTTTATCCTTTCCTCATAATCATAACCAAATCTTTGGGAGTGGTCATCATTAGGGTTAAAAGTTATATTCCAAGGATTAATACCGCCATACGCATTGGTAAGTTCGTAGGCACCTCCGTTGTAATTACTGGAAGCTGAAACAGAATTAACCCCAATGAACTCCCTTACATCCCTAAAGTGGATTCCGTTATACAAACGGACATCGGCACCAAAATTGAAATTTAGGTTTTCATTAATTTGCTTATTAAAGTTGGTTACCAAACCTCCCCAGTTATGGTTGTTGTTGGAACCTCTGGCATAGAGCGCCTCCCCTGTATTTCTATCTGTAATTAATTGAGCAAAACTTCCCCTTCCTATTGAACCGTACAATACGGTAGACAAAGAGGCCGTATCGTTAAAGGTTAAGTCCCAGCTTAGGTTGGCTACCGGTTTGTGGTAAATATTTCTACCTCCAGGGTAGGCGCCACCATTTAAGGTGTTAGGACTGTTAACATTTGGAGTATTCCAAGAATTGTATTTTCTTCCATTATCCAAAAAAGTCCTAAGATCGTCAGACCCTGCGGCAGCATGCCATTGTGGAGCACCTGTTATCAAAAAGTTGAAGATGTTATTTTCATTGGGAACATAACCAAAGGACAAGAAATAGGTTTGACCTTGACCTCCGGTATTATTAACATAACCATCTCCTTGCCAATGTCCCAACATCGCAGCAACGGACAAGCCATTTTCCATTATCCCGGTCGAGTAATATCCGGTGGTCTTAATATAATTATCATTGCCAAGCATAGATTGAAAAAAACCTCCTTCACGCTTGTCCAAGGTTTTGGTCACAATGTTTACCGTACCTCCTACAGATGAAATGGCCAATTTAGAGGATCCCAATCCCCTCTGCACCTGTACCGCATTGGCAATATCCAATACTCCAGACCAGTTGGACCAGTACATTTTTCCATCTTCCATCCCGTTGATAGGCTGTCCGTTTAACAGGAATGCCGTGTTGGTCTGATCAAACCCCCTTAAGAACATTTGACCATCTCCAAATCCACCTCCCTTAACGTTCTGAACTGAAGGAGTGGACTTTAATAATTCTGGTAAATCCCAGTTTCCTGTTTTCTCCCTAATTTCCCTGGCCTTAATTGTAGAAACTGCTATGGGCGTTTGTCTATCTTCGGCCAAATCTATAATTCCAGAGCCCACAATAACCACCCCTTCCAATTCCTGTGCGTCCGGATTTAGGGATATGGTACCGATGTTACCGAATGTTGTAAAATTTACTTTCTTGCTAATAAATCCGATATAGGAAATTACCAAAGTTCCTGAACTTTGGGATACTTCAATAGAAAAGTTACCATCAAAATCTGCTGCAACCCCATTTGTGGTTCCCTGAACCAAAATATTTGCTCCCGGTAAGGGATCGCCAAAATCACCATCTACTACAGAACCAGTAATGGTTCCTTGGGAAAACCCTATTGCCGTTAACAAAAATGCGGCAACAGCAAAGTACATTTTTTTCATATTTCTAAGAGTTAATTAGTTTTAATAATGGCTGCAAAAGTGAGTATTTTTTTTACAACAATACATTACTATAATGTTAAATTAGTAGGTGCAAATTTAACATTAAAAACCTTAATAACTCCTGAAATACAGCAAGTTAATACTGTTTATTAGGAATTGGCAAAATTGCCAATTATTTCTTAAATAAATTTAAAAGATTTAACGTAGAAGCATCATGATTCGCAATTGTGGACCCTTGAATATCATTCAATATGGCAGTAGCCAATTGCTTGCCCAATTCCACACCCCATTGATCATAACTATATATATTCCAAACTATCCCTTGAACAAATATTTTATGTTCGTACATGGCTATAAGAGACCCTAGGCTCTTAGGTGTTAGTTTATCCAATAAAAAGGTATTGGTAGGTTTGTTACCCTCAAAAACCTTAAATGGCAATATTTCCGCTATTTCGTTTTCAGACACTTTTTTGGCCTGTAATTCCGTTCTAACCTCCTCAGCGGTCTTTCCGTTCATCAATGCCTCGGTTTGGGCAAAGAAATTGGCCATTAATTTATTATGGTGGTCTTTGTCGCCATGTAGGGATTCCTTAAAACCGATAAAATCTGTAGGAATTAATTTGGTACCTTGATGGATCAATTGAAAAAAGGCATGTTGGGAATTTGTTCCGGGCTCTCCCCATATAATGGTTCCCGTTTCATAGTTTACCTTATTTCCGTTTCGGTCCATGCTTTTTCCATTACTTTCCATGATTCCCTGTTGTAGATATGCAGAAAACCTACTTAAATATTGGGTATAGGGAATAATGGCTTCTGTCTCGGCCCCGTGAAAATTATTGTACCAAATACTTATCAAAGCCAAAATTACAGGTATATTCTCCGAAAAACTGGCCGTCTTAAAATGCTGATCCATTTCATTGGCCCCTGTCAACATACTATCAAAATTCTCGTAACCTACTGCCAATGCAATAGAAAGTCCAACGGCACTCCACAGTGAAAACCTACCGCCGACCCAATCCCACATAGGGAATACGTTTTCGGGCGCAATTCCAAATTCCGATATTTTCTCCGTATTGGTAGATACCGCAACGAAATGTTTGGCCACATCTTTTTGGGCAGCAGTCTTTAAGAACCATTTCTTTATGGTAGTGGCATTGCTCAAGGTTTCCTGTGTAGTAAAAGTCTTGGAAACCACTACGAACAGTGTTGTTTCGGGATCTAAACCTTTCAGGGTTTCGTAGACATGATCGCCATCTACATTGCTCACAAAATGCATTTTTAAATGGTTGCCGTAAAATTTCAAAGCTTCCACAACCATGGCAGGACCAAGATCGGATCCCCCGATACCTATATTGACCACATCGGTAAATGTCTTACCGGTATAACCTTTTTTAGATCCTGATATTACCGAATCCGTAAAAGATTTTAATTTTTGTTTTACCTCATAAATTTCGGGTACAATGTTTTCACCCTCAACTTTAATTATATCGGACTCTTTTGCCCTTAAGGCTGTGTGAAGTACTGCCCTGCCTTCGGTTATATTTATTATTTCTCCTTCAAATTGCTTTTGAATAGCGTCCTTTAATCCAACCTCATCCGCCAATTGTACAAGAAGCTGTAATGTTTCTTGGGTAATCCTATTCTTTGAAAAATCTACCAGAAAGTCGTTCCAATGTATACTGTGTTTTTTTGCCCGATCGGAGTCCTGGGCAAACAACTCCTTTATAGTTTTATGGGTATTCCCTTTATAATGTTGTGAAAGTTTTTTCCAAGCTTCTGTTTTGGTCGGGTCAGTACTTTGTAAGGCCATTTTATTCATTGAGTGTTAGCAAATCTTCTTCTGGTAATTCTATATATTCAATACAGTCCAATTGACTTTTCTTAGGGCCTACAAAATCCAAATAATCCGTTTTAAGGCTATCCGCTATGGGTTCGGCAGCCGGTAATTTTTCCCTTAACGGATCTACTTGTCTCCCATTTTTCCAAAAACGATAACATACGTGCGGGCCTCCTGTATTACCTGTCATTCCTATCCATCCTATAACATCGCCCTGCTTCACAAAATCACCTTTCTTCACTTTTTGATTTTTCATATGGAGATACTGGGTACTGTAAGTGCCGTTATGTTGAATTTTGACGTATTTGCCATTGCCTCCTCTTCTTGTAGATTCCGTAACGGTACCATTGGCGGTAGCTAGGATAGGGGTGCCAATTGGCGCGGCATAATCGGTACCCTTATGAGGCCTTACCTTATAACCGTAATAAGCTATTCTTCTATTTAAATTGTACCTAGATGAAATTCTACTAAACTGCACCGGTGACCTTAAAAAGGTCCGTCTAAGATTTTTGGCTTGATCATCATAATAATCATTAATATTCTTTGTGGAGTCCGCCACATAGTTAAAGGCGTAAAAAGGTTCTCCATTGTGCTCAAAATAGGCAGCCTCAATACCACTGGCACCCGCATAAATAGTATCGTTGATATACTTTTCCTTGTAGATTACCTTGAACCTATCCCCCTTCTGAAGTCTAAAGAAATCGATAGTCCATGCGTAGATTTCGGATAAACTATTGGTAATATTATAATCTATACCTTGCTTTAATATTGCTTCGGACAAAGAAGATTCAATAATACCGGAAGCTTCGCGCTCCACATATTTTACCTTTTGCTTTTTCTTGTAGGCCAAGACGCTGTCCCTAAAATCTACCACTGTATAGTTGATAGGGTCATTTTGATATATAAAAACCTGGGCATTATTAATAGTGTCCTTAGATTTTAGAATTAGGTAAGGTTTACCTACCACTATTTTTCGGACGTCAAAGGTATCCCTAAAGTGTTCCGAAACTCTGGCAATTTTGGGGTATTCCACGCTATTCCTTAACATCAGCTCGCCAAAGCTGTCCCCATTTTTAACGGTATCTCGCAAGACTTCAAAGTCGTCCAGATTAAATCCAAACTCTTTTACCACTACAGGTTTTTCTATAGTTACCACTTCCGCTATTTCCTCCTTAACAGGTTTATCGTCCTTACAGGAAATTATAAATACCAAACTAAAAACTAGGCCCCAATATTTTTGCATTGTTCTTCTAAACTTTTTCTGGGTTAAAGATATGGTCTACCCACTGTTTCCCCCAATTATTTAACTCTTGTTTTGTATACAATTCCGGAAAAAATACAACTTTTTGAAAACTTGGAGGCAGATATTCCTTCCAATTTGTTCCACCAGTAGCATCAATTTGTGCATTGTCTTTGGTCAAATAACGATATGCCGACCCCATGTGCATCAATGGCCAATTTATGTTGGCATTAACGTCTAAAGCCTTTAACGCTTCAACCAAGGTTTTATTATCCTTACTTTTCTGTGGTAATTGTTGGTATTTATGATATATGGTGCTGTTGTTCACTTGATTGGCTATTCGTATCAATCTCGGCGTATAACGGTACTCAAATTGCTTTAAGGTAAGTGTTTTCTCGCCTGTAACCAGATCGGTAGCCCCTTTTTTCCAATATATGTGTTCGTATAATTCCTCAATAGTGTTTTTTGAGGAGAAATTATGTCTTTCAGAAAATTGCACCAAATTCTCCAAGGGGGTGGCGTAAAGCTCTATCATTCTGTATTGTGCGGACTGAAATCCACTGGCCGGCAGCAAGGCCATTCTATATTGCATAAACTGCTCCCGTTGCATCCCCTTGATCATAACACTAAATGAAGAGATCAAGACCTGGTAATAACTATTGATGCGATTTGCCTTTTCAATAAAAAATTCTACATCTTGGGTCTTATCATCCACAATTTGCTTTTGCTCGTGAAGGATAAGCTTAAAATACAATTCGGTAATCTGATGGTACATTATAAATATTTCCTCGTCCGGAAAATGTGTCCTGGGCACTTGGATACTGAGCAAGGTATCTAGATGGATATAATCCCAATAAGTGAGATATCGCTGATATAAAAGACCATCCAAATAAGAGCTTAAGTCTTGTCCAGAATCCTTGTATTTTTCTTCTAGTTTGGAAATCTGGGAATCGATATGCTCTTTATTCATTTTAATCCATTATTATTTTAAATTGATGCTTGAGTCCGTTGTATCCGTCCAAATCAGCTTTTATGGACCCAACACTCAAGTCGGCCTGTATCCTTATGGGAATTCTATTATTGTCATTGGATACCCAAAGTGACAAACTTTCCTGCTCCTTGAATACTCGTCCGGATTGCACATAAGGTCTAAATTTCAGACATTCTACCTTACCGTATTTTGTTCTTAAAACCTCCATCCCAAGGTATTTAAGCTTAAACCGAAAAACCCCATCATCGTCATACAGGAGATTTAATTCAATGGATTCCCCTTCAACCAGATCTTCTACCTTGTAGTTATTACGGAGGTAATAAAAGGCCGAAACCAAATCCTGAATACCCTCTTGAATGGTAAAATTAAACTTTTTATCCTTTTTTTTATCGTTTAATACCGCAATATCCTTTTTGTGATCAAAATTTACCTCGATATCCTTGGTATATCCGCCTTCATCTATTTTTCTGATAAATTTATAGGGTTTGCCATCCTTTTTATCAAAATAACTTTCGTAGGTGTCGTCCACCTTAAAAAATATACTTGCGAAACCCGTTGTTTTACCATTACCAACTACATGATAGACCGGAACTCCATCCAAATTATGGGAATTTACCTGTAGTGTAGCGTAACTAGCATTTAGAAATCCGTAATGAATCCTAAACTTTAACCACTCCCCTATATCAAAAGCAGACGCATTTCCGGTGTTTTCAGGCATATGAACCCCACCTTCATTTTCCAGTTCTTGAACCTGGGAATTGATAGTAAATCCAAAAATTAAAACCAGTACAACGCAAATTTTTTTCATCTGTTCAATTATATATAATTACAGTAGGTAAATGTACTTTACGCCCATCACCCGTATAGGCCAAATTGATGTTGAGGATTATGCCGATCAATCACAATAGTCTAAATAACACCTCTTTACTCCTGTAAAATTAATAAAAACGATTTTACTTTTCTTTTATTTGATAATACTTAAACAAAATTTGTTCCAGAATTTGGCCCACAAAAAAAGCCCAGTCGCAAAACTGGGCTTTTCCTAAATAACCAACCAAACTTTAAATTATGAAAAACCAATACTTAAAGTTGTAAGGGAACCACCCCTTACGAGTACAAATTTAATACAAGATTACCTTTAAAAATAAGATTTAACTTACTTTAACGATTCTATTAACACTATTTAATAATTGGGTGCCTAAAATTGGCAATAAGTTAAGAAAAGGGGTCATATTATAATGTTCCCCGAGACTCTTGTTCCCGCTCTATCGCTTCGAACAATGCCTTAAAATTCCCCTTCCCAAAAGATTTCGCACCCTTCCTCTGAATAATTTCAATGAACATGGTAGGCCTATCCAAAATAGGCTTGGTAAAAATCTGCAACAAGTAGCCCTCATCATCTCGATCTATAAGTATCCCAAGTTCGCTTAAAGGCGCTAAATCTTCGTCTATTGTACCCACTCTATCCAAAACATCTTCATAATAACTGGAAGGAACGGTCAAGAACTCAACCCCTCTATTTTTGAGAGCGGTTACTGTCTCAATAATATTGTCGGTGGCCAGTGCCACATGCTGCACCCCAGCGCCATTATAAAACTCAATATATTCCTCAATTTGCGATTTCTTTCTGCCGTCCGCCGGCTCATTTATAGGAAATTTAATACGCCCGTTCCCATTGCTCATCACCTTGCTCATTAATGCCGTATACTCCGTTGAAATATCCTTATCATCAAAGGATACCAATTGGGCAAATCCCATTACTTTAGCGTAGAACTGACACCATTTGTTCATTTCGTTCCACCCCACATTGCCTACTATATGGTCTATATACTTCAACCCAACATCCGAAGGTTTATAAAACGGATCCCAAGGCCTAAATCCCGGCATAAATGCCCCCTTATAATTCTTGCGTTCCACAAAAACATGCACCGTTTCCCCATAAGTATGGATACCGGATGTAACCACCTCCCCGTCTTTATCCCTTTTGGCCCTGGGCTCAAAATAACTCTCTGCTCCACGTTTCATGGTTTCCACGTAACTTTCCCTGGCATCATCTACCCACAATGCAATGACCTTAACGCCATCACCATGGGCATCAATATGCCTATTGATATCTCCTCCCGATTTTAACGGTGAAGTTAATACCAATCTAATCTTGTCCTGTTGTACCACATAGGAAACCCTATCTTTTGATCCGGTTTCCAGTCCTGAATACGCTACGGGTTGAAAACCCCATGCCGACATATAGTAATGTGCCGCCTGTTTTGCGTTGCCCACGTAAAGTTCTACATAATCCGTACCCAGAAGTGGCAGAAAATCCTGAGCTTCCAAATTTTCCTTTGTTAATTTTAAAGATGTTTTATCGGTTGATGCCATAGTAATAGATTTTTGAATTGATTTAATACATATGTAGCCAAATTCTTACTCGCGTATCAAAGCCGCCCATATCCCATAAGTCTATGTCTGGACAACTTGCAAACTGTGATAAATTACCACATAGCCCTAAGATGGGCAGTAACATCAATCCTAAATTGTAGCATGATCAAAATCCTGTCTAACAAATATCGCAATAAATGTTGGCTTAAAGTGTTAATAGCTGTCATTTTGATTCAAAAAAACCTTCTATTAGCAATACTTAAAACCAATAACCAATACTAAAAAAGAAGTGGTTTTCCTTAATTTCGGGGGAATAGGAATAAATCACTTGAATAGGACCAATAAAGGATTCAAACCCATAACCAAGTGCATAACCGGAAAACTCCGGAGCCTCAAACCAATCTGCCGTTCTAAAAAGATCATCTCCCACATTGGCAAAATTTGCTGCCAACAACACATGGTTCTTGGGAACAAACTCAAAATCCAATCTGGCATAAGCCTTTACATAGCTGTTCCCCACCAAACTTAAAAAATCATATCCGTAAAAAGGGACTAAGTTGTTTACCAAATGGTTACCATATCCCCCCATTACAAAATCGAGAGAGGTAACAGGAGATATACCCCATTTAAAGCCTCCTTCCGTTTCCAGGTTGAGATAAAGGTTTCTAGCCAAGGAAAAAGCTCCACCCATCCTAGCCTTTCCTATTGAAAATTCCTTGAAATTATCGTTAAAATCCGATGAGAGTACATAAAAATGAAAGTCGCCGTCAAAGAATAGACCTTTGGTAGGGAAATAAACATCATCATAAGTATCAAAAGTAAGCTGCCCATAGGTACTGTAATAGTTACTGTTTTCAAAATAGGTTCTCTTATTTGCCGTGGTAGACGGACTAATAGTATCTAACTGCCCTAATGTCTTAGTACTATATTTCAGCAATTTATGTTCCAACCCAAGGGTAAAGGCAAACTCTTCCTCTATAACTGTTTGTAGGTACACCTGATTCGTTAGATCTGAGGAACTAAGGTTTATTTTTCTAACATTGGAACTGTTATCGACATCAAAATTGGATTTTATGAGATCGAAATTTATTTCCTTATTAAAATCGTCGAACCTGGAATTTATTCCAAAACTCCAATAAAAACCCTTGTCTACATAATATTCAAAATTGTACCTTAGGTTGTCCCCAATGACAAAATCTATGGAGGCAACATCATCATCCATTAAAACATTTTTCCTAGTCAGATTTACGATTCCAGCACTTTTGTAGAGATCATCGAAGTGAACCCCTAGACGAATAAACATTTTGTCCGGATTCTCCTTAACATTCAAAAGCAGACCCACCCCGTCCCCATTATTGAGCAATTCATATTTAATGGATCTAAAATTACCAGTAGCGGACAAATTGTTGATCCCCTGCTGTAATTTTTCAAAAGTTATATTATCATCTACGTTAAATCTTAATTTACCCTTGATATATGCCCTGGAATAATTGTAATTCCCTTGAATCATCAATTCATTGATCAACAACGTATCCTTTATTCCGGCAGCCAAGATCTTGGGCCTTTTAAGGATAGGGGCTTTGGCAATTTTCAATAATTCCCCCATATGCAATCTCGCCGCTTCCTCCCCCTTTTCTATTATGGATTTTCCCATATCAAAATCGATCACCGAGTAATCCTTGATATCAGGAGTGATATAAATATCGGTTTGGGCCGATTTCTTTTCCATATCCCTTACTGTTCTGTAATTATTGATCTGTAGTAGTATTTCCGTGGCGCTCAACAGAGATTCCCTATCGGACAGCCCGTGCTGTACATCCACACCTATTACTATATCGGCGCCCATTTTCTTTAATTCGCCTATGGGATAATTATTTACCACCCCGCCATCAATAAGTATTCTCCCATTGATCTCAACGGGTCTAAAAAGTGAGGGAAAGGTACCACTGGCCAAAATTGCCTCTGGCAAATAGCCTCTTTCCAGCAGTATTTGATCCCCCGTTTCCACATCTGTGGCAACACATAAAAAAGGGATTTGCAGTTTATTAAAATCGCTAACATCCTTAACGTGGTACAATAATCTAACGAACTCGTTGTAAATACTTTGTCCCCCCGATATGGCCTGGGGAATGGAAATTTTAAACTTGTTGAACGGAAGGGTAAGGGCATATCTTTCAGAATCTTCCTTCTCATAAAATGTTTTGGCACTTCTGGGAACATTGTCCTGAATCAATGACTCAAAATCTGTACTTTTAAAAATGGAGTCCAATTCCTTGGCGGAATATCCCGAAGCATAGAGTGCCCCAACAATGGCGCCCATACTAGTACCGGTTATATAGTCAATTTTGACCCCAGCCTCTTCAATCACCTTTAGGGCTCCAATATGTGCCAAGCCTTTGGCACCACCCCCACTCAGGACAAGCCCGACCTTTACATCCTTATTTTCCAACTGTTCCTGTGCAAGGATCAATTGCGGAAAAATTAGCAGACAATATATGAGAAGCGACTTTAGCATAAAGTTAATATAGCGGTTTAATGAAAGGTTTCATAAATTTTCTTGGCTTTGGACATTCCAACGGTTTGGGCCAAATTTTCCAAACTGGCCTCTTTGATCCTTTTTACGGATTTATAGTTTTTCAACAACTCTTCCACGGTTTTTTCCCCTATACCCTCTATACTTTCCAATTCCGAATTGATGGCCGCCTTACTTCTCTTGTTTCTGTGAAAGGTTATCCCAAATCTATGGGCTTCATTTCGCAATTGTTGAATTATTTTCAAGGATTCGGACTTTTTATCCAAATATAAAGGAATCGGATCTTCCGGAAAGTATATTTCCTCCAATCTTTTAGCTATACCTATAATAGCTATTTTACCCCTTAATTCCAGTGCATCAAGACTTTTAAGAGCAGATGACAGCTGGCCCTTACCGCCATCAATAACTATAAGTTGGGGCAATGCCTCCCCCTCCTCCAAAAGGCGCTTATAGCGCCTAAAAACAACCTCCTCCATCGAGGCAAAGTCATCGGGACCTTCAACGGTCTTAATATTGTAATGCCTATATTCCTTTTTTGAAGGTTTTCCATCCTTGAAAACCACACAGGCCGCCACAGGATTGCTTCCTTGAATGTTGGAATTATCAAAACACTCAATATGCCTTGGTTCCAGGGATAGCCGTAAATCCTTTTTCATTTGCCCCATTATTCTATTGGTATGCCTGTCCGGATCTATAATCTTTATTTGTTTAAACCTATCCTGCCTAAAGAATTTGGCATTGCGTTCCGAAAGCTCCAATATCTTTTTTTTATCCCCCAACTTGGGAACGACCACTTTTAGGTGCGGCTCCAGGGCAACCTCATAGGGAACATATATCTCGGTCGACTGGGAATTAAAGCGCTGTCTAATTTCAATGATTGCCAATTGAAGCAAATCCTCGTCCGTTTCATCCAATTTTTTCTTGATTTCCATGGTATGGGAACGTATGATGGAGCCATGGGACAATTGCAGAAAATTAACATAGGCAAAAACCTCATCAGAAATTATGGTGAAAACATCCACATTATTGATCTTGGGATTTACAATAGTGGTCTTAACCTGATAGTTTTCCAAAACATCTATCTTGTCCTTAATAAGCTGTGCCTCCTCAAACTTCATATCCTGGGCCAGTAATTTCATTCGACTTTTAAAATAGTGCAGAGAGGACTTAAAATTACCCTTGATAATTTCCCTGATCTCTTGTATTTGACGATTGTAATCTTCCTCCTGTTGATACCCTTCACAAGGACCTTTGCAATTTCCCAAATGATACTCCAAACAAACCTTATATTTCCCTGCCGATACTTTATCTTGTGCAAGATCATAGTTGCAGGTGCGCAAAGGATATACACTTTTAATCAGATCCAATAAGGTGTGAATGGTTTTCATGCTTGTATACGGACCAAAATACTCCGACCCATCCTTGATAAATTTCCTAGTAGGAAAAATTCTTGGGAACTTTTCTTTTTTAATGCAAATCCACGGATATGTCTTATCGTCCTTAAGTAAAACATTGTACCTAGGACGGTATTTTTTAATTAGATTATTCTCCAACAATAGCGCATCGGACTCGGTGGGCACCACTATATGTTTAATGCTTTTAATTTTCTTTACCAGAACACGGGTCTTTCCCTGCTCGTGAGTTTTGTTAAAATAGGAGCTGACCCTTTTTTTTAAATTCTTGGCCTTGCCCACATATAAAATTTTGTCCTCCAGATCATAGAACTGATATACCCCAGGAGTGGTAGGCAGTGAACTTAACTGTACTTCAATAGGTATTTGGGACATGTATTCAGGTAAATTTTTCTTTACCAAGGAAAATTACTGTGTTTTTGTCAAAAGACACAAAGTTTATAGTTTTTTAACTCGCTTGTTAAGATCCTTACCATGAAATCTTGTAAACCAACCATTTTACAGCTATTCACAAAAGGACAAAAAAGGACACTTCCCAGGTCTAAAATTAACATCAAATCCAATAAAATTCGATAAGTCCAAAAAAAATATCGATTAAGTGCAGCCTTGCCAAAATTTATCGTTGACGTACACTATTTTTCAAATTATTGATTTTCAGTACTTTACAAAAAACGGACAGCCAAATAGCTTTAACAAATAATTCATAATCCAAAATATTTGTTAAAAATGATGTATTTCATCGATAAAACGATACCCTTTGTGGAGGATTCTATATTTTTTTAGTTATATTTAAAAAATTAAAACATTTAACAAATGGACAACTATATAATAACCTTGGGCACATATTTAATTCTTATGCTTTTTTTCAAAATTTACTACGCAGTGGCCTCCAAGGAATAGTTCTCCTTATTAACCCCCTGCCCCCAAAAGTCTCAAGTTAACCTATGTTGAAAAAAGATTTGCGTTTGATCTACTCTAAGCGCCGTGAAAATCTTACCTCGCAATCCATCTTAGATTCAAGTTTACTGATAGCCAACCGGCTACTTCAATTACCCATTTGGGATTATTCTTTTTACCATTTATTCCTTTCCATTACGGATAAAAAGGAAGTCGATACCAGTTTTATAATGTCCATTTTACAGGGTAAAGACAAAAACATCCTTCTTCCTAAGATGTTGGATGACCTAAATCTTGTCAATTATTTACTTACCGATAGTACCCTTATTAAAAAAAATAGCTGGAACATACCTGAACCAGTCGATGGCATTGAAGTGTCTGCCAAAAAAATAGATGTTGTTTTCCTGCCGTTAATGGCCTTTGATGAAAAAGGACACAGAGTAGGTTACGGAAAGGGTTTTTATGATGTACTACTAAGCAAGTGTAGACCAGATGTTATAAAGGTTGGACTCTCCCTCTTTAAGGCGGAAGAAAAAATAGTGGATATCGATACCCACGATATACCCTTGAACTATTGCGTTACTCCTGATCGGATTTATTCGTTTTAATTTCTTCGGAACTCTCCCCAAAAGCCCTCTTATTAAAAACTATTAGTATCCCTACCCCAGTACTAATTGCGGTGTCCGCAATATTAAAAACGGGTTCGAAAAAACGAAAATTATTCCCCCCAACCACTGGTACCCAATCTGGCCAAACGGAGTCTATCATAGGAAAGTAAAGCATATCTACCACCTTTCCGTGAAACATGCTACCATAAGGTTCCGAAGAAAAAGCCGTAGCTACTTGAGAATAGCTATCATTAAAGATCATTCCATAAAAAACGGAATCCAGTATGTTACCCAATGCTCCGGCGAATATAAGGGATACAGCCAGTATTAAGGTTTTGGAAGAGTTCTTTCTTATGGTATCGTACAACCAATATCCTATCCCAACAATGGCAAACAATCGAAATATGGTGAGTATCAGTTTCCCTGCTACATCCGATATTGGCAGTAAGTCACTTAGCTTAGTTCCCCAAGCGGCACCTTCGTTTTCTATAAATAAAATCTTGAACCAACTAAAGACATCTACAGACTCGCCCAAAACAAAGTTTGTCTTAATATATACTTTGCTTATCTGGTCTATAGCAAGAATTGCTATTATGATTATTAGGGATTTCTTTAAACTCATTATTTAAAAAATAGATTCGGCAAAAATAAACATATTATTCGGTTTTCCTTATGCTGATATTTCCTGTTACCGAATTCAAGGTAAAATGATCATCTCCCCAGGCCAACACTTCCCTTTTAATTTTGCCATATTTAGTAGTGGCGTTTATTTGACCACTTGTTGTAATTAACCCAATATTTCCGCTTTGGGTATTGATACCCACATTTCCTCCCCTACCATTTAAGGTGCAATTGCCATCGGACAAACTAATTTTTAGGTTGGCATAATCCCCTGCAGCACCAACATTGGTACTGGTACCGTATACGGTAACATTTAGGTTCTGGGGAATTGATATTTTTAAGGAAATGGAAACAACCTTGTGAGCACTTAATTTATCGTTGGGGAAAACAAAATTGGGTTGAAAACCAGCACTGACCAGAACCCTTGTTCCCTCTTGTTTTACATTTAACAATAAATCTTGCAAATACTCGCCATCTATTGATGCCGCTACTGTTATCCTAGGAATTTCCACAGTCTCCAGAGATAGGGAAAAACAATTTTTGCCATCGATCTGAATATAGGAGGTATTGGGATTGTCAATGGTTTTGACGACCATTTTTTGAGCCTGTAAAACACAACTGCCCATTAGGAATATAACAACTACAACTAGTCTCATTTAATAAAAAAACGCCTTAAAAGGCGTTTTCAAATTTTAGGATTGCATATTCTTTGCTTCAATACTCAGCGTTGCATGCGGCACTAGCTTAAGTCGTTCTTTACTGATCAGCTTCCCCGTAACTCTGCAAATGCCATAGGTTTTATTCTCAATGCGCAACAAAGCGTTCTTTAAATCCCTAATAAATTTCTCCTGACGAATGGCCAATTGGGTATTTGCTTCCTTGCTCATTGTTTCTGAGCCTTCTTCAAAAGCCTTAAACGTTGGCGATGTATCATCCGTTCCGTTGTTGCCATCATTCATATACGAACTCTTTAAAAGTTCCAAGTGACTTTTTGCTTTTTCAATTTTTTCCTCGATCAGGACTTTAAACTCGTTTAAATCCTTATCCGCATACCTTACTTTTAATTCTTCGGCCATAATCTTAGTGTTTTACTATAAACAATCTAGTATTAACTTCGTCAAAAGCTATTTCAATTCCCATGTCCAAGCTCTCTTCAAAATTAAGTTCTGCTGCCAAGGTCTCGGTTTTAATATATGCAATATTACTTTCTACCGCCTCCTGGACAAATCCATTTTTCAATAATTTAATATCTATTTTATCTGTCACTTCAAAACCGGATTCTTTTCTCAGGTTCTGAATTCTATTGACTAGTTCCCTAGCAATACCTTCCTTTCTAAGGTCCTCATTAATAGAAATATCCAAGGCCACCGTTATTGGACCTGAACTTGCTACCAACCAACCCTCTATATCTTGGGAGGAAATTTCTACATCTTGTAACTGTAAATTAATACTTTTATTATCAAAATGCAGTAAAATTTCGCCTTCCTGTTCAATTTTCTGGATATCATTTTGATTTAACTGCGCTACAGCACTGGCAATCAACTTCATATCCTTCCCGAACTTTGGCCCTAAAGTTTTAAAGTTTGGCTTTATCTGCTTCACCAAGATGCCTGAAGCGTCATCCAGCAATTCTATCTCCTTTACGTTCACTTCAGATTTAATTAAACCGGCCACAGCTTCAATTTCCGACCTTTGCTTATTATCCAATACCGGAATCATTATCTTTTGCAAAGGCTGGCGAACTTTAATCTTCTCCTTTTGACGAATGGACAGAACTAGGGATGAAATGGTCTGGGCCTTTGCCATTTTACTTTCCAATTCCTTATTCACCAACGACACATCGTATTTTGGGAAATCGGCCAAATGTACACTTTCAAAAGGCTCTCTCTGTGTTGTAATTGTTAAATCTTTGTACAGTCTATCCATATAAAATGGTGCTACCGGGGCCGAAAGCTTTGCAACCGTGGTTAAACACGTATACAGCGTTTGGTATGCCGATATCTTATCCTTTTGATAATCTCCCTTCCAAAAACGCCTTCTACTTAAACGCACATACCAATTGCTTAGATTCTCCTGTACATAGTCCGATATGGCCCTTGTTGCCTTGGTGGGTTCGTAATCTTCATAGGCCTGATCCACTGTTTTGATCAAGGAATGTAATTCCGACAAAATCCATTGGTCTATTTCCGGTCTTTCATTTAAAGGAATATCCTCTTCCGAATAATCAAAACCGTCTATGTTGGTATACAGGGCAAAGAATGAGTAGGTGTTGTACAAAGTGCCAAAAAACTTTCGTTTTACCTCAGCGATACCTTCTACATCAAACTTTAAATTATCCCAGGGATTTGCATTGGATATCATGTACCACCGGGTGGCATCCGCGCCAAATTCATCCATGGTCTCAAAAGGATCTGCGGCATTGCCTAGACGCTTGGACATTTTCTTACCCTCCTTGTCCAACACCAAACCATTGGAAACAACATTTTTATAAGCCACCGAATCGAATACCATAGTTGCTATGGCGTGCAAAGTATAAAACCAGCCGCGGGTCTGATCAACTCCCTCAGCTATAAAATCTGCCGGGAAGGTTTTTCCTTCATCTATCAAATCCTTATTCTCAAAAGGGTAGTGCCATTGGGCGTATGGCATGGAACCACTATCGAACCAAACATCTATAAGATCGCTCTCACGCTTCATTGGTTTTCCAGAGGCAGACACCAGAATTATTTGATCCACAATATTTTTATGCAGATCTATTTTGTCATAATTGTCCTCACTCATATCTCCAACAACGAAGTCTGAAAAGATATCCTCTCCCAACATACCTGCTGCCACCGCCTTTTTCATTTCTTCCTTGAGTTCAGCAACAGAACCTATCATTAACTCTTCCTTGCCATCCTCAGTACGCCATATTGGCAACGGAATTCCCCAATAACGGGAACGGGATAGATTCCAATCATTGGCATTGGCCAACCAATTTCCAAATCTTCCTTCCCCTGTTGCCTTTGGTTTCCAATTGATAGATTGGTTTAATTGAAACATCCTATCTTTTACATCCGTAACCTTAATAAACCATGAATCCAATGGATAATAGAGAATAGGTTTATCCGTACGCCAACAGTTGGGATAGCTGTGAACATATTTTTCCACCTTAAAGGCCCTGTTTTCTTCCTTTAATTTTATCGCAATTTCAACATCTACAGACCGCTCTGGAGCTTCCCCATCCACATAGTATTCGTTCTTTACGTACTTGCCGGCATACTCTCCCATTTCAGGTCTAAATCTTCCCTGCAGGTCCACCAAGGGAACTGGATTGTTATTTTCATCCAAAACCAACATGGGCGGTACTTCCGGTTCCGCCAATTTTGCAACCATGGCATCATCTGCACCAAAAGTTGGTGCTGTATGTACAATACCCGTACCGTCTTCCGTAGTAACGAAATCCCCGGCAATTACCCTAAAGGCATTTTCGGGATTCTGATAGGGCAGCACATAATTCAAAAGTTGTTCATATTTAGCCCCTACTAGGTCCTGTCCTTTTGCTTCGGCAATAATTTGATAAGGTATTTTTTTGTCCTTGGATGTATATTTTTCAAAATCGGCATCGCTTTCCGCTACATAAAACTTACTACCAAATTGTTTTCCCACTAAAGATTTGGCCAAAACAACATGCATAGGCTCAAAGGTGTATTGGTTGAAGGTTTTCACAACAACATAATCAATCTTAGGCCCTACTGTCAATGCCGTATTGGATGGCAAGGTCCATGGAGTGGTCGTCCATGCCAGAAAGAATACATCACCACTTAATTCCTCCAAATTCTGTGGCAAGGTTGCTTTAATTGCCTTAAACTGTGCCACTACAGTAGTATCCGTTACATCTTGGTAAGTGCCCGGCTGATTTAGCTCATGCGAACTTAATCCGGTTCCTGCCTTTGGGGAATAGGGTTGAATGGTATACCCTTTGTATATCAATCCCTTATCATAAATCTGTTTAAGCAACCACCATACAGATTCTATATATTTGGACTTGTAGGTTATATAAGGATCCTCCATATCTACCCAATACCCCACTTTTTCGGTCATGGAGTTCCAAACATCGGTATAACGCATTACAGCCTTTTTACAGGCCGCATTGTATTCCTCCACCGATATTTTGGCACCTATGTCTTCCTTTGTAATTCCGAGTTCCTTTTCAACGCCCAATTCAATGGGGAGTCCGTGGGTATCCCAACCTGCTTTACGTTTAACCTGAAAACCTTTCATGGTCTTATATCGAGGAAATATATCCTTGATGGTACGGGCCATTACGTGGTGAATACCAGGCAATCCATTGGCCGAAGGTGGTCCTTCGTAGAAAACAAAACTATCCTTGCCCTCCCTACTTGTTACACTTTTCTCAAAAACATTGTTCTCTTTCCAATAGTGTAATACCTCCTCAGCAACTTTCGGTAAATCTAAACCCTTGTATTCTGCAAACTTCATAATAACAGCTTCTAATGCTACATTTTAAGTTTGCAAAAGTAATGATTTTTAGTGTAAAAATATTCCGTTAAAAGCAAAAAGCCCCTTTAAAAAGGAGCTTTTTAGAAATTTTACAACTAGATGAAATTATTTTGTTCCGGTTACGGTAACATTTGCACTTATTTGGATGGCCGAGCTTACGCTAATAGCTCCCAAATTAAGCCCTGTGGTCGACTCCACATTCAACAAAGCGTTGAAAGAGAAACCACTACCTTCATTTTCCTTGTAGGAGGCAAAAATTAATTCGTACTCCCCTTCTTCCAAGAAATCCAGACTGTAAGAACCATTAAGGCCTTTTACTTCAGCACTGGTTACCGCATTCGCAAATGTTACTCCACTCTCTCCTTTTCCCTTAGTTTCAACATCCGCATCGAAAGTGCCTTTTTCATATGCATAAACAATAATCTTGTCGGAGGTATTATTGCCATCGTTAACGGTTCCAGAAATTTTGCCGGTCAACTCGGCATTAACTGTTCTGATGCCCGCGGCAAGCTCGCTCATGGTCACAAAATTAAAGTCGCTGGACAAACCGTCCTGCTCTTCTTTAATAGTTTTTCTAAGATCGAAATCCACTACAATCTTATTGGTCGCATTTGCAAGCACCTCGAACTTGTCATTTATCGTGATCTTGTTGGAAGCGGCAACCAAAGCATCTTTTTCCCCGTTGGCCTTTTCCACGTAACACCCAGGGGCATCGCCATTAATATCCTTATCAAAATCCATTTCAAAAACGATACTCGAATAAGATTTTGCCTGAAGGTCCAAATTCCCCAATGCGGCGGTTTTTCCATTGACCAAGGCTGCCAAATTTACTGTTGTTGCACTAAACCCTTCCAAAGACTTTCCGTCAACGGAAACATTGGCAATAGTAACAAAAACGGCCTCTACTTCGGCATTATCTATTGGTGCATCCGTAACTTCAAAAGATGTATTATACGATTCCCCCTCCATAACAGAATCATCATCTTTATTACACGACATCATCCCTACTAAAGCTATAAAAGCCAATCCTGAAATCTTTAAATAATTCTTCATAATAATTTAGTTTTAAACATTTGCCTTTATAACAATCAAAGCCATTATAACCCTACCCGAAAAATTTTCGATATCTTTAGATCACCATCTAGACTACTGATTCCCAGAATTATAATCGATTAATTTTCCTACATTTTTTTTCACGTTTTAAGCAACAGAAATTAGAACAGTCATTCATTTTGCCATTTATGCTTGTCACTAAGCGCTACTTTTCCGTTAGGGCCCAAATAGTCTAAAACACCCATTTTTTCGTATATATCGGTATTAAAAGCTATTTAAACTCTAAAACTAAAAACATGAAAAAAGTAATTTTAAGCGCTATTTTGATGCTTGCCCTGAGTATTTCATTTGTATCATGTAGAGAAACAAAGGATAAGGCCAAGGATGCCATGGAAGAAACAAATGAAGCTTTGAAAGAGGTTGGCGAGGACATGAAAAAAGTTGGCGAAGAAGCCAAAGACGCAGCAAAAGAAATGGGAGATGAAATGAAAGAAGCCGGTAATAAGGCAATGGATAAAGCCGGTGAAGCTGCCAAGATAACTAAGGAAGCTGCCAAAGAAGTTGGCCAAGATGTAAAGGATGCTGCCACCAAAGCGGCAGAAAAGGCCAAGGCCACCGCCAAGGATGTAAAAGAAAAAGTAGAGGAATAGCTATGGCTATTTTCCTTTAAAATTTAAGCTCGGTATTCATAACCGGGCTTTTTTGTCTAAAAGGTATAGGCAACCCCTAAAATTAAATTTACTCCAGGGGCAACAATACCCGAAGAATAGGAACGATACCTTTGATCGGTGATATTTTCTAGGTTCATGTTAACCATTAAGGCACGGGAGAGTTGATATTGGGATCTGAAGTTTAATATATACCAAGACGGGGAATAGGGATTTCCTTCTGCGTCCAAGGCGTAAATATAGTCTTTGGTTTTTTCGGACATGGACATATCGCTATAGCTGATCTCGCCATTAAAGTTGATGAATAAATCTGCTTTCAGTTTATTATTCCTCCAAATTGTGTGAAAATCCCCAAAAGTTGGTGCCACATGTCTCCCTGGAGTGTCGGTACCATCCTCTTCTTCCTCAATACCTTCGGTAAGGGTAAGGTTAGCATTTATCGATAGGCTTTCCGTAACAAACGCATCCAATCCAAATTCAAAACCGTACACATAAGCCTTTGCTGCATTCTGTATGGCCTGGACCTTACTTAGCTCCCCATTATACTCCACTTCATTACTCCCATTAAATTGAAAATCCCTTCTGACCAGGGCATCTACCAAATAAGTATAAAAGGAGGCCCCCTTGAGCATTAATTTATCATTGAAATTCTTTTGGATGCCGACCTCTATATTGTAAGCATATTCCGGTTCCAAATCTGGATTGGGCACAACTACGGAACCCGGTTCGGAATCAAATATCTTGCCAACATCATCTATATTGGGGGCTCTAAATCCAGTAGATCCATTAAAGGTCAGCTGTAAATCCGCCTTTGGAAACCAACTGAACCCCAAGCTTCCTGTTAAGGCACCTGTACTTAGATCGGCGTCAGTAAAGGGAAAAGAATAGAAAGTTTGGTCAAAAACGGCATCGATCCAAACATGGCTATATCGCAGCCCGGACATAAAGGTAAAGTTGGGCTTGGCCCTTAGTTCTCCACTAATGTAGCCCGCGAGCGTTTGCCAAGTGGAATCGTCAGGATACCTCGATGCGGAAGGGGATGAAGCCGAGGACTGTATATTAAACTCCTTTCCACTGGAGCCGATTCTATTAAATACATATTCCCCGCCATAATATAACCTAAGATTCCCAATACGCTTGTTTTCAAAATCGATGTTCGCAGATATGGCATCTACATTCTCCTCAGTACTATATCTAATGGGGTCTTGAAAGCCTCTATCGTTTCTACTTTCCACAAAATTTTGGTAGGCCGTAGTTATTTTTAGTCCGTCATAAAACTTTCCCTTACCATTTTTATTAAACTGAAGGTTTCCCATAAACCACTTCTGCGGTCCGTAAAACCATTCAGCCGACCTAAGGCCCTGTCCGTCACTGGAAGGCCTAATTAACCTGTCATATCTAGAGTAATCCGAGGTTTCGGAATAATAAGTGCTCAAATTAATATTCCAGCTATTATTCGGCTTGAAAACCACTTTTTGCATTAAATTAATTTGATCGTATCCAGAAGGCAGCTGTTTTTCAGGACTTTCATTTTCCAAGAGCCTATCCTGCCCGTTTTCCGTGACAACATAACTATTTCTTAGATAGGATGCCGGGCCATTTGACCCCATTTTTAGATCGTCAAAATCGCTGTAAGTTACACTACTTAAAAACGCCCATTTCTTTTTGCCTAGATTGAAATCGACATGAAAAGTGTTCTCGTTATTGGCAGTGGAGTACCTATAGTTCCCTTTACCATAAAAATTTAAACTATCCGTTTTGGAGAATTGCGGGTTGTTGGTATAAAAATTCATAACCCCACCAATGGCATCGGAACCATAGATTACCGATCCGGGCCCAAATATTATTTCCGTGCTTTTTACGGAAAAGGGGTCTATTGAAATTACATTCTGTATGTTACCACCCCTAAATATTGCATTATTCATACGTACTCCATCTACGGAAAGTAATAATCTATTTGTTGCAAAGCCCCTTATCATGGGACTCCCCCCTCCAAGTTGACTTTTCTGCACAAATACTTTTCCACTATTTTGAAGGAGATCGGCGGAGGTCTGGGACGCCGTAAAGTCAATAGTTTTAGCGTTTATTACCGCTATTTTCTGAGGTATATCTTTTTTCTGTTGCTCCCATTTGGAGATAGACATAACCACTTCCTCCAACTCTTCGGCATTTAATGCCAAATAGAGCTTTCCTTTTCTTAGTACATTGGCCTTAGTACTTCTAAAATTTTGATAGCCAATATGCGTAAAAGTAATGCGCTCGCCCTGATCAAATTTTGAAAGGTCGCATTTACCGTCAAAATTGGAAAGGGCCGTTCTGGATTTATCGGAATTATAGACAATTACATTGGGAATCGGCTGATGGTCTTCCTCATCCAAAATAACAATTTCCTGCCCCATTAAACCCTTAAATATTAGAAGGACAACTATGAAAACTATCTTTTGCATATCAGCTAAAAACTTCATTTAACACGGCCAATGACTTTGGTTTTCTAAATCCCTGCAAATGTAATTCATAATAAAGGACAAGATTTTTCAAGAGCTCCTGACGGTTCCTTTTGTTAAGTTTAATAGAATGTATTGCATCAAAATTTATGCCCAAGAGCTCTTTAAAGTGTTTTAAATTGTCCCCCTCCATAATCGGGTTTAATGATGGCGAAGTAATAAACTCCCCTTCCAGAAGGTCAAAATACATAAGATCCATATTTTTGGTGTCCGGGTAAAAACCGAAATATTTGGTCAAAGACAGTAAAAAATAAAGGTGAAAATTTGAAAATTCATCATGGGTATCCAACCACTGCAAAGCCGCTTCGATAAAGTTGAATAGACTTTCATTGGACTCCTCCTCGTGGATACTATTGCTCAACATTTCAGCCAAAAAAAATGTTAGGGCATTCTTGGCAATATCCGTGTGCAACGACTGATAATGATAACTAACCTTGGCTTCGGTAATGCTTTCCAAGGTTCCCTTGTTCTTATGCGAGGCAATCAGATCCAATTGCAGCAAAGGTTGAAAATAGGCCGTTTTTAACTTCCCTTTTTTTGAGGCAAGAATTCCTCTCAACAGATACGATTTTATACCATCCGAAAAAGTAAATATCCGAACAATTAAACTAGTATCGCCGTATTTAATAGACGTTAAAACAATTCCCTTAGTGGCAACCTGCATTATAAATATATCTGGGAACAAAGATAGTACAAAGAGACCCTTAAGGTTATGAAAACCTCAAGGGTCTCGAAAATTGCTTCGAATAGAATTATAAATAGCGACAAACGGCTCGACTTAATTTAGAAGAATCAAACCTTAAATTACTCCCTGCGCCAACATGGCGTCGGCAACTTTTACGAACCCGGCAATATTTGCTCCTTTAACATAGTTGCAATAGCCATCATCGTCTATTCCGTATTCTATACAGGAATCATGAATATCTTTCATTATTTTTTTAAGTCGCTCGTCCACTTCTTCCCTAGTCCAACTTATACGTAATGAATTTTGGGACATCTCCAAACCTGAGGTCGCCACCCCACCGGCATTGGACGCCTTTCCTGGGGCAAAGAGTATTTTAGACTCGTGAAAGGCATGTATGGCTTCTGGGGTCGATGGCATATTGGCTCCTTCGGCCACGCAGATACATCCATTTTTTAGCAATGTTTTGGCATCTTCCCCATCCAACTCATTTTGGGTTGCACAAGGCAAAGCTATTTCACATGGAACCTCCCATGGTGTTTTTCCTTTATGGAATTCCGCTGATTTATACTTGTTCAGATAATCGGAAATTCTTCCGCGATTCTTGTTTTTAATTTCCATAACAAAGGCCAATTTTTCCTCATCAATGCCTTCCTTATCGTAAACATAACCTCCGGAATCCGAAAGTGTGACTACCTTACCACCCAATTGAAGCACTTTTTCGGCGGCGTATTGGGCTACGTTTCCAGATCCGGAAATTACCACGGTCTTACCTTTAACATCCTCCTTCTTGGATTGCAACATATTTTGGGCAAAATAGACCGTACCATATCCTGTTGCTTCTGGCCGTATTTTAGACCCGCCCCAGGAAAGACCCTTTCCGGTTAAGACCCCGGTAAACTCATTTCTAATCTTTTTATACATTCCGAACAGGAATCCTATTTCCCTTGCACCAACACCTATATCACCGGCCGGAACGTCCGTATTAGGCCCAATATGCCTACAAAGTTCTGTCATAAATGCATGGCAAAAACGCATTACTTCGTCATCCGATTTGCCTTTTGGATCAAAATCGGACCCCCCTTTACCACCACCCATAGGCAGGGTAGTCAAGCTATTTTTAAAAACTTGTTCAAAGGCCAAGAATTTTAAAACGCTTGCGTTTACGGTAGGATGAAACCTAAGCCCTCCTTTATATGGGCCAATGGCAGAATTCATTTGAATCCTATACCCTCTATTTACATGAATTTCACCGTCGTCATCCACCCAGGAAACCCTAAAGGAAATTAACCTTTCCGGCTCTACCATCCTTAATAAAATATTCTTACCATTATAAATTTCATTATTACTAATGTAGGGAATAACCGTTTCTGCAACTTCCTGCACTGCTTGTATGAATTCCGGCTCGTGGCTATTACGCCCTTTAACCTCGTCCATAAAAGCTTTTATTTTGTCTTCCATAAAATTTAATTAATTGCTAATTGTTGATAAATATTGAGTTTGAGGGCAAAATTATAGTATTTCTATAATTTAAACCCTACTTTTTTCAAAATTTGATAAAATATTTATTCCAACGCTTGTCCCAAGTCATCTATTAAATCATCCTTATCCTCTATGCCCACGCTAAGTCTGATAAGAGCGTCGACCACACCACTTTTTTCCCTCTCAGGCTTAGGAATACTGGCATGGGTCATACTGGCCGGATGTCCTGCCAAACTCTCTACCCCGCCCAACGATTCGGCCAGTGTAAAAATTTGTAGTTTTTCAACAATCTTTATGGCTTCTTGGTAATTACCCCCCTTTGGAATAAAGGAAATCATTCCGCCAAAATCTTTCATCTGACGTTTCGCCACTTCATGATTTGGGTGATTTTGGAATCCTGGCCAATACACTTTTTCAATTTTGGGATGATTCGCCAGATATTCCGCCACTGCCCTTCCATTTTCACAGTGTCTCTGCATCCTAACATGCAAGGTTTTTATTCCCCTAAGCACCAAAAAACTGTCCATAGGTCCACACACGGCACCGCTTGCATTTTGAATAAAATACAGTTGGTCCGCCAGTTCCTTATCCTTAACCACGAGTGCTCCCAGAACTACATCACTATGTCCGCCAAGATATTTGGTGGCGGAGTGCATTACCATGTCCGCCCCTAATTCCAAAGGAAGTTGAAGATAAGGCGTTGCAAAAGTATTGTCTACGGCGAGTAGGATTTTATGTTTTTTGGCCAGTTGGGAAACCGACTTAATATCAATGATATTCATCATTGGATTAGTAGGGGTCTCTACCCAAATAAGTTTGGTTTTTGCACTAATGTGTTTCCCAATCTCCCCAGTATCCTGCATCCCAACAAAATGGAAAACGATACCGAACTTTTCAAAAATTTTTTTGAAAATCCGATAACTACCACCATAAAGATCACTGGTGGAAATAACCTCATCCCCAGGATTCAATAATTTCATAACCGCATCAATAGCCGCCAATCCACTACCAAAAGCCAGACCATAATTCCCGTTTTCAATACTGGCCAATGAATTTTCCAGTGCCGTCCTTGTTGGATTGGCACTTCTGGAATACTCGTATCCTTTATGACCGCCCGGTGTACTTTGAGCGTAGGTTGAAGTCTGATAAATAGGGGGCATAACCGCGCCATAGGCTGCATCGGGAACCTGTCCGCCATGAATTGTCCTGCTATTGAATTTCAATTGTTTTTTACCCATATCTAAATTTCTATACACAAATGTACCTTTATCTTTTTGGGAATACAATGATATTGTAGCTTTGCATCTTTCCAATACAATTGCTTTTATGAGGATTAGATTCGCCTATTTATTGATCGTTTTATTTTTATGGAGTTGTGAAAAGGATAATCGGCTCACTTTTGAACCGCTTGAATTTATATCAGAAAACTGCAGCCATTGCCCAAAGGTCACTATCCACATACCCAAAGCTTTGGATGACAAGCCCATAAGCAGCGTCATAAACAATTCGGTACGGGAAGAGGTAATATCCTTGCTCATTTATGATGATGAAATAGAAGCTAGCACTATAGAGGAGGCCATCCTATCCTTTAAGAATGGATATTTGGAACTAAAAGAAATGTATCCCGATGAGCCAGTAGGCTGGGAGGCCAATATTGACGGCAAAGTAACCTATGAGGATAAAAACATACTGACCATCCAGGTCAATGCCTATTCCTATACAGGTGGGGCGCACGGTTTTTCCTCTACTAGATTTTTAAATTTTGATAAGGCAAAAGGGTTGGAAATGGAAACCATGGAATTATTTAAAGACCCCTTGGAATTTCAAAAATTTGCGGAGGGCAAATTTAGAAATCAAGAAAAAATTCCAGCTGCAGGCTCAATAAATGCCACTGGCTTTATGTTTGAAGACGATGAATTTTACCTTCCCCAAAATATTGGATTTACCCAAGAAGGCCTACAATTGTTCTACGAACAGTATGAGGTGGCCTCCTATGCGGATGGCCCTATTATTTTAACGTTGAACTATAAGGAATTAGAGCACTATTTAAAATTTAAGAAGGAACCATAAATACGTAGCTTAGGATATAGCTTTCTGCAGTGACAATATGGCCCCAAGATGAAGACCTTCATGAAATACATTGAACAATATGGCATCCTCCACCGATCTTAAGGTGACATTGGCGCTGGTAGTATATTCATTGTAGTTCTTAAAAATCCCTTTTTCATAATCCTGCTGGGTGGCCTCCATGGTGGAAAATAGAAGCCGCTTTACAAGCTCTAATTCTTCGTCTGTAGCCGTCCCATCAGGCACAGTTCCTTTTTTATACTTTTCTACCAATGAATCATTCACCCGCATGGTTTGTCCACTCAATTTGTACACCAAGAGTTGTTGGGTTACCACAACATGGGCAATATTCCACCAAATATTGTTACGGAAGCCATCGGGAATTTGCAGAAGAGCCTCTTTAGGCGTCTCCTTTAGATATTTGTACAATATTTTTCTATTCTGAAGGGTGATATCAAATGCTTTTTCCAAAATCCAGTAGTTATTTATGACTATTTTTTACAATTGCTGCTAAAAATAGTACAATTCAATGTAATTGGGTTTCTTTGTACGGCAATAATTATTTAACGGAATAGCTTTACAAAAATAAACCCTTGAGGAATTACATTATCTTTTCCTCTAGCATTGAATCATTGGCTCAATTAAAAAAGGATAGAAATGACCACTGAAAAAAATGAAAAAATGAAAAAAATATTTCACCTGAGTACTTGTGATACCTGCCAAAGGATTTTAAAAGAATTGAAGCCACCCAGCAATTTTATACTTCAAGATATAAAAAACGAGGCTATTACACCGGACCAACTGGAAAGCATGGCCCAATTATCAGGGAGTTACGAAAGCTTGTTCAGCAAGCGGGCGCGACTCTATAAAGAGCGAAATTTAAAGGAACAAAAATTATCCGAAGAAGACTACAAGGCCCTTATCCTTGAGCACTATACTTTTTTAAAACGCCCGGTTATCATTATAGACAACGATATTTTTATAGGTAATAGCAAGGCTGTTGTGGCTGAAGCCAAAGCAAGAATAAATTCGTGAGTAGACGAACCCTTGCTATCTTGGCCGCCTTGGGGGCGACCACCATTTATGGGATAAACCACACCATTGCCAAGGGGGTGATGCCTACCTACGTAAAACCATTTGGATTTATTTTCCTACGACTTTTCGGAGCAACCCTGTTATTTTGGGGCATTTCTTTTTTAGGTCCCAAAGAAAAACTGGAACGGAGGGATTGGGGCAGATTACTCGTTTGCGCCTTTTTTGGAATGGGTATTAATATGCTATCGTTCTTTAAGGGATTGGACCTTTCCACCCCTATCAATAGTGCCGTGCTTATTACGATTACCCCAATCCTTGTAGTGATATTATCTGCACTATTTATTAAGGAAAAAATTACCCTTCAGCGGGGCATTGGTGTTTTTATGGGCTTGATAGGAGCCTTGGCATTAATTCTATTTGGTGCTGAAATTAGACAGGATGCTACCAATATACCTTTGGGCAACATGCTTTTTATTGTTAATGCCACTTCCTACGGGCTGTACCTTATTTTAGTAAAGAAATTACTGGAAAAATACCACCCTTTCACCCTTATGAAATGGATGTTTGGAATTGGCTTCACCATAACACTGCCCATAACATATACAGAATTTACAGAGATACAATGGAGCCATCTCCCTGTAGAAGCCCTTGGAGCCATTGCATTTGTAATCATTGGGACTACCTTTTTGACCTATTTGTTCAATGTTTTTGCCCTGACCCAATTAAAGGCTTCAACAGTTGGTGTTTTTATGTACCTACAACCATTGATAGGCATCATATTTGCCATTGTAACGGGCAAGGATCATCTTACTTTGGTCAAGTTTTTGGCAATAGTCTTGGTGCTGATAGGCGTATATCTGGTAAGCAAAAAAGTTAGACCAGGTCCTTAGGCCTTACCGAAAACTTCCGGGTATCCTCTTTGGTAAGCACCTTGAATCCGTCTCCCTTTGGCACCTTGTTAAAAGCCCCAAGAAACTCATGACCCAAACCGGTAAGGGTTCTTGCTTTTAAATCTATCCATGCACCCATAATCTGGCAATGGGCAAAATTCTTTCCGTTGCCATCGTAAAAATTATGGTGAAATTCAAAGAACATACCGTCCTCACTAAGTCCCACCAACTCCAAGGAAACCTTTACAGGTTTCCCTAAAAACGCTTCCTTAAAATAATAGACATGCTCATGGAATACCACGGGGCCAATATTGTTCTGTGACATCGTCTTTTGGTTAAAGCCAATTTCCAACAAGAAAGACATCCTTGTGTGGCTCATAAAATTTAAATAGGCCGAATTGGCCATATGGCGATTGGCATCTACATCGCTCCATCGAATTTCGAATTCTTTTATATACATCGTTTTTTTAGTACTTTTGAAATTATTATGCATGCATAATAATTTCAAAAGTACCATTTTTTGTAAGTAAATAAATATTTTAATTGCCAATTATAGGGAATCCACGAATTTCTTTATCTTAAAAAAATCCAAATGAGCAAAAAAGCCGCTTTCATAAAAGACCTAACACTACCTGCGGTAGCAGCACCTATGTTTCTGATATCTGGCCCGCAATTGGTCATTGAATGTTGTAAAAACGGGATAGTCGGAACCTTTCCTGCGCTAAATCAGCGCACTACGGAAGGTTTTGAGGAATGGTTGTTAGAAATTAAAACCGAATTAAGGAAATATGAAGAGGAAACTGGAAAGAAAGCAGCTCCTTATGGTGTGAATCTTATTGTTCACCCTACCAATCCACGTTTGGAAGCCGATTTAAAAGTTTGTATAAAACATAAAGTTCCCCTGATCATTACCTCTTTGGGCGCTGTGGCCCAAGTCGTTGATGCCATACATAGTTATGGTGGCCTTGTATTTCATGATATCATAAAAAAAAGACACGCGGAAAAAGCTGCCGATGCCGGGGTAGATGGATTAATTCTGGTTGCCGCTGGGGCAGGCGGACATGCTGGGACTATTAATCCTATGTCCTTAATTGCAGAGGTAAAGAAATTCTACGATAAGACCATACTACTTTCCGGCTGCATTAGCACGGGCAGGGATATAGCCTCGGCCTTACAAATGGGCGCAGATTTGGCCTATATGGGCACTCGATTTATAAATACCAAAGAAAGTAAAGCAACTGAGGAATATCGAAAAATGATTATAAACGCCGGGGCGAGCGATGTAGTCTACACTGCGGCCATATCCGGCGTACACGCCAACTTTTTGGGAGCCAGCTTAGAGGCTGCAGGAATTACGGAAGAAGATTTAAAAAAAGACAGGAAGATAGATTTCGGAAAGGAATTGAATACGGAAGCTAAAGCGTGGAAAACCATTTGGTCTGCCGGACAGGGAGTTACGACCATTGACAATGTAGCATCCGTAGCAGAATTGGTAACAAACCTAAAATCTGAATTCAAGTCAGCTATTGAAGAACAGATCAAGATCCTGGAAATATATCCTAAATAATTATTTTTACAGCATTATTCGTTCTTTCCTTCTGTTTATTTAAATTAAAGGCTATTCCTTATTTTTTAACTGAGTCTGTATAAATGCAGCGTTCCCAATCCAAATTAAGGAATGCAGTTTTTACATATAAATTTGTTGATCTTAATTTTTGGGGAAGCTAATTTGCCCTAAAATTCATACCCATCTTAGGTATAATTTCTTAATAAAGTCCCATACACGCTATAGATTCCTGATAAAAAGAACGCCTAAAGCACCCCAATAAAACATTACGTTAATTTATGTTAAAAAATATCAATACATTAATATAATGTGATTTTTGTTAAGTATAAATGAAATTTAACATTGTAATTTTATTAAAACCCTTTTCTTGTAAAAATATATTACTATATTCGTTAACGTTAACGAACAAAAACTTAATATTTAACGTTTAACTAACTCTTCAAAACTCTAATTATGAAAAAACAAATGAATGAAGCAATTCATGCTCGACGGGGTGTTCCTGTTTGGAAGAAAATCTTTCTGCAGCTATCCTTGCTGGCGTGTTTAGGTGTGTTCAGCACCTCTTATGCAATTGCGGACTCCGACCTGTCCGTTCAACAACAGGTCAGTGGTACCGTAACCGATGATTCGGGCGTACCTTTGCCTGGTGCAAGTATTGTGGTTAAAGGAACGACCGTTGGTACGGTAGCCGACTTTGATGGCAATTATACCATTAATGTTGCTTCCAATGGCGTATTGGTATTCAGTTATGTGGGCTTTACGCCCAAAGAAATCGCCGTAAACGGCAAAACCACCCTTAACGCTTCCTTGGAAATTGATTCCAGCTTATTGGATGAAGTGGTAGTTGTGGGTTATGGTACCCAAAAGAAGGGCGAGGTTACAGCGGCAATTGCCTCTGTGGATGCCGAACAATTGGGCATTGTCCAAACCTCGAGCAGTATTGATGCCGTTAAAGGGCAAATTTCCGGGGTAGACATTCAGGCTTCGGGAGGAAGACCAGGACAAACCTCAACTGTGCGGATTAGGGGTAGAAGATCTATAACCGCCTCCAATGACCCGCTATATGTGGTAGATGGAATTCCATTAATTGATGGTTCCGAATCAATGTCGGATATCAACCCCCAAGATATTGCTTCTATGCAAATTCTAAAGGATGCCGCGGCTACAGCCGTTTATGGGTCTAGAGGGGCGAACGGTGTTATACTAGTTTCTACCAACCGTGGAAAAGTAGGTAAGACACAGGTTCGTTACAGTAGCCAGATTGGACTTACCTCGGCCGCCCGACTGGTAGACATGATGAACGGGCAAGAGTACGCGGAAATGAAAAGGGAAGCTAGACGTTCATCCTGGAACGGTACCATCCCTGCAGATGTAGACGTGTTTTTTGATCCAGTAGAACTAAAGTCCATCGAAGAAGGAAGATCAACAGATTGGATTGATTTGGTAGTAGGCAATGGTTATCAGACCAATCACCAATTAGGAGTGAGCGGAGGATCAGAAAATACCACTTTCAACTCTTCAATTGGTTATTTTAAAGAGCAAGGTATTATAAGTAACCAAGATTATGAGCGATTTTCCGGTAGGATCAATATCGATCACAGAATCAATGATATATTTAAAGTTGGAGCATCATTTTTAATTTCAAATTCTGTTCAGAATTGGGGTTCCAACGCCACTATGGGTGAAGCCTTGGCCATAAATCCTTTGGGAGTTCCCTATGATGATGAGGGCAATCTATTATTCTTGCCCACCAATGATGGGATACGAACCAACCCCTTGAACGAACTTGTGGATGGCGCCTACATTGATGAAAGAAAGTTTACACGTATTTTTGCGCCCATCTTTTTAAATATAGATATTGCAGAAGGATTAAATTGGACCACCACTTTTGGCCCTGATATTCGTCTTGGAAGACGTGGACAATTTAGGGGTAGTTTAACCAATGACAACAGAGGTGGCCCAGGAGATGCTTCAATTACGCATTTTGACACTTTTGGATATACCTTGGAAAATTTATTGACCTTCGATAAGGCGATTACAGACAGTCATAATTTGAAAGTAACCTTATTGCAGAGTACTCAAAATTCGCGATCAGAATTTTCTATTGCATCCGTGACAGGTATACCTTATGAGTCACAATCTTTTTATAATTTAGGATCTGCAGATAACAGTATTGTAGATTCCTCCTTATCGGAATGGACTTTGAACTCCTTCATGGGGAGAATTAATTATGATATTGACGGTAAATATTTATTCCAAGCCTCTTTAAGAGCTGATGGCTCTTCAAGACTGGCGGAAGGCAACAAATGGAACTACTTCCCTGGCGTTTCCGCTGGATGGAGAATATCACAAGAGGACTTTATGGCAGAATCGGCCATCTCCGAGTTAAAACTTAGGGCTTCTTATGGGGAGGTTGGTAACACTTCCGTTGCTCCCTATCAAACTGCCGGAAGGCTGCAAGGCACTGCCTATGCCTTTGGAGAGGAATCCGCACTTGGTTTTGCACTTTCGGAAATACCCAATGCAGCTTTGGGCTGGGAAGTATCAAAAACCTTGGATATAGGTGTTGATTACGGCCTCTTTAATGGACGCATCAATGGCGCGATAGATTGGTTTAGAACAAATACAGTGGACATCCTATTAGACAGAAGTTTACCATTTACCTCAGGTTACAATAGTATTTTACAGAATATTGGTGCCACACGTACCCAAGGTTTGGAATTTGCGGTAAGTGCCGGTATCTTGGACAATCCAAATGGATTCTCCTGGAAAATGGATTTTAACGTAGCCGGTTATAAAGAAGAAATTGTTGAATTGGCCTTAAAGGATGAAAATGGAAATCCGGTAGATGACATTGGGAACAATTGGTTTATAGGGCAACCGATCAGAGTTTGGTACGACTATGAGAAAATAGGCATTTATCAAGCAGACGAAGAGGCTTTGGCCAATTCCCAAGAGCAAAAAGTACCCGGGGAAATCCGACTTAATGATTTAGATGGCGATGGACTTATCACGCCTGATGATCGTAAAATTTTAGGCACAGATACCCCTGATTTTTACGGAGGTTTTAACAATAAGTTCTCTTATAAAGGATTGGAACTGGGCGTTTTCTTCTATTTCCGTCAAGGTCAAACAATACGATCGGACTTTCATGCCAGTAACAATTCCTTGTTTGCCCGTTATAACAATTTGGATGTGGATTATTGGACAATAGACAATCCTACCAACGCCAATCCAAGACCCAACGAGAATCAGGAAAGCCCAAGAAACGGGTCTACACTTAGGTATTTTGATTCTAGTTTTATCAAACTTCGTAACGTGTCATTAGGGTACAACCTCCCAAATTCAATTACGGAGAAACTAGGGATGCAAGAACTAAAAATAACACTTTCGGGACAGAATCTTTTGATCATTACAGATTACGAAACCTTTGATCCAGAAGTTTCCGAAGATGCTGTTTCGGCAGGTAGCGGGATAGTACCTAGTAACAAAATGTATTCCTTATCCTTAAGCGCCAAGTTTTAATGTCTAGCATAAACACGGTTAAAAAAATATAAATTTAAAATATCATGAAAAGAAAAATATATTATATATGGTTTTTGGCCCTAGGGCTCTTGACCCATTCCTGCTCCGATTCACTCGATGAGGAATTGGTAACCGACGTCTCGGCAGCATCCTACTATACTACGGAAAAAGGACTTGAAGATGCCGTTAAAGCAACTTACTCCTTCTTAAAACCCTTTTATGGACAAGAGATGGGCTTTGCGATGACTACTTTTGGAACAGACATCTGGACAAACGGTGCAGATGGTGGCCATAAAGTTTTCAACTTTTACGATACCGGGCTTAACAGTGCCGAGAGTTATGTGCAGCAATCTTGGGCCACTTGGTACAGGGGAATAAACCAAGCCAATGGTGTTATCAATCGTTCTGCAGATGTAGACATGGATGAAACGCAGAAAAACCTGCGAATAGCGGAGGTCCGTTTTTTAAGGGCATTGTATTATTTTCAAGTAGTGACTACATTTGGTGATGCCCATCTTAGCTTGGAGGAAACCGAAGGCGTACAAGTCGAGGCCAATAAGACTGCCCAAGCAGAAATTTATAGCCAAGCCATTATACCTGACCTGGAATTTGCAATTGGCAACCTTCCCAACTCACAGTCGGACTACGGACGAGCTACCAAGGCTGCCGCAGAATTCCTTTTAGGGAAAGCATTATTGACACGCAGCTACACCTCATTTGCAGATGGCAATGACGCATCTAGAGCGGAAACACTTTTCAGTAACGTCATCGACAATTATGGCTTTTCCCTATTGGATAACTATGCCGATCTATGGGATATTACAAATGAAGGGAATAGTGAAATGGTCTTTGTAATATCTAATTCCAAGGCACAGGTAGATAGCGATATTGACCCTTATGGTCACCGTGGGCACTTATATTTCCTTATGGAATATGACGTTAGGCGTGGAATGACCAGAGATACCGAAAATGGCAGACCATGGAAAAGACACCGCCCTACGGATTTTATGCTTACCCTATGGGATAGAGACATAGATACGCGCTATGACGCTTCGTTTAAACATGTATGGTACGCCAATAAGAATGAACCAGCTACTGAAGCCAGTGGAAGTGAACCAGCAAGGGCGGCCTTATCTATTGGTGATACGGCCATTTATATTCCAGGTCCTGGAAAGGATATGGATTGGCCACAATCGTTGCAGGACACCAAGCCCTATATAGTTATTACCAACGAGGAATATTCTGAAAGGTTATTTCCTTCCATGAACAAATGGATAGACCCAACCCGACCTGATCGTCAGAAAGTAAATGGGCAACGAGATTTTATCTTAATGAGATTGGGTGATGCCTATCTGCTGCGTGCAGAAGCAAGACTACAACAAAGTGATCCTTCCGGTGCTGCACAAGATATTAATGTTGTGAGAATGCGGGCAGCCGTACCAGGACAAGAAGTGGCAAGTCAGATAACCGCAAGTGATGTAGACCTGGATTTTCTCTTGGACGAAAGAGCACGAGAGTTAACCGGCGAAGGCTGGAGATGGTGGGATCTGGCCCGTACCGGAAAATTAGTGGAACGCACTAGGATGCACAATCCAGGCGCTGCTCCCAACATACAGGATTATCATGTGGTAAGACCTATTCCACAGGAACAAATAGACAGGACCTTAGGAGGTTATCCACAAAATCCCGGATATCCACAATAATAAGTTGTTTAAATTAAGTCCATTTAATAAGACCTCCAACATGGAGGTCTTATTTTTTATGGCAAGTCTTTTTTATTTAAAAGTTGAAAAAGCTTCCAATGTTAGGCGTCTATATAGATTCGCAGTTCTCTTGAACAATAATTTCAACAGGGACATCCATGCTTAAGTCCGAAGAATCATTCTCGGTAAGAAATTTAAACATTCCCTTAATAGCGGTATATCCTTGAAATTCAGGCTTTTGATTGATCAAAAAATCAATTTCATGTTTTCGCAGACATTCCAGATTATCTTGATGAAGATCAAAACCCACAACAGATACATTGGAAACATTATAGGCCTTTAAAATATTGGGCACTAGGTAGGACCTTGCATTGGTAACAAAGATTCCCTTGGGTCTTTGATCCGCAAATATATTTTCAATTTCGGAATTAACTTCAAAGGGCCTATCAATAGGGTGATTAATAGTGATTATTGGAATATCCCTATCGTTGAAATTTGTTCCGAAAAATTCTCTAAATCCATTTTCCCTTTGTTGGTTATTGGCGTGCAGTCCCCTTTCCGTTACCATATTGATAACAAAATAGATTCCATCACTGCCAACCAGCCCATGTAAAAGCCTGGCCCCCACCATTCCAGCCTTATGTGAATTCTGACGAATAAAATAGGATGAATGGTCCAATTTGACCTCAGTGTCCAAAAAAACTATGGGCATATTATGGGCTTTGGCCTTGCTCAAAAGATAATTGCTTTCCATCTTAAAAAAAGGAACCGTCACCAAACCATCGTATTTTTCTTCCAAAATAGTATCACTCATTTTTACAAAGGAAAGGGAATCCGTAAAATAATAGTACTTCACCAAAATCCCCATTTCACTCAATTCTTCCACTGCCTTGTCTATACCTTTTTTGGGAAGATCCCAATAGCTCCAATTCTTGGATACTTCTGGAATGAGCACTGCAATTTTCAATTTCTTACGCGCAGCCAAATTAAGTCGACTGGCCACAGTATTCTTTTTATATCCGGTTTCTTTTATTATGGCTTTGATCTTTTCCCTTGTTGCTTTGGATACCCCCGGCCTATTGTGCAAAACCCTATCCACTGTTCCAATGGAAACGTTGGCCAGTTTGGCAATTTGTTTAATTCCGATAAGATTGTCCATAGACCGGTTTCCTTAAATTAACTATATAAGGGCATAATGAAATGGCCGCAAAATTACAACTTGATTCTAATTAAAGCTGGCTTAAAACTATTTTTTTAAAGTGTATTTCCATTTCCCTTCCTGGGTGCAATTGCAACCCAACCGGGCCTTGCAGATTGGCATTATCCATTGTATAATTCATGACTTCCTCACCATTTAACCAAACTGTGTACCTATTTTTTATGGCACGTGCCTTGATGGTATTCCAACCCTTTAATCGCAGCAACTTATTTACATTCTTCGCTTCCACGGGATAACTGGCACCTGGTACATATGGCGACCCGGTCATATCCCTTTTTAGGGAGCCGGATATGCCAATTTGTATCTGTGGGTTATTTTTATCCTCGCCCCGCATAAATATGCCGGAATCAACGTTCCCACTTATCATTTTAAAATCCAATTGTACCACAAAATCCTCATAATTTTCATTGGTCCAAAGAATGGAACCTTTTTTGCCGGAATTGTTCTTGGCTATTATCTTTCCGTTCTTGACAGTCCACTCCCCTCCATCCGGAATTTTCCAAGATTCCAACGTTTTGCCGTTGAACAAGCTGTACATGGTTGTCCTTTCAGAATTCTGGGCTACTATTTCACCTCCAAAACTTAGGAAAAGCAATAAAATCGAAATATATTTCATATTCGTGTTATTGGTTTTTGCTAAAATCTGAAAAATATCCGTTAATTGAATCCTCAGAAAGTTGATCGCCATTGTGAACCAAAATGGTGTATTTAAAAGTAACGGAATCCCCTTTGGGAAGAGAGAAATTTAATTTTTCCTTTCCATCCGAAAATACCTCCTGTCCCAATGGATTGGCCGCAAAAAGTCCGTAACCGCGGGCATGCCAATATGTAGGATACCCAACATTACCGGGATGATCCATTATGGTTACCGAAACAGGCTCATCCGCAATCTTTCCGTATAAAGTAGTCCATTTGGCCCTAGTACCCCAGGCCTCTTCTCCCGTCTTTCCTTCGCTGGTCAAATAATTGCCATTAACCCCTTCGTTGTTCAAAACCTTGACTTCCGTCGGTATCCCATTGGCATCCATAAATATATCGGGTCGATCTGAAGGAAGCTCCAGCCCCCTAGTTACCCTGATGGCAATCATTCCCTCTTTATTGTCCTTAAAGGATACATCTTCCAAGGCTTTCAGGGTAGTGGTTCTAACAATCTTTCTAGTATCCCCGCTTTGACTAAAATTGAATTCGGTCGTTTCATCCAAGAGCGATGTACCATCGAAGGTATCCCAAGTTGCTTTGGCAACCAAGGTTCCATTATCAGCGTTGGTCTCTACAATTTGGTTATGGGCAATGGTTCCATATTTATGTTTATCCTCTTCCTTTATGGCATAGGAATTGTTCCAAAAATCCAAGCCGTTTACATCTCCATAATTAAACCAGATCCCCACATGGTGCGGATGATCTACACGCTCTCCCTCTTGCGGTTCTATTGGGAATCCCCTGGTTATTTTTTTACCACTTTTGGTAATTACTGGGTAGAGAACCGGTTTAGGAGTTTTTCCATCGTATACGTAACTTGTAAATAAATTTCCATCTATTAGTACGTTTACCTTTTTGTTATTTTCATCTGTAGTAAAGGTGACTTGATCCATCTTGGGGGAGGGTTCTGCCACATTCGCCTTATCCACCTTGTTTTTACATGAAGGGATTAATACAAGAATCAGTAAACAACTTATGATAATTTTATTCATAATACTTCGATATTAGGATTAATACTTAAAAACCGTGTCTCCGGCCAAAACATCCTGAGCACTTTCATCGAACGTAGATTTTAATCCTGTCCTCAAGGCTGCCGTGGTCATAATATTGGCAATGGAATGATTATAGGCCGCGTCTATTGGACCATTTGTTTCCTTTCTGCTTCTTACACATTCCATCCAATTCAACATATGCAAAGAGGTCATATTATCTGCACCGGTATCTGCAGAGGTGACCACTTGTACAGCGCTATCCGATAGATCAAATTCTGGCAATTGATTTTCCTTCATTCCCATTTTATTGGCATGGGAAGCTTTTAATCCACCATTGGGACTCACCTTATTGGTGTCCAAGTTTAATTCTCCCCCATTGGAATAGTAGATTTCCTTGGTTCCTCCAGCAGAATTGGTAAACCTGGAAGAATATACCACTTGGAAACCTTTGGAGAGATCATCCGAAGGGCCATAATCGAATACTGCTGTCATGGTATCGTAATTCTTTCTTCCGTCTTTCCAAAGATAGATTCCACCGTTAGCTGCAACGCTCCTTGGATGGTTAAGACCTGTAAACCAGTGTACTGTATCAATCTGATGGGACATCCATTGTCCTGGAATGCCCGAAGAAAAAGGCCAAAACAATCTATACTCCAAATACTTTCTAGGGTCCCATTCCTCATAAGGTCGGTTCATTAAATAACGCTTCCAGTCGGTATCCGATTCTTTGATCTGACTTGTTAATTCGGGCAAGCGCCATCTGTCAGGTTGATTTACGTTCCAACTCATTTCAACCATTACGATATCACCAAATTTACCCGATTTAATATAGTCGTTGGCTGCGTGGTAATTTTTCCCGCTTCGCCTTTGGGAACCAATTTGAAATACGATTCCCGAATCTTGGACTGCCTTTTTACCTACCCTCGCATCATCCATAGTTTCGGCAAAAGGTTTTTCCACATAAACATCCTTTTTTGCATTGGCAGCTTGCACGGTGTGCAAGGCATGTTGGAAATCTGGAGTGGAGATTATGACGGCATCAATTTTATTTTCGTCATACATTTCGTCATGGTTTCTCCAAATCCTCATCTTTTCCCCGGTCTTTTCCTTTAGAAAAGCAGCTCCTTCATCCCTTCTGCGGTTCCAAATATCGGAAACCCCAACAATTTCAAAGTTCTGTTTTTTGTGATGGCCAAGGAATGCTGGTATCAATGCCCCTTTGGCCCTATTGGAGAACCCTGCTATACCTACCCTTACCCGGTCGTTGGCACCAATGATCTTACTGTAACTTTTGGCACTCATTGAATTTATTCCTAAGGCTATGCCCCCTGAGGCCAAAGCCGTTTTCTTAATAAAATTTCTACGTCCCTCACTCATAATCCTTATATTTTGAATTGAACCTAATTTAAAACTCACGTACTTTTATACTTCTAAAAGAAACATTGTCCCCATGATCCTGTAACAGGATCAAACCTTCTGGGATAACCCCAAAATTCTCCCATTTTTCGTATTTGCTTTTTTCCACCAATGCCTTAAACGTTTGACTAAACCTGTCAAATTCCACCACCTTCACATTATTAAGCCAATGCTCAACATGCCCGTCCTTAACAACAATACGCGCATTGTTCCATTTATTTATCCCATTAAAGTTCTTGCCCCTAGAGTTTTCCAAGTTCTCTGCACGGATAAGATCATATAGAGACCCCACGGTCCTATTACCATTTTTTCCCATTTTTGCATCTGGATGCTCCTTATCGTCCAATACTTGAAATTCCAGACCAATGGCCGAACCCTCGCCCTTATTAAGCTCAGGATCTACAAAATATTTAATCCCGCTATTGGCACCTTTGGTCAATTTAAAATCTACACTTAACTCAAAATTGCTAAAAGCGGCCGTTGTTACAATATCCCCTCCATTACGGGACTCGGCACCACCAGATGAAAGAACACTTAAAGTACCATCTTCCATTACCCAACCTTTCTCTGGAAAAGCATCCAGTTTGGCACCTCGCCAGCCTTCCGTAGTTTTTCCATTCCATAACAATCGCCATCCCTTTCTAACTTCATTTGGGGTAAGCTGATTTTGTAAATAGCTTATTTCCGGGGCATATAGGGCCACATTATTACGCTCCTTTTCCAGATCGGAAGTTTTGATCCTTATATTCTTCCATTTCACTATTTTACCTTCTAAATCTTCTTGGTGAATTGAATGAACCTGAAAAGCAATAAATCCGCTTGCGGTAACATCATCTACAAGATTTGCACACTGTATTCCGTTTATCCAAGTCCTTATATTGTTACCGATGGCTTCAATTCTATAATGATTCCATTCCCCAGGCTTAAAAGCATTTTGCCCCTGACTGTTTCTGGATAAGGGATATAACCATCCGCGTCTTGCCTCGTCATAAATTCCACCAGCCCATTTTCTATCGCTGGTTTCAATTTCACATTGGTATCCATGTACCCTTCCATCCATATATTCGGGAAGGCTCAAACTTCTAAATTGTACTCCGGAATTAAGTCCGTTTTCCACAAACACGTCAAACTCTAAAATAAAATCGCCATAGGCCTTTTTTGTGGCCATAAAACTATTGGGAGTGTTCAATCGGGAAGTCCCTATCATTTCCCCTTTTTCAATTTTATATTTTGCATTCCCGTTCAATTGTTCAAAATTGGAAAAGTCCTTTCCATTAAAGAGCATCTCCCAGCCATCTTGGCCATATGTAAGAAAAAAAGTAAATTGAAGGAGTAAAACCAAGAATATCCTAGTTGAATTATTATTAGTCATAAGTTTAAATTATTATTTTCGTTAACGTTAACGAAAATAGGGAATTAAGTTGAAACACCAACAGATTAATTCACAATTTCATAAATAAAATTTAAAATAGGCCTGAAATAAGCATATATTAGGGCACATTGGTAACATATTCTAAAAATTTGAGCCTGCATGCAACTTTCCATATACCTCTATACATATAAGCGCCGCCCAACTTTGAATAATTCTCGAATTAACTTATCTTGTAAATTCAATAAATAATACCAAAACCCTATACAGAACACTTTCAATGCCCATAATCCGTTCCCATTACAACCCTCCATTCCTATTTAAAAGCGGACATTTATCCACTATATATTCGGGAATTATTAGAAAGGTAAATGGACTTGCCCAACAAAGGGAACCCCTCGAATTGGGTGACGGGGATTTTTTAGATTTGGACTGGAGCTTCTCTGCCCAACCCTCTACCGCAGTGGTAATCCTTTTACACGGTTTGGAAGGCAATGCGCAAAGGCCCTACATTACCGGTAGTGCAAAACAGTTCAATGCCAGTGGTATTGATGCCTGTGCAGTTAATTTTAGAGGTTGCAGTGGGGAATCCAATCGCCTTTTTCGATCTTATCATTCCGGGGCCACGGAAGATTTGGAAGCCGTAATTAACCACATACTGAAAGAAAAAAAATACGCTACCATTTATTTAAAGGGTTTTAGTCTTGGCGGTAATCTAGCCCTAAAATATTTGGGGGAAGGAAGGTCCGTTCCTAAGGAAATAAAAGGGGCGGTCACAGTATCTGTACCATGCAACTTGCACAGTTCACTGTTAGAACTACTGAAGCCAAAAAATATAATGTACGCCAAACGGTTTAAGAAACATCTTATTGAAAAGCTACGGGCTAAGCAACTGCTTTTTCCTAATAAAATAAGCGATCCTGATATCGCCAAGATAAACAACCTAAAGGATTTCGATGACATCTATACCAGTAGGGCACATGGATTTAAGGATGCCATTGATTATTACCAAAAATCCAGTTCACTGCAATTCATCAATGACATCAGCACTCCTACTTTGATTATAAATGCCCAAAATGATTCCTTCCTAGGGGACCAATGTTATCCTTTAAAGGAAGCCGAACAAAATAAATCAGTGCATTTCGAACTTCCCTTGTACGGAGGTCATGTTGGATTTTATCATCAAAAAAATATTACTTACACCGAAAAAAGAGCATTAAAATTCATTGAAGAATTACATTAAAATAATCTATTTCATATCTTCGTAAAATAATAAACCAAAACGATGAGAAAATTAATTATCCCTTTGGTCTTAGCTGGATTAATCATCAGCTGTGGCGAAAAAAAAGAAGAAAAGAAGGAAGGTTTTGAAATGAACCGTGCCAAAAAAGAAGTGAAAGCGGAACCTGTAAGTGAGGGAGTCCCCGTAGACATGGACAACAAAGGTGTTGGCCCTATCAAATCCGTAACATTTGCAGATGAAATAGATACGGACTTGGCTGCAAAAGGCCAAAAAACATTCAGTACCATTTGTGTGGCTTGCCATATGGCCGAGCAACGTTTAATTGGACCGGCACTAAAAGGTGTTTTTGAAAGAAGAAGTCCGGAATGGGTTATGAACATGATCTTAAACCCTGATGGCATGCTTAAGGAAGATCCTATAGCTCAAGCCTTATTAAAGGAGTATAACAATGCTATAATGCTCAACCAGAATCTTTCGGAAGAGGATGCACGTGCGGTAGCAGAGTATTTAAGGACCTTATAGTATAAAATACTCAATATAAAAAAGCGTTTGTATCACCCTAAGAATTGATACAAACGCTTTTCTTTTATAATATCACTCTTACTCTAGGACATATAGTTAGATTGAGCCTACACCTTGTCCACAACGACCTTATAGGTAGGATCTTCGATAACATTTACGTCTATGATCTCATCCGCATTCTCCAATAACCTAATACAGTCCCGACTTAAATGTTTCAGGTGCACTTTCTTCCCTACCTTGGCATAGCGCTCGGTTAATTTGTTCAAAGCTTCAATACCCGACATATCCGCCACTCTACTTTCCTTAAAATCAATAATTATTTCACTGGGATCGTTGTGTATATCAAACTTCTCCGCAAAGGCAGTAGTTGATCCAAAAAACAAAGGTCCGTATATTTCATAATGCTTAACCCCGTTTTCATCAGTAGATTTTCTAGCCCTAATACGTTTGGCATTTTCCCAGGAATAGGCCAAGGCAGAAATAATTACCCCGAACAAAACGGCAACGGCTAAATTATGGGTAATGGCCGTAATCAAGGTCACCAAAACCATTACAACAACATCTGAGGTAGGCATCTTTCTAAATGTCTTAAAACTTGCCCACTCAAAAGTCCCTATAGCCACCATAAACATCAATCCAACCAAAGCGGCCATGGGCAATTGCTCAATTAAATTGGAGCCGAACATAATAAATACCAACAACATTACGGCAGCGGTAATTCCAGACAAGCGGGCCCTAGCTCCAGCAGAGGTATTGATCAAACTTTGTCCGATCATAGCGCATCCTCCCATCCCTGATAAAAATCCGGAGAATATATTGGCGGTCCCCTGCGCTATACATTCCTTATTTCCACTTCCGCGAGTATCTGTAATTTCGTCTATTATATTTAGGGTAAGCAAACTCTCTATTAAACCAACACCGGCCACAATAGCCGCAAAAGGAAATATTATTTTAAAGGTTTCCAATGTAAATGGAATGTTGGGTATGGACAAAGGAGGAAATCCACCTTTAATAGACTCTCCTTCGGCCATGGTATCCGCAACCGTTAGCGTATCTATACCAAATCCCAAAACTATTGCGGAAACCACTACGATTGCCAATAAGGAAGAGGGTATTGCCTTTGTTATTTTTGGAAAGCCCCAAATGATCACCATTGTTAAAAGCGTTAATCCCAACATAGTCCAAAACGGAATCCCGGATAACAACTCTGAAGTTCCCTTAACATAAAAATTAGGGAATTGTGCCATAAAAATAATAATGGCAAGTCCGTTAACAAACCCGAACATCACCGGATGTGGCACCAAGCGTATAAATTTTCCCAATTTTAGAACTCCTGCCATTATTTGCAATAGTCCGGCAATGATTACGGTAGCAAATACATAATTCAAAATTGTTTCTGGAGTAATCCCAGGGAAAGTACTCTTTAATTCTAAAATTAATCCGATGAATATAACTGCCACGGCCCCAGTAGCACCTGAGATCATTCCTGGCCTACCTCCTAAAATAGAAGTGATCAATGCCAAGACAAAGGCGGCATAAAGTCCTGTCAGGGGAGAAAACCCTGGAATCAGAGCAAAAGCAATAGCTTCGGGAACCAAAGCCAGAGCAACGGTCAAACCAGATAATATCTCGGTCTTATAATCTACTTTTTGTTTAAAATCGAATAGATTTAAATACTTCTTCACGTCTTTATTTTTAAAGGCGCAAAAATAGTCCATTTTTCTTGTTTAGACAGCCATAATATGCCTAAATGTGACATTTACAACAAATTACCACTTTGAAAGCCCTAAGAGTTTCCTGCCCAATTCAGTCAGATGGGCCGACTTATATTTGGTCCGTTCCCAATTTCTTGGGTCACCTGGAAAGGCATAACCTTCTGGTGCCAACCTATTCTTCCATGAATTGATACGCCAAGCCAGGAGTGACTCATTATCCTCTTCTGCAGGCATCATGGAAATATATTGTGCAATACGAACTTTGTCCTTTGATAAATTAGGTCTTATTCCATGAGGTAGCGTACTATTAAAAATCAAAAGATCGCCGGTCTCCATTTTTACCTTTACGATTTGTTCCTGCAAATTGGCCACATCAGGTTTAAAGCGGTCCCTATCCTTTGGCTGGTCTAATTTCCATGAATCATAATTTCGGTACAACCATGGTATGCATTGAAATCCCCCCATATTTTCATCTGTCTGATCCGCCAGTGCCAATACTCCCTGCACATTTTGTGGTCTTGTTTCGGGATCATAATCCCAATGTATGAATCCTTTTTGTCCAAATCCAGGGCGATTGGGAAAGTTTAGATTGGCCCTGTCTATTGTTACCCAAAGTTTTTCTGTCCCCCAAATATCTACAAAGGCATCATAAATTCTTTTTTGTTGTCTATTGTTCCAGAGATGTTGATGGTTATACACCTCCACCATTCCCGTACCCGTTAATTCCTTCATTTTCATTACTGCCCTTGGGACAGTATACCAAGTGTCCGGGTTTTCAGGGTCTTTTTCTTCAAATTCCCATAAAAATTGTGCAGTTTCTTTTGCTTGGTCCTTATTAATGGCATTTTTGACAACGACATACCCATTGTGCTTCCAGAATTTCCAATCATCCTCGCTCAACACACCTAAAGGCTTTCCATTACTTCTATCGTTCAAAGTTATTTTGCTCGTGGTAGAGGTGGAAGGGTTCCCCGGAATCTTGGAATGGAGGTTCTTATTTGCTGGATCGGTATACTTGGATTTCATCCCTTAGCTTTTTATGGTCTCGAACGATACCTTAAATTAAGGAATTTAATTGAATAAACTTTTGATAGGTCTCAAAAGGATTTTGCCTTAGCAAATGCGTCACTTACGGCACCGTCGTAAAATAAAAAACCGCCCTAGGCAATTACTCCAAGACGGTCTTTAACTAAATAACCAACCAAAAACTTCTTTATATCGGTACCGCAAAATATTACGGCGATGATTATATCTTTCTTTTTCTGACCACCTTCATGGTCCCATATTCGGTTTTTGCCCTCTTCTTATCGGATTCCGATATCCCAGATTTCAAATAGGTAATAAATCCCTTTCCCCTAAACTTGTATACCGTTCCACTCTTGGAGTGATACAGCTCTATGGTACTATCATTAATAACGTACAACTCAAAGTAATCATTGCCCATGAAATCATAATCCAGTGTTAAAGTTTTAAGCGTTTCATCGTTATAAACATCAAACAGGGAATACTCACCACGGTAATCCCATAAAATGTCGTCCAAATGCATCCCGCTGGGGTCTACAGAGGAACTAAACCTATTTCTGTTGCCGTCATTGTAGAATTGCAAGTAGTTTTCCGAATCAAAATCGTCCAATAGCCCTTCTTCACTAGTAGCTATCTTTTCCCAAACATCATATTCCTGCAATAAATATTGAATATTGTCATAGAATACCATATCGTAATCAAAGTTATTTCTCTGATATCCCTCCAAAAAATAGGACGTTTGGCTGTTGGAGTCATATAATTCAATGGTATTGTGATCCACAACGAATACCTCAAAGCTCCAATATCCATCAACATTATGATTTATTTGCAGCCTCCCGTTAGCAGTATTAAAATACCCAACATCCAATCCAAATCCGTTGCCTGCCTTACCTATACCCACTATATTATTATTGGCAAAAAGGGTTTCATCCATAAATGAGACAGTAAATGCACGTTGCAGAAAAGGAACCTCCCCATTACCGTCCGTAGCATTGATATCCACATACCAGATTTCGTAGGAATTTAATAAGGTCCGAATATTTAGAACTGGTTCTTCAATAAATTCGTCCCCAACAATAACCTCGGTGTAACAACCTGTTGCCAAAATAGCAAGGGTTAAAGTTGTAAGAAGGAGTTTTATAGCTCTCATATCATTTAGATTGATGTTACTTATTCATGTAAAACAATCATTGTGCCAATAACACTAGCTATTGATTATCAAATAATTAAGGTGTCATAAGTACAATCATACTTAGAGGGTCAAACTTATAGCTTCCCAACTTGGTTCAGAACCTTATTCAAATGGTATTGAATTCTAGTTTTGAATCTCCAAAAAACAGTCCTACATTGCCAGGGATTTAGTTCAACAATGCGCTTTTCAGTATTAATTATGGAAAGTTTATGGGCCATTGATGTTTTTGAATAAGTTAAAACCATAATTATTGGGTATTGGATAAAGAACAAGAAATATTATTTAAATGAAAAACAATATTAAGTTTGCAATGTTGGGTGGTGGTAGCTGGGCAACAGCCATTGTTAAGATGTTGACAGAGAATGCCGATGTGGTAAACTGGTATATGCGCAATACGGATGCCATTGAACATATTAAGACACAGAAGCACAATCCCAATTACCTTAGTTCTGTAGAATTTCATACGGACCAATTGAACCTTACAGACGACATTAACAAGGCCGTTGCTGATGCCGATGTACTTATTTTTGCAATTCCCTCCGCTTTTTTGGAAAACGAATTGAAGCAATTAAAGGTTGACATTAAAGACAAAATTGTTTTTTCGGCCATTAAAGGTATTGTGCCCGAATCCAGTTTGATCGTCGGGGAACACTTTAATGCCAACTATAACATTCCATTTGAAAATATAGGGGTCATTACCGGTCCCTGCCATGCGGAAGAAGTTGCTTTGGAACGTTTATCCTATTTAACCATAGCCTGTGCCGATACCGAAAAAGCCAAATTGGTGGCCAAGCACCTCAGCAGCGACTATATAAAAACAAAAATATCGGACGATATTATTGGAACGGAATACGCTGCAATGTTAAAAAATATTTATGCCATTGCTGCCGGTATTGCCCACGGTTTGGGTTATGGAGATAATTTTCAAAGTGTGCTTATGAGCAACTCCATTAGAGAAATGAAGCGGTTTATTGGTTGGGTACATAAGATAAAGCGCAACATTAACGACTCTGCTTATTTGGGAGATCTTTTGGTGACCGGATACTCCGTATTTAGCCGTAACAGAATGTTTGGCAACATGATAGGCAAAGGCTATACGGTAAAAAGTGCCATGATGGAAATGAAAATGGTAGCCGAGGGATACTATGCCACCAATAGTGCCCATTTAATAGTTGCAAAATATAAGAAAAAATCAAAGACCCCTATCCTAAATGCCGTTTACCAAGTGCTTTATGAAAATAAAAGCCCTAAAAAGGTCTTTAAGGAACTTACCGAAAAGCTGGATTAGCATTAATAGATAAATTTCCTAAGTCCATAAAATTATTCTTTGAACGTATTCGCTAAATTCGGTCCAGCGAAAAGTTGGAATGCTCCTCCATTTCTCTCTCCAAGGTCTCCCGATAGGTGTTGATTACCTCATCATTAAGCTTAAATACGGTTCTGAACTCCGCCAATATGGGTTCCATCAAACTTCTAATGCTATCGATATCAAAGTATAATCTTCCGGTTCTTCTTATAAAGAAATCCATTGGAGTTTGTACCATTTCATTTTCTATGGCAAACTTTAGCTCGGCTTTTGCCATACCCAACATATGATCATCTGCTTTCTGTTTTGCGTAGTATTGTAATATTGTTTCGGTCTGCTTTCCATAATTAGTTACCAAATACCAGGCGTCATATTTAGAAAATCCCTCAGGGGCCAACCTTTCTTGGATTTCGGCAATATATTTCTTAACGTATTTATACTTTTTAAAATCGTTACCACATAAAGGTATATGCTCCGTATCCGAATCCTTGACACTAATCCCATATTCTTCCTCCATTTTTTTGGCTACTCTGTTCACCACTCGCTCTGCCATTTTACGATACCCCGTAAGCTTCCCCCCAGCAATACTTATGAGACCGGTATCCGAAGTAAAAATTTCATCTTTTCGGGATAGTTCAGAGGCCGACTTGCCTTCTTCGTGTATAAGTGGGCGCAATCCTGCCCATGAAGAGATAATATCTTCCATTTCCAAATTTATCTTTGGAAACATATTATTTACGGCAGATATTAAATAAATAGCATCGGCCACATCAGTTTTTACGCTATCCTTGTTCTCATTAAAATTGGTGTCCGTGGTTCCAATATAGGTAATCTTGCCCCTTGGGATCGCGAACATCATCCGTCCATCCGGGATATCAAAATAAACGGATTGTTTTATAGGCAATTTTTCATAGGGAAAAACCAAATGTACCCCTTTGGTAAGATGCAGGCGCTTTCCTTTTTTGGAGTTGTTAATCCCCCGAAGTTCATCTACCCAAGGTCCTGCGGCACTTATTACATACTTGGATGCTATAGTGAATTCGGTATCCAAAACCGTATCTTTCACCTTAACCCCCGCAACCATATCCTCTTCATAAATAAAGTCCTTCACCTCAGCATAGTTTAACGCAATGGCGCCATGGTGAAGACTGGTCTTTATAGTCTCCATAGTAAGCCTGGCATCATCGGTCCTATATTCGGCATAATAGCCCGCTCCTTTCAAGATTTTTTTGGGCAATAAAGGTTCTAATTTCAGGGCCTCTTTCTTCTCCAACATTTTACGTTTATCATCGCCAGTCACCTGGGCCAAAATATCGTAAACCTTTAAACCTATTGAGGTAAGCCATTTACCATAAGATCCGTTTTCTATAAGCGGTAACAACATTTTCTCCGGCAAGACTAAATGAGGTGCCAAATTATGGACTATAGCTCTTTCAGAACCTACTTCCTTAACCAGCCAGAAATCAAACTGCTTTAGATATCGCAAGCCGCCATGAATCAATTTTGTTGATTTACTACTGGTTCCAGATGCAAAATCATTTTTTTCTACCAGGGCAACCTTTAAACCCCTAGATGCAGCATCCAAGGCAATCCCCCCGCCTGTAATACCGCCACCGATTACGACAAGGTCAAATACTTCCTTGGAAAGTTTATCAACGGTTTTTTTCCTATCTAAATTAGAAAATCGAATATCTTTTATCATCTATATATATTATGGGTTCGTTGGGAGTAAACTTTTTTCTATAATGTTTCTAAAGATAACTGATTATAGGTCCATATCAAAGTGCAACTGTTACTCTATCGTTATCATTATAATAACTTCATTGCCCAGAGCATCAACTGCTGTAATTCTATGCTTTCCGGGTGCGGGTGTCACTCCTATTTCGTGATAGTCTGTGGTTTGCCCAATAAATTTCTCATCCAAATACCAATAAACTGCTGTTTCCGGTTTAATATGTGCCAACTTAACTACCAATTCGTTCTTCTTTCCTTCAAAATTTCTTGCCAAGGTGATTCTACTTCCGTTACTTGGATAAATAAACTCCATAGCTGCAGTGTTGGTTTCCCTACAGTATTCCAGAAAGGGGGGCAGTGGCCTATAGGAGGGGTGTCCCTTTTTGAAATAATATTCCATCATTGGTGGCAATACAAACCAAGATTCGCTAGCTGTTTGTGACAAATCTGCGCAGGATGAATTAACCCTAAACTGCTTTTGTACTTCTAAATGCACCAATTGATGATACGGGCAGGCCTGAACGAAATTTTGCTTTTTGGGGATAGAAATTTCCGTTTTGGGACATATGTCCGTTGCCAAGTAACCGCTTTCCGAACAGACATTAATTTCCGTAAACTCATCCTCTGGTTTTTGAAACCAAGCAGATCTTGGCAGAAGATCAAACACATCAAATAAAATTGGTGCAGCACTGGTTAGCCCGGTATGATTAGGCCGTCCTTCACCGTCCGCATTACCGGCCCAAACACCAACTACGTGCCCTTCGGTAACACCAATGGCCCAAGCATCCTTATTTCCGAAACTGGTACCTGTTTTCCAAGCTATCTGTTTGGAGGAATCAAAAAACTCCCAAGATTCATTCCCCTCCGGCCTGTTTACTTTTTTCATGGCCTCAAAGGTCAGATAGATGCTAGCTGCGTCAAAAATAGTTTCTACAGTTGACTTTACACCAAAATCGACCATGGTATCCACTGTTAGAATGGGTTCTACAAATTCCTTGGTATAATACTCACTTGAGGTTAGATTAAAATGATTTATTGTAGAAGCCAAGGAGGCATAGGTTTTACACAAATCCCATAGATTGGTTTCAGCGCCACCAAGAATTAAGGTTAGTCCATAATGATCGGCAGACTTATTAAGGCCCCTTAAATTAAACAGATCCAGTTGGTCCCTAAATTTTTCCAGACCGTAGGATCGCAAAAGTCGCACTGCCGGAATATTAAGGGACTTGGCCAAGGCCTTGTCCGCCTCCACGGCCCCACTATAAGTCTCGTTGAAGTTCTCCGGGGCATAACCCGCTATTTGAGTTGGAACGTCCGGTATTAGCATACCGGGCAACAATTCTCCAGCATTCATCATGGCCGTGTACAATAAAGGTTTAAGAACACTCCCCGTGCTCCTATTGGCCTGTACCATATCTACATCCTTTTCGTGTTCCCTATCCGTTGGGGTGTTACCTACGTATGACAGCACCTTACGTGTTTTAACATCCATCACCATAACTGCCGTATTGTAAACCTGATTCTGTTTCAGGTTTTTGTAATGCCTATCTACAACGCTATTGACACTCGCTTGCAGATTCCCATCCAAATGGGTCAAAATTCTCTTTCCTTTATTTATTTTAGACAAGTATTGCACCACATGAGGTGCGGTATCCGGTAAAGGAAAAGGCTTTTTAGGCAATTCCTCCAAAAGTGAAAGCTGGTAGGTAGTACTATCTATATAATTGTTCTTCAGCAATTTGTTCAGCAACCTATTTCTTTTGTTTCGCAGTTTTGTTTGATTTTTCCCTGGGTAAATCAAACTTGGGGCATTGGGCAATACGGCCAAAGTAGCCGCTTCGGCCCATGACATTTGATTTGGCTGCATCCCAAAATAGCGCCACGCCGCCGCCTCCAGTCCTACCACATTCCCACCAAATGGAGCATGGCTGGCATACAGTTTTAAAATATGTTTCTTGGAAAAACGCAACTCCAATCTAGTTGCCAAAACCAGTTCCCTGATTTTTTCCCAGTAGGTCCGTTTTTTGCGGTTGCGAGACAAACGTATCACCTGCTGGGTAAGGGTACTGCCCCCTCTCACCGTTTTCCCTGCCAGAAGATTTGCTAGTAAAGCCTTGCTTATGGAAACAGGATTAAAACCGGGGTGTTGATAAAAATGGGCGTCTTCAAAATTTAAAATACAAGTCTCAAATTTGTAAGGAACACTATCCACTACCGGGAATCTCCACTGCCCGTCCTCTGCAATCAATGCTCCCAGAAGCTTACCAGAATTACTCTCAACAACGGTGGCATGGGGAGTTTGGAACAATTGTTTTGGCAAACAGAAATAATAGCTGATCAACAGTAGGCTTAGGACAATCAACTTTTTAGGATGCTCTTGAATTAGTCCCTTCAACCTTTGAAAGATTGTTTCTCCTTTAACTGGATCCCTATCCGTTTCCAAATTCATATTCCCTTTCTACCATACAAATACGCACTTTATACCATTTGTACCATTCTTCCCTACCTTTTTTTTGGGCAAACAAATGATCCGCCTGCATTTTCCAATCCGCTATTGCAGCCAGACTTTCCCAATAACTTACACTAATCCCTATTTGATCCCTAGCACTTTCAAAGCCTAGAAAACCTGCCTGTTTTTTGGCCAATGACTCCATCTGTTGGGCCATTTCCGTATACCCCCGATCATCTTGCGTAGTAATTGATGAAAATATTACGGCGTAATAGGGCTTTTTAAGTTCCATGCTTATAAAATGTATTCCTTTTCCAAAAAGTAGCTTACCAGTGCTTCTTTCATCAATACGGATTGTTCGCCGGCCTTTAATGGGGGAAGTTCTTCCTTTATATTATAATGCGGCCAGCCCTCTTCATCAAAAAAATCGAACTCATAATACCCATAAGGTTCCAACAACCTACAAATAGCAATATGCATCAGATTTAATTTTTCGTCCTTTTTAAAGGTTTTGTGAATTTGCCCCAATTCCTGGACTCCCACCAGATATATTATCGCATCCAATTCCAACGGATCGTTGTCCGCAAATTGTGAAGACAGTTTTTTTACCAAAATCTCCCATCTATCTTTTAATTGTGTATCTCTAGACATTGTAATTTATTCAGATTTAGCTCTATTGTTACCTTCATTTATCCAAGTACAATAGAATTGTCCAAAGGTACAAATCAAAGTTTTATATTTGTCAAAAGACTTTAAGTATGGGTGTATTGGATATCATTATTGGACTACTATTACTTTATGGCCTGTACAAAGGAATTAAAAATGGTCTCTTTGTAGAAGTGGCATCTTTGGTTGCCCTTATTGCAGGTTTGTATGGTGCCATTCACTTCTCGTACATTGCAGGGGAATATCTTTCCGAAAATATGGATTGGAACGAACGATATATGAACACTACTTCTTTCTTGATCACCTTTATAATTATTGTCCTAGTGGTTAATATAGCAGGAAGACTATTGACCAAGATTGCCGATTTTGCCATGTTGGGATTACTAAATAAAATAGCAGGAGGAATATTTGGCGCTCTGAAGGTTGCTGTAATCCTAGGTGCCCTATTGATCTTTTTTGACAGGACCAATAATCAACTTGGATTTGTTAAGCAAGAGTCCATTGACGAGTCCAAACTATATAGCCCTGTAAAAGAAATAGGAGCCTTTGTTTTTAGTAAGGTGTTAAAGGAAAGTAACACATTGCAGGCCGAACCGCCCGTGAACAACGAAAAAGACACCTTCATTAAGGTAGGCGCCTAATTACATCATCCTATAGCACCAGAAAAAAAATCTGGCCTATAGGATGATATAGTCCTTCAATACAATTCCAATTATTGGGTAGCTTCCACTTTGGTATAGGTAAAAGTAACGTCTGTTTGTACCGTTAAACCATTTACATCCGTAATATTGAAATTGGAAGTAGTGGTATAGGCCGTTTTCTCCGCATTGAAAACAATTTTCAAATTTTGAGCGGAACAATTACCAATAAAACCTAGGGTGCCACTGGAGAGCTTCCAGGTCCCTTCAATCTTAACCTTATTACTGCATGTGGAAGCATTTTGCCCTTGGGCGAATTCGTAGGCGCGACCTGGGCCAAAAGTATACTCGGCATCTTTTTCGCAGTCGGTATATTGTGCATAAATATCCTTTTTAGGATTCTCCACGTTGTCTTTGGTAAGATCTACTTCTTTTTGAGCCACTATGGCCGTCATCTCCCAAGTACCGATCAAACTATTTTCTTCCTCTACGAGTGCCCCTTCAAAATCAGCAGGACATTCAACAGTATTATCCGTACTACAACCTACCAAAAGGCTGTTAAATGCAATTGCCCCAAGGAGCCCAAACCAAGTTGTTTTTTTCATATGTTGCTATTTATATTTTTATTTATAAATGCAAAAAACACAAAAGGGTTGCGTAAAAAGACCTTCATTTTTTCCTGACCAATAAGAATAATTACTGTACAACCTCTACCCATTGCCCCTTAGTACGCACCACGTAATCATTATTGTACATAGCCTCCGCCTGTATGCCGGGCATATAATATCTTCCCAAATAGGATGCGTTCAACAATACCGTAAAAGTTTTTGTTTCGTTCTTCTTCAGGTCAAAATAAAAATTGGCCCTATCATCCCTCAAATCTGTATAAGTCACTTCATTTTCCGCAAAATCTCCAAAATCCGTGAACCTTGTATTTACTATTTCCCAGCCACTAGGGAATATTTCGGACAATGCCACATTTTTGATCAATTCTGCCTTGGTATTGGTAAGCGATACTTCCGCGACAAAATCCGTGCCCTGCATTATAGAAGAAGGGTCCAATTTAATACCGTTCCTTCCCTTGAAGGTTACATTGGCTACTAAATTCCGCTGCAGTTCCCTTTCTTCTCCTACAGGCAGGATTCCACTCTTAACCATGCTTATATAGAGCAAATTCTCACCAGTATTTTTTAAATCGATAGCATTGGTGCCAGTACTAATTCCCAGTCCAATATTGGACAAGGTTTTTTCCGTATTTATAGTAGACTTACTACCATTGACCGTAATACTGGCCTTGATACCCTTACCTCCGACCATATCGGCAAATTTTGCCAGTGCCAAGAGGCAATAGGAAGTACTTTGGGTACTCATCCATTTTTCCGAACTTAAACGTTTTGCCAAATTCTTGGCCATTTCCTGAGCTTTTAACTTATCTTTTAAAAGCACGAAGGTTTCTAAGGCCATGGCCCTATTACGATCGGAAGACCCATAAGTATAGTCATCATATTTACTATCCGAAAAATCATAATTTGCGGATTTGATTATTTGTTGGGCCACAGGCTCCTGGCCAACAAGCCCATAGGCAGCTGCCAAGCGGAATTTTCCCTCGTTGGAAAGATTAAGGGTTTCCCTTAATCTGTTCATTGAAGCAATATCGGCATTACCTGACAATGCCAAGGTATATAATCTATATGCTTGGGCCAAATCAGAATATCCTGTCCCAGATCTCCATTGCCTAGCTATATTCTGCTGATAATTTACCCAAGAAGACCTGAATCCCAGAGGCAAAACATATCCCTTTTTTTCAGCTTCCAACAAAAAGTGACCCACATAGGACGAACTCCAATCATCGGCATAATTTTGTCCCGGCCAATAGGCAAAACCCCCACCTGGGGTTTGGTAACTACCAACTCTTTTTATGGCGCTTTCAATATTTTGCTGTATCTCTTTTTTCTTGGATATCCTGATATCGAAGATATCCGCAATAAACAACTGTGGAAAAGCACCGGATATGGTCTGCTCCAAACATCCATGGGGATATTGGATCAAATATTGCATTCTTCCATTAAAATTCATTGGTGGAAGTGTAGAAAATTCTACCTCTGCCCCGTTGCTGCCCGGAATACCAAAAGTCTCAAAATTGATTTTTCCACTACTCCCGGCCTCCAGGATAATATTCTCGGTAACGGTAGTTAAAGGGTTTGGATTCACTACATCGATCGGCACCTCAAAAGATGCCTTTTCACCATTCCCGTAAGCCTCTACCACCACCTTACCAATCCCCTTATAATCGGCTACCTTTAATTGGAAGTAGGCCATTTTCTCATCCGGTTGGGAGAAGGAAACATTTTGTACAGTCTTACCTACTACGCTAAAGGAAGGATCTGCCTTAATTTGCAAAGTCACCTCCTTTACCTTGTTCTCCATAGCAAAAACCGTAACCGGTAAAGTTACTGTCTCTCCTGGGGTAATTTTCCTTGGTAAGGAAGCCAATACCATAAGGGGTTTTCTCACTGGAGTTGCTTTTTCTGCCACTCCATATGCGGCCTCCCCGGAATTTCCGGCTATCACCATTGTGCGTACAGATCCAATATATTTGGGGATGTCTATTTTGTGCGCTTTTGTCTCCCCTTTATCCAAGCTGAAGGGACCCAGAAAAACCACTATAGGCTCAAAGCGATTGGCCTTTTTATTTTTGGCTCCGGCCAATTCTCCATCCCCGCCAATAGCAAATACCTGATTTATTCGTCCCCCAAAGGCCCCGATTACATCATCGTACACATCCCAACTCTTGACTCCCAGTGCCTCTCTCGCATAAAAAGAACTCCACGGATTTGGGGTTTTATAACGGGTCAGGTCCAGCAATCCTTCATCCACCATAGCTATACTATAGGTCATGGCCCTACCGTGTTTCTCATTTACCTTAAGTGTGATACTTTCCTGGGGGCTCAAGACATCCGGCATGGCAATTTCTGGCTGTAGTTTGGTCAAAGGATCTTCTACCGATATGGGGACCACCCCATACATACGAATAGGGGAATCGTTTATAGTAGAGGCATGGGGCTGTAACAAACTAATATTAATGTATACATTGGGAGTATATAATTCAGATATGGGAATTTCAAATTTTGTTTCCCCTTTTTTGGCCTCCACCCAAAGTGAATTTAGGACTTCACTACCATTTTCAATGGTAACCAATGCCCTTCCCCCTTCAGAACCAGGAAAAGTAACAGTGGCCGTTTCCCCCACTTTATAGACTTCCTTGTCCGTAGAGAATATTAACATAGTAGCAGCGGAAGGATCATTTTTCATGGATTTTCCCGCCCATCCCGGCCAATCTATATAAATTGTTTTACCGGTCGCATGACCCCCTTTCGGGTCTTCCACCCGCACCAAGTATCGCCCCCAATCGGGATATTTTAACTCAAAGTTAAATGATGCCTTACCGCTGGCATTGGTACTAATGGTTTCCTCGAATACTTTCTCCTGATACTCACTGCTACTAAAATTGGATAGATTATCGGCAGAAGTCTCCCACCACCATCTCCAGCTAACTTTATAAATTGCCACTTTTAAATTCTTGGTAGATTTGGCATTGCCCATTTCATCAACCGTTACCAATTCAAACTTATGGGGTTGATCTGTAAGCAACATGCCCCTGGTCTTATCGCCCTTGGGCACATTCAACCCCACATAGGTACTGAATGGCGAAAATTGCTTCGTAAAGACATCCGTACTAAAATCGCCACCGTTTTCGTATACCTTGGTAATAAACGCTGCCGTTAGCATTCCTGGAGCCTGGCTATTAATTTGTGGGCTTATACTAAAGTCCGCTTTACCTTCGGCATTGACAGCACTATTAAAAATAATCTGATCCTCAGTGGCAAACGCCCTTGTGGGATCATCGAAAACATAAGCCGGAAAATTCTTAAAAGTCGTAGTCTCCACATTGAACCTAGCCGTAATATCCGCTTTCAGGTTTTTGGCCACCGCACCGTGAAGCCAAGCCACCTCCAGCCTCCCTTTTATGGGTCTACCGCTAGTCAACACCTCATTTTCAAACGCGGTCTTAATCTTTAATCGATTGGGCTTTATTGTTTCAATCCTAATGGTTTTGGTAAAGGTTGCCCCTCCTACAGACACCTTCGCTATCCAATTGCCGGTAGGTGCATTCTCATCCGTCCTTAAAACAAAACTATAAAAATTGTTGAGGGAATTAGTCCTTATTTCCCGGTGCACGATCTTGTTGTAGGGATCTATCAATTCCAATTTTACGGGATGTCCTACGGGGAGCTTATTGGCCTTATCGTTCAATATAAAGGAAAGAAAAAGCTCGTCGCCAGGACGCCAGACACCCCTTTCCCCAAAAATAAAACCTTTGATCCCCTTTTGCAATGCAACCCCATCAATATTAAACTTACTGACGGACAGGGCGTTTCCGTCATTTAGTTTAACATAGGTCTTGTGACCATTGCTCTCTGCTACTGCAAAGTAGGCCAAATTATCGGTATCGAAGAGAGCGGTGCCATCCAATTCGGTTGTTACCTGTCCAATGGGCTGCTGCTGGTAATTATAGAAAGTTACCTTGGCCCCTGCAACGGGATCGGTACTTATAATGTCATTGACCGCTACAAAATAACTTTTGTTCACCCCTTGTTTTACGATTACTCCCAGATCCGAGGCCAAAACATTGGCCCCCACCGTTTTATCATAGTAATAGGAAGTATGGCAAGGGTTATCACGTTGATTCCAATCATAGTTGAAGTAATAGTCTTCATAATAGGATTCCACCCCGTCCCATGAACTATTTTCCGTTTCTTGATCAAAAACATCTTCCGATGAAGTTTCCTGTTCAAAATTGGTATCGTCACATTTAAAAAGGCTATACGAGGGTTTAAAACCAAGTTCGACCCTATAAATTGCCCCTACCTCGGACGTAATAAGTGTTTCTAAATCTATTGCATGCGCCGACCATTTTCCATTATTCCCACTAAGACTGTTTTCCAAATCCAATTTTTTGGAGGCTATTGGCCGTGCGACCGTCTTTAGGTTATAGCTCCCATTAAGATCATTTCCCTGTAGGAACTGCAGAACATTGTCCTCAAAAATCTTATAGACAGTAATATCAACAGATTTCAGATTTACAGCTTCAAAATTGATTTTCAAATTATTGGAGGAGGGTAAAATCGTACCATTGGACAAGAGTCGTACTTCCGGTTTTATTTGTTCGAACGCTACCCGCTCTACAAGCTTTGTCTTTAGCTTGTACCCATCAATACTTTCAATCCCCTCAAAAACCTCGAGCTGAAGTGTTGTGCTCATCTCCTTGGATGGGTATATCTTCAAGGTATTCCCTACAACATCATATTTAAGGTTGCCATCACCTTCCAACACCACCAAACCCTTAAAGTTTTGTCCTTTTTTTAGGGGATCCGAAAAATTGATATTAATGATTTGGTTTTCCCCGGTCTCCAAACTAACATCCAGAATACTAAAATTACTCTTGCCGGGGATCTTGATCGTATTTTTTCCAACACTTTCAATATCCATACCGGTGCCATCCCAGACTACCTCCAGGTCCGTATCCTCTGTAAATCTCTGGATACTATCGATCTTAAAATAAAACTGGGTTCCTTCACTTATGGATTCATCAAATTTAACAGAAACCTTTTTTCCCTGTTGTTTCACTTCCAGCAACTGCTTGGCATTTTCTAAACTTAATTGATCGGCACTTTTCAATTGTCCTTCCATATATTGATAATCCTTGGAATAGGATTGCAGCGCCTGGGTATACACATTAAACTGTTGTTTCAATGTTTTCAGCTCAAAATTAAAATCGCGCAATTCCTTTGGGACCCCAGATATTATAGACCCAAGGTTCAATGTAAACCTATAGTTGCTATCCTGTAGAAAACCGGCTTCGGGTATAAAAGCAATGGTTCTACTATCCAAGGCTATCACCTTGCCACTTGTCTTGGGAAATACAACTAGTAAATCGCCATCCAGTTCCTTTCCGCTTTCCCATGAATCAATTGGGCGACTCAACACTACCCTTACATCGGCTTTTGCAGAAATGATTCCATGGGACACTTCCGTTATATATTCCTGATAAAGATTTAAGTTGTCTATTGAAGTTTTTCCAGTCTCTTTTTTCGGGTTACAACCAACTATAAATAGAAATACTAGGGTGCGGACAAGTAATTTCATGAAAAGAACCAATTTTGTACCGTAAAGATAAAAGGATTTCCATTTAGGAGATATTATTTGACCTAATTAAGCAAGGCACAAGATTTTTTTCCTTTTATTTTTATTCTAGATGCAGTCTTAAAAATTCGAAATTCCTAGTCTGTATGGCATGTGGAGTGTTAGGTTTACCAATTACGTAATCCTTGGATTACAGGATTCATAACGAGCTATGCATTTCGTCGAATAAATCACTTAATTCAACTTCGGGATAAATAAATTCTTTAATATTACAACTATTGGTTACGAGAAGCCAATTACGAGAACATAAGAATACCCCATTCTTCCCTTTCTTCCTACTTACAAATAGAACATTATATGAAAATGAAATTGCATTATTTTGTAATGCTTTTGTTCGCATTTGTAGTAGTCTCATGCAGCACAGAGTCTATAGAGCCGGCAGTTAGTCCCGAAGCCGAAAATGCGGTCGAGGTGGAACAGGAATTACTCGGGATCGTCAACGACCATCGTACCTCCCTAGGCTATAACAATTTGGATTTTAGTGTAGTGGCTTATGAGTATGCCAACAAGCATACCGACTATATGATAGCCAAAGGCTCTATTAACCACGACAATTTTAGCGCACGGGCATCCGATATTTCCCAAGCAGTAAATGCCTCTTTTGTCTCGGAAAATGTTGCCAAAGATTATGATTCTGCCCTGGAAGCCTTTCAAAAATGGTTGGCCAGTTCTGACCATAAAAAAACTATGGAGGGAGAATTTACGCATACCGCGGTAAGTGTAAAGAGAAACACCGAAGGCAAACTATATTTTACACAACTCTTCTACCGATAGTCTTCTAAAAAGCAGATTACTTTTATTATTTTTGATATTAAACCGCGTTTTAATATTTGATAGCTGAGCAGTTACTATCAATTTTGAACTGCTGGTGGTATATAATATTAACTTCTATAAGATGCGCTATGTCCATAAAAAAACCATTCAATCTAAATAAATGGATTTCCGAGAATAGGGATACTTTAAAACCCCCTGTAGGCAATAAAAACCTATACAAGGAATCGGGAGACTATATTGTTATGATTGTTGCCGGGCCCAATGCCAGAAAGGACTACCATTATAATGAAACAGAGGAACTGTTTTATCAGTTGGAAGGTAATATTGAGGTCCATATTCAAGAAAATGGTCAAAAAAAAACCATGCAATTAGGCCCAGGGGACATGTACCTGCACCCGGCCAAAGTACCTCATTCCCCAGTTAGGAAGGAAGGGTCCATAGGTCTGGTCATTGAACGTAAACGGGCCGAGATGAACGTTGAAGATGGCTTGCTTTGGTTTTGCGATAACTGCAACAACAAACTTTATGAAGTTTACTTCACTTTGAATGATATTGAAAAAGACTTCCTAGGGCATTTTAAAACCTTTTATGGTTCCAAGGAACTTAGAACCTGTAGCAATTGCGGTACTATAATGCCCGTAGACGAAAGGTTTATTGCCAAGGAAGACCAATAACCAGTATCTCTATTTAATAAAACCTCTAAACTTCTATATTCAACCTAAAACCATAAATTAGGTTATTAAACATTTATGGTTGGTTATATCTTAGACTGCACATTAATTTGTAGATTTGAAAAATATAACAATTAACGATAAAATAGTTATAAATGTCAAAAATTGCGAAAGAATTTGGAATCCAGGAAGCCTTAAAAAAATTAGGCATCAAAACTATAAACCATGGAACCTCAACTGGTTCGGATAATTTTTCCAGCGGTGAGGAGATAAGCTCATATTCCCCTGTTGATGGTGCATTAATTGCCAAAGTAAAGACGACCTCTAAAGAGGATTATGAAAAAGTGATGGGTGCGGCCACCAACGCATTTAAAATTTGGAGAACAAAACCCGCTCCCCAAAGGGGAGAAATAGTACGCCAGCTTGGCGATAAGCTTCGTGAACTTAAGGAACCTTTGGGAAAGTTGGTTTCCTATGAAATGGGAAAATCTTATCAAGAAGGTTTGGGAGAGGTTCAGGAAATGATCGATATCTGCGATTTTGCCGTTGGTCTATCCAGACAGTTGCATGGACTTACCATGCACTCCGAAAGGCCGGGACATAGAATGTACGAACAATATCATCCTTTAGGGGTGGTTGGAATAATTTCAGCCTTTAATTTCCCAGTGGCCGTATGGGCATGGAATACTGCCTTGGCATGGGTTTCGGGAGACGTTTGCATTTGGAAGCCCAGTGAAAAAACACCCCTATGTGGCGTGGCCTGCCAAAACATTACAGCTAGCGTGTTTAGGGAGAATAACCTTCCGGAAGGTATTTCCAGTTTGATCAATGGTGATTATAAGGTAGGTGAGTATATGACCCATGACAAAAGAATTCCTCTGGTATCTGCAACAGGCTCCATACGTATGGGGAAAATTGTGGCCCAAGCAGTAGCTGCACGATTGGGGAAATCACTATTGGAACTGGGAGGAAACAATGCAATTATCGTAACCCCGGATGCAGATATAAAAATGACAGTTATTGGAGCTGTTTTTGGCGCCGTTGGCACAGCAGGCCAGCGTTGTACCTCCACACGAAGATTAATAATACACGATTCTATTTACGACAAGGTGAAAGATGCTATCGTTACCGCTTACAGGCAATTGCGAATCGGAAATCCACTGGATCAGAACAACCATGTAGGTCCATTGATCGATACCGATGCGGTTAAGATGTACCAACAGGCGCTTAAGAAGGTTGTGGAAGAAGGAGGCAATCTTATTGTTGAAGGTGGCGTTTTGCAGGGGGAAGGATACGAAAGTGGATGCTATGTACAACCTGCCATTGCCGAAGCGACCAACACTTATGAGATTGTACAGCACGAGACTTTTGCCCCAATATTATATCTCTTAAAGTATTCCGGGGATGTAGAAAACGCCATAGCCATTCAGAATGGGGTTGTACAGGGACTATCCTCGGCAATAATGACAAATAATCTGCGGGAAGCAGAACGCTTTTTATCCGTCCAAGGTAGCGATTGCGGTATAGCCAATGTTAATATTGGAACTTCCGGTGCCGAAATAGGAGGAGCTTTTGGCGGGGAAAAAGAAACAGGTGGAGGACGTGAATCTGGCTCGGATGCATGGAAAATCTATATGAGAAGACAGACCAACACTATAAACTATACCACAGAATTGCCTTTAGCTCAAGGGATAAAGTTTGACCTTTAAAAGCAAATCCCATTAAAAAACCCGCTATGTACTGGTAGTGAACCAGTACATAGCGGGTTTAAAACTAACCAACCAAATTACATCCTGAAGCAGCTCTATACTCCAAGACAAAAAGTTATAATTTGACAGTTTGGGATTTAATAAACCCGTAGCCACTTGAAAATTTCCCCTCCCCCCGAATAGGTCCATTAGAAATAGCTGCGGGTTTAACCAAACTAACTCAAATAATTATGGTGTAAAAGACCTATTTCAATGCCGGAACTTCGTCGGGAGAAATAAGGTCTTTATTATTATAATATTTACGCTAAAGTCTATATTTCAATCCATGTTTAAAAGCAAAATTATATAGATGGTAATAAAACGTGTATAATTGGTAAATTTTCCACGTACCGCTCTTAATTCTTGCCCCAATTTTACGCCCTAAAGTTCGAGAAATATTGGCTCTTAACAAATCCTGGAATCTTCCTTAAACCTAAATAACGAGATGAATTATCAAAGGGGTTGGGACTCTTCAAACAGATCCAATAATTTTCCTAACTAATTGAAACGGAATAATTAAGACGGTTTTTTTAACATTTAAGGGAATTTTTTAATACATTTAGACAAAACCCTAACAGCCATTCGAAATGTCAAAAAGAACAACCAATATATTAGGTATTGTTATTGCCATTGTTGCTGGAACCTATTTTAACCTCATGTTGTGCAATACATGCACTACCAAAACAGATGTTGTTTCCTCCGTTGAAAATATCGAGGATGTTGCTAAAAATAGAATGCTGGCCGAGGAAAAAATAATACAACAGAACCTTGATCAAAATAACTAACCCAAAACAATATAGCACATGGAAAACACTAATATTTGGTGCTGGTTAATCCCCGCCATCGTAGGTATTGTCTGCGCCTTATTTGGCTACTTAATCGGAAAAGGCGGGAGTACCCAATTAGACGAAAGTCCAGAATTAAAAATACTAAAGGATAAAAACACAAAACTGGAAGCCGAATTAGCATCCTGTAACAAACAACTATCCCAAAAATCGGAGCTTGTTGTTCCTGCGGAACCTATTTCCCCAATAGTCCCTGCAGAAGCATTGCTTCCTTTTAATGCACAAGCCGCAAAATCTGTCTTTGGCAAAACTATAAAACAGAACGATTTAAAGATTGTGGAAGGAATTGGTCCTAAAATTCAGCAACTATTCAATTCTTTTGATATTAAAACATGGAAAGATTTGTCCGAAACCGCTGTAGCCAAATGTCAGGAGATATTGAACAGCGGAGGAGCACGTTATAAAATTCACGATCCCGCCTCTTGGCCCATGCAGGCGAAAATGGCTTATGAGGGCAAATGGAAAGAATTACACAAGTGGCAGGAAGAACACAAAAGAGGGAAACTATAATTATTGTAATCATCTTAAAACATATGGGTATTACTTTGCCATATGGATAGAGTGCAAAAAAAGTGAAGCTATCACTAGCTTCACTTTCTAATCAATTATGTGGACAGCTGCCTCAATGTTTATGGCATTATACCATTCTTCCATTAGCTTCCACCCACTTAAACCTATAGTCGTCCTCAGGGAATTTCATCCTGCTGGCGATTCGCTCCAATCTATCCGGTAATTTCATCAAATAGTCCCTTGCCCTTTCCGCATCATCATTAAGACTTCTAATGCTATCCAATTCCCAATAGCTATTCAATTTTTTCAAAATATCTATATAATCCTGTGCAGTGTAAACTCCCAATCTTTGGGCACAATTGGAAAAGTTCTCAAAAGCCGTCCCTATATTTCCTCCAGACTCCCTTAAGAAATGGGCAGGCATTACAATTTTTTTCTTCATCATATCGGCAAAGGCCAACATCATCTGACTGGGGTCGTTTTCAAAAATTACCTTAACAAACTCCCTATAGGCCAAATGATGACGCATTTCGTCTCCCGCGATAATGGTACACATTTTACCAAGTAGTGTATTGCCCCCCTTTTTACACATTTGACCTACCCTTTTATGTGAAATATTGGTAGCCAACTCTTGAAAAGAGGTATACACAAAGTTTTTATAAGGATCTCTGTCCGTTCCTATATCGAACCCATCCGCAATTAGATGCTGGGTGGTGATTTCCATTTCCCGCATATTCACCCTCCCGGCCAAATAAAGATATTTGTTAAGCACATCACCATGTCTATTTTCCTCAGCGGTCCAATGACGCACCCATTTGGACCAGCCATTCTTGTTTTCACCATGTTGGTCTATTCCTTCCACATCCATAAGCCAAGATTCGTAGGTAGGCAGTGCCTCCTCGGTAATAGTATCCGCTACCAAGGTAACCCAAAGATCATACCCCAATTCCTTGGCTTCCTCGCGTATCTGAGTTACGTGATCCATAAAGCCTTCACTTTGTGTATCAGGTAAAAAATCTGTGGGTTGCCAAATATCTTGTATTGGAATAAGGTACTGGTCTATAAAACCATCCACCTTACCCTCAATGGACTTCATTACTTCTATTCTAACGTTCTTATTTGACATTCTTCAAATTTTATGTAAATATCCTTAATAATCTTGATAATTTCCCCCAATAGACAGTTAATTTTGGTTCCTTCCCATTTCCGAGGGATAAAACAAATATACCGGATCACTTTGCCAATATTGTTTTGATCCAACATCCATAATGGTCAAAGGACCTCTAAAGGCAGCTCCTGTGTCAACATTCCATATATTGGCGGCATTCTTTGGGGTTGTCCTACCAATCCGGGTTACTGGCGTATGACCAATAAAAATTTCCTTGTAATGCGTTAACCTTTGAGGATAAAAATCATCCACTTTGGTCAACGATGGATCTAAAGACAATGCCAATTCCCAAAGGGTTCTATCCCAATAATAGGTTTTGGTAAAATATTCATGCCCTACACCCCTTAAGTTAGTAAATCCTGCGTGGATAAACAAGCGATTTTCAGCGTCAAGAATATAATTCTCCAAATTATCGTAAAACTCAATATGGGCTTCTTTTATTTCATCCCCTACTAGCCGATAAGAATTTTGGGTTGCACTCCCTCCATGCTGTAACCATACAGGATTATTATCCCCACTTTTTAACCAATCATTGCAAAGTTCATCATGATTTCCCCTAATAAAAGAGCAATTGTGTGTAAGCCTAAGCTCCATTAAAAAATTTACCGTATCAACGGCTTCACTCCAACCATCCACATAATCCCCCAAAAAAATAAGATGGTCACTGGGGCTTACATTTGCCCTTATCAATACCTGCTTCAAGGCCTTTAAACCTGAATGCAGGTCTCCGATTACCAATGTTCTCATTTGGCAAAAATCGCAAATACCACTTTAATATCCATGGCAAAACAACTAAAAATGGATTTTCACAGTGAATTGATTATTAATCCTAGAATCAACTCGTAATACCGAATGAATAAAAAGCCCATCGGACAAGACCAAACAAGATGAAAATATATCAACCAAAATAAAAAGCCGGCAGGCTACCATTACTGGAATTTCATTTAAAATGACAGCCTAAATGAAATTAAAATTGATAAAAAGTGAAATTTATTTGTTAACTTTTTTATGTTGATAAATCTTTATTGTGTTGATTTTCAATTATTTATAGGTTATTTCTTGTAAACTTTCATGATAAATATCATGTTTTTATTTCTACTTTTTTTAATACTTTTGTCCTTTATTCCAAGTTTACTACAACCATTAAAAATCATTATATGCCAACAAAAATTGCCCAAGGGCCCCAAAAGACTTACAGTCAGAAAGAAGCCTTTAATGCTTCATTGAAATATTTTAAAGGCGATGATCTTGCTGCCAGGGTATGGGTAAACAAATATGCCCTAAAAGACTCCGAAGGGAATATTTATGAGCTAACCCCTAATGATATGCACCATAGGATAGCTAGGGAGGTTTCCAGAATAGAACAAAAATATCCAAACCCACTTAAAGAAGAAGAAGTCTTTGACCTAATCAAAAACTTCAAATACATAGTCCCACAGGGTAGCCCAATGGCAGGTATTGGCAATCCATTTCAAATCGCTTCTTTATCAAATTGCTTTGTAATAGGAAATGAAGGTCAGTCCGATTCTTACGGGGGAATCATGAAAATAGACCAGGAACAGGTTCAACTTATGAAACGCCGTGGGGGTGTTGGGCATGACCTTTCCCATATACGGCCAAAAGGGTCGCCGGTAAAAAACTCGGCCTTAACCTCAACGGGCTTGGTGCCTTTTATGGAAAGATATTCCAATACTACCAGGGAAGTGGCCCAAGATGGCAGAAGGGGAGCTTTAATGTTATCGGTCTCCATAAACCATCCTGATGCAGAAGATTTTATAGATGCTAAAATGGAACAGGGCAAGGTAACGGGAGCCAATGTTTCCGTTAGAATGGACGATGATTTTATGAAGGCAGTTGAAACTGGACAGCCCTATACCCAAAAATTTCCGGTTCAAAGCCCCAACCCCAAAGTATCCAAGACTATAGATGCCCAAAAACTTTGGGGAAAAATAGTCCATAATGCTTGGCAATCGGCAGAACCGGGTATTTTGTTTTGGGATACCATAATAAAGGAATCCGTTCCTGATTGTTATTCAGATTTAGGCTACAACACCGTCTCTACCAATCCCTGTGGGGAAATTCCGTTATGTCCATATGATTCCTGTCGCTTGTTGGCCATTAATCTTTTCTCCTATGTAAATCAGCCTTTTACTGATAATGCCAGCTTTGATTTTAAACTTTTTAAAGAACATATTGCTGCTGCCCAACGGATTATGGACGATATCATAGACCTTGAATTGGAGAAAGTAGATGCAATTCTGGAAAAAATAAAATCCGATCCGGAATTGGAAGAAACCAAAGCCGTAGAATATAATTTATGGAGCAACATTAAAGAAAAGGCCGAACAGGGACGCAGAACGGGAATCGGAATTACGGCCGAGGGAGATATGCTGGCAGCACTTGGCCTGCGTTATGGAAGTGAAGAGGCCAACAATTTTGCGATCGAAGTACATAAGACTATTGCCCTAGAAGCTTATAGAGCTTCGGTACACACCGCTAAAGATCGTGGCGCTTTTCAAATTTTTGATGCGGAAAGGGAAAAAAACAACCCCTTTATCACAAGGCTTAAGGAAGCTGATGAAAAGCTATATTATGAAATGTTGGAATACGGCCGAAGAAATATCGCCCTATTGACCATTGCGCCCACAGGGACTACAAGTTTAATGACCCAAACCACCTCTGGTATAGAACCGGTTTTCCTGCCTGTTTACAAACGCCGCAGAAAAGTAAACCCCAATGACAAGGATGTCCGTATTGACTTTGTAGATGAAGTTGGGGATTCTTGGGAAGAATACTTGGTTTTCCATCATAAATTTAAACAATGGATGACCGTCAAGGGAATTGATACCGAAAAAAATTATTCCCAAGAAGAGTTACAGAAGATTGTAGAAAGTTCTCCGTATTTTAAAGCTACTTCCAACGATGTGGATTGGCTGAGCAAAGTCCGTTTACAAGGTGCGGTGCAAAAATGGGTAGACCACTCCATTAGTGTCACTATAAACCTTCCGAACGATGTATCCGAAGAATTGGTCGGTAAACTCTATTTGGAAGCTTGGAAAGCAGGTTGCAAGGGTGTCACTGTCTATAGGGATGGTTCCAGATCCGGTGTTTTGATCTCCAATGAATCAAAGAAATCTGAAAATGAGGAATCCCTTACCCATTTCCCTACAAAGCGACCCCAAATTTTGGATGCGGATGTGGTCCGACTTCAAAATAATAAAGAAAAATGGATTGCCTTTATTGGCCTCATAAACGACCAGCCCTATGAAATTTTCACTGGTATGGCCGATGACGAGGACGGTATCTTAATTCCCAGATGGGTAAATGACGGAGTCATCATAAAAAGCAGGAATGAGGACGGTTCTTCGCGATATGACTTTCAGTACAAGAACAAAAGAGGCTACAAAACAACCATTGAAGGGCTATCCCATAAATTCAATCCCGAATATTGGAACTATGCCAAATTAATTTCCAGCACCCTACGCCACGGCATGCCGATAGAAAAAGTGGTAGACCTTATCAATAGTCTACAACTGGACAGCGAATCTATCAACACCTGGAAAAATGGGGTTGCAAGAGCTCTGAAAAGATATGTAGCCGATGGCACGGAAGCCAAGGGACAAAAATGTGATTCCTGTAATTCCAAGAATCTGATTTACCAAGAAGGATGCCTTACCTGTAAGGATTGCGGTTCGTCCAAATGCGGATAGGCCTGTACTCTTTGGATCTAGAAATTTACTCCTAAAAATTAAGCCCCTAACTGTATACAATTAGGGGCTTTTTTAGTATTAGTGCTTATTTCTCTTTATTTTAGATCAGTCATTTTAAAAAAGGGTAGAAACCTAGATGATTAAGATAATTATGAAACACTCAAGAGAATAATTATTTTACTCAACTTAGCTTAGATATAATCCCTAAAAACAATAAAATTTAACAGATGAAAAACGTTTACTGTATAGGGGAATTATTAATAGATTTCGTGGCTGAGAAACAGGGTAGCGATCTATCAAAAGCCACCGATTTTACTAAAAAAGCGGGAGGTGCCCCGGCAAATGTGGCCTCAGCAATAGCCAAATTGGGGGGCAAAAGTTTTTTTATCGGCTGTGTAGGCAAAGATCCCTTTGGCACTTTTCTTATCAATACATTAACGGAAGGACAGGTAGACGTATCCCTGGCACAGCGGTCAGACACCTTTACAACCCTAGCCTTTGTTTCCCTTGCAGAGGATGGCGAGCGCGATTTTGTCTTTAGCCGTGGGGCGGACAAAGAATTAAAGCACGACATAAGAATAAAGAATCTATTTAAAGATCAGATCGTACATTTTGGAGCCGCAACCTCCTTCCTCGGCGGTAGTTTGGAAGAGGCATATTCCCTCTATTTCCAAGAAGCCATATTCCAAAACAGTTTTATTTGCTTCGACCCTAATTTTAGGGTGGATCTATGGAAAGGAACCGAGGAGATCTTTATTCAAAAATGCATCCCCTTTATTGAAAAATCGGATTTGTGTAAATTCAGTTTGGAAGAGGCCCAATTGCTTTCAGGAAAAGTGGATCTAAAAGAGGCCTGTACTTTTTTACACGAGTTGGGAACAAAAATAATTACCGTGACCCTAGGCGGAGAGGGCACCTATTTAAGCACCCCTGCGGTGCAAAAAATAATTCCGAGCATAAAAATAAAACCCCTTGACACAACAGGTGCAGGAGATGCATTTATTGGGTGTTTGTTAAAGCAAATTTCATTGACAACCAACTTGGAAACCCTCTTGAACGATTCCGGACTTTTGGAAAAAATGGTGCAGGATGCCAATAAGGCCGGAGCTATTACAACCCTTAATTTTGGAGCCATAGAATCCTTGCCCAACCAAGAACAAATAAATCAGGTTTAATGAAATGGTCGGCCACAACCTCTAATTGTATTTCATCTTTCTAATAATTCTTAATGATTCTTTTATGGATTGATACACCGGAAGATCATATTTCTTTAGGATCGGCTTTGCGTTTTCCATAACATCCTTGGCTTCGTCGAACCCATTGACATAGCAAATCAAAAAAGTATCGGACAACAGATCTAAGTCCTTTGTTTCATTTGGGGACAGGGAAATATCCTTTTCAATTTTTTTAAGCAGGGCTATATTGGCGTTGTAAATGTGATGAAGTGTTTTTTTATCATACAAGGGAGGTTCAAATATTAAATCGCTTTGAATGGTATAGGTCCCATTATCGAAGAAAGTAATGACCACTTTTTCCAAAGGATAATACTTTTGTTGGCCACTTAATCCCAACTGAACATATTCGATCGTAGTAAAGGAATTTTCATCATAAGCAATCGTAATTTCATCGAATGCGGAAAAAAACAGCTTCACTTGTTCATTGATCAATTCAATATCGACACGGGAGTAATAAGTTTCATTTTTTACTTTTTTTTGATGTCCCGCCCAACAAACCACAAATTGCTCTTTAAAAACCTTATAATGACTGGTTAAATCCTTGTGTCTTTCATTCAAAAAATCGACTACGCCGTCCAGGGTAAGTTCAATATTATTTTTGGCATGCTTCTCTATGGTTGCCACCACTTCTGCATTTATATCGGTCAGTTCAATTCCATACGCCTTTGGCATACTTATGCTACCATCCCTAAAAAAAACAGACCCCCCATAATACTTCCAGATATTCTTTCGCAAAGAACAAACTTTCCCATTAGATTTTATAGTTACCAATCCAACTACTTTGCCCATGGGCAAATGAGGAAATGGAATATTTTCATAGGTAATACGCGGGGGATTGTCCAAATAGGCATTGACCAAATTTTGAATCTTGCTATCATCAAAAAAATCGACCCCTACAATTTCATTATCTTCATCCTCGACTCCAATAACGATAAAAGAATTATTTTGAGGATTGCTATTGGCAAGAGCGCAGACATGCTTCAAAAATTTAGCCTTCCCCTCCCTCTGTCCAATATCTATAAAGCGTTTTTTATCATAAAAGCTATTCTCGTCATTATGGGCAAGCAGGTTTTTTACGAGCAGGCGCTTATTGATCATAATTCCTTATTGACAATTGTAGCACTCGCTTGCGCCGTAGGTAAAATTAATAAATCTGCAATATTGACATGGGAGGGCCTTGTGACCATAAAATGGATTATGTCCGCAACATCATCTGCCTGCAATGGCTTATAACCCTTGTAGGTATCTTCGGCCCTAGCATTATCTCCCTTAAACCGTACCTTACTAAATTCCGTTTCCACCAATCCCGGGTTAATGGCACCAACGCGAATACCGTATTTGTTCAAATCTATTCTCATCCCTTGATTCAGGGCATCCACTGCATATTTACTGGCACAGTACACATTCCCTCTAGGATACACTTCCTTCCCCGCAATGGAGCCAATGTTTATGATATGTCCGGATTTGTTTTTGATCATTTTTGGCATTATTGCCTTGGAAACATATAAAAGGCCCTTCACGTTAATGTCCAGCATAGCTTCCCAATCCTCCAAATTTCCTTCCTCTATGGAATCCAAACCGTGGGCATTGCCTGCATTGTTGATAAGGATGTCAATATTGGAAAACTCCTCTGGAAGGGAAGCAACGGCCTCAAAAACCGCTTTTTTATCCTGTACATCAAATTCTAGAATGCAAACCCTGGTATGTCTGGACAGTTCCTTTTTAATTTCGTTCAATCGCTTTTTCCGCCTACCACAAATAACTAGATTGATTTTGTTGGCTGCAAAGATTTTGGCGGTTGCAAGACCTATTCCGCTCGTAGCCCCGGTTATAAATGCTGTGGGCTTCTCTTTATTGGAAATACTCATAAAAAATGATTCTATATTTTATATTTATTAACTCCGTTGGTCGGCAACTAGGAAATCCATTGCCCTGCAAAGCAACTAAACAACAAAAACCAACCTTCCATATTTAAAGCCTTTATGGCGTCGGTCAATTGTTTAGATTGGGCGGTACCTATAATCCAAATTATACCCCTTGATATATGTGCAGTGGTAGAGACCTTTCCAATAAACGGCTAAAAACTAAACAAACCGTAAATATCCGCGTAATCAAAGGTGGCAACTCCCAGTTCTTGACAGGGATAAATTAACTTAGTTTCTTTCCAACAGAAAGCTTCTTATCCCAAGTGCCCCAAGTAATTGTACCTGCAATGATTTTGAAATAAGATGTTTTATTTTTCATATGTTTGTGAAATTATGAATAAATCCCTTAAATAGTTCATAAAACTAGACCCATTGCTTAACTTTTAACCATACATTAACAGCCAATAACTAAATAAATTTTCAATTTGCATCCACTTTTGGAGTAAACCACTGTAAACAAAACAAAACAAAGGATTATATGGAAGAAAATACTTCGGTAGATATCAGTGCCGTGAACGAGAAAATTGCCCAGGAGAGTGCTTTTATCGACCTACTTATTTTAGAAATGAACAAAGTAATCGTAGGACAAAAACATATGGTAGAACGATTGCTCATTGGACTTTTAGGGCAGGGACATATTCTACTTGAAGGCGTCCCTGGCTTGGCAAAAACCTTAGCCATAAATACCCTGGCAAAAGCTGTACAAGGAAGCTTCAGTAGAATTCAGTTCACTCCCGATCTTCTACCGGCAGATGTTGTTGGTACTATGATCTACAATATGAAATTGAACGATTTCTCCATTAAGAAAGGTCCTATATTCGCCAATTTTGTTCTGGCGGATGAAATTAACCGTGCTCCTGCAAAAGTGCAATCCGCCCTTTTGGAAGCCATGCAGGAAAAACAGGTTACTATAGGTGACGAAACTTTTGTTTTGGACAAGCCTTTCCTGGTTATGGCTACCCAAAACCCGGTGGAACAAGAAGGAACGTATCCTTTACCGGAAGCCCAGGTGGATCGTTTTATGTTAAAGACGGTTATAGACTACCCCAAACTTAGTGAAGAGCAATTAATAATACGGCAAAACCTTAAAGGTGCATACGAAGAGGTTAAACCTGTAGTTAGCGTTAAACAGATTCTAAGTGCCCAAAAGGCGGTTAAGGATGTGTACATGGACGAGAAAATTGAAAAATATATACTCGACATTGTATTTGCTACCAGATACCCGGAAAAATACAATTTAGAAAGCCTAAAACCTTTGATTAGTTTCGGAGCTTCACCAAGGGGTAGTATTAATTTGGCGGTTGCTGCCAAATGCTATGCCTTTATTAAAAGAAGGGGCTATGTTGTTCCTGAAGATGTAAGGGCAGTGATTCATGACGTTTTACGCCACAGGATTGGCATAACCTATGAGGCTGAGGCGGAAAACATTACTTCGGAAGAAATAATAAATAAGATCGTAAACGAAATTGAAGTACCTTAATCAGTCTACAGTTATCTGTCTACAGCTTTTGGCCTTTAATCCTTAAAACTGTACCTGAATACTTTTTACTGCAAACTGCATACTGAAAATGGATACCAAGGAATTATTAAAAAAAGTTCGCAAGATCGAGATAAAGACGAGGCGTCTTTCCGACCATATTTTTGGCGGAGAGTACCACTCGACTTTTAAGGGGAGGGGTATGACTTTCAGTGAAGTGCGCCAATACCAATTCGGTGATGATGTAAGATCCATAGATTGGAACGTAACCGCGCGCTATAACGAACCCTATGTAAAGGTATTTGAGGAGGAAAGGGAACTTACCATGATGCTTATGGTAGATGTGAGTGGTTCAGAACTTTTTGGTACCAGCAATCAGTTTAAAAAGGAAATTATTACTGAAATTTCTGCTACACTGGCATTTTCAGCTCTTCAAAACAATGATAAAGTTGGACTTCTTTTGTTCACCGATGAGGTGGAACTTTACATTCCGCCAAAAAAGGGCAAAAGTCACGCCCTAAGAATAATACGGGAATTGTTGGAATTTTCGCCCAAGAGCAGCGAGACCAATTTAGGAACGGCCTTAAAATTCCTTACCAACGTAATGAAGAAGAAAGCCATTGTCTTTGTACTCTCGGATTTTATAACCGACGATTATCTTCAAACCCTCCGCATCACAGGCAAAAAGCACGATCTTACCGGCATAAGGGTTTTTGATGAAAGGGAGGAAAACATTCCTAATTTGGGTATGGTGCAAATGCAGGATGCTGAAACAGGAGCTACTCAATTGGTGAACACCCAGTCCAAAAAAGTAAGGATGGCCTATGGCAAACACTATAGTGAACGAGTTGCCTATTTTCAGGAGACTTTTACCAAATCAGGTTGCGGGGTGTTGAGTTGTAGGGTGGATGAAAGTTATGTAAAGAAATTATTGGGCTATTTTAAGAGAAGAGGTTGATTTAAATGAGGAACTTAAATTTGAGCATTATAAATAGTTATTCGTATTTTCTACGATATATTACATTGTGTCTGTTATTTGCCTCGACACAAGGTTTTTCCCAAAATACCCCCACCATTGTGTCTGGAGTGGATACTACCTATATAAAGATTGGGGAACAGATCAATTTTAAGGTCACCGTAGAAACAGATTCCACCGCCCAGGTAATCTTTCCCGAAGGCCAAACCTTTTCCCCTTTGGAAACCGTGGAAGCCCTAAGGACCGATACGGTTAAAAAATTGGATAGGATGACCCTACAAAAAATCTATGCCCTAACCCAATTCGATTCTGGTTCCTATACCCTTCCAAGACAACAGATCATGGTAAACGGAAAACCGTTTTTTACCGATTCCATAAAAATTGATGTTGCTACAGTACCCGTCGATACCTTGGCACAGAAGATGTACGACATAAAACCCATTATAAATGTAGAAAAATCGAACGGGGCCCTCTGGAAAATACTCCTTTGGGTACTGGGCATCCTTATATTGGCAGGGGCAGCATTATATTGGTTCGTTTTTAGAAAAAAACCTTTGAGCGAAGAGGAAAAGGCAGCCCTATTACCTCCTTTTGACCGTGCTATCCTTGGTTTAAAACAATTGGAAAAATCAAAATATTTAATCCAGGACGATTATAAATCCTATTATTCCGAGTTAACGGACATTGTAAGATCTTATTTGGAAGAAGATGTTCATGTAACGGCATTGGAAAGTACTACGGACCAATTGATAGATAAATTGGAAATGATGAAGGATGCCGGTCAATTGAAACTGGACCCCGAAACCATACAACAGTTCAAAAAGGTGCTACAGACCTCGGATTTGGTGAAATTTGCAAAATCCAAGCCGGAGTCCTCTGTAGCCGAACGGGATAGAAAATCTGTTGAACAGATTGTAATCAAGACCAAAGAGGCCATTCCAGAACCCACGGAAGAGGAATTATTGCAAAGGGAAGAGTACTTGGAGGAGCTGGAACGCAAAAAACATAAGAAAAAAATAGTTATTGTGGCCGTTACTGCGGTCCTTGTATTATTATTTTCCACGGCAGCGGCAATAGGTTTCTACGGATTTGGACACGTAAAAGATACCGTTTTAGGCCACCCCACCAAAGAATTATTGGAAGGTGAATGGGTACAAAGCGATTACGGTTTCCCACCTATTAGTTTACATACCCCCGAAGTCTTGTTGCGCCAAGCGGTAAAACTCCCTCCAGAAGCCCAAGCCTCCATCAAAGAAATGCAGGCCTTTGCCTATAGAAGCTCCATTGGACTGTTTACCATTGGCGCCACCTCTATTACACTGGCACAACCGGAGGAACCGGATTTTGAAAAGGCCTCCGAACAGATTTTGAAAAATTTTGAAAATCAAGGTGCCAAAAACATCACTACCAAGCAAGAACCTTTTTCTACCCTTACAGGGGTAAAGGGGGTTAAACTGTACGGGAGTGGAAAATTTGCCGTGCCCGAATCCAAGGAATTGATCTCTGGAAACTATTTGGTCCTATTTTTTGGTGGTAAAGGTTTTCAGCAAAATATAATCTTGACTTGGTTGGCAGATGACCAATATGCAGACCAGATAGTAGACCGAATTTTGAACTCAGTAGAAGTAAAAACGAGCTTATAGATGTTTGAGAATATTTCCTTTGCGAACCCACAGTTTTTCTGGTTGTTGCTATTACTTCCAGTGGCAATGCTTTGGTACTTCTTGAAAAGAAAGGAACAGACCGCTTCCTTAAAAATATCTAGCATTAAAGGTTTTCCAAAAGGCAGCATTTTACCCAAATTAAAACCGCTGCTGTTTGTAATGCGATTGTTGGCATTGGCCGCGATTATAGTTGCAATGGCGCGACCACAAACCGAGGATATCTCTTCCAGGACCAAAACTACAAAAGGAATCGATATTGTTATGGCCATCGATGTTTCCTCCAGTATGTTGGCAAAAGATTTAAAGCCATATAGATTAACAGCACTTAAAAAAGTGGCGGCCGATTTTATCAGCGAAAGACCCAACGATAGGATCGGATTAGTGGCATATGCCGGGGAAAGCTATACCAAAACGCCTATTACAAGTGATAAATCTATCGTTTTAAGGGCCTTGGATGAAATAACTTATGGACAATTAAATGATGGAACGGCTATTGGAATGGGGCTTGCCACCTCTGTAAATAGATTAAAGGAAAGCAAGGCACTTAGCAAAGTCATTATTTTGCTTACGGATGGCGTCAACAATTCGGGATTTATAGAACCACAAACTGCCGCAAATTTGGCAGTGGAGTTCGGCATTAAAACCTACACCATTGGCCTGGGCACCAATGGAAATGCCATGACGCCGATAGCGTACAATGCTGACGGATCTTTCCGATATGGAATGCGGGAGGTAGAAATAGATGAAAATCTATTGAAATCTATAGCAGAAACAACAGGGGGACAGTATTTCAGGGCTACCGACAATGAAAAACTTGAGGCTATTTACGAGGAGATAAATAAATTGGAAAAAACAGAAGTAGAGGAGTTTAAATATTACAAGTACGAAGAAAAATTTAGACCTTGGGTCTATTTGGCAGGAGTTTTGCTCCTATTGGAATGGCTGGTAAGAAACACCTTGTTCAGGAGTTTTATTTAAGGTCGAAGAATTAAGGTTTCGAGGGGATTGATTTACAAATGAAGAATACAAAATGATTCAGTTAGACGAAAAATCATATTTATATCTGTTAGCCATCATTCCGGTGATGGTAGTCCTATTTTTGCTCCTTCAAATCTGGAAAAAAAGTACGCAAAGAAAATTTGCCGAACTTGCACTTTTAAAGCGTTTGACCCCCGACAGATCCAACTTTAAATCCACCTTGAAATTAATTTTTATTCTGTTGGGAATAGCCTCTTTGACCATGGCATTGGTAAACCCAAAAATGGGCACCAAATTGGAAACGGTGAAGAGAGAAGGGGTGGATATTGTATTTGCCGTGGACGTTTCCAAAAGTATGTTGGCCGAGGATATAGCACCAAATAGGCTGGAAAAGGCCAAACGTCTGGTTTCCGAGATTATCAATCAACTGGCAAGTGACAGAATCGGGATTATTGCCTATGCCGGGCAGGCATTTCCCCAACTCCCTATAACGACCGATTACGGGGCTGCCAAGATGTTCTTGCAAAACATGAACACCGATATGCTTTCCTCACAAGGCACGGCCATTGATCAGGCCATTGAATTGGCATCGACCTATTATGACGATGAGGAACAAACCAACCGTGTTCTTTTCATTATCTCGGACGGAGAGGACCACTCCGAAGGTAACGTGAGCAATGCTGTTGAGGATGCCACCAATGAAGGCATAAGGGTATTTACCATTGGCGTAGGAAAAACAAAAGGAGCACCCATACCTCTTAAAAGAAACGGTATTGTTGAAAGCCTAAAAAAAGACCGCCAAGGTGAGGTGGTTATTACAAAATTAAATGAAGAGGTACTACAAGAAATTGCCGATGAGGGCAATGGGGAATACATAAACGGGGAAAACACGGAAGAAGCCGTTGATTTCATTAAGGAACAATTGAACCAAATGGACAAAAAGGAATTTGAGGCCAAGCAATTTGCCGAATTCAAAGATCAGTTCCAATGGTTTTTGGCAGCAGGCCTTTTATTCTTATTTTTAGACATTTTTGTCTTGGATAGAAAAACCAAGTGGCTAAAAAAATTGAATCTGTTTAACGAGCGATAAACGTAGAAGGATTATGAAAAAGATTGCATTTATCATTATTTTGATCGGAGGCCTTGTCCAAGCGCAGGAAGCGGACAAGGAAAAGGAAAAATCAATTAAAATTGCCAACAACTATACTTGGGAGGCTAATAAAGACCTTTCCGAAAGCAATTTTGTAAATGCCGAAGCCAATTATAGAAGGGCCATCTCCAAAAGTGCAGAGAGCAGTATTGCACCCTATAATTTGGGAAATGCCTATTATGAAAACGAAACTTATAGCGAGGCTTTTGGCAGGTTTAAACAGGCAGGTGAAAATGCCACCAACAAAAAGGACAAGCACAGGGCCTATCACAACATGGGCAATGTCTTTATGAAAAACAAAGAATACCAAAAAGCGGTAGATACCTATAAGGAGGCATTAAGGAACGACCCTACGGATGAAGAGACCCGCTACAATTTGGCCCTGGCCAAGGAAATGCTAAAAAAGCAACAGGAAGAAGAACAAAAAAACGATCAGAATAAGGACGACCAGAACAAGGAAGACCAAAAAGATCAAAAAGACCAAAACGAGGATAAAAAGGAAGGGGATCAGAACGAAGACAATAAGGGCGAGCAGAAAGAGGACCAAGGAGACAAAAAGGAAGAGGGGGATAAAGGCGAGGAAGAAAAAGAAGAGAATAAGAAAGACGAAGGAGATCAGGAAGACGATAATAATGATGATCCCTCCAAAGGGGAACAGAAAGATGACCAAAAGCAGCAACAGCAGCCCAGGCCGAACCAACTATCTCCACAGCAAGTGAAAAATTTGTTGGAGGCAATGCAGAACGAAGAGAAAAAAGTACAGGAAAAAATAGATGCACAAAAAGTAAAAGGTGTAAAATCCCAAAATGAAAAAGACTGGTAATACAGGTGAATATTAAAAAATACATATCGTTATTTACATTGTTATTCCTAGGCATACTCTCGTATGCCCAGGATGATGAAACCGTTACCTTCGAAATGAATCTCAGCAAGGATGTGTTGGGCATTAACGAGCGACTACGGGTAGACTTTACCATGAACAGGGATGGGGACAATTTTGTTCCCCCTGATTTTGAAGGTTTCAGGGTGCTTATGGGCCCCTCACAATCCATTAGCTCCTCTTGGGTTAATGGGGTCAGGAGTTTTTCAAAAACTTATACCTATACCCTTGCACCCACAGCAAGGGGAAAATTTACCCTTAAACAGGCGACCATTGTCATCAAGGGAGAAACCTATAAATCACTCCCCAAAGAAGTGGAGGTTACTGCTGCGGTGGAAAGGCCGGACGGGGAAAAAACGGTAGATGATGTGGCGGATGAAAGTTTACATCTGGTAGCAGAAATATCCAAAACCAGCCCATATTTAAATGAGGCTGTCACCGTAGTTTATAAACTTTACGCAAGTCCTACCATAGATGTAACCAACTTTAGGGCTTTGGACAACCCTAAATATAACAATTTCTGGAGCCAAGATATCCCTGTCACCAAATACGATATACAGAATACCACCTACAACGGCAAGTCTTATAGATCCGTCATCTTAAAAAGGGTCGTCCTTTATCCACAGAAGACCGGGGAACTGGAGATAGAACCCCTATCCTTGGATGTAAGTCTTCAGATTCCCACCAACAAAAGGGATTTTTTTGGAGGAAGAATATTTGCCCAAACCAACAAGACCGTATCCGCAGGCAATAGGACCATTAATGTAAAGCCATTGCCCAATGAAGGAAAACCGGCAGATTTTAGTGGTGCGGTCGGAGAATTCCAATTTTCGGTTACCACCAGTAAAACCCATCTTAACGCATCCGAATCTTTACAGGCCAAGGTTGCCATAAATGGTAAGGGAAATCTAAAACTTTTTGAGATTCCAGGATTAAATCTCCCCAGTTCCTTGGAAGTATATGACCCTGAATTCAACGAGAGTGTTCGTACTACCTTATCTGGCATGGAAGGAAATGTAAGCAATAGTTACACGGTAGTGCCTACATTTAAAGGCAAATACCCCATCCCCAGTATAGCCTTTAGCTTTTTTAATCCCAAGACCGAAAAATATCAAACTTTGAGTTCCGGGGAAATCATGATCAATGTGATAGAGGGCCCAACCAGTGGAGCCTCAAATAATACTGGCCCTATTTCCAGCAATAAACAAAGGGTTGTCGCTACGGGAAATCAATTTGTATTCAACAAATTAAATCCAAATCTCACAACCATCAACAGTCAACACTTTTTTGGTTCCACCAGCTTCTTCCTTTGGTGGCTACTGCCCGTTTTGCTAATTCCCCTGGCCATCCTATTTGGTAAAAAAAGAGAAGCAATTGCCAGTGATGTAGAAGGAATCAAAATTAAGCGTGCCAACAAACTGGCTAGAAAATACCTGTCTGCTGCTAAAAAGGCATTAGGATCCAAGGAATCATTTTATGTGGCCTTGGAAAAGGCCTTGCACAATTATTTGAAGGCAAAACTGAAAATAGAGACCTCAGAATTTAGCAAGGATAAAATTGCCTCTTTATTGAGTGAAAAAAATGTGGACGAAACCACTCAGGAAGGCTTTATCGGATTACTAAAGAATTACGAAATGGCCAGATATAGCCCTTTCTCCGATGTTCAAATGCAAGAGGATTACAACAAGGCAAGTGAGGTTATCTCACAATTGGATAAACAAATTTAAGCAATGGTACGTGTATTAACTATTTTAGTCTGTTTGGTAGCTACCTTGGGATTTTCCCAAAACGAACAGCTATTTGAGGAAGCTACGGCATTGTACAACGAAGGCGAGTATGCCAAAGCCGCGGACAATTATTTAAAGATATTGGAAAATGGGGAACATTCGTCCGAATTATATTTCAATTTGGGAAATACCTATTATAAGCTCAACAATATTGCCCCAAGCATTTATTATTACGAGAAGGCATTATTACTTAAACCTAATGATCAGGATATTAGGGATAATTTGTCCTATGCCCAAAACATGACGTTGGATGCCATTGAACCACTTCCACAGACCACTATTTCCAGATTGTACAACAAACTTACTTCATATCTCTCATTTGACCAATGGGCCTATGTTGCCGTTGGCTTTATGATGCTATTTGTGTGCTGCTATATAGCCTTTTATTATTTCAGATTTTCCACCCAAAAACGAATAGCCTTTATAAGCAGTCTAGTCTTTCTTTTATTTACAGTCCTTGCTGTATTACTCGCCTATTTAGAATTTTCCGAATTTGAATCGGATCAACCTGCCATTGTCTTTTCGGAAGAAGTTGTTATTAAATCCGAACCCAACAATAGGAGCCAGTCCGTTTTTACTTTACATGCCGGTGCCAAGGTCAACGTTCTTGAACAACTGAATGACTGGAAAAAAATTCGTATTTTAGATGGCACCACAGGTTGGATTCCATCAGAAGATATAAAGATCCTTAAGGATTTTTAATATTTCTTTAACGACTATTAAAACCCTTGGTGTTATATTTGCCAAAAGTTGTGATTTTATGAAAGTTTTCGCTCGTGTACTATTATTGTCCCTTTGGCTATTTGCCATAGTGGCTCCGAGCGCCATCACATTACTTGATATTGATAATCCCGTTATTGTAACCAACCTTAACGAAGAAGAACAGCAAGAAACCGGTAAGAAATCTCCTTTACAAGAGAAGTTTGTAAACGATAGTTATGTTGATTTTTCATTAATTGCACTGTCCCAAAAATCTGAAATGGGTGTCTACCATCCAATGGGGCATATTAACTTCACCCAAAAAATTCTTCTCCCACCACCTGAACATATTAGTTAATCCCATCAGTTAAGTAAAACTTTTTCGATTAATTAAAAACCTGTCTTTGATTCCCATTAAGGACTAAATTATTTTTTTTATATGTTCAAAAATATTAAGAGCGACCTTCCCGCAAGTGTCGTAGTTTTTTTTGTAGCGCTACCCCTATGTTTGGGTATTGCTTTAGCTAGTGGAGCCCCCTTGTTTTCTGGTTTAATAGCTGGTATAGTCGGTGGTATTGTTGTTGGAGCACTCAGCGGTTCCAAAATTGGTGTGAGTGGACCAGCTGCCGGTTTGGCCGCTATTGTATTAACTGCAATTGGTGCCTTAGGAGGATATGAAAACTTCTTGGTTGCCGTTGTGCTTGGTGGAATTATTCAGTTGATCTTCGGTATTCTAAAAGCTGGAATTATAGGGTATTATTTCCCTTCATCTGTAATAAAAGGCATGTTGACCGGTATAGGTATCATTATTATACTTAAACAAATTCCACATTTTTTTGGTTATGACCCGGACCCAGAGGGCGATTGGGCCTTCTTTCAAGTGGATGGGGAAAACACCTTCTCCGGAATCCTAAATACTGTAAACAATATTAGCCCTGGTGCAACACTAGTGGCAATAGCTGGCTTGTCCATCTTATTGTTATGGGATAAGGTACTTTCCAAAAAAGGCAAGATCTTTCAGCTTATCCAAGGGCCTTTGGTCGCCGTCGCAGTAGGTATCATATTCTTTGTGTTGACTCAGAACAGTGACTTTTTGGCCATTTCATCCGACCACTTGGTAAGTGTACCCATTCCGGAAGATGCCGCATCCTTTTTTGGACAGTTCAGCTTTCCTAATTTCGCTGCAATCACAAACCCAGATGTATGGGTTACCGCCTTTACCATTGCTTTGGTTGCCAGTCTTGAAACTCTATTATGTGTTGAGGCCACCGACAAGTTGGACCCGAACAAAAACGTAACACCTACGAACCGCGAGCTGCTTGCACAAGGTACAGGTAACATTTTATCCGGATTAATTGGAGGACTACCAATAACCCAAGTAATCGTTAGAAGTTCCGCCAACATTCAATCTGGTGGAAAATCAAAGCTATCGGCTATTTTCCATGGTTTCCTATTGCTAATTTCCGTTATTCTTATTCCAAGATTGTTGAATATGATACCCTTATCGGTTTTAGCGGCCATACTATTTATAGTAGGCTTTAAATTGGCAAAACCTGCGCTTTTTGTAAAAATGTACAAATTGGGATGGAAACAGTTCGTTCCGTTTTCGGTTACCGTATTTGGTATCATATTTACAGATTTACTCATTGGTATCAGCCTAGGCCTTGCCGTTGGTATTGTGGTTATCCTTTTGAAAAATTATCAGAACTCCCATTTCCTGCACATGGAAGATGTAAGTAATGGAAAGCACAAGATAAAAATGACCCTGGCGGAAGAAGTGACCTTTTTTAATAAAGGTGCTATTCTTAAAGAATTGGATAGCCTTCCTAGGGACACCTATTTAGAGATAAATTTGCTCAAGACAAGATATCTTGATCTTGATATAATCGAAATTCTAGACGATTTCTCGGTAAAAGCCAAAGAGCGTAATATAGATATTCAATTGGTCTCTAAGCGTGGTGTAGTTGAAAACCCATCAAGTTTTTCGGAATTTTTTAGAACAAGACCAAAATCTAATTTAAGCTTAAGCTAATGGACATGGAAAAACATAAACCACAGATAGCTTTATTCACCGATTTACATGGAGACATATCCAGCCTGTTAAAAAGTGCTGTGAGCTTGGCTCAAATGATCAATGGGGAAATTGAAGTTTTTAATATAACAAAGCCTACGTCAGTAATTGGGAAAGAAAACCAACTATCGGCCATGCGTTCAATAAGCCGTGAATATATTCTGACCGATAAACGAATGAAGGATATAATATCGCCCATGATTGAAAATTACAGGGTACCTATTAATTATTCCAGTACCTTTGGAAATATTAAAAATGAAATTGACCGGTATTTAAACGAAAACCAACCAGACATTTTGGTCTTGGGAAGACACAAAAGCAAACATTTTAATACTGCTGACGATAGAATTATCAACTTTGTACTAAACGTTTTTAAAGGTACTGTCTTGATCGTTTCACATCACAAAGGTCTTGAACCAGGTAAAAAAATAGGTATAGGATCCCTAAATTGTTCCGAAGAGGCATTGAACTCATCCTATACAGAAGAACTCTTTTTCCATACGAACAGTACTTTAAAGTCGTTTAATATTGTTGAAGCTTCAAATGCTCTACCACAAACGAGTGATTTTTTAGGACGCAAGACCATCCACTATGTGTTTGATCACAATGAAAATACTGTGAACAATCTTCCCCTTTATTTATCCAGAAGTAATATCGACCTTTTGTTTTTGGAAGGAAGAAAAAAGGCACAAGAAGGTCTTTCCTGTCCATTAAATACTTACGATATGGTTAAGAAGTCAGATATTAATCTTTTAATAACAGGGGAAAAACGCAGCCGATATAACTTTAACACAACACTAAAAATAGCATAATTAAAATAGATAAATATGAAAGCACATACAAGAGAGACCCAAGCAACAATGACCCCGGAAAAGGCGTTGCAATTTTTAAAGGAAGGCAACCAAAGATTTCAAGGCAACCTTAAAGCCAACAGAAACCTTCTGGAACAAGTGAATGATACCAGTGAAGGCCAATTTCCATTTGCAACAATCTTGAGCTGTATTGACTCTAGAGTTTCTGCCGAATTGGTATTTGACCAAGGCCTTGGCGACATCTTTAGTATTCGAATAGCCGGTAACTTTGTAAACGAGGATATTTTGGGTAGCATGGAATTTGCCTGCAAACTTGCAGGCACTAAGCTGATCGTAATTTTAGGTCATACAAGTTGTGGTGCCGTAAAAGGAGCTTGTGATCATGCAAGATTAGGCAACCTTACCGCCTTGATCCGCAAGATTGAACCAGCAGTGGAGGCGGTTATTGAACCAGTAGATGAGAATTTAAGAAATTCCAAAAACCTTGAGTTTGTGGATAAGGTTGCTGAAAAGAACGTAAATTTAACTATTGACAATATCCGCAAACAAAGCCCTGTACTAGTCGAAATGGAAGAAAAAGGGGAAATAAAAGTTGTTGGCGCTATGTATGATGTCTCGAATGGTGAAGTTATTTTTTACGAATAAAAACCGATTGTTATGGAAGGCCAATGTTGCCATATTGGCCTTCTCATTATAGAAACCAAACGTTGGTTTCTAACTTAATTAATTGTTGCTTAAACTAAGCTTAGCATTAAATACAATATTATGAAAAATCTTTTTTCAAATTTTAGAGGAGACCTTTTTGGAGGAATAACTGCAGGTATTGTAGCCCTTCCATTAGCTCTGGCCTTTGGTGTAAGTTCTGGGCTAGGACCCAGTGCCGGACTATATGGAGCTATATTCATCAGTTTTTTTGCTGCGCTGTTTGGAGGTACCAATACGCAAATTTCTGGTCCCACAGCTCCGATGACCGCCGTAAGTATGGTGGTTATTGCCGGTATTATAGCCCTTAACGACGGAAGCATTGAAAAGGCGCTTCCCGCCATTCTTCTTGTATTTTTATTGGCCGGCCTCATGCAGATTGGTCTTGGCCTTTTAGGAATAGGGAAATACATCCGTTACATCCCTTACCCAGTGGTTTCCGGATTTATGACAGCTATTGGGGTCATCATATTGGTTACTCAAATTTTACCGGCTATAGGATACTACCCAAAAGAAGATGATGAGTTTGTATCACAGTTCAAACCAATGGCTGAGGAAATAATATTAGAGAATATTCTAAGGGAAGAGGCAGGCGAAGGTATTCTAGTTTTAGAAAATTTTGAAGAAACAATCAAACGTTCCGAAAGTATTACCCAAGATGATATGCTAAAAGAGGCTAGAACACTGGCCAAAAGTGAGGCGTCTGGGGTTTTAGGGGCCATTAAAGTGCTTCCCAGAGCCTTACAGAACATTAATTGGTTAGAACTCATACTTGCCCTAGCTACAATAGTGATTATTTACGGTTTCAAAAAAATCACAACCGCCATACCAAGTGCCTTGGTAGCCCTAATCGTTGTTTCGGGCGTAGCGTATGGATTTGGACTCAACTACCGCCCTATTGAAGAAATCCCAAGTGGTTTTCCGATGCCCAATCTTGAAATAATCACAGGTTTTCAACTCAGTTCAATTACACCATATATATTTACCGCTTTGACTTTGGCGTTATTAGGAGCCATAGATTCTCTTTTAACCTCTGTAGTAGCGGATAACATGACCAAAACAAAGCACCAACCCAACAAAGAGCTTGTTGGCCAAGGTATAGGTAACAGTGTAGCTGCTATTTTTGGGGGTATTCCAGGAGCTGGAGCTACCATCCGTACAGTAGTAAATATAAATGCCGGTGGCAAGACCAAATTATCCGGTATGGTCGCAGGTATTCTTCTCTTAATCATTCTTTTGGCCTTAGGACCAGTTGCGTCCCAGATACCAGCAGCCGTACTTGCGGGTATATTGGTTACCGTAGGTATAGGTGTTATGGATTATAAAGGCCTAAAAGCCATACCTAGTTTACCAAAAGACATGAGCGTTGGCCCAATTAAATTAAGTTCTGAAGTTATAATAATGATTATTGTGCTCGTTCTTTCTTCCGTATGGAATTTGGTTTATGCAGTAGGTGTTGGACTTGTAATTGCTTCACTAATGTTCATGAAAAAAATGGGAGATCTAACCGCTGAAAGGTCAGATGTAAAAACCTTGGAACATGAAAAAGGATGGGCAGATGAAGCCAATTTCCCGAAACATTTAAAGGAAAAAGTTTTTATAAAGCACATCAAAGGCCCGCTATTCTTTGGTTCAACCAGTGAATTTCAAGTATTGGCAGACCAAATTCCAAGGTCCGCATCTACGGTTATTATTCGCATGGACCGTATGCAGTATATGGATCAATCCGGTCTCTACACTTTGGAAGATGTACTTATTGATTTACTTAATTCCAATATCGAAGTATTATTGGTAGATGTACTGGATCAACCGCGTTACATGATGGAGCGTGTAGATCTAATACCTGATTTGATACCAAAGGAACATATTTTTGACACCTTTGATGATTGTATCAAGTTCTTAAATCATAAGCCAACCAACGAAAAAGTTGAAGCTTCTGCATAGGTGATTAGCCATTTTATGATGAAATATGTATTCGGTAATGCCGTAAATATCTTAAATTTGCGGCATTAGCCGAACACCATGATCGATACCATAAAAAAGCATATTACTGAGGTAGAAGAGTTTTCTTCTACCGATAATGAGGCCATAGAGGCATTCCGCGTTAAATATTTAGGAAAAAAAGGGTTGTTCAATCATTTTTTCTCAGATTTTAAAAATGTCCCAAACGAGCAAAAAAAGGAGTTTGGGCAAACCATAAATTTATTAAAAACGGTTGCTACCGAAAAAGTCAATGCTTTAAGGGAAGCCCTTGAAAATAAGAAAGAGGAAAAAGGAATCTATGGCGATTTAACAAGGCCCGGGGAACCATTGGCCATTGGAACGCGCCATCCTATCTCTATAGTCAAAAACCAGATCATCGATATCTTTTCCCGGATAGGCTTCAATGTGTCCGAAGGTCCGGAAATAGAGGACGATTGGCACAATTTTACCGCCTTAAACCTTCCGGAATATCATCCAGCAAGGGATATGCAGGACACTTTTTTTATACAGACCAACCCGGACATTTTATTGCGTACCCATACCTCATCGGTACAAGTGCGCTATATGGAAAACAACAAACCCCCTATTAGGACCATTTCACCAGGCAGAGTGTACAGAAATGAAGCCATTTCTGCTCGTTCACATTGTTTTTTTCATCAAGTGGAAGGATTATATATAGATAAGGACGTTTCTTTTGCCGACTTAAAACAGACCTTGCAATTTTTTACTACCGAATTGTTCGGAAAATCTAAAATAAGGCTTAGGCCGTCCTACTTCCCATTTACAGAGCCAAGTGCCGAAGTAGATGTATATTGGGGCCTGGAAACCGAAACAGATTACAGAATGACCAAGGGTACAGGATGGCTGGAAATCATGGGCTGCGGTATGGTAGACCCCAATGTGCTTACCAATTGCGGTATTGATGCCAATGAATACTCAGGCTTTGCCTTCGGTATGGGCATTGATAGGATTGCACTATTATTACATCAAATTTCAGATATTAGACTATTGAGCGAAAATGATATGCGATTTTTAGAGCAGTTTAAAAGTGCATTTTAATTTGTTCTTCCCAGATTCCGAAAAGAATCTTTCCATCAAGCAATAGTGCCATAGTATAAAGGCTACGGATTTTGAATTTCCTAGCCTTATAAAGATATGCTACACATCTTAAATCGGATCGTCACCAAAAACCCACTATCTTTAGAACGGACCTAGCAAGTACTTATGGGTTATGCCCATACATCTACCTTGCCTAAAGACTATACTTGGCACAAGCCTCCACTTAAACCCCATTCATATATCGAACTCACTTTATTAACAAATTCTTAACTTCGATTAGTTTTGTTTGTTCAGAACCAATTGTATTTTTGCAGCAAATTTTAAAACTAAAATTTTGGAAGCACCTGTAAAAAAAGAATTGATCGAAGCCTTGGGAATGCACTTTGAAAACCTGTACAAAATGCCCCCATTAGCTACAAGAATTTACGCAATGCTCATCCTTACAGGTTCTGAGGGGCAAACTTTTGAAGAGTTAATGGAAGCTACGGAAGCCAGTAAAAGCTCTGTATCCACCAGTATCAATCTACTATTGCAAACCCAAAAGATAGAATATTTTACAAAACCAGGTGATCGTAAGCGTCATTTTAGAAAGAATGTAAACTACCTTAAAAACAGATTGGTGAATTATACGCAACAAGCGAACAAGGAATTAAAACTTTTTGAATTGACCTGTGCTTTTATGAAGCAAAATCACCAAGCATCTTATATTAAAAATGAAAAGTTAACCACTATTTATAGAGACTATCTGAAAGCTATAAAACTACTTATGGAAACTACCATCAATAAGCTTGATGAAATTAACTAACATATTCATCTTAAACATTTATCATACCTAAAATCAAAATCCTATATCATTCTATGAAACGTTCTCATTATTTTTATTTCGTTATTGGTCTGCTTGTGTTACAAGCTTGCAAACAACAACCACAACAACAAGCTCCCGTAGCACTACCTTATCCGGTAATATCTATTCCAACAAAAACAGTTATTGCCCATAACATATATCCGGCCAGTGTTGAAGGTACAAATAACAGCAGTGTACGTGCCAAAGTACCGGGATATATCACTCAAGTACAGGTGGATGAGGGCCAAAAAGTAAGAAAGGGACAGGTCCTTTTTAAGCTGGAAACACAATCATTAAGTCAGGATGCCGAAGCAGCAAAGGCCAATATTAATGCAGCGCAGGTGGAAGTGGACAAGTTAATTCCGTTAGTAGAAAAAAACATCATCAGCAGTGTTCAATTGGAAACCGCCAAAGCCAAATTAGCACAAGCCAAGAGCGGCTATAGCAGTATTGCTGCCAACATAGGTAACCGTTGCACAACCCCGTAATTATTAAAACAACGACCTCGATAACTGCTTTTTAAGGTGGTTTTGTTTTTTAAGCACCCGAACAGACCATT
>NZ_JALKBD010000029.1 GCF_023015905.1 Arenibacter sp. F20364 | reverse complement strand
CAGCTATGTATCCATGCCGAAATGCTCTATCAGTTTTAAAAAAAGTGAGCCTTTTCTGAGCCTTTTGTAAAACCAAAAAGGCCCCCAATTTCTTGTAGGCCCTATAATTATTGGTGATGGCAGAAGGATTCGAACCTTCGACCGCCTGCTTAGAAGGCAGGTGCTCTATCCAGCTGAGCTATGCCACCATTCACTATATATGACAAGTTCTGTCTTTAGCGGCTGCAAATATACAATTATCATTAATTACTGCGCAACTTAATTCATAAAAAATATTTGAACATATATGTTGCTTAAATTTCACTCGTTTCAACGGCAAAAGCCATGTGGTAATTTATTTTTCCAATGTAAAAATAAATTTTGTCCCTTTTCCCAAGTCCGACTCTACCGTTATAGACCCTCCAGAGGTTTCCACAATTTTCTTTACTGTTGCCAATCCTATTCCATTTCCACGCTTACCAAACTTATCCGTTGCAGCTATTTTTTCAAAAATCTTAAATATCTTTTCCTGATACTCTTTAGCTATACCCGGTCCGTTATCCTTAAGGTAACAAAGGTAATGGGTGTCCGTTTCCTCTATCCCTAGTTCAATTTCCACCACCTCCTTGTCATTATATTTAATGGCATTGGTAACCAAATTGATAAGAATCTGATTGATGCCCGTTTTATTGACCATTATATGGGTCAAATCTGATTTTAAGACCAGATTTAAATTGTGGTCATAATTGAAAAGTCCCGTTATATCCTTTATTAAAGTTTTCAAGGAAATATTTGATTTTTCCTCCCTCAATATACTCACAGCCCTACTATAGTGAAGTAGACCTTCAATGAGATCTATAAGATTGTCGGAAGAAACAACTATCAATTCCAACATTTCCAGTCCTTCATCATCCAGCACTCCCTTATATTGGTTCCGGAAAAGCTGTGCCAAACTGGAAATATTAATCAAGGGCGTTTTAAGATCATGCGCAGCAACAAGGGCAAATCTTTCCAAGCCCTCATTCCTTTCTTCCAGTTTCCTTATCGCCTGCTCCAACAGCAATTCATTCTTTCTGAGTTCCAGCAAATTCATGACCTGCTTGGAAAGGGCCGATAAGGATCTTATCTGACTTTGACTGAGCAAATTGGGCTTATGGTCTATAACACACAAGGTTCCCAAAGGGAGTCCTGCCTTACCTACCAAAGGAACACCTGCATAGAAGATAACATGAGGATCACCTATAACCAAGGGATTATCATGAAAGCGTTCGTCCTTTCTTGCATCTTGGACTATAAATACATCATTAGGCGTATTAATGGCATGCCCACAAAAAGCATACTCCTTAGGTGTCTCACTTGCATCCACACCATGATGGGACTTGAACCATTGCCGTTTATCGTCTATAAGGCTAATAAGGGATATAGGAGTGCCACATATTTCCGCTGCGATAGTGGTTAGATTGTCATAATCGGATTCCGGTAAGGTATCTAGAATAGAATAGGAATTCAATTCCTTCAATCTTTCTTTTTCGTTTTCGAGGGATTCAGGTTTTTTCAGGGTATTCTAATTTTAGTATTGGAAGTTTCAAAATGCCAAGCTTTTAACAATGCCATCTTGTGTATAATTTATGGTAAAGATATGGGTTTTAAGATTGGCCCATAATTGTGCGGACTCCTTCCCATTGGTCCACTCTATGTCCAACTCACTTTCTGGGGTTTCCTTGATTTGTAAGGTACCATTAAAGGCCTTTAAAGTATTTCTCAACCTGATCATGGTCAGTTGACCAAAAACAACCTCTTTTCTTAGTCCGTTTTCAACATCCTCCAAAGTCAAAGTTGTTCTATTAATTTCCTTATGGCCTCCACTACCCCCTTTATCCGCGGCTTCATAATCGTTTTTTCCGGCAAAAATATCCAAATACCACACTTGAGGGATGCCCGGCATAAATAGCTGAATGGCTCTCGCTAATAAAAGTTTCTGTTCATCTTGCCCCAAGGCACTAAAAAAGGTAGCATTTACCTGATAATAGGAAATCTTTTTCCCAGAGGCACCATAGAGGTTTTTAACCCTGCCTCCCCTTTCCATAATTTTGTTCATGATAACCTCAATCTCAATATCCTTCAGCAAGCCCTCATTATAGACACCATCCACTTCTTTCCCCTTTAGGTCCAAAACCGGTATGCCGTCATGGCAGCCCAACATATTTACCGTTTTATACTCTTTTTCGATAATCTCCCTGACCCATTTCAACAAAGCGCTGTTGGTATTGTTTTCCAAGGCGTGAATGGTGAGTCCGGGAAGGAAAAAATCGTAGATATAATACCCTTGCTCGGCCACCTCGTCATGCAAATGAAGTCCGTATTCTGCGTGAATCTCTGGCAATAACACCAAGTCGTTCTTATGGGCCATTTGCTTTATACGCTCCAAATACTCCCAAGTACCTGGTTTATTGAAAAAATTGGACTTACCAATTTCCTTGTGCAGGTAGGCAAAGGCATCCAACCTTAAAATACTACAACCAAAGCTTTTTAACTTTACCAAGGTTTCCTCGTAAAAATCCCAAACCAAGGGAGATTTTGCATTGACATCCATTTGTCCCAAATAGGAACGATTGCGATTTACGATTTGCAGGATTTCACTCTTGAATTGGTTGCCGTCCCCAAAATTCAAGGCATTAATATCTTGCTTTTGCTCAATAGCTTCATTTACTTGGTCGGACATGGCTGCTGCCTGCACATGGGATAATCCTCTTATTCCGATTAAATCGTTCGAAGTAATTCTATTGTATCCAATATGCTGATAGAAGGTATTCCAATAGGGCTTTTCCGTACCGTCCGGAAAAATCACTTTTAAAATAGGCAATCCGGATTTCCTCATAAAAAGTTGGTCAAGAAATTCCTCTCTAGGGATGATTACTCCATCTTCCCCCATCTCACCCTTGCCTTTCCAAAACTCGTTCCAGTCAATAAAAAAGTCTTTGAATTTTGAATCTTCACCGTGCTTCAATAAGTCTTGGAACTGTGGTGAGGCCACCGATAAATGGTTCAGAACGATATCAAATTTCAACTTTATATTTAGTCTTCCCAATGCCTTAAGATCCGCCTCAGTAACCAAATCCTTATTAAGGTCGTAATCTATAATAGAAAACCCTCGATCCAGATCACTATTAAAAAAAGTAGGCAAGATATAAAACAAGGAAAATACATCTTTAAACTCGGGCATTTCCAACATAGTAAGCATGTCGTTCAAATGGGCTCCGATACTATCTGGATAGGCATTTAGCATGACTCCATTCAATATGTTTTTGTTATTTCCTTTGTTCTCTTTTGACATTTACTATTGTAAGGTTTACAAAACTTATTTTTTGTTCTTGAATTATAATAGCTTGGATAATATATTGATGTTGTCCGGCAATCTACCTACGTTCTGCAATTTTAAGGCGGCGAGTTGCAGGGCCACTTCCAAGCATTTCCCAATAGGTTTTTCCTTGATATAGGCAAACAAAAACCCCGACCAAAATGCGTCGCCTGCACCGGTGGCATCCATAACATTATCCACCTTTATGGCGGGCAATTGGATAACTTCTTTTCCTTTTTGTGACAGTTTAACCCCGCGGCTGCCCAAGGTTAAGCATACTGTTTCCACCCCTTCTTCATGGAAGAAATCAAATATTTCCTGATGGGACAATTCTTGCTCAAAAAGCCTGAGCATATCATCCTCACTGATCTTTACCAAAGGATTGAACTTACAGTAGGCCTTAATCACTTTTAGTGCTGCAACCTGACTTTCCCACAATTTTTTGGCGTAATTTACGTCTATACTCAATGTACAGCCCAATTTGCGGGCTTCCTCCGCCTTTTTCAAAATGGTAGTCTGTGCAGGGTCCTTACTTAGGGCAAAACAAGTAGTATGAAATATTTTGGTTTCTTGAAGGACATCCTTGTTAATCTGATTTTCAACAATACGATAATCTGCCTGGCGAAAAGGAATAAAATCTGGTGTACTCTCTGTCCTTGAAACAAAAATAACACTGGTAGGCATGCCCTCTATAGTCCTGATATATTTGGTTTCAACCCCTACTTCGGCCAGTCTCTTAAAAACATACTCTCCAAAGGCATCATTCCCTACAGCAGCCACTAAAACCGATTTCAATCCCAATCTGGCAGAATTCATGGCTACATTGGTTGGAGAACCTCCTAAATATCTATGATAATCCCTAGTTTCGTTGATATTCACCCCTGTCTGATGCCCAATAAAATCTACAAGTACTTCCCCAATACATAGAATATCTATGTTTCTCATATTATCTTTCAATTTATTTTTCTTGTAATCAACTAGATCTTAAATGCCCTTACCTTAAATCAGCCGCGGTTCAAGGACTTACCTCATAATTAATTAACCTGTACCTTGGCATAATCCTTGGATATAAAGAAGCAGGAAATAGCCCCCAGTATAAAACACACACCAACAAAAGCTAAGGCGTTCCTTGGATCTCCCAGAAACAAAGCATCATAAAAAAACGGCACTGTAGCCATACTTATAAATTGCGGAACCACTATAAACATGTTGAATATCCCCATATATACCCCCATACGCTCCTTGGGTACCGAATACGAAAGTATTACATAGGGAACCGCCATTATAGACGCCCAGGCCACACCTACCAAAAACATACATATGTAAAACATGCCGGTTGTGGTGGCAATTTGCATGGTCAAAAAACCTATGGCTCCTATAATCAGGAAAACGGCATGCGTTAACCTATGTCCCAATTTTTTTCCTATCCATGGAATGGCAAAGGAAATTGTAAAACATGCCACACTAAAGATAGCTAGACTTATACCCCCGTAAAATGCCCCCTTTTCAAAATCCGGGTGCTCCGGTGATGCGGCACCAAATACGTGGCGTGAAATGGCCAAGGAAAGATATTGCCACATTAGCGGCAAACCGTACCACACAAAGAACATGACCCACCAAAGCTGCTTCATTATTTTGGGCATATCCTGAAATGCCTCCTTTATTTCAGTAAAAACTTTAGCTATACTTCCTTTTTCCTTTTTTAGTTTTTCAATATCATCCGGAGGATACTCGTCAGTGGTGAAAATCGTCCACAATACGGAACCTAACATGACCATGGCTCCCAGTACGAAAGAATATTTTATAAAATCGGGAATACCATTGGAGGTTTCCAACTCTTCAATTTGGCCATAAGCCCCTAGGGTTATTATTCCTAAAAAACCCAACAGCCACGGCATTATGTTGGCCGAAAACTGTCCCAAACCAACAAAAAAACTCTGGACCGAAAACCCCAAGGTGCGTTGTTCATGTGGTAATTTATCCGCAATAAAAGCCCTAAAGGGTTCCATGGCAATATTCATGGATGCATCCAGGATCCATAATAATCCGGCGGCCATCCAAAGTGTAGAGGAATAGGGCATAAATATTAGGGCAATACTCGCAAAAATGGCCCCTACCAAGAAATAGGGTCGACGACGTCCCAATTTGGTCCACGTTTTATCGCTCATGGCTCCAATTATGGGTTGCACCAACAAACCGGTTAAGGGTCCGGCAAGCCACAACCAAGGTATCTGGGCCTCGTCTGCTCCTAAATATCTGTAAATTGGACTCATATTGGCCTGTTGCAACCCGAATCCGAATTGTATACCTAGAAATCCGAAATTCATATTCCAAATTTGCCAGAAGCTTAATTTAGGTTTGTTTAACATAGGTCTCTTAAGGGAGTTTTTAAAATTATTTTTCTCAATCTGTCAACAGGTTTTAACCCTTTTATGGTAATCCTTCCGTTACATCAACCATCAATACTGGCCAAAATTATTGGCCAAATCTATCTGGTGTTGTATTAAAATAATCTATTAAAGCTATGCATTTCATAAGGAATAATGCGTAAAAAGTAAAAGAGCCGACCTAAGTCACCTAGACATCGACTCTATTTACATTTTACTCGAAAAAACAATCAACCAACCAAAAAATTTATATCTCGTTACAGGGTTTCCTAATCTTAAACCTGTCCTATAATGTTCATTTTCATAATCTGCCAGAATTATCACTTAATGGAAATTCAATCTTTATTTGATAATAAACCATTAAATAACTCCCAGAGGTTCCTTTTTTCACATGTCATGGAAGAAACTTTGTGTAATTTATATTTAATAATGCCTTAAAATATCAAATTCATTTACGAAAACGTTTTCGAAATAAACGAAAACGTTTTAGAATTCTATTTTTTCATTATATTTATTTTCTAAAACTAAAGCTTTAATGAAACCCGTAACCTTACAAGAAATCGCGGATCGATTAAATATTTCTGTAACCACAGTGTCGAAAGCCTTAAAGGACTATCCGGACATTAGCAAAAAAACAAAGGCATTGGTGAAAGAAATGGCAAAAACCTTGAACTACAGACCCAACGCTTTCGCGGTAAACCTAAGGAATAGGGAATCCAAGACCATTGGGCTCATAATTCCCGAAATTGTTCACCATTTTTTTTCCAGCGTTATCAAGGGAATAGTTGCCCAGGCAGAAAAAAAGGGATATCTGGTCATCATTCTCCAGTCCAATGAATCTTATGAAATGGAAAAGAAACAGATTCAGCTGCTATTGAGCCAAGGCGTGGACGGAATTCTAATCTCCTTGGCCAACGGAACGGCGGAGTATAACCACTTGACCGACTTCATGGACCAGAAAAAACCTTTGGTAATGTTCGATAAGATTGCCAAAATTATCAAATGCTCCAAGGTGATCATCGATGACAGAAAAGCTGCCTATATAGCAACACAACATTTAATAGATACAGGTTGTAGACGAATTGCCCATTTTAGAGGGGCGCTTTTGCCCCAAAACTCCATAGACCGCTTTCTTGGTTACAAAAAAGCCCTGTTGGACAACAACATGCCCTACGACCCCTCTTTGGTATACATATGTGAATGTGGGGATAAGAGCTTTGAGGAAGGAAAAATGAATGCACGCCAGTTATTAAAAGATCACAACGACGTTGACGGTATCTTTATAAATACCGATATGGTGGCTATTGGAGCCATTACCGAATTTAACGAGCAAGGGGTTAAAGTCCCTGATGATATTTCCGTGGTCGGTTTCAGTAATTGGTTTATGTCTTCAGTCATCTCTCCTTCCCTAACCACTATTGACCAGCCTGGCTATCTAATGGGAAAGACCGCCTTTAAATGCCTTTACAAAGAAATAAAGCAAATAAAAAACAAGCAACCTGTTGTATTTGAGAAAATTGTCTTGGACACTGCCCTCGTTAAACGAAAGTCTACCAAAGAGGCCTTACCTCAAATGGAACAAATTTAGATTCAAGTTTTAAAAAACTTTCCCATTCCCTTAGTTTCAAACGGTTAATCATATTTCTAGGTACTAATTAAATCCACGCTAAGGTTGATTAGAATTTGACAGCAGGAAAAAAGTTGATCTTTTAAGCAAAACTCTGCAATTAATTGTGTGAAAATTTCTACCTGCTTTTGGCAATAACTTCAAAAGGGTACTTGGCAATAACCCAAAATATACTTTGGCCTACCAACCCTCCAATACGCCATGTAATCCCTATATTCCATCCACTTCCACTGTTAATCTCACTTTAGCGGCAATATAACCCCTGAATTGAACATATACCACATTTATAATTTTATTGTACAATAATTTCCGTATTCACATTTATATAAGCCCTGTGCAACATAATTCTCATTATTTGCTTCATTTCTGATATTCTCCATCATAGCCTTGAGTATATATTTGTCCTAATACATCATCATTTATTTGAAGGTGCAATATTGTAAATCAACTAACTTAAACTGTAAACTATGATTAAATTTAAACACGCAATAATTGCGATTGTTGTATTTATCGGGCATTTCGCCTATTCCCAAACCTCTACGGTCAGCGGTGTTGTTTCTGATGACACGGGTATTCCATTACCAGGGGCCACAATCGTGATTTCGGGTACCACGATCGGTACCACTACCGATTTTGATGGAAAATTTACCTTACCCGAAGTTCCTTCCAATGCCAGTTTAGTCATCACTTATTTAGGATATGAAAAAATGACAATTCCCCTAAATGGCAGAACATCCATCAATGTAAGCCTAGTTCAAGACCTTGAAGCCTTGGAAGAAGTTGTGGTCGTGGGTTATGGTACCCAGAGTAGATCCGAAGTAACCGGAGCCATTTCTACCATAAAGTCCGAAGACATTACTGCCATACCTGTAACCAATGCCGAATCTGCCCTGCAAGGAAGAGCAGCTGGTATTACAGTAATAAGCAATGGATCTCCAGGTACTGCACCTGAAGTGCGCATCCGTGGTTTGGGGACCATGAACAATAGCTCCCCCTTATATGTTATAGATGGAGTTATTTCCAATTCTGGACTTTCAGGATTAAACCCGGGAGATATAGATAACATCAACATTTTAAAGGATGCTTCAACTACTGCCATTTATGGTTCCTTGGGCGCCAATGGAGTTATTATGGTAACCACGAAAAAAGGCAGTCGTAACGGCCTAGTTAGTGTTGATTTTGATTCCTATACGGGTGTTCAGTACGTAACCAACAGATATGACCTTCTAAACACTGAACAGTATCTAAAATATGCCACTGATGCCTTTGGATTTACACCCAATACGCCCGCTAGTAAATCTGGCTTAAATACCGATTGGCAGGATGAGCTTTTTACTTCTGGTCTAATCCAAAATTTCGATTTGGGAATTTCCGGCGGAGGAGAAAATAGCAACTACAGATTCTCATCAAATTACCAAGACCAGGAAGGTGCGGTAATTGGAACCGGATTTAAAAGATATGCCTTTAGGGCCAATAGTAATTTTACCAAAGGTAAATTGCGTTTGGGAGAAACACTCGCACTTTCATTTAATGACCAGAATCCTGAAGGTGGGCTAAACTCCGGTAGATCTTTAATAGAGCATGCCATCAAAATGGCTCCCTATTTACCTGTTTACAATAGTGCCAATTTAGGTGGGTTCCAAGGTCCAAGTAGCCCAAACGATGGGCAGGATGCCGAAAACCCTGTGCGGATTCAAAAATTAAGGGATTTCTCCAACAAGAACGTAATAATAAATGGAAGCATTTATGGGGAGTACGAAATTTTGGACGGTCTTAATTTCAAATCACAATTGGGTCTCATTTACGATAATTATCTAAATGAACAATTTACACCGGCCTATAACCAGGATAGTCAAAATACAGGAACAGGGACACAAGTCTATGCCAATATTGTTAAGAATACAGGAATTAATAAGGATATTATTTTCACCAACAGTCTTAATTATACCAAATCTTTTAATGATCTTCATAATTTTGAGCTGCTATTACTATATGAACGGCAAGATGCCAAAAATTCCTATATCAATAATAACAGTAGAAATTACCTGAGCAATACCATCAAGGAACTTTCCAATCAGGATGCCAATATTTCTTCCGCCACTACTAAATATGCCAGAGTAAGCTATTTGGGAAGGTTGAACTATAATTTTGATCAACGCTATATTTTTGCTGCCTCATTAAGAAGGGATGCTTCTTCGCGATTCGGAGCCAATAACAGATGGGGGTGGTTTCCATCCCTGGCTGCAGGCTGGAACCTTGCAAAGGAAGCCTTTTTGGAAGATTCCTCATTTAGCACCTTTAAGCTTAGGGGAAGTTGGGGAATAGTAGGCAATGACAAATCTGAGGATTACACCTATACGACATCCCTATCGCCCAATTTTAATTACCCTTTTGGAGGCACCAATTATGTTGGTGTTACAGCCGAAGGAGTTTCAAACCCTGATCTAAAATGGGAGGAGACCACCATGGTTAATATAGGGCTGGATCTTGGCCTAATGAACGACAAGGTAACCCTGGCCCTGGAATATTATGACAACACCAGTAACGACCTTTTAATGCAGTTAAATCTTGCAGATTCGTTCGGCTTTCTCAAGAACTACAAATGGTCAAATGTAGGTTCCGTACAGACCAAGGGCTTTGAAATCTCCTTGGGCTACAACGACTATGAAGGCGATTTTACATGGTCAGCCAATTTAAATCTGGGTACCAGCAAAAATGAGGCTCTTTCCTTGGGTGGCCTTGATCAACTAGTAGGAGGTGGATTTGAAAATGAGAATCTTACCAGATTGGCGGTAGGGGAAACCTTGTTTCATTTTTATGGAAAAGTAACCGATGGTGTCTATCAGGACCAAAATGAGGTAAATGCCGTTTTTACAGCCAACCCATCACAGACTGCCGTACAACCTGGGGATATCAGTTTTAAGGATTTAAATAATGATGGGAACATAAATGATCAGGACCGTACCATATTGGGAAGCGCATTCCCTGATCTAACCTATGGCCTTAACTTGTCGGCAGGCTATAAGAGATGGGATTTTAATGCCTTTATTAGCGGGGTTTCGGGCAATAGCATTTACAACACCAACATATATGACCTGGAAGGAATGCCCCGATTGTTCAACGCGGGCACCGCGGTCCTAAACCGTTGGACAGGACCAGGCACTTCCAATACAGTACCAAGGGCCTTTGGTTCTACCCAGAACGTTTCAGCCTCTGACCGATTTATAGAGGATGGTTCCTATTCCCGATTAAAAAATATTTCTTTGGGGTATAGCATTAAAGGTGATGCGCTTAACAAGCATATAAACAAATTGAGGATGTATATAAGTGGACAGAACCTTATTACACTTACAGATTATTCTGGATTAGATCCCGAAATAGGTAAACCCAATAATAACTCAAATTTTGAAGTCGGTATTGATAGAGGTAACTATCCTCAACCCAAATCCTTACTTCTAGGCATACAAGTTTCATTTTAAAATAAAAACATGAGAAAATATAAATATTTTACCGCCACTGTAATTGGCCTATTGTTCACCCTGTCGTGCGACAATAGTGGCCTTGAACTTATCAATGAAAACAACATAGCACCAGAAACTTTTTTCTCGGACGCAGGACAGGTAGAATCCTCCGTTACTGCTGTGTATGCCAACCTACAAACACAAGGCCTATATACCCGTCATATGTTCTTTATGATGGACAATATGTCCCATGAAAACGGGGGCAACTCCCAATTGGAAGCAGATAAAAGGGAATACTTACAATTTTCCTTCAATTCTGCCCATGGGGCCATTGGACTATATTGGAACAGCTGTTATAAAGGTATCAATAAGGCCAATTTCGTTATAGGTAACGAAGAAAAGATCAATGCGATACCCGAAAACAAATTGTCACAGGCGCTTAAAAACAAATATATTGGGGAGGCCAAATTTTTACGGGCACTTTATTACTTCTTTTTGGTAACCAGATTTGGCGATGTGCCACTTATAACAACCATTCCGGACGATATTGTAGGCTACCCAAGAAGCCCAAAAGAAGAGGTGTACCAACAAATCATCAACGACTTGACCGATGCATCCAATACCCTTCTAGCCAAGGGAGAGGAAACAACATTGGGAAGGGCTACCAAAGAGACCGCTTTGGCTTTTTTAGACAAAGTACATCTATTTAGAGGGGAACATAGGCTTGCCCTTGACAGTTTTGAAAAAGTCTATGGTAAATACCAATTGGAAGAAAACTATTTCGATAATTTTAAGGAACAAACAGAATACGGTCCGGAATCTATTTTTGAAGTAGCCTATGACACTTCAATTGGTGGCTCCGGATGGGGAGATGGCAGTTCTGGAGACCGATTGAACGAGATTACCTTTAGAGGCCAGGAATACGGTTTCAACGATTGGTTCAACGTTTTTCCATCAAATGATCTTCTAGACGAATATGAGTTAGGGGACCCACGCTTTAAGGACTGCTTCTATTCTGAAGGGGACACTTTTCCAGGAGGAACAGTACGTACCGGAACTCCTCCGGATCCCGTCCCAGACGGGGAAGTCTACATTGCGCAAAATAGACGTGCAGGATGGAAAAAATATCAAAACTATTACCAACGGGCACATGAAGAGACCAATTCGGGAATTAATTTCAAAGTGATGAGATATGCGGATGTACTTCTCATGATGGCCGAATGTGAAAATGAGGTAGGGACACAGGCAAATGCCGTAGGTTACATTAATGAAGTTAGGTCAAGACCTAGTGTTATGATGCCACAGTTACCTACCTCCCTATCAAAATCAGAGGTATTTGATGCCATTGTACATGAGCGTAAAGTGGAGCTGGCCGGGGAACAAATTAGGTTCAACGATTTGATCCGTTGGGGAATTGCGGCCGAATTTTTGGAAGGAACCGGCTTTCAAGCCGGAAAGAGCGAACTATTTCCAATACCCCTTTCCGAAATTACTTCCAATGAAAATATAAATTCTGAGGATCAAAATCCTGGATATTAAAAATTATGATATTTTAGTTGGTTAATTAGTTTGTTTAAAAACAGCGTGCTCAGGTACGCTGTTTTTTATAAGGTATAATTGCCTTAAATGGTTACCACGAATTAAATTTTAAAAGCCATGAAAATTACAGAGATTGGGAAAATCATTCTTGCTTCAATTGGTTTGATACTATTGATCAATTGTTCCAAAAACAAGGAATTGAACGAAGGCAAAATATTTAGATCCTTGGATCATCCCAAAACTGGTATAACATTCAGGAACATCCTTACAGAAAATGATTCCTTAAACTATTTTACTTATTCCTATCTATATATGGGCGGCGGTATTGCAACAGGCGACATTAACAATGATGGCCTATTGGATATCTATTTTACGGGAAATCAAGTCCCCAACAAACTGTACCTGAACAAAGGCAACCTAGAATTTGAGGATATTACCGAAAATGCAGGTGTCAGCGGAGATGACCGTTGGTATACCGGGGTGACCATGGCCGATATAAATGGAGACGGATTATTGGACATTTATTGCTCAGTGGGAGGCAAATTTGGCAAAAAAAATAATCAATTGTTCGTAAATAAAGGCGACGGTACTTTTGAGGAGATGGCTAAAAAATATGGAGTGGACAATTTGGGAAATAGCGTTCAGGCCACATTTTTTGATTATGACAAAGATGGGGATCTGGATCTATACGTTGCCAATTATCCTCCTACTAAATTTGATTCACCTTCATTTGTCTACCTGTACAACATGAAAAACGTTTCCGATACCGATATGGATTATCTCTACCGGAACGACGGGAATAAATTTACCAATGTTACCAATGAATCTGGACTTAGAAACTTTGGGCTAACCCTGAGTGCTACCGTTGGGGATCTCAATAATGATACTTGGCCGGACATCTATGTTTCCAACGACTTTAGATCTCCAGACTATATGTTTATCAACAATCAGGACGGCACTTTTAAGGAAGTGGTAAAAAAGGCAACCAAACATACATCCTTTTACGGTATGGGAGCCGATATTGCCGATTTTAACAACGATGGAAACTTGGATATCTTTCAGGTAGATATGGATGCCAAGGACAATAGGCGTAAAAAAACCAATATGGCCAGTATGAACATAGCATTGTTTTGGGACGTTGTCAATTCCGGATTTGGATACCAATATATGCACAACTGTATGCAGTTGAATTCTGGAGTATATAAAGACGGGGTACCACACTTTTCCAATATTTCGAGACTTACCGGAACCTCCTCCACCGATTGGAGTTGGGGACCTTTATTCGCCGATTTTGATAACGATGGTCTAAAGGATCTCTTTGTATCCAACGGCACAAGAAGGGAAATCAACAACAATGACTATTTTAATAAGTTAAAGGGCATAAAATTAAGTTCAGACAGCCTTTTGCAATTAAGTCAGGCCATCCCTTCCGAAAAAATAGACAACTTTATATTCAGAAACAAAGGTAACCTGGAGTTTCAGAAAGCAAACAAAAGCTGGGGGATTGAATACAAAGGTTTTTCCAATGGGGTGGTATACGCAGATCTTGACAATGACGGGGATCTTGAAATCATTACCAATAATATTGATGACTATGCTTCGGTTTTTGAGAATAAAAGCTCGGAATTGAATGGGCATCTAAAAATTAAATTTAACGGGCTACCCGGCAATAAATTTGGTCTTGGCAACAGAGTGTATCTAACAACTTCCGGGCAAACACAGATGCAAGAGCTCACCTTAACCAGGGGGTTTCAATCCTCCGTGGCCCCAGAATTGCATTTCGGTTTGGGAAAATCCAAAAAAATTGACCATTTAAAAGTGGTCTGGACAGATGGAAAAATTGAAGAGCTTAAGAATATTGACCCTAACCAGACCCTTACCTTTGACCATTCGAAAGCCCTTAGCCGTAATATTCCTGCCCTAGCAAATAAACCACTATTTTCTACGGATAGTAGCGCGGTCTTCCCTAAATACCTCCATCAAGAAAACAGCTATGACGATTTTGCAATGCAGGTACTCTTGCCTCACAAAATGTCTGCCTTTGGACCGGCCATAGCCGTTGGTGATATGAACAACGATGGGATGGATGATTATTTTGTAGGGGGATCAGCCGGATATACCGGAAGTGTTTTTATCCAAGAATCGAATATCTTTAAAAAGGTGTCCTCCAATTTTTTAGAAGAAGACAAATTAAGCGAGGATTCAGGTGCCATACTATTCGACGCCGACGGGGATGGGGACAATGATCTTTATGTGGTAAGTGGGGGGTATGAATTCTCCCCTAATTCCGAAGCCCTACAAGACAGGTTATACTTAAATGACGGAGTGGGGAAATTCTCAAAAGCCCATGAAAGCGCCTTGCCACCAATAAAGAATAGTGGTTCAAAGGTGTATCATGCAGATTTTAATAATGATGGCAGAGAAGATTTATTGGTCTTGGGCAGACAGATCCCTGGTAATTATCCTGCACCTGCCAGTAGTTATATTTTACAAAATCTAAGCACCTCGAAAAACGTTAAATTTGACATTTCTTCAGAAATGCATGCACCAGAGTTTGAGAACTTAGGAATGGCCACAAGTGCGGTAATTTCCGATATAGACAATGATAATCGGTTGGATATTATTGTTGTTGGTGAATGGATGCCCATAAGGGTTTTTAAAAATACTACGACCGGGTTCAAAGAGGTTTCGGAGGAAATGGGCCTTACCAAAGACTCTACCGGATGGTGGTGGAGCATAGAACAAGGAGATTTTGACGGTGATGGCGACATGGATTACGTAGTTGGAAATAATGGTCTAAACTACAAGTACAAAGCAACAAAGGAGGAAACATTCGATATTTATGCCAATGACTTTGACAAGGATAATGCCGCTGATATTGTGCTTAGTTATTATAATGACGGGAAGCAATATCCACTAAGGGGAAGAGAATGTTCCTCTCAACAAATACCAGGAATTAAACAAAAATTCCAGGACTATGAGAGTTTTGCCCAGGCCACATTAGAGGATGTTTATAGTGAGAAGGCACTGGAATCTTCACTGCACTATCAGGTAAAATCGTTTGCCAGTATTTATCTGGAAAATAAAAATGGAAAATTGGTCCAGCACCAGCTCCCACGAGAGGCACAGACTTCCAGTATCAACAAAATACTTGTGAAAGACTATGACAAAGATGGTTATCTGGATTGTATAATAGCGGGCAACCTACATGTCTCCGAAGTGGAAACTCCCCGCAATGACGCCGGCCATGGACTTTTCCTTAAGGGAAATGGAAAAGGTAGTTTCAAATCCGTACCCGCCAACCAAAGTGGATTTTTTGTACCAGGGGATGTCAAGGACATGCTTCCTGTAAATAATAATAAATCCTATATTATAGCGGCAAAAAATAATGATTACCTTCAATTCATTCAACTTAATTAAAAGCATTACAGATAATAATTTTACACCCGCCGGAATATTCAGATCCCCATATGGGAGTAAACTACCGCATATCAAGCCCTTTAGGTATCAGAAGGAAACTACCAATAACATTTCGACGCCCGCCTGAATGGAACAGGCAGGTAAGCATCCGAGCATTTTAATCTCGATTATCGAGTAAAAACTGAAATTTTAAATTTGCAATAAATTGTTGTAGGGATCAATAGTTTCTATGGTCCCATCCGGCCTATGGACCAACTCCGTAACCTTCACGGATCTCAAGTGGGTGACTCCTTTGGACAGGCTTGAATCATGATAGAAAAGATACCATTTTCCATCTACTTCACAGATGGAATGATGTGATGTCCAGCCCACAACAGGGTTTAAAATTCGTCCCGAATAAGTAAAAGGGCCATAGGGGCTCTCCCCTACCGCATAGCAAATAAAATGTGTATCCCCTGTAGAATATGAAAAATAGTATTTGCCCCCATACTTATGAACCCATGAAGCTTCAAAAAAGCGCCTATCGTTGTCTCCTGCCAATAGTAATTTACCGAATTCATCCAGTATTTGAACTTCCTTGGGGTCCTCCGCAAATTGCAAAAGGTCATCGGTCATTTTTGCTACCAAAGGCAAGAGGGCGGGTTCATTAGCTGGTGGCAATTCATACTCCTCCCTGTAGATATTCTTCCTGTACTTTTGAAGCTGTCCTCCCCAAATACCTCCAAAATACATATAATAGCTTCCGTCTTCATCTTCATACACTGCCGGATCTATGCTATAACTTTTTAAAATCGGTTGTTGTTGGGCTATAAACGGACCCTCGGGACGGTCAGAAATAGCCACCCCTATTTGAAAAATACCGTCGGCTTTTTTGGCCGGAAAAAAGAGATAATATTTCCCTTTTTTATGGGCAGCATCAGGAGCCCATAGCTGTCTTTTCGCCCAGGGAACATCATTTACATGTAAGGCAATTCCATGATCCACGGCCGGTCCGTGAATGGTATCCATGGATATTACATGGTAATCCTCCATGGCAAAATGATCCCCGTTATCGTTAAATGGGACTCCAGCATCAATATCATGGGAGGGGTAAATATAAATCTTACCATCAAACACATGTGCAGAGGGGTCAGCTGTATACAAAAGGCTTACAATGGGCTGGGAAATTGCCTTTGAATTTAATTCATCAAAATCGATATGGGATATGGGTTCTTCTGGCATAATCTATAATTTTTATCCGTTATTTCTTCGTTCCTTAAGGTCAAGTTCTATTTTAACCTCCTTTTTCTTATCAATTTCATACAACAGTAATAGTCCTATGGCAATCAAAAATGGAATGGAAGGAAAAATACTTACCAGTAATTTAGTTCCTTGAACAGCAGTTTCTGGTTGTACTATTACCTCCCCTGCCACAGCTGCCTCTTTGGTTATATAATTATATAAGCCTAAAATCCAAGTCACCAATGCACCACCAATACTCAGCCCCCCCTTTAAGCCTACCATCATAGCCGAAAAAATGATAGCTGTGGCACGGCGGTTGTTTTTCCACTCGGAATAATCGGCCACATCGGCGATCATAGCCCAAAGCAACGGAATTGTAAGACCATAGAAAAAACCGTGAAGTATTTGCGAAAGAAAGATCAGCCCTACCGACTCCGCCGAAAAGAAGTAAAATATAAAGATAAAGAAGGTTGCCATAAACAAGGCCACACTGAAAACATCCCTTTTACCATACTTATCCGCAAAACTTTTTGATAGTGTAATACCTATGATCATAAATATAATACCCCCTGCATTGAATAGACCAAAACCGGCCGACACTGGATTTTCACCAAAAAAGTTAATACCTATCCCAGCCAAGGTATCCAACATGGGTTGTATAAACTGGGTTAGCTTTTCCTTACTAACATAATTTTCAAAATAATACACATAAGCACCTCCCTTCAGGGCAAGGGTAATAAAAACCAAGGTGGTTACGGACAGAATAATGACCCATGGCCTATTTTTAAACAAGTCCTTAATATCTTCTGCCAAGCTGGAGGATTGCTCTGGTTTAGGAACAATACGTTCTTTGGTGGTAAAGAAAGTGATCAGAAGCATTACAGTCCCAATAATTGCCAACCAAGTCATCACTTTTTCAATTCCGATCGCCTTATCACCTCCTCCGGCTGTTTCTATTATGGGCAACATAAAGACCTGTACGAAAAACTGGGCAAACATGACGGCTACAAATCGATAGGACGACAGGCTATTCCTCTCGGCCATATTCCCTGTTATTACCCCGCTCAAGGCCGAATATGGCAAATTATTGGCCGCATATAGAAGGAGTAAAAGCGTATAGGTTACCACTGCGTAAATTACCTTACCCTTGTATTCAAAATCTGGGGTGCTAAAAGCCAATAGCGCCACAATTCCCAAGGGAATGGCAGTCCAAAGAATCCATGGCCTAAATTTCCCCCATTTGGATTTTGTCCTATCGGCCAATGCCCCCATAATTGGATTAAATCCAAAGGCCGCTACAAGCCCTACCGTTAAAATAATTGCAGAGGCATGGTTGGCCTCAAGACCATAAATATCGGTATAAAAATAGGCAAGATAAGTCATTAAGGTCTGAAAAACCAAGTTGGCGGCCAAGTCCCCCAAGCTATATCCAATTTTTTCCTTTATGGATAATTTCTGTGAAATTTTAGTCATGTATATTATAATATAATGTAAGGTGAAGTCAAAATTTAAGGGCAACTATACTGTCATATGCCATCTTTGGATTAAACTTTCTATCGAATAGCAAGGGATAGTTCACCCTACCCTTAATGGGCCAGTTATTGAGCCAGGAACCTTGATCGTTTATACCCCAGAAAGTGACCCTATCTATCTTTTCCCTATGCTTCAAAAAGAGCTTAAAAATATCTTGATAACGATTGGCCAATGCAATTTGAACCGAATCCGGCATACTATCCGGATAGGGATTCATGTACGGGCTCTCTTCAAAATTCTGACTAATTTCTGCTCCCACCAGATCCCAGGGATTGGGTAGTACGGTAATATCCAATTCAGAAAAATGTACTTTTAGCCCAAGATTACTAAATGTGATAATGCTTTTTTCTATAGCTTCGAGCGAAGGTTCGTATAAACTCCAGTGTCCCTGAAGCCCAATGGCATCTATTTTTATTCCATCATCCTGTAACTGCCTTACCAACTTAACTACTCCCCGCCTCTTTTCCGGTTTCCAAAGATTATAATCGTTGTAGATCAATTGAGCCCCTGGGTCGGCTTTCTCCGCCAATTCAAAAGCCCATTTTATATAATCCTCTCCCAAGAACCTTAAAAAAATACTTTGTCTTAAGGAACCATCTTCGTTTAAAGCCTCATTTACCACATCCCATTCGGCTATTTTACCCCTGTATCTGGTCACCAATGTATTTATATGATCTTCAAGATACCGGGCCATAGTGGCGCTATCGTTTACCTTATTTAAATAATCAGGAACCTGGCTATGCCAAACTAGGGTATGTCCTATGGTATAAAGTTTGTTTCTCATACCTAAATCTACATACCGATCGGCTATTTTAAAATTAAAAGATTTAGGCTCCGGATGTATATACATCCACTTCATTACATTTTCCGGACTAATGGAATTATATTCACAAGTCACCAGTTTCAACGCCAATGAATCTTTTCCATCTATCAACTGCCCATTAACTGCAGCTCCCATAAGAAAATCGTTAAAAAAAACATCCTTAAGACCACGACTTTGAATTAATTGCGAATTATCCTTTTTCATAACCTTATGTCCGCATCCAAATATGCCAACCAATGTGACCAGGAATACAACTATTATTTTAATATTGGGGACCATTGTAGATAATTGCAATTTGTATGTATTTTAGATTGGTATTCTTAATTAGTCAAAATCCCTTGCATACCTTATTAATTCTTAAGAAGGTAAAAATCGGCATATTCCCAACCTTTGCATACTACATCTGAAGCGATTTTTAGAACATTTGGGGCATATAGGAAATATCCGATTATCTAAAACCCAAATTGAATATTCAAACATATCCTACCATATAGCCGCTTCTGGATAAACCATGGATTGTCTAATCAATTTAAATGGTAAAACGTCCTTGAAAGATTACCTTTATTTTATCTCGGTGGGCAATACCCCAAAATGGGCCTTAAAACATTTGGTAAAGTAAGAAGGTGAGGAAAATCCAACCTTGAAACATACTTCACTTATGGATTCATTACCGTTTACCAACATGTGCTTTGCCTTTTCCAATCTTATCTTACGCAAAAACTCATTTGCCGAATACCCGGTCAGGGCTTTTATCTTTCGGTACAATTGACTTCTGCTCAAGTTAAGTTCATCGGCCAAATGTTCTACATTGAGGTTCTCATCGGACATATTCTCTGCAATGTAACCCAAGACTTTGGTGATAAATTTTTTGTCCAGATGGGTCGAGTTACCAGGAATCTGAACGTTATTGGAATCATTGGAATATTTATTGAAAAGCACTTGCCTACTATGTATTATTTGTTTTAGCTGTGCCTTTAAAACCTTCATTTCAAAAGGCTTGCTCAAATATACATCGGCACCAGAATCTATGCCCTTGACCCAATCGTCGGTCATCGCTTTGGCAGTCAACATTAATAATGGGATATGACTGGTTTTAAGATCTTCCCTGATATGTTTACAAAATTCAAATCCGTCCATCTCTGGCATTACCACATCGGTCAGTATCATGTCCGGAATTCTTCTGGTAGCCAAATCCAAACCTTGTACACCGTTAACAGCTTCAACAATCATATAATCACTGCACAATTCGTTTTTAAGGTAATCCCTTAACTCTGTATTATCCTCAACAATCAGCAAGGTCTTCTGTAAGTTGGTACCTAATATTTGATGTGTTATTTCCTCCTCAAATTCCTGCCGACCAATGTGGTCAATATCATTCTTAGGAGGCAAAAACAATTCGCTAGGTTTAAAATGGGCATTCCCCAAGGGGAGATAAACCCTGAATTTGGTTCCTTTGAATTCCTCACTTTCCACTTCTATCTTCCCCTTTAATAGATCTACAAAATTTTTGACTACCTCTAGGCCGATGCCGGTTCCACCATAATATTGACTGTTCATATTCTCCACCTGATAGAACCGCTCAAAAACTTTAACTATTTCTTCCCTTTTTATTCCGTTCCCAGTGTCATGTACATAAATTTCCAGGGCCTGTACGGTCTCTTCTCCATACAATAACGGAAAGCTTACCTTATGGTTGCACCTAATAACCCCTACGGTAATCTCTCCATTATCAGGAGTATTCTTGAAAGCATTGGAAAGTATATTGAAAATTATCTTTTCCAACATAGAGGGGTCACTCCATAGTGTTATGGGAAGATCATCGGATTCTACCTGAAAAACTATATTTTTAAGAACCGCCTCTTCTTCAAAATGGCCGGCAATTTCCTTGACAAAGGCAATGGCTTCCATTTCAGAAACCTTAATGGAAAACTTATTGATTTCCAATTTTCTGAAATCCATCAACTCGTCTATTAAACGCTTAAGTCTAGCTGTATTTTTATGGATAATTCGCAACTTTTCCTTCACTGTTCTGCTCAATACAAGTCCTGGATCATCCATAATATCCTCTAAAGGATTGATTATCAATGTCAGTGGCGTTCTAAATTCGTGTGAAATATTGGTGAAAAACTGTATTTTTCTGTCATTCAAAGTTTCCTCCTGTATTCTCTTATCCCTTTCAAATTGCATAATTCGTTTTTCTCTTATCCTTTGTTTTGCCAAATGAGTCAAAAAATAAGTTATCAAACTAAAAAGAAGTACGTAGGATATCAAGGCAAAATTCGTAGCCCACCATGGGGGCAGAATGCTCAGCTTAAGCGTTTTTGGGGTTTCGTTCCAGATGCCATCATTGTTAGATGCCTTAACTTTAAAGATATAATCCCCTGAAGGGAGGTTGGTATATGTAGCACTCCTATTTTCACCAACAAAATTCCATTTATCCTCAAAGCCTTCCAAATAATAGGCATATCTGATTTTTTTTGGCCTAGTGAGGTTGATACCTGCATATTCAATGGTAAAAACGGACTGGCGGTGATTTAAACTGAGGCTTTCGGTCTGTCCTATTATCTTTTGCAATGGGGAGTCCCCTTGATTTGGAACCACCGATTTATTAAATAATTTAAAATCAGTAAAATACACCAACGGTTTATTGTTGTTATACTTCATGTTTTTAGGATCTATATAATTGATACCTCCATAATTACCAAAATACAAAATACCGTTTTCGTCTTTGTAAGAAGAATTGAAATTAAAGTCGTTTGAAAGCAGACCATCATTCATATCGAAATTCTTGAACGTCCCATCAACTATATTCATATAGGATAAACCATTGTTACCTCCCATCCAAATATCTCCATTATCATCTTCTAAAATAGAGGCAATTGTTTCCTGTCCAAGGCCATTATTATTACCATACCAAGTAAAAGTGTCACCAAGTGGATCATACCTACAAAGGCCCGCACCATCGGTCCCTATCCATATATATCCCTTACTATCCTCATATAAGGAAACTATAACATCTACAACAAGTTTATTTTCTACATCTTTATGCATGCTTTCCCGTAGCGAAATGACTTTTTGGGGCTTGTTGTAATCAGATGACAGTTTGTAAAGTCCACTGGTAGTTCCCATCCAAATAGTATCATTTTTATCTACCAAAACTATGCGCATAGCTCCCTGGCCAGGACTTGGGTCATCAAATATTGCATTGTTATGATGGCTAAAACTTTTATTTCTTGGATCAAAAGAATGCAATCCTTCTACATAGGAACCTATCCAAACAACCCCTTTAGAGTCTTCTGAAAAACTCATTATACGATTAGATTTTAGCCCACCATTGGTATTGGATGTATTGTAATTTACAAAGGTCCTAGCATTATTGGGCAGGTAAAATATTCCAGAATTCCAGGTGCCCACCCATAGATTATCCTTACTATCCATAAAAAGGGCCACTATATCCCCGGCATTCAATTGGGAAACTAACCTATTTTTTGGGTCTTTCAGATGTACAATATTCTTTTTATTGGGATCGTAGACATCAATGCCACCTCCATCCATCCCGATCCATATATGGCCATTTTTATCATGTATAATTCCGGTTACAGATGGTAACTGCAAGGAATTGTTTAAATTGGCAAGACTCTTTATATCCTTGAACTTGTCATGAAGTCGATCATAGACCCCTACCCCATTATTGTAATATCCTATCCAAATACGGTCTTGTGTATCTACATATAAGGACCAAATGGAATTAGACTTTATACTATTGGAGTTAAATTTATTATACCGGTAATTCTTCTGGACAATCCCATTTTTTTTCAACACAAAAAGACCGTCGTTTTCCGTTCCGCACAATATATTACCGTCTGGTGCTTGGGTCAAAGACAGGATCCGCTGATTAGTAATCTTATAATTATGTACTTCATAAGAATTAAATGGACTTACCTCTACTTTTACAAGACCATTGGAAAAAGTACCTATCCAAATAGACCCATCATCGTCTTGAAGCATTGACTCTATGTTGTACAAGAAATCCTTTTCATCTCCCTTAGTTTCAAAAGTGGATAAAATAGGATTGGCAATAGTACCATTGTATTCAAAAAGGCCTCTATTGGTCCCCATTAATATCTTACCGGTACTACTTTGAATTAAACTATTTATTTGCAATTCGGAAATGGGGCTGGTAGTATGGATGGGAACACTATGCCCTTTGACCTCGTTTTGATCTATCTGGAAAAGACCATTAAAGTGCGAACCTATTACCATGGTACCGTCAGAACTTTCATGGATAGCCCTAATAGGAACGTTCTCTAGGGCTATAGAATCTTTATATAGAACAACATTTTTAAACTCATCATAATCACGATCGTATAAATTTAATCCTGCCTCAGAGCCGATCCACAATCTATTGGATTTGTCAACATAAACGACATATATCAATGAACTATTTAAAGTATTTTTATGATTGGAATCTTGTTTATAAGAGCTGAATTCAATACCATTGTATTTCTTTAACCCAACACCATTGGTACCCATCCAAATCAATCCCAAACTATCCTGGACTATTCCTGAAACCGCGCGAAGTGTATTGTTTTGCTCTATATTAACAAACGTATAATCCTCCCCATTGCTCTGGGCACTAGCCTTGCCAAGTAATAATATTACACTTACAATATAGATTGTTGGAATTAGGGCAACTTTCATAATTTTATTAAATAACATCAATAGTATGTCCATTAAACAGACAATAATTTTATAAATCATTGAATTATCCCAGATGAACATAAAAGTAGTCAGAAAAACTAGAAGTTCTCACCTAGCTTTGTGGCTACAAAACCACTTAGGGCGTATCAATATAATTAGAAAAAATTGCATCCTTATTCAAATGCGCCATAATTACTAGAATGGGCAACATACGTGCTATTCAATTCACTAAGAATCCAACACCTTTGACTGGAATAAGCTGTTTTGATTAGCCAGATTTGGATAATTTAACATACGGTTTTCATAACCCGATAGAATGAATAAAGTCCTGCAATATGCCCCATACCTGTTTTTCAAAAATGTTCCTGGACATCATTACATAATGTAGTTGTTCCCAAAATTATATGTATCAATTAATTTGTTCATTAACTTTATAGAGTACCTATAATTACAAATCAAAAATTTTAAAATGTTCTGTATAAAACCAACACTATTAGTTTTTATGGTATTCATAGCCTGTGCCTACCCACAATCGCCCGATGGATATAACCTTTGGTTGGGATATGATAAGGTTGGAAAACCAAAGCTGCTAAAGGAATATAAAGACCTGACCAATTCAATCTATTTTGAAGACGGGGGCGAGGTGCTCAAAACTGCCAAAAAAGAAATGGTTACGGGCATGGAAAAAATTCTGGGAACCACACTTAATTTTACGGAGGCCTCAAATACAAATAACACCTTTCTGATAGCGAAGACCGCTACCCTGGAAACTAGTCTGAAGGAAAAAATGTCCGATGATCTCAGTGAAGTAGGCAGCGAGGGATTTGTCTTAAAATCCATTACCCATAAGGGAAAAAAACTTTTTGTACTTGCTGCCAACGAAGATATTGGAATACTGTATGGAGTATTTCGCCTACTAAATTTGATGCAACAACACAAAGATTTAAGCACAATTTCTCTTGTAGAGTATCCAAAGATAGACTTGCGAATGCTCAACCACTGGGATAATTTAGACCGGACTGTAGAAAGGGGCTATGCCGGTTTTTCCTTATGGAATTGGCATAAATTACCAGAGTATCTGGACCAGCGCTATTTGGATTATGCCAGGGCAAATGCCTCAATTGGCATCAACGCCGTCTCCTTGACCAATGTCAATGCCAATTCCCTGATCTTGACCCCTATGTATCTGGAAAAAGTTAGTGCCCTAGCCACTGTTTTCAGGCCTTATGGTATTAAAGTATATCTCACGGCAAGGTTTTCCGCACCCATGGAAATCGGTGGCTTGGAAACTGCGGACCCTTTGGACCCAAAAGTCCAACAATGGTGGAATAACAAAGTCAACAAAATCTACTCCTTAATACCTGATTTTGGCGGTTTTTTGGTAAAAGCCAATTCAGAAGGACAGCCTGGTCCACAAAATTATGGAAGAAACCACGTGGACGGGGCCAATATGATGGCTAGGGCCCTGCAACCACACAATGGTCTCGTTATTTGGAGGGCATTTGTTTATTCTGAACACGATCCCGAAGATCGGGCCAAACAGGCCTTCTCAGAATTTGTTCCTTTAGATGGTCTGTTCAGGGACAATGTTTTAATTCAAACAAAGAATGGGGCCATTGACTTTCAGCCACGTGAACCCTTTCACCCCATGTTTGGCGCCATGCCCAATACCCCATTGATGATGGAGTTTCAGATAACCCAAGAATATCTGGGCTTTAGTACCCATCTGGTCTTTTTGCCCAAATTGTACGAAGAAGTACTTGATTCCGACACCTACAGCAAAGGCAAGGGATCTACAGTGGCCAAGGTTGTGGATGGTTCCTTGGATAATAATAAGATATCGGGGATGGCCGGTGTTTCCAATATTGGAAATGATCTTAATTGGACCGGACATCCTTTTGCCCAAGCCAATTGGTACGGTTTTGGAAGGTTGGCTTGGGATCCTTATATAAGTGCAGGGACCATAGCGGATGAATGGCTTAGAGCTACCTATTCCAATAACCCCGATTTTATTGAACCGGTAAAAAATATGATGCTTAACTCAAGGGAAGCAGTGGTAAATTACATGAATCCATTAGGGTTACACCATATTTTTGATACTGGCCACCATTACGGTCCGGGGCCTTGGGTACATGAATTAAGCAGGCCCGAATGGAATCCTACCTACTATCATAAGGCAGATACTAAGGGTATCGGATTTAACCGTAGCAATAGTGGCAGCAATGCCACTGGGCAATATGCTCCAGAAGTAGCAAAGACCTTCAACGACCCCAATACATGTCCAGAAGAATATCTGCTATGGTTTCACCATTTACCGTGGGATTATACCTTAAAAAATGGTTATAGTCTTTGGGATGGAATGGCCCTAAAATATGAAGAAGGGGTTGATCAAGTAGAAGAAATGATTGAGACTTGGAACAATGCCCAGCCCTATATCACCAAGGAACAATACCAAGAAGTGCACATGCTTCTAAAAATCCAATTGAAAGAGGCCAAATGGTGGCGCAATGCCTGCTTGCTCTATTTTCAGACCTATTCGCAAAAAGCTCTCCCCAAAGAGGTGGAGAAATCACCAAAGAGCTTGGAATACTACCAATCATTGAAATTTCCATTTGCCCCCGGCATCCGACCTCAATGGGATTGAAAGACCAACGATTGAACCCTATAGCCATGCTCAATAAGTATATGCAAAATGAACATTAAAAAAACACTTTTCCTACTAGTTTTAATTCTGCAAATCCCATTGCTACAGTGCCAAATAACACTGCCCAAGCTAATTAGTGATGGTGCGGTATTACAGCGAGGGACCGACATTATAATTTGGGGCTGGGCCTCGGCAGAAGAAGAAATAATCGTCAATTTTAAAAACAAAGTATACAAGACCAAAACGGATAACCAAGGGAAATGGCATGTAACGATTCCAGCTCAAAAGGCTGGCGGCCCTTATAAATTAGAGCTAAAAGGTACCAAAAACACTATTACCCTTAAAAATATTCTAATAGGAGATGTTTGGCTCTGCTCTGGCCAATCCAACATGGAACTGACCATGAACCGGCTTCGAGATCACTATCCCGAAACCATAAAAAATTCCAAGAATTCCAAAATTAGGCAATTTTTGGTACCAGATGCGTATAACTTTACCCAAGAACAGACAAACCTAAGTCATGGAACTTGGATGGAAGCATCACCAGAAAATTTAATGGAGTTTTCAGGAGTTGCTTACTTTTTCGCCAAGGAATTATATCAAAAATATCAGGTTCCCATAGGCCTGATCAATGCCGCTTTGGGGGGATCGCCCGTTGAGGCCTGGATGAGCGAAGGCGCCTTAAAACCTTTTGATACCGCTTATAACACACTGCAACGTTTTAAGGATCCAGATCTGATTTCCAAAACAGAACAAAAAGACCAAAAGCGTCAACAAGATTGGTTTGCCCTACTCAATGAAATGGACAAAGGTTTTGTAAGGGGATCAGAATGGTTTCTAAAGGATTATAATGATGATACATGGAGCAGCATGCAGGTTCCCGGTTATTGGGAAGATCAAGGTCTCCCTAATATTGACGGTGTAGTTTGGTTTAGAAGAAGCATTGAAATTCCCCAAAATATGGTGGATAAGGAAGCAAAATTATGGCTGGGGCGAAGCGTAGATCAGGACCATGTATATGTGAACGGTACTTTTATTGGCAGCACTGGATATCAATACCCCCCCAGAAAATATAAAATTCCCAGTAACATATTGGTTCCTGGAAAAAATACCATCACCATACGTTTGATAAACCAACAGGGAAAAGGCGGCTTTATAATGGATAAACCCTATTTTCTTTCTGTTGGGAAGGATAGTATAGATTTAAAAGGCAGTTGGAAATACCAATTGGGAACCATTATGGAACCTTTACCAAATCCAACATTTGTTAGGTGGCAACCTGCCGGTCTCTTCAACAGCATGATAGCCCCACTATTAAATTACAAAATTAAAGGCACTATATGGTATCAGGGAGAATCCAACACTCAAAATCCAAAATTATATTATCACACTTTTCCTGCCTTGATAAACAACTGGAGAGCAAGATGGAATATGGGAGATTTCCCATTTATTTATGTGCAATTAGCCAATTATATGGAAGAGGAAATGATACCTTCAGAAAGCCAATGGGCAGAATTGAGGCACGCGCAATTGAATACCCTTAAACTGGCCAATACCGGAATGGTGGTCGCTACAGACCTTGGAGAATGGAATGATATACACCCACTGAATAAAGAAAGTGTTGGGCAACGATTGGCTTTAAATGCCCAAAAGGTGGCCTACAACGAAAACGTTGTGAACTCTGGACCTATTTTTAAATCCTCAAAAATAAAGGATAATCAAATTATAATTTCTTTCAAGTCGGTGGGAGGTGGATTAATGGCCAATGATGGCTTGACACTGCGGCAGTTTCAAATATCAGGACCCGATGAAAACTTTGTTTGGGCAGCTGCCAAAATAGTCGGAAATACGGTGGTTGTTAAAAACGATTCCGTTGCCAACCCAACCTATGTCCGATACGCCTGGGCAGACAACCCTTTTGGCGCCAATTTATACAACAAGGAAGGTCTACCTGCCGCTCCGTTTAGGAATTACAATCCCGAACCTTAATACCAAGCCCATTCATCTAGGTCTATAACACCTAAGGATATACTTATAATCCATTTTGTAACTACAAGGATTTACAATTAAATGGCCCTTCGCCCTACTTGTTCTTTTCAATAAAATTATAAACCCTTTTACTAAGTTCCTTTGCATCGTCTATTATAAAATAGGGGTCAAGGATATTTGAGGAATGGACTTGACTTCTGGTTATCTGGTTGGTTACTGCAAAGACATGCATACCAGCAGCAAGTCCCGCTTTAATTCCATTTACCGAATCTTCAATCACTAAACATTCATTCGAATGCATTTTAAGCAGCTCTTTAACTTTTATATAAATCTCGGGATCTGGTTTACCCTGTACAATATCATCACTAGTGAGGATTATATCCAATTTTCCGCTAATCCCCATCGCTCCTATTACTTTCTCAGCTTCAGCACGATGTGACATGGTGGCCACTACTGTTCGAAAGTCTTCCTTGTGAGCACTATGCAGCAAGCCAAGGTTATATGGACAAAAATAACTGGACAATAGTTTTTTATCGTTAAGCATCTGATGATATATGGCAAGTCTGCTCTTAATAATTCTTTCTTGTACAGCCTCAGCACTAAGGCTATTAAAGTGTTCTGACAAGGAGTCTTTATATTCCTCAAAAAGTCCCCTTACTACTCCGGCCCTGGGCAAGCCCACATACTTCCCAAAACTATTCAGGACCATTTCCCGTGATACCGACCCCTTGGTCAATATTTGAATTGCTTGGGCATAAGATTCCGCCTTTAGTATTTCGGTCTGTACCAGCGTTCCATCGAGGTCAAAAATTATTGCTTTTATCATCTTGGTCTTAAATTAGAGAAAATCATTCAAAAGTGTAACTTTTTTTTACCACCTCCGTCAATCTAAAATAGCCAAAGGCATAATTATCGGGCTTGGTGAGATTAACACAGTTCCCTCTTAGAGCAACCGGAGTAGTCCCAAAAGGGCCACTTGGTTCATTCTGCGATATTAGGATACCTATATAGTCATAATAGGCTTTTGAAATTCCCAATAACTCTACATCTACAATATCCCCCGTCTCAAATTCCTTGGTATTGGTATCCTTATCCTCCTGTTTCTCATAAAATAGCGTAATCTCATTTCCGTTGGCAAACTCGTCCTCCACATCAAATAATTCCACCAAAAGATCACCCCGTTCCTTAAGTTTTATTAGATAGTAATTTTCCTCAGACTCCGGGTCCATAAAGGCTATATTGATTTCCATAATCTCGTCGTCAAATCCATCTTCCCTAGATTGGGAAAGTTCTGAAATATCCACTACGGACATTAGAGTTTCAGTGGCCGTGTAGGTTTCCCCCTTATATAATACTTGTAGGGTGTAGGACTGACCAATTACCGGAACAAATGATGAAGTTGTATACTCCCCGTTATTCATATCCTCAAATACAAACTCCGAACCATCCGTATTGTTCGTAACTTTAACAGCTGCCCCGGAAACAGCGGTAACAGTAGTATTGTCGTAGTAAGGGGTAGAAGTACTCAGCTTTATGGTCTGTTCATTACCCGATGTTCCCTTTTCCCAATCCAAGGATGCCTCAATAGTTAATCTTGTTGGGGCCGTTTGCACTTCTAGATCTATTACATCGGTGCAAGAGGTGAAAATTACAATTATTGCAACTACTGCAAGCTTTAAATATGATTTCATGTTCTTAAAATTTAAAATTATAGGTTACTGAAGGAACGATACCAAAAATTGCCGTTCTAGTGGCCTCATTTGCCCCGGTCTCCACATTTTGACCAAAGGATATGGAAGCTGCGTTTTTATGGTTGTACACATTATACAGGCCAAAGACCCACTCCCCTTTCCATTTGTTATCCGGTTTTCTATTGGGTACATAAGTAGCTGAAAGATCAAGGCGGTGATAAGCCGGTAATCTGTCCGAGTTTCTATCCGAATAACTGGCAATGGACAGGCCTTCATAGGTGTATTGTCCATTGGGGTAAGTTACCGGCCTACCTGTTTGAAAAACAAGATTGGTTCCAAACGACCATTTTTCGTTTAATTGATAGGCTCCCGTAATTGAAAAATCATGCGTTCTATCATAGGCTGTGTTATACCATTCGCCGTCGTTTATTCCAAGGCCTCCTGCTTTTCCGCCCAGGGTTCGCTGTTCCGATTTGGACAAGGTATAGGCAAACCATCCCGTTAATCTCCCCTCATTTTTTCTGGCCAAAAACTCAAGTCCGTAGGCCCTGGATTCACCATTGAGAATTTCGGTCTCTATAGTATTGTTCCCAATAAGGTCAGAACCATCCAAATAGTCTATCCTATTGTCCGTGGTCTTGAAATAGGCCTCTACCTCCATGGAGTACATTTTATCCCTGAAATTTCTAAAGTAGCCCAACGCATATTGATCGGAAATTTGGGGCTTAATGTATTTCCCGCTGGGTGTCCAAACATCCAAGGGTGTTACGGAAGTTGTATTGGACAACAAATGTATGTACTGTGTTGTTCTGGCATAACCGGCCTTGATAGAAGATAGGTCGTTCAATTGATATGCCACGGAAGCCCTGGGTTCAAGGTTGCCAAAATCCTTAATGCTTTTACTTTTCCCATAATAGGTTTCACCTACTTCCGTGCCCCTTTCATAAATGCCCAGTAAATTGTTATAAACTACTGGTCGGTCATTGGCATATGCTATCATGGCTTGTCCCCCAAGTCTACTAAATCCACTATATCGCAACCCGTACTGCGCTGTCAGATTATCGCTAAGTTTATGTTCTGCATTGATATACAATGCACTTTCAAAAGCCCTTTTCTGATCTAATTTAAAGGGGTTTATGGGAGAGGTATCGGTAGTTGGTTTTATTTCTCCAGGATCAAAATCGTAATAAATGGCACTTGCCCCAAAATCCAATTTAAATTGCTCATTGGCATAATATTTTAGGTCATATTTTAAATTGTAATTCTTGATGGAAGAAACCCATTCAAATTCTAGGATATCCAACCCCAAGTCGTAATCATATTCACTAAAAATGACGGAAACATTGGAAAACAAGCGGTCATTAAAAATATGGTTCCAACGAAGGTTTCCGGACATATTCCCATAACTACTTGTGAAATTTCCATTTAAATCGAACGCATCCCTCCCAAAATATCCGGAGAGAAACAGTTTATTATTATCATTGAGGCTATAATTGGTCTTGAGGTTAAGGTCATAAAAGTTGGCGCTGTTAGGTTGGCCGGCCGCCTTTAGAAACAAGTGGGCATAGGAGCCCCTTCCGGCAATCAAAAAAGATCCACGATCACCAAAAACAGGACCTTCCATAGCCAATCTACTCGATATAAGGCCTAAGCCTCCAGTAAGTCCAAAGTTTTTACTGTTCCCGTCCTTTTGACGGATATCCAAGACAGAAGAAGTTCTACCTCCAAAACGTGCCGGAATCCCCCCTTTATAGAGTTTCATGTCCTTAATGGCATCTGCATTAAAAACCGAAAAGAAACCGAATAGATGTGAGGTATTGTAAATAATAGCCTCATCCAACATCACCAAATTTTGGTCCACAGCACCACCTCGCACGTTAAAACCGCTGGAGCCCTCTCCATTATTGGTAACCCCGGGAAGTAGCTGAAGTGATTTGATAATATCCACCTCTCCCAAAACCACCGGCATTTGCTTAACTGTTTTGATATTTAGTTTGGAAACGCTCATTTCCGGTTTTCTTAGAATAGCACGTTCCGGTTCATCGGCAGTGAGCACAACTTCATCCAATTGAGTGGAAAACTCCAAGATCTCAAAATCGAATTTTTGATCTTGATACAAATTGATCTCCTTTTTTATTTCGGTAAAACCTATATAGGAAATAATTAAATTATAATCTCCCCTTGGAGCGGTGATGGAGTAAAAACCATACTCATTGGTCATTACCCCTATTGCGGTCCCCTCCAAAAAAACCGATGCCCCATAGACGGTTTCCCCGTTGCTGCCATCTGTAATGGCGCCACTTATCGTATACCTATCCTGGGCGGATAAAATAGTGGTAAATAATATTAGTATTAGAAAAATATTTTTCATTCTTTGATTATTGAATAATTCTTTATTGATTGTTCGTTTATTTCTCATGATAATGTCCAAAAATCGACCTAAAGGCACACCCCCGAAAAGTTTTGATTGACGAATAAACTTCCTAAGTATAATGGGGATCCCTATGTCTTTTATTGAATTATTTTATTGCTCCATACAATTTGTTTTTTAAGTATTTATAATTGAGTGCTTTTGCCCTTGCCTACTTTATAATTCTATTCCAGAGTATGTTTTCCATACCTCAACCGGACCTCCTGGCTTTCCAAACAAATTATTCGCGTTAATTCGTTTTCTAAAAATTCATTTGATTTTCAAGTCGCAAAATTGTGTATTCATTTCTTTCCAAGCGTTCTGAAATGAAAATCCGAACCTTATTTTTCCGGATAACATTCTATGACTGGATAGATTATCGGAAGCCAGATTCGAGTACATTAACCGTAGTAAGTAACTGTGACAAAAGTATCCAAGGGCATAACTTAGATGTATTAAGGCTTTTGGTTCGGTACTTTTTACTTTTTGATTTCTTGATTTCACTTTTTGAAGCGTCTTATTGTTACAGGGCTATTGACATTTCAAAAAACAAAAGGTTGCATATACAGGCAATAAAAACTATTTCACATCTGATCCTATAATTCTAATTGGCCATAAACAGCCTTATCCATGGGGCTTTAAAGAGAAATAGTAGAGATAAAAACAAGGCCGTAAAAAATATTTTCCCCAATAGATGCAACTTTTCGGACCATTGGTTGTCTATTATTATGAAATTTCCCCAGTTTGGACCGTTTAAACCATTTTATTTAGTTGGAAACCAATATTCGCTTTACGCACCAAGAACTTGTAGAAAAGAGCAAGTTAGGGGACAGAAACTCCCAGTTTCAATTGTACGAACAGTATGTGGACGCCATGTACAATGTTAGTATGAGAATGCTGGGCAGTAAGGAGGATGCAGAAGATACGGTTCAGGACAGTTTTGTAGAGGCCTTTAAAAGCTTGGGGAATTTTAGATATGAAAGCACCTTTGGGTCTTGGTTAAAAAGAATAGTAATCAATAAAAGTATTAACCATTTAAAGTTAAAACGGATTCCCTTAGTACCTATAATTGACCATGAATACCACCTCTCGGAAGAACCAATTGAAATTGCAGAGGCCCTGGATATTGAAAGGGTGAAAATAGGAATTAAAAAACTTCCACCAGGTTACCGACAGATAATACAACTATACTTGATAGAAGGTTATGATCACGAAGAGATTGGGGAGGTTCTGGAAATATCCAAATCCACCTCTAAATCACAGTACCACAGGGCAAAAAAAAAGCTACTTGAAATTATAAAAGAAATATAATGGATCATTTTGAAAAACATATTAGGGACAACAAGGCCTTGTTCGATGAGCATAAGGCCGACAAATCCAAAATGTGGGCCAATATAGAAATGGAACTGTCCACTACCGGGCCAAAGGTAGTTCCATTGTGGAAGTCCCCCATATTCCGTGTGGCAGCCAGTTTAATATTGGTGTTCCTTTTATCCACCTTAATTGGCATTACAGTTTATGGTGAATACCGTTCTGCCGGGCAGAACAGTGTAGTTTCCCAAGAACTCCAGGACATAGATATGCATTATAGTAGTCTAGTACAACATCAGGTACTAATGGTGAAAAACCATCCGGATCTATCGCAGGAAGATAAAGATGAATTCCTTTCCTTCATGGACGAATTGGATGAAGAATACGGAGTTCTAAAATTGGAAATGGAAAAGAATCTAAATAACGAAAGGGTCCTGGAAGCCATTATTGGCAACTACAAAAAGAGAATTGAACTCATAGAAAACTTGTTGAGGCAAATAAATGACTCAAAAATGATAAATGACGATTATGGATACACCTTATAAAAACTTGCTAATATGTATAGCAGCGGCCCTTATGGCCAATTTAATGATCGCCCAGGAAAAAGTATCGAAAACCATATCGGAAACTTTTGAAATGACCAATGCGGGAGAACTCCAGTTGGACAATAAGTACGGGAACATAACTATCCATGGGTGGTCCAAAAACAACATTTCGGTTACCGTAGATATAACTACCTCCCATAAAAAAAGGGAAAATGCACAGAACCTGCTGGATCGCATCGAGCCTAATATTAAGACCATGTCCGATTTTGTTACTATTAGTTCTGAGATTGCAGAAAAAAACAAAGGCTTTTTCGCAGAGTATTTCAACAAAGCAAATCCGTTCGATTTTGACCGAAGTAATGTACAGATAAATTACTCCATTTATTTACCTGCCAATGCGGTTGTGGATATCACTAATAAGTTTGGCGATGTAATTTTAGAGGATTGGACGGGCAAATTAAAAATAGACGTTCAACATGGAGATATCTGGATCAACAAAAACCTTAAAAACGCTGATATCGCTTTAAAATACGGGAAACTAAGGGCCAAAAACATAAACTTTGGCAGCATAAATTTAAAAAATGGCAGTTTATCGCTTGGTAAATCCAAGGACTTAAGATTGACCAGTAGCGGTTCGGTGATGGATTTGGAAGAAATTTCGATGTTGGAAATTTATTCCAGCAAGGATGAAATTACTATTGATGAAGTAGGAGCCATACACGGGGAACTGGAATTTTCCAATGTAGAATTGGCCAATGTAGATGATGAAATTGATCTTATGATGAAAATCGCAGAATTCAATGTATTGACCATACATAGTGCCGACGCCAAAATTAGGATTCAGCAACAATCTTCGGAAATTGTTCTTAATATTCACGATTTCTCATTTCAATTTAAAGCAACCTTGGAGGAAGGCTTGTTGCGCCTTCCAAAATCCTTCGAAAAAGTGGAGACCAAAATGCTTGACAAAGGAAAAAGAATACGCGAAATAAAAGCTACCTACGGTAATTCCAAACAAGGCTCCGTATCCATAACAGGTGAAAAAGGGGTAATTCTCTTAAAGGATCTTCAATAAAAATTAAAAAAAAGTGAACAAAAGATGCAACTTTTTATAGAGTTTGTTGTCTACTGTTACATCATCAATCAAAAATCAAAAAAAATGAAACAAAGAACAGCAGTTTTACTTCCCCTTCTATTAGGATTTATTATTCCAACCCTTGCACAGGACACCTCAGGCGATTATATGGAGTTTAATGATCGAAAAAATGTAGTACATGGGGTATATCTAGGTCTTACTACCCACTATGGAGAAATTGATGACAAGGACAGCTATTTTACCAGTTTTAAAGTGGCCTATGTGGCCAACCAACAGTTCGAAATAGGATTCATTGGCACTTTCTTTTATTCGGACCAAAACATATATAGGGGAATATCCTCCTACGACGAAGATCTTATTGGCGGTTATGGAGGTCTACATTTGGAACCTATCTTCTTCAGCAAAAACCTTGTGAGTCTCTCATTTCCTGTCTTGATCGGGGCTGGTGGTATGGGTTATATAGATGACAACTATAGTCACAATGATTTTGACGAAGATGAATTTGAAGATAACGCACAGGCCTTTTTTATAGTTGAACCCGGGATCAACGCCTTGTTCAACATCTCCAGATACCTACAATTGGAAGCAGGAGTAAAGTACCGAATTTCAAATAAGGTAAATGACTCCAAAAACTTTGATCCGGTAAAAAGAATAAATGGTTTCTCCGCAGGAATCGGGGTCAAAGTAGGTATTTTCAATATGGGCAGGAACAGATATAAAAAGAATATTTAAGATGAAAAATAGAACTAATACCCTTTGCAGCATCTGCCATGATGTTATTGAGACGCAACATGTTTTTTCTGAGGACAATCAAGTTTTCTTAAAAAGAAATATGAAAGAATCTTCAAATGGGACAGTCATTAAGGACCAATGGTATCCGATAAATTTCCAATGGGTATCCGACGTGAAGCTCAGAAATAATTTAATTCGGCAATCAAATTTTGATTAATTTCCAGTAAGCGGCAAAATAGGTCCTTCCCAGTTATTAAAAAGGTAAATGGGCAAGTCTTGTTTAATGGTGGGTATCCCGGTTTAGCCTAATCTTGGCAAAAAATTTCTTAAATAACGTTACCACCAATAAACATAGGAAACCCATAAGCAGACCGGCTAAAAATTCCCCCAATATTGCCGGCAATGCTTCTAACCAATGATGAAGAAATGCTAGGTTATGTACAAAAATGCCCCCAGCCACCAAGACCAGGGCTATAGTCCCTATTACCGATAAACTTTTAACAACTACAGGCAGTGCCCCTACCAAAAACCTTCCAAGGGAATCGGATATGCTGTGCTTTTTGCCGTTCCATTCAATTAGTCTCAGGCCCAAATCGTCCATCCTTACTATCATGGCAACAATTCCGTAGACCCCTGCAGTTGCCACTAGGGCAATAATGGAAACTACCATGACCTGAGTCCAAATAGGTTGTTGCACCACCGTTCCAAGGGCTATAATTACTATTTCTACGGACAGGATAAAATCTGTAATAACGGCCGATTTAATCTTTTCCTTTTCCAAAAGCAAAATTTCATCCTTACTTAGGTTGATTTGCACTTTCCCAGCTTTTGGCTTTTGGTGGGGTACCATAAAATGGTAAATTTTCTCCACCCCTTCATACGCCAGATAGAATCCCCCCAATACCAGGATCACCGTGATCGCCACAGGGAAAATTGCACTCAGCAGAAAAGCAATGGGAAGTATGATCAATTTGTTCAACAACGAGCCCTTAGTAATGGCCCATAATACAGGGATTTCCCTGGAAGAAACAAATCCAGAGGCCTTTTCCGCATTTACTGCAAGATCATCCCCTAAAATACCCGCGGTTTTCTTTCCCGCTATTTTAGTCATGGCCCCAACATCATCCATCAAACTGGCTATATCGTCCAACAACGCAAAAAATCCCGATGCCATATTATTACCCTTTGTTTATTATTTTTTCACTCATTTTTATTCCGACTAGCTTCAAGCCTTTTATTAAAAACCAACCCCAATCCATATTACAACTAAATTATTCTTCAAGTTAAACATGGATATGAAACTACAAGAATAGGATTAATTCTTTAAAATACTAACCTTAAAAGGAAGAGTTCTTGATCTAAAACCCATTTTAATAAAAGTAGTCGCTAATGAACAATCCTATTTCACCGGCAGGTATCCAAAACAACTGGAACTCATTCAGATTATTTTATAAGTTAGTTTAAGATCTATAAAAGTTCATTTATTTCTGCATTTATGATGATCTTTGACCGGTATCTGCCTACATGGAGAAGAAGAAATTTAAATATCGATTTTTTAGCAGTTTGGCCAAGTTTATGTTGGTACTTGCTCTACTATTTATCGTATTGGTCCTTTTTATAAGAAGTCCACGAGGGCAAATTATAATAGTCGAAAAGGCCACCAGCTACATAGCCAATAAGACCAATACCAAAGTTGAAATAGACCGACTCTTTATTACCTTTTCTGGGAATGCTTTGCTGGAAGGCCTTTACTTGGAGGACAAAAAAGGTGATACCCTACTGTATTCAAAAACCTTGGAAGCCAACATTCCCCTTTCTCCCTTTCTTTTAAGGAACCACCTTAACCTCAAGTCCGTGGAATGGGATGGTGTTAGGGCACAAATAAGCCGTAGTGCGGATTCGGGTATATTCAATTTTGATTTTATATTGGAAGCCTTGGTACCACAAGACACCACTGCCCAGCCACAAACGGCAGAACCTATGAACATAAGTGTAGGCTCGCTTAATTTTTCCGACTTCAAAATTGAATACAATGATGCCTTTCTGGGCTTGGAAAGTAAACTTGATCTAGGACAATTATATGTAAAAACCAATACCCTTGATCTGGAGGCCTTGGATTTTAACCTAGAAGATGTTGAACTTTCCGATACCTACATCACTTACAAACAGACCAAGCGGACCAATGCTGTTGTAGAGAATGATAGCACACAAACCCCACTGCCATTTCTGGTGGTCCACAATTTAAGACTACATAATGTAAGGGCCAATTACAACTCCATTCCCGACGGTATACTGGCTCATGCAGCCCTAGGTGATTTTGTGATTGAGATCCCCAAGGCCGAATTAGAAAATAAGGAGGTGGAAATAGGGTCGCTATCCCTTAAAAATTCCGACATTTCGTTAAATTTCAAGAAAGAGGAACTTACCCCAACGGACGCTACCGGAAATGCTCCGGAAAATGTAGAATTTACCTGGCTAGATTTTTTGATCAAGGCGGATAACATCACCCTCGACAATAATTCTGTACAGTATAAGTTTGGCAACGATTCAACCAAGATAGGTCAGTTCAACCCCAATGATATTTTCCTTTCAAATCTTGGCCTTCAAGGCAATGACCTCTTCTACCGGCCCAAAAAAGCTGGTATAAAGTTGGAGCGATTATCCTTTGTGGATAAAAGTGGCTTTCAATTGCGCAATCTAATTTTCAAGGCCGAACTTGACGAGGGCAGGGCAAGCATTTCGGGATTGGAGTTAAAGACCAATGCCAGTTGGCTAAGCGCTGATCTAAACATGGAATACCTGTCCATAGAACAATTGATCAATTCCCCGGAAAAGGCCAAAATTGATCTGCAAATGCCCATTTTACAACTCGCAATGGCAGACGCTATCTTTTTCCAATCAGACCTAGAGAAAAACCCCTATTTTTATAAAGCCCAACAGCATCCCCTAACGGGGAATTTCAAGGCATCAGGTACACTTGGTGAAGTTGATATCCAAGACCTACGATTGGATTGGAGCAAGAGTTCAGTGCTAGGGAAAGGGCAGCTGTCCAGGATTATGACAACCGATTCTATATTGTTCGATTTTCCCGTGCTGCAAGCAACATCCAATCGGGAAGATATACAACAATTCATTTCTGAAAAAGATTTGAATATTGCAATTCCCAAGACCATTTTGCTACAAGCCAAAAGCCATGGCAACCTAAAAAACATCGCTGGCGAGGCTTTATTGAAAATACCGGAAGGTAAAATCCAACTTAACGGACACTATACCAATAAAGACCAAATATCCTTTGAGGGAATTCTCAAGGTAGATAGCCTTCAACTGGGAAAGTTGTTAAAAAACGAACAGTTAGGTCCCGTAACCTCTACAATAAAGGCCACTGCTAATGGGGACGGACTAAGTACTTTGAATGCAGAATTTGAATCCGATTTCACGCAATTGGGATTTAACAAATATGATTTTTCAAATCTTGAACTATCAGGAAAAATCCAAAACGGCGAAGGCAATATGGTGCTTAACTTTAAAGATGATAACCTGAATTTTACCGCTAATACAAGTTTGAACTTGGATCCAAACCAACTAAGGGCTCAATTAAACCTGAATGTTATTGGAGCAGACCTAGAAGCGCTAGGTGTCAGCAACGATAACATTAAGACTGCATTGGATTTGGAAGCCAAGTTTGAAGGGAACACCAATAACTATGTATTTAATACCCGAATAAAAAATGGCATAGCGGTCTACGATGGTCAGCAGTATCAAATGGATGACATCTTGCTAAATACCAAAATAGACTCCACAAGTACAGATGTAACTATACAAAGCGGTTTCCTAAACGGCAAATTAAAATCGAATGCCTCCCCTTCTGCTATTAATACTGCGCTTACCGAACACTTCAAAAATTACTTTACGGATAGCTTAATTGCCCACTCCCCTACCGATTCAGTAAAACTTAAAATGGATCTGAAAATAAATCCCATTACCCTTCTTACCGAAGTGTTGCTGAAAGATATGGAACAATTGGACCCCATAACTATAGGAACTAATTTTGATGCCAGATCCAAGGACTTAAATTTTCAATTAAATGTACCCAATGCTAGGTTCAAGGGTATTGCCCTAGATAGTTTAAAACTTTCCATAATTGGCGACTCCACTAACCTTAACATTACTGCTGGCCTTTTAAACCTTATGGCGGATCCAGTACACATTAAAAAAACATATCTTAAGGGAACCCTTAAAAACAAGGAATTATTGTTGGATTTCAGTTCATGGGACGACAAGGAAAAAATAGTACATATTGCTTCTAAAATGGTACTGACCCAAGATACCACCCTGCTCCAGATTAATCCTGACGGCCTCTTATTCAACAAGAAGGAATGGATAATCCCTGAAGATAACCGGATCACTTTCGCCACTAATCATTTAGGCTTTAAGAATGTGAATTTAACCAGAAATTCACAACAACTTGAGATGAGGAATCAGGTTTCAGATGCAGGGGAAACCCAACTAACCTTAGATTTCAATCAATTTAAACTGCAAACATTCCTAAGTCTATTAAACCCGGATTCCCCCTTGGCCACCGGCATGGTAAACGGGAATTTAACCATGGAAAATCCCTATGGGGCAACTGGAATTGTGGCGGATTATGAAATTGACAACTTAGAGGTGATGCAGCACCCATTAGGCAATTTATCCCTAAAGGCCACTTCTCAGAACAATAATACCTATGATTTTGATCTGGCCCTTAAAGGTAGTGGCTTGGACATAGATTTACAGGGAGATTTTGCTGCTGCCGAAACAGGGGCCCAATTGAATCTGGATTTGGACCTAAATAGAATAGACCTGAAGGTTATAGAGGATTTTTCCTTTGGACAATTGAAAAACAGCCACGGATATCTTTCCGGAAAAATAAATGTTTCCGGTACCACCAGTTCACCGGAATACACAGGAACCATCAATTTTTATGAAACCGAATTTAATGTAGCCAGCTTAAACGCTGTTTTTAAAATATCCGAAGAAACCTTAAAACTTGATACTGGCGGAGTTTATTTGAATAATTTCCAAATTGCCGATGCCAATGACAGCAAATTTCAACTAGATGGCACTATCGGAACAAAAGACATGCTCAACCCAAAATTTGACCTTGAGCTCAATGCCAAACAATTTCAGGTTCTTAACTCAACAGAAAAAGACTACGAATTGTTCTATGGAAAGGCGGATTTAGATATAGACCTTTCTGTAAAGGGCGATCTACAACTTCCTATAATAGATGGAAAACTCCGTGTGCGGGAAGGTACCGATGTAACCTATGTGGTACCCGAATCCCAGATGGATATTCAAGAACGTGAAGGGGTGGTCATTTTTGTAAACCGCCAGAATCCGGATGCCATTCTTACCAGAAATGATTCTGAAGAGACTACGGCATTCTTTAAAGGCCTTGATGTCAAAGCCATTTTAGAAATAGCCGATGATTCCAATTTTAACATTATTATTGATAAGCGAACCGGGGATAACCTTCTGGTCTCCGGGGACGCCTCCCTTAATCTTAATATGGAGCCTAATGGTAGGATCCAACTAACGGGAAGGTATGAACTTAACTCCGGACATTACGAGACCAATCTTTACAACCTGGTGAACCGGAGGTTTCTGATTAACCCCAATAGCACCATAATCTGGCAAGGTGATCCTACCGATGCCAAGTTGGACGTTACTGCAACCTATAAGGTAGAAACTTCTGCTTCCCCCTTGATGTCCTCCGTAGTATCAAGCGAGGATATTAGCGTAACCAACCAGTACCGACAAGTACTGCCATTTTTGGTCTATCTAAATGTAGATGGCCAACTGTTGGAACCTAAATTGTCCTTTGAGCTAGATATGCCTGAAGATGAACAGGGATCATTGGGGGGTGCTGTTTACGGAAGGGTGCAACAATTAAACCAACAAGAGGCGGAGCTAAACAAACAGGTGTTTTCCTTGTTGGCCCTCAACCGTTTTTATCCCGATTCCGGAAGCGACGGAAGTATTGGCGGTACGGCCGCCATAGCGCGGGACAATGTAAATAAAGTCCTGTCCGGAGAACTAAACGCTTTTTCCGACAGAGTCTTCGGCCATTCCGGGTTCGAGCTGGATTTTGATCTGGACAGTTTTACCGATTACCAAGGCGAAAGTCCCCAGGACCGCACCCAGCTGAATATCAACGCTAAGAAAAAATTATTTGACGACCGCTTGATCGTTACCGCTGGAAGTGCCGTTGATGTTGAAGGAAGTGCACAGCCAGGGCAAGAGGAAACCCCGATTATAGGTAATGTAAGCTTGGAATATTTACTTACAAAAGATGGCCGGTACAGACTAAGAGGTTTTAGAAAAAATGAGTACGAGAACATTATAGACGGACAATTGATCGTAACTGGGGTAGCCTTGATCTTCAATAGGGAATTTAATAGATTCAGTCAATTGTTCAACCCTTTGAAAGAAGTCGAAAAGACTGAGGGGAAAGACAAACAACAACCAAAAAACGAATAAAAGATTGAAGGAAATAAAAGCACATCAGTATATAGTAACCCTGCTTTTCCTTGTAAGCATTTACTCCTGCAGTGTTGGTAAATACATCCCTGAGGGTGAAACCTTATATACCGGTTCAGATGTTGATATTTCATTTCAAGATGAGGTCAAGAACCCCAAAAAGGTAACCCAGGAACTGCACACCCTCTTGGCACCGGAACCCAATTCCCAATTTTTGGGAATGAGAACAGGTCTGTATTTCCACTACAAGGCACAAAAGAAAAGACCTGGCTTTATCAACCGATGGCTCAATAAAAAAATTGGCGAGGAACCGGTTTATCTCTCAGATGTTAATCCACAGCGAATAGAACAACTAATGTTGAACAGATTGGATAATCGCGGATTCTTCTATAGCAAGGTAACATCTATGATAGATAGTACCCAAAAATATGCCTCCATAAAGTACACCCTAACATTGCCCAAGCCCTATACCTTGGAAAAATTTGAATTGGAAAAAGACTCCCTAAGCATCTATTCCGAAATTGAAAAGGCTTTGGAGGAAACAGAAATTAAGCTAGGAGATCGGTTTGACCTAGAATTGATGAAATTTGAAAGGGAGCGAATAGACCATCAGCTAAAACAAAGAGGGTATTATAATTTTAATCCCGATTTTTTGATTTTTGAAGCCGACACCAATCGCTATGACAACAAAAAGTTCGACCTCTTTCTTCGGTTAAAAAGAAATCTTCCCAAAAAAACGATAAAAGCCTATACCATTGATTCCGTTTCGGTCTATGCCAATTTCTCCATCGATACGGATAAGGAGTATCAATCAAAAGTTACCGAAATCAACGGCATCAATTTTTTCCAGGAAAAAGAATTTTTTAAACCAAAAAAATTGGAGCCATACATTCTGTTTGGCAAGGGACAGAAATATAATTCGGAAGCCGCCAGGCGTACCAGTAACAGGCTTTCAGCCCTTGGAGTCTATAAGTACGTAAATATTCGCTTTAATGAATTGGATTCTACCGTGGCTGACAGTACTGCCTCCTTGTCCGCCGACATCTTACTTTCTCCGCTCACAAAAAGATCTGTACGTGCCCAATTGCAAGCGGTAACCAAATCCAACGGTTTTGCCGGACCCGGATTGTCACTTACCTATAACAACCGAAACCTTTTTAAAGGAGGGGAAACCCTAAGTATAACCGGCAACTTTGCCTATGAAACACAGCTATCGGGCGGGAAGAATACTGGTCTAAGCAGTATAGCGGGTGGCCTGAAAACCGATCTAATTATTCCAAGGCTCCTTCCCTTTTCCCCCAAACGCTTTAAGTACGCGGTACCAAAGACCAAAATTAGTTTGGGGACCGACTTCCTAAAACGGACCAAACTTTATACGCTGAGTTCATTTAACAGCTCTTTTGGATATTCATGGAATGCCAATAGGTTCGTATACCATGAACTTAACCCGGTTAGCGTCAATTATGTAAAACTTTCCAATACCACTGAAGAATTCACGGCTATATTGGATAATAACCCGTTCTTGAAGCAAAGTTTCGACCAGCAGTTTATCGCCGGACTCAATTATACCTTTACCTTCAACGAATTGGTAGATGTAAATAGGAAACACCCAATTTTTATTTCCACAAGTGTAGATATTGCTGGGAATACCTTAAATCTCTTAGGTGGGTCCAACAATACCATTTTTGGATTGGAATATGCACAATATGCCAAGGCCGATATCGATTTTCGCTATTATATAAAATGGGGCAAGGAACAATCCCTTGTCAGCAGATTATATGCCGGGTGGGGCATTCCGTACGGCAACTCCTCTACCCTGCCCTTCGTAAAACAATTTTTCTCTGGAGGTCCCTATAGCGTTAGGGCTTTCCCAATTCGCTCCCTTGGACCAGGAACATTCAGTTCTATTGAAAATGGAACAACCTCCTTTTTCGATCAATCGGGAAATTTAAGATTGGAAGGTAATTTGGAATACAGATTCCCCATATGGTCATACTTAAAAGGAGCTGTTTTCGCAGATGCCGGCAACGTTTGGTTGACCTATGAAATAGATATCCCGGAGGATGAACCCATTGAGAGCCGTGAGTTCAATGAAGAGCTGGTTGCGAAAGGAAAGTTTGGCTCCAATTGGGCCAAGGAATTGGGTATTGGTTTAGGCCTTGGCCTTAGAGTGGATATTCAAAGTTTTGTTTTGAGGTTCGATTTTGCCTCCCCACTTCAAATTCCCTATTTGCCTGAAGGTGAACGTCTCAAAGTTCCTTTTTTTGATGGAGGAGGCAACAATGTCATTTTCAATTTTGCCATCGGCTATCCTTTTTAACAGACCTCAGTCTGTAAATTCCAACTCTGAAGGGTACGGAAATTTTAAATTTTTCCATCTATATTAAATGGATCAAAATTGTAATCTTTTGAACTATTGCATAGTATTATTTAGGGCTAATTTTAATGTAGACAATTTATTAACCCGTCTGCCTTGAGGGCAGACCTTAAATAGAAGATATTATGAACACTGATCAATTAGAAGGAAAATGGAAACAAGTAAAAGGTAAGTTTAAACAAAAGTACGGAGACCTTACCGATAACGACCTAACCTATTCCGAAGGTAAGTTTGAAGCGTTCTTAGGCCGGCTGCAAGAAAAAACCGGAAAGAAAAAAGAACAATTAAAGGAAGAGATAGACAATATGTAGTCTTGAACCCAAAAGCTTAAACACCATTGCAACAACCCCTACTTTATCGTTGGGGTTGTTTTTTATAAAGGATATGGTTAAAATTTCAGATCCAAAATAGGATAGAAGTGAGGCCAAGTATTGTCAAAATCCAATTTTCATAAAGGCATTAAATAATAAGTGTTTTGCCTAATAAATATGGGCGTTCCCTCCCTTGTCGGGCGGGCCCTTAGCTATATCCCTTGCCCTGCTGCGGGGATGCCGCCGCGGTCCCTAACGCATTACCCAGAAGGGCATGATTACTTAGGCACTGGGAAATTTGCAAAAAATATTAATTGATAGTAAGGTTCTAAAGTTGGACAAGTTCCAGATCTACCCTACGGATAGCACTATCGAGCAAGTCAAAGTTTGTCTCCACTTTCCGAAGCGTATTCCTTTTTATAGATCCGGACGATAATCAAGAATAGACTTATGAGTAGGGGTCCAAAAATTAGTCCAATAAAGCCAAAAATAGGAACTCCAACAATTACTCCTATTAGGGTAATCAGAGGATGTACATTATCCAATTTTTTAAGAATAAAAAGCCGAAATAAATTATCAGTTGCTCCTACAACAATAAAGCCGTACAACAGTATTCCCCATGCTTGAAAGGTACTTCCATTGGACAGGGATAATATAAAAACAGGGACAATACCCAACAAAGAACCCACAAAGGGTATCATAGATCCTATAGTAACGATGACCGCCCAGAAAATTGGGGATTTAATGCCAAAAATAAAAAACCCTATAAGCGCTATAATACCTTGGGCCACGGCAACCATAGGAATTCCAAGGGCATTGGAACGCACCATTGCTCTAATTTCCTCTCCTATTATCTTTAGATTTTCCTGGTCAATGGGAATATATTGGAATAGCGATTCCCGGAGTTCCTTACGATTGGTCAACATATAAAAAAGCATGAAATACATGATGGCCACGGCGATAAAGATATTAAAGGTTCCGCCGGCCAAACCTTGAAGGTTTTTAGACATCCAGGTTGATACGGCACTGGCATCAATTTGGGAGGTAAAATCGTATCCAAATTGATTTTCCAATTTCCCCATTTGAGTATCCACGGCAGAAATCACCTTCTCTGAATTTTGAATGGCGCTTTCCACCTTATTGCCCAACATTAAGACAATTCCGGAAATGGGCAGCAAAATACAAACAAAGGAACCTATGAGCAAAACTGTTGCCGCAAGATTTGGTGGCCATCCTTTTTTTACTAATTTGGACATGGGCCTGCGTAAAAGCACATAAATGGTTATGGCTCCCAAAATGCCTGAAAAGTAAGGAAATATAGCTTGGAATATAAGTCCGCCCAAAATAACAATAAGCAGTAAAATAAATACTTGACGTATTATTTTGGGATCAATTTGTGCCATAAAAAAGTGCTTTAGGTTTTTTACTGATCATTTATGGTTTTTCTGGGTTCATTAGAGGTCGCAATTAACCATCCAATGAATTCCAAATCTATCCGTACAACGGCCATACATGGCGCCCCAATCCTTTTCCATAAAGTTATGATTGATCTGGCCTCCGTTGGATAACTTACTGAACAGCTTCTCTGCTTGCTCCCTTTTGTCCAAATCAATGGCCATATGGATTTTATTGCCGCCGTTCAAAGGGGTATCCGGTGCCGCATCATAGGCCATAATCCGAACTCCCTTGCCCTTGAGTTCGGCATGTTGAAGTTTTTGTCGGTATGATTCGGGAATATCCGTCGTAGAATTTTCATAAGTTTGCTTATTAATTATCTCTGCATCGAAACAATCGGCATAAAAATTCAATGCTTTCTGACAATCTCCTGAAAATGCTAAATATGCTTGTACGTTCATTTTAAATTGTTTTTAAGGTTCTCTAAAAATTAACCAAAAAGAGATATTGTATTTGGCGCAATCCGGTTATATTTTATCTCAAAAACATCTGGAAAACCATCCCTATCCCGGTCCAGAAATTTACATACCTTAAAATACGTTATTTTTTAAAATAATCGCAGTCGAAATCGCCGTTTGTTAATTCATTGTTATTTAATTCCTTATGATTTCCAATTCTCGAAAAATTAATCAAAATGAATTATCTTGTGTAACATTATTTTCTGATTAAATAACCTAAAACCATGACCACCACCAAAAAAACCATCAAAATCTATCTAGCGGACGATGACGAAGACGACCGCATGCTCTTTTCCGAGGCTTTGGACGCACTGCCCATAAAATGTGAAATCCGTAATTTTAAGGATGGGATCTATCTTATGGGACAATTGATGGTAAAAGAAACCGTTTTGCCTGATATCGTTTTTCTAGACATAAATATGCCCCTAATGGATGGTGTGGCAAGTCTCAAAAAAATTAGGGAAACGGAACGCATATCCCAGTTGCCTGTCATTATCTACTCCACTTCCTTTGTTAAGGAGGAGGTAGAAAAATATCATCATATGGGGGCCAATTGCTATCTAAAAAAACCTACCTCTTTCAATCAGTTGAAGACCTTATTATATAAGTGTATTCGGCCGTATTTGCAAGGCGTAACCGAGAAAATGGTTGATAGTTTCGTTATCCAAGTGTAGCATCAAGAGTAACCACTGATTGCAAATAGTAGGAATCGGATTAAAATCAAATGTATTAAAGTTAATGAATTTAGGACATTGGATTAGGTTGTGATCCTCAGAACTATTTCAAAAGCTTACAGTAAATGGGACACCACAAAAAAGATCAATTTTCCTTTAAGGCTTTTCTCAACTTGCTTCTTGACACTTATAAGTCATGGTTGTCCCATGACCCCTTTCGGTCTAGTGCCGTCGTAGCCTATTATGCCATCCTTTCACTACCAGCCCTTTTGGTCATAATCGTAAATATTGTTGGGGCAGTTTGGGGTACCGAAATTGTACAGGGCAAACTGACCGAGGAATTTTCGATGGCCTTGGGCAGAGATGCTGCAGCTTCTATTCAAGCCATGATTACCGAAACTCAAAGCGAACATAAAAGTACCATTTCTACCATCATTGGAATCGGGGTTCTTTTATTTGGTGCTACCGGTGTATTTTATCACCTAAAAATTTCATTGAACGCCATTTGGAGGATTAAGGCAGACCCCAATGCAAAAATAAAAAAGGTGGTTATAGATCGTGTTCTAAGTTTCGCCTTTATCCTGGCCATTGGCTTTTTACTGCTGGTTAGTTTTATAGTCACCGCCGCTATATCAGTACTAAACGACTTTATACGCCAAGTTTTGCCCGATGTACTCCTCTATGTGGCCTACACGCTCGACTTTCTGATTTCAACAGGTATCATATCCGTCCTTTTTGGACTTATTTTTAAATATCTCCCCGATGCCAATATCAAATGGCCCTCGGTCAAAATCGGTGCCGTTCTTACCGCCTTACTCTTCGTTATGGGCAAATCGGCCTTGGGGTATTATTTTGGTCAAGCAGAACCAGGTTCTACCTACGGTGCTGCCGGTACCATTGTATTAATTCTCCTATGGGTTTCCTACTCCTGCCTGATCCTATTCTTTGGGGCAGAATTCACCTATAATTATGCCAAAAAATTTGGGTATGGTATAGAACCTAACAGCAGGGCCGTCAGCAAGGAGGATATATGTTGATACAGTCAAAAAACTATATTCAAAGGACTCGTCTGATTTATAGGAAGGGATAGTTTTAATCAATATGGCATTTAGCACCCTCTGCACAATTTCCTTTAAAGTAGCACCAAAGGGTTTCCATGAATCGCAAATAAATTAGCCATTCCAGAAATCGATACCAGTCCAGTTACAGTTCTATCCTTATTAGGTCATGTTTTCTTTTGACAGTAAACAAGGGTTTATCAACACAAAAATCTTTAAACTTAATGGTAATGTTAAGTTAATGGTCAATTTTCAAATTTTATTGAAAAATATTGATTGTATCAAACATAGGGAACTTGCAGAAATACAAGTGTCTTATTAACTTGATATATAGGTCCTAGTATCCCAATTTCACTAGGGAATTTACACGAGGCCATTCTGCTCAATACAAGAAGTTGCGACAAAACCAGCACTTCCCATATTAAATTTTAATAATGTATTTATTAAGCTTTCTTTAACAATAACAATATCCTTTTTACCCAGCATTTAAATGTTCAATTTTGCGCTTTTAAAAAAACTCTGAAAATTAAATGAACTAACTATGACGTGAAACTCTCCAGATAAACTGGGACCCCAAAAGTACTTTTTGCCATTAGTAACTATAGTACACAACTGAAGTATATGGCAGCGAAGTATAACATTCAAAACAAAAAAACAAATTCAAAACTCTATTATTTTTATTATGCTAAACCCTCGACAGAACATTAAATGTTCGTATTCAAAATCGCAAAGAACAAATATTGGTTCGTTGTTTTTACTAGTATTCGTTGCGCTGTATTCCAACAGTTATGCACATGTAAACAACGATATTATTAACGCTGAATATAGCGCGTTTCAACAAACAGTATCAGGTACCATTACAGATAATTTAGGAGAGCCGCTCCCAGGTGCAAGTATTATGGAAAAAGGTACCACTAACGGAACTACTACTGATTTTGATGGTAATTTCTCCATAGATGTATCCGATGAAAATGCCGTTTTGGTCATTTCATATATAGGTTTTACTACACAAGAAGTCAGCTTAAACGGAGAGGCTAATATCTCTGTAACTTTATTGGAGAATGCCGCTGCATTATCCGAGGTAGTAGTTACAGGATATACATCAGAAAGAAAAAGTGATCTAACTGGAGCCGTCGCTATTGTTGATATGGGTGGTGTTGTAAGCCAGCCTGTTGCTAGTGTCGACAATATGCTACAAGGCCAGGTTTCTGGTGTTAACGTGGTAAGTTCGGCCTCTCCTGGTGGCCCAAGCAGCCTTAGAATTAGAGGTTATAGTACGATACGAAATAACGATCCTCTTTATGTAATAGATGGTGTACCTACAACTTCAGGTATCAATCTTATCAACCCTAACGATATTGAGTCCCTTCAAGTATTAAAAGATGCATCATCTTCGAGTATCTACGGTTCTAGGGCCGCAAATGGTGTTGTGATCATTACTACAAAAAAAGGAAAATCTGACGAAACAAAAGTTTCCATCAACATGCATTCCGGTATTCAGAATACTACTAATTTACCGAATAATTTAAGTGCGGAAAATTATGGGAATGTATATTGGCAAGGTTTTGCCAATGATGGAATAACACCTGCCCATGCCATATATGGCAACGGTGCTACACCGGTAATTCCTGATTTTTTGGATGCTGAAAATACAATTCCTTCCGCCAACACGGATTGGGTCGGCGAAATTTTTGATCCAGCCATTATCCAATCTTACAACCTAAGCTTGGCCAAAGGAGGTGAAAAGTCGCATAGTATGTTTTCTTTAGGCTATTTTGATCAAGAAGGTACGTTAAAATACACCGATTTTAGTAGAATAACCGCACGTTTAAATTCCGACTACAAATTGTTTAATGATGTTGTAACAATAGGCGAAAACCTAACCGTTGCCTACTCCAAAAGTGTTGGTACCAGTACTAATTCATTGTTGGGCAATGCCGTTTACGACGCCTTCAGAATTCCAAGTATTGCTCCAGTTTATGATATTAATGGAGAATTCACCGGTTATCCATTATCGGATACTCAGAATCCATTGGGTAATTTATACCGAAATAAAGATAATATCGAAAATAGGGTACGCGTATTTGGTAATGTATTTACCGAAATTCAACTTTTTGAAGACTTAAAATTCAAAACTAATTTTGGACTTAATTATACTACATCAGACAGAACCTCATTTAGTCCTACTTACAAGGAGCCAAATCCTCAGCGAGTAATCAATAGTTTATCTGTCAGAAATAATAAGCAGTTCGACTGGGTTTGGTCGAATACCTTGAATTACACAAAAACTTTTGCCGACAAACATAATTTTAGTGCCTTAGTCGGGATTGAAAGCATAGAAAATCTATATGAAGTTACAACCGCTTCTATTGATGATCTTCCTACCAATGAACTAAACATTAGAATATTAAATGCAGGTGACCAAGGCACTCAAACGAATGGCGGTGATAAAATAGAGTACTCCTTATTCTCGTATTTCGGTAAATTAAATTATACCTACGATAACAAATATTTGTTTTCTGCCACCTTGAGACGTGATGGTACTTCTAAATTGTTAAATAATAGATGGGGTACTTTTCCGGCATTATCAGCTGGCTGGAAAATATCCGAAGAAAACTTCTTTAATAATGAAGGGGTTATATCCAACTTAAAATTACGTGCCGGATGGGGTGTAACAGGTAATCAGGACATCCCTGCTTACCAAACACTATCTGGATATAGTAGTAATCCGTATTATTCCAATTACGCCATTGATGGGGCTCAAAATAGTACCCAGACCGGTTTTACATTATCCAGAATTGCAAATCCCGATTTAAAATGGGAAACAACTACACAGACCAATGTTGGGTTGGATTTTGGATTTCTCAATGATGCCCTGACTTTTTCTGCTGACTACTTTTATAAAAACACAGAAGATTTATTATTGTTTAAAACCTTGGCACCAGATCAAGCAGGTTTTTCAAATAGCGGTCAATGGCAGAATGTGGGCGAGATGGAAAACAAAGGTTTTGAGTTTACGGCAGATTATCAAAGTGACCGTGCAAAGGACTTTAATTTTAACATAGGCGTTAATTTCTCTGTTATTGATAATGAATTATTGTCCTTAGGAGAAGGTATTAATTTCATAGAAACAGACCCTGGGGTTTTACATAGCGTAAATTTTGACCAGAGTACCTCGAGAACCGCAGTTGGGCAACCAATAGCTTCCTTCTATGGTCACGTAGTAGAAGGTATTTTTGCTTCCGATGCAGAAGCGGCCTCTAGTAATCAGTCGAGTGCCGTTGCTGGGGATTATAGATTTAAGGACATCAACAACGATAATGTTATAGATGATCGCGATCGTACTTTTATAGGTTCTCCACACGCAGATTTCACCTATGGCATTAACTTCACGGCCAATTACAAAGCATTGGATTTAACTTTGTTCTTTCAAGGTTCGCAAGGAAATGATATTTATGATTTGTCGCGATACTATACTGATTTTTTCAACTTGGCCAACTACAATAAGAACGATCGTATTCTAAATGCGTGGACACCACAAAATACGAATACCGATTTGGCTAGAGTTTCTTTAAATGACCCTAACAACAATATTAGACCTTCTTCTTACTATGTACAAGACGGTTCATTCTTACGCTTAAAAACATTTCAATTGGGGTACACCCTTCCGGAGAATGTAGCTGAAAAAATAAAAGCTTCGCGTATTAGAGTTTATTTGGAAGCCTACAATTTATTTACCATTACAGGATATGAAGGATTGGATCCTGAAATTGGATTACAGAATTACGATTCCGATGACCGTAACTTGGATATTGGTGTAGACAGAGGTATTTATCCAAGTTCACAGACATTTACTTTAGGTCTTAATTTCAACTTTTAAAAAAATAACAAAATGAAAAATATAATCATATTATTTGCCTTAATTGGGTTACTAGCCTCTTGTAGCGATGAGTTCTTGGAAAAAGAACCATTTGGAGAGCTAACAGACGATCAGGTTGAATTACCCGAAAATATAGAATCTTTGGTAATCTCTGCTTACAGCATATTAAATGGACAAGGTAATGAAGCCTCCAATGCTTTTAACTCGCCAGCATCCAACTGGAGTTTTGGAGATGTGCTTTCTGATGATGCCTATAAAGGTGGTGGCGGTACAGGTGACCAAAACCAAATTCACAGAATGGAGATTTACAATATTGATGGACAAATTATAGATGTTGTTCAAAAGTGGAGTGTACTTTATGAAGGGGTTTATCGTGCAAATACCGTTTTAAAAGCCTTAAAAAATACTACCGAATTTGATGAGGCTACCAAAACCCAACGCGTTGCCGAAATGCGTTTTTTAAGAGGTCATTTTTACTTTGAACTTAAAAAACTTTACAATAGAATCTCCTATACGGATGAGGATGGAAATTATCTATCGAACACCCAAATTACTCCTGAAGAAATTTGGACAAAAATAGAGGATGATTTTAATGCAGCCATTGCCGTATTACCGGAAACTCAAGCAGATCCAGGAAGACCAACCAAATACGCTGCATGGGCATACTTGAGCAAAACATATTTATACCAGGGAGAATGGCAGTTGGCCAGTGATGCTGCAGATGAAGTTATTTCTAAAGGAGGTTATAGTTTAACCCCTAATTTCAGTGAAATATTTATTCCTGAAAACGACAATGGTGAAGAAGTTGTTTTTGCAATTCAATATTCTATAAACGATGGTTCTCCTAGTAATTACAATGGGTCTATAGGTGATCGTTTAATGCCTCCCGGTGGTCCAAGATATGCAGCATATGGCTTTTTACGTCCTTCCCAAAATTTAGTAAATGCGTATAAAACAGATGTTGAAGGAATGCCTATAATTGGAAATGATGATGTTACCGAAAGTGATAATGTTGACCCAAGGTTGGATGTTACCATCGGAAGACCAGGGATTCCTTACAAAGATTTAGAGATCAACTATGAAGAAAGTTGGGCCAGGGATCTAGCTACCTATGGCCCATATGGACCTAAGAAAAGAGTAATCTCAGCAAATCATCCTGCTTATTTGCAATCTTGGCCTTATGTAACAGCTGCCAACTATAGCATTATTAGATATGCCGATGTTTTGCTTTGGAAAGCAGAAGCAGAAATAGAGTTGGAGAATTTGGAAGAAGGAAGAACTTATATAAATATGATAAGGGAGCGTGCAAAAACAGGTATTTATATTCAAAACCTCGAAGGCACTGCAAATGCAGCCAACTATTTGATTGACACCTATGATGCTCCTTTTGCTTCAAAAGAAGAAGCTACAATAGCCTTAAGAACGGAACGTCGTTTGGAAATGGCCCACGAAGGTCATCGCTTTTTTGATTTAGTAAGATGGGGTATAGCAGCAGATGTTATAAACACCTATTTAGCAAAGGAACAGATAGCTAGAGGCTTTTTGACCGGTGCTACGTTTGTTGCAGGTAAGCATGAATATATGCCAATACCGCAATCTCAAATCGATGCTGGAGGTAAAGACGAAAGTGGCAACGCACTTACCACCCAAAATCCAGGTTATTAAGCTAGAGAATTAATATAAGTTAGATTGAAAAAGGGAGTGGAATTAATTCTACTCCCTTTTTTAGTTTAAGGAATATTAAAATAGGAATAGGATAGCCCAAAATTGTCTGTGTTTATTGCAATGGAACAAGGAGTCTTACCTACCGAAAACCCGGTATATAAAATATGGCTGGCGCCTTCCCTTTTTTTGTTTCCACTCAATTTTGAAAACAGGATTTGGACAATAGTTTATTTATGATTTTCATCAATAAGGCCTGTAGTGTCTCCCTTTATAGCAAAGCCTGCAAAATGATTTATTGCAAAATTCTGATTCTTCCCTTGAAAAGTGATAAAAATTAAGACCAATGAGCAAAGTTGAGGCCTGCAATTTTGACATATCAGTTTTGAAAAAAAATATGGGGGAGCAACTATGTTATATTACCCGATTGATTTAGTGAATGATTGATACTAATTGGAGATACATTCGCTACAAGTGCCTGTTAAAACACAGTTCACGTTTTCAACCAAGTATTCATCTGGAATTGAAAAATTAACTTCAACAGGAAGACACTCGATCGTTTCACACTTAAGACATCTAAAATGAAAATGATGACTGTTTTTTTTATTTTCATCACATTTCATACACAATGCAAAATACTGTTTGCCATCTTCTGCAACCACTCTGTGCACAATGCCATCATCACAAAAACGATTTAAAACACGATAGATGGTAGCCCGATTGATATCAATGTCTATCTTCTGTTCAATGGCATCTTGACTCATCGCTTTCCCGGTCTTTGACAATACCTCCAAAACAGCTTCTTTGGTAGGCGTATTCCTTCTTTTCTTCACATTAACGCGATTTATTCGCAATTATTTATTGCGATTGTATTGCAATATTACAAAATAAAGATATATTTGCAAGACAATCTAATGCGACATAATTGCATTAAAATTTAAGATTATGGAGAATCAAGTTTTTGAAGTGATCATTATTGGTGGAAGTTATGCCGGACTTTCCGCGGCTATGTGTCTTGGACGGTCCTTGCGAAAAGTTCTTGTAATAGACAGTGGCCAACCCTGTAACGAACAAACACCACATTCACATAACTTCCTAACCCAAGATGGCAAAAGACCAAAAGAAATTTCTATAATTGCCAAACAGCAAGTAGAACAATATAACACAATATCGTTATTAAAAGACGTTGCCCATAAAGGACGAAAAACTCCATTAGGTTTTGAAATCATAACGCAATCGAATAAAACATTCACCGCCAAAAAACTTATTTTCGCTTCAGGAGTTAAAGACATAATGCCCAAAATTAAAGGATTTTCTACATCCTGGGGTATATCCGTAATACACTGCCCCTATTGTCATGGATATGAATATAAAACTGTAAAAACGGCATTAATTGGTAATGGAGATAGAGCATTACATCTTGCATCTTTAGTGCACAACCTAACTAATGAACTAACCATTTTGACAAATGGACCAATGGATTTCAATGAGTCACAATTAAAAAAGCTCAAAGCAAATAATATTGAAGTGATCGAGAAGGAAATATTGGAAATAGAGCACCGAAATGGGTATATCGAAAAAATAGTTTTTAGAGATGGTAGTAAAGAAAGATTCCTTGCCGCCTATGCACCCCTTCCTTTTGAGCAGCATACTTCCATTCCTATGGAACTAGGTTGTAAATTAACGGAAGACGGTCATATCAAAACAGATAATTTCCAGCAAACTACCGTCCAAGATATTTTTGCCTGTGGGGATAATTCCAGTCCCATGCGCTCGGTAGCCTATGCCGTTTCAACCGGGAATATAGCAGGTGCCATGGTCAATAAAGAACTGACTGATGAACAATTTTAAATGGAGTTTTCTATGATTGAAGTTTTTACAACAAATATTCCAAGCATAAGTAAGGCAGTTAACATTATTACATCGCTTAAGAATAGCCATTCCGATTTAAAAATTAACTTTGATATAGATCGTAAGATCATTCATTACCCTTGTGACCATAGTATACTCAGGGTTGAAGGAGAAAGTATTCCAGTAGAAGAGTTTAGGTCAGCAGTTCATAATCTAGGTTATAAATGTGACATTCTAGAAGATAAACTATGCAGTAAATAGCTAACCATATGGCAGAATTCTGGGAAGACAACTATACTGAAAAACAAGAAATGTGGGGTATGAAACCGGCAATATCCGCTGTGTTGGCAAAAGACTATTTCATAGAAAAAAGAATATCCAACATTCTTCTACCAGGTATTGGTTATGGCCGAAATGCCAAAATATTTAAGGATAATGGATTTGAGGTAACGGGTATAGAAATATCAAAAACAGCTATTAAATTGGCTAGAAAACATTTTGGTCACGATATGACAATCTACCAAGGCTCTGTAAAAGACATGCCTTTTGATTCTAAGAAATATGAAGGGGTTTTTTGCCATGCCTTAATTCATTTATTAGCAAAAAAAGAAAGAGAAAAACTAATCCTTGACTGCTATGACCAACTAATTGAAAACGGTTATATGATTTTTACGGCAATTACAAAAAAAGCACCAAATTTTGGAAAAGGAAAACATATTGGCAAGGATCGTTATGAGTTTCACGAAGGTGCCAAACTATTTTATTTCGACGAGGCATCCGTAGAAGAAGAGTTTGGTGAGGCAGGACTTTTTGAAATAGTAGAGATAGATGAAGATCAAACGTTCTACCTCATCAAGTGCCAAAAACCAAAAGTTTAAACAAGAACCCAACAAATGAAAATAAAGAACAGTACATTAGACCTCATAGCCCTTTCAAGTTCTCTTATTTGTGCCGTACATTGTGCAGCAATACCTGTAGTGCTTTCCCTCGCCACATTTAGCAGAATACAATTCTTAGCCAACCCAAATATAGAAAAGACATTTATCGGTCTAAGCTTTGTCTTTGTCATGGCTTCATTATGGCCAAGTTATCACAAAATCCACCGTAAATTAAAACCTTTGCAATTTGCTGCTTTAGGCTTTATATTTATTGGCTTAGGTAGGCTCAACTTTACAGAACTATGGGAAATAGGCACGACTATAATTGGTACCCTATTGATATCCTTGGCCCACTATTATAATTGGAAACTACTGCGGTTCAGAGTGCATCACAAACACTAATTATTGTTAAGATTATTTTAGCAACCTGTTTCCCTTATTTTGTTATGTTTGCATTTGATGAAAAATAGTCGTCTAAAAAATAGTATCAGCATTCTGTTCCTAGCTCTTTTCCTCTCGATGAAAATGGCAGGGCTTCATGTGCTTTCCCATACGGACGACAAGGAGCATGCCTTACATTGTTATATATGCGACCATGCCGTCTCCCATAACTTAACTCCGGCAATTTCAACGGATATACCGGATTATGGTATTAAAAACACAGAATCACTTCCCCAGATAGAGAAATCTGATAATTACGATTCCGTTGTTTCAAACACCATTGCTCCAGACCAGCTCTTTTCACGGCCTCCACCTACTTCACTATAAGTTTCACTTGCACTTGATTCTTTCTAATTTTCTTGGACTACTCCAGTGCTTTATAGTTATACCTATTTCGCAATTGGGAACGGTATCTAGATTATTTAAAATATCACTATATAAGGTTAAGGAAGTGGCAACACCCTAGTCCTTTCCGTATCATATAGGCCCAAGAAAGCATTTTAAATTACCATATGGAATTATTTGCATAGGTTTTGTAATCACCCCTCCATGGGGCAATTGTACCAACTTATAGTAATAAATCATGATCCATAAAGTACTGAGCCTATGGCTATTTTTTAGCCTATGCTCGATGGTGTCTGCACAGGATTCTTTTCAAATCAAAGGGTCTGTGATAAACGCCAAAACCTTACAGCCTATAGAAGGAGCCAATGTTATTGGGAAAGGCTTATTTTCTATTTCAACCTCTGAAGGGACATTTACCGTTAAAAATGTGGACCAAGGCATACACTCCTTAACTATATCCCACATTGGTTATTCGGCCGAAACGGCAACCATTGAGGTAGGGCCAACCATGGATACCGTAAAGATCTACTTAAGGGAGTCTGCCACCGAGCTTCAAGAAGTTGAAGTCAACGCCAAAACCAAAAAAAGGGAGACTCAGGAACGCGCTATTGTATCGCAGACCGTATCCAAAGATTTTCTTGATAAAAATAGGGAGAACAGTTTAATGCAGACCTTGAAGAATATCCCTGGTGTAAGCACTATCAATATTGGTTCAGGGCAGTCTAAACCCGTAATTAGGGGCTTAGGGTTCAACAGGGTAGTTGTTGTCCAAAACGGTATAAAGCACGAGGCCCAACAGTGGGGCAATGACCATGGATTGGAAATTGACCAGTATGGCGTAGAAACAGTAAAGATTATAAAGGGCCCCGCTTCGTTGCAGTACGGTTCCGATGCCATTGCAGGGGTTGTAGATATACAGGCTTTGAAATTGCCGATTCAAAATTCGATGAAGGGCGAGGTAAACCTGTTAGGAGAAAACAATAATGATTTACTGGGAGTTTCTGCAGGCATAGATGCGCGGACAAATAAGTGGTTTTATCGTGGACGATTAACGTATAGGGATCACGGCGATTATAAAGTCCCAACGGATAAAATCAATTATGAAAATTACATTTTTGAGCTAGATGACAATAATCTAAGAAATACAGCGGGGCAAGAAGCCGATGCAAGCTTTGGGATCGGATTTATTTCCAACAACTTAAAGTCCGAAACTACTTTTAGTAATGTAAACGCTAAAAATGGTTTTTTTGCCAATGCCCATGGCCTGGAAGTAAGAACTTCCAACATTGATTACGATAGTTCTAACCGCGATCTCGATTTACCATATCATAAAGTAAACCATTTTAAAATCACGAACAATACTTCCCTAGGTATAGGAAATCATACCCTTTATCTGGACCTGGGTTACCAAAATAATCATAGGGAGGAACTCTCCGAACCCGTTCCACATGGGTATATGCCAACACCACCTGATAATAAGGAACGGATATTCGATAAAAACACCTATGCCCTAAACGTAAAGGACTCTCATAGCCCTAATGCAAGGCACGATATTGTAGCAGGTGTAAATTTGGAATATCAAAATAACAACATTGGGGGATGGGGATTTCTGATCCCGGCATACAACCGCTTTACCATTGGAGCTTTTGCCTATGACAATTTTGAGATTCATCGAGATCTACATTTATTGGGAGGCCTGCGCTATGACTATGGACTGTTGAATAGCCAATCCTATTTTGACTGGTATCCCTCGACCAGGAACAACAATGACGGATCTACATCGTACATCTATTTGCAAAGGGCCCAAAACACAACACTGGATTTTGGCAATATAAGTGCCTCGGTTGGACTAAGTTTTATTTATAACAATACTACCTATAAAGTCAATCTAGGAAAGAGTTTTAGAATGCCTTTGGCCAACGAACTGGCCTCGGATGGAGTCAATTATCATATGTATCGGTACGAAAGGGGAAATCTAGATCTTGACCCTGAATCATCTTATCAATTGGATCTGGATATTGACCATAGCAACGCTAGTTTTAGTTTTGGAGTTAGTCCCTTTGTAAATCTTTTTGAGAATTTTATATACCTAAATCCTACTTCAAATTATTATGAAACCCTCCAAATTTATGAGTATACCCAGAGTAAGGTATTTAGGGCTGGAGGAGAGATCAGGGCAAGTGCCACTATATTGCAAAATCTAGAATTGAATGCTTCGACAGAGTATGTGTATTCCAGACAAACCAGTGGAGCCAAAGAAGGTTTTACACTGCCTTTTTCACCCCCATTATCAGGATTGTTTTCGGCAAATTACCAATTCAAAAATTTTCTTCCATTTAAGAAGCCCCAATTAATTGCAGATTATAGAATTACAGCTTCTCAAGAAGAAATTGTGCCTCCAGAAGAAAAGACAGAGGGATTTCAAGTTTTGAACATGTCTTTTATATCGAAAATAGATGTGTTTAGCAGTGATGCTCCTGTTGATATACGTGTAAAACTCAACAATGTGTTCAATACAAAATATTACAACCACACTAGTTTTTACCGATTGATAGATGTACCTGAACCAGGTAGAAACTTATCCATTTCATTGACTATACCTTTTTAATAAATAGTGAACATAAATTAATAACAATTAAAATCAAACACATGAAAACGAACATTATCAAAACAAATTTCAAATTTTTAGCCATCGTTGCCTTTCTAGGACTGTCCTTACAATCTTGTAGTAATGATGACGACAGTATTGAATTAAATGCGCCAGTCATTTCCGATTTTGAATACGGAGAAGGAAGTAGTCATTCAACAGATCAAGTAGCCTATAAAGGATCAGACATTCATTTAGAAGCAATAATAAATGCAGAAGCAACAGTAAAAAGCATTTCACTTAGCATTCATACACATGAAGTAGAACCAGGTGATGGTGAGGTAGATTGGGATTTTGAGAAGGTATTTACAGATAGTAAATATTTAGTTATCAACCCTACATTTCACGAGCATATTGATGTGCCTACCAATATTCCTGAAGGAGAGTACCATGTAGAGTTATTAGTTACCGACGAACTGGGTAATAGTACAGAGGTAGAAGGGCATATTCACATTATGGGTCCTATTACTTTAAGTGATGCTTCTGTAGATACTACAGTTGTCAGAGGAAACGACTTTCATGCAGAGTTTATGATAAATGCTGTTAATGGTATACATAATGTTACTGTTGATGTTCATGCACACGGACTTACACCTGCAGAAAAGGAGGTGGAATGGGATTATGAAGAAGTTTTTGAGGAGGGATTCCATGAGGAGACCGAGGCAGAATTCCATAAACACATAGACGTTCCAGCAACTGCTCCCGCAGGAGAGTATCATATCATTTTCACGGTTGAAGATGAAGATGGAAATACCAAAGAATACGAAACACATATAGATGTTACTGCTTAAATAAAAATAACTACACCGCATAGTAGCACTAAATACTATGCGGTTTTAAATCTTAAATATGAAAGTTCTCTTAAAACATTTCTGTTTTTTATCATTTTTGATACTTCTATTCTCTTGCACAAGTGATGATAGTATTGATAAGAATGAAGAAAAACCAACGATTAGTGTTAATTACGATAATGGTTTTCCACAAGGCTGTGCCCAATTGACAAAAGGAGAAACTTATAGCTTTAGAGCAACGGTTACAGATAACAAGGAATTGGCTTCTTATAGTCTGGATATCCATCATAATTTTGACCATCACACCCATGATGATCAAGTTACTGAATGTGATTTAGGGGATATTAAATCACCTGTTAACCCATTCTTATTTATGGAAAACTATTCTATAGAAGGTGAATTGACTTCTTATGAAATAAACATCAGTTTAACCATTCCCGATGACATTGATGCGGGTGATTACCACTGTGCCTATTCTGTAACAGACGAAACAGGTTGGCAATCTAGAACCTCAATAGATATAAAAATTGTAGAATAACAAATTTACCGAATCATTTAGAATATAGCCTTGGAAGTGTCATATGCACCGGCAATCACCTAAAACATAGCCTATTGCATAGGTAATAAAAGTGATTTGCATTTGCAAATCACTTTTATTATTTGTACGGGATGACAAGATTTACAGAATCCTTATAAACCCTCACTGCAAATGGAAAAGTGAAGGCTGGCACCTTCCTTATTTTTGTTTCCACTCAATTTTGAAAACAGGATTTACAGAATCCTTATGAACCCTCAGTGCAAATGGAAAAGTGAAGGCTGGCACCTTCCTTATTTTTGTTTCCACTCAATTTTGAAAACAGGATTTACAGAATCCTTATAAACCCTCACTGCAAATGGAAAAGTGAAGGCTGGCACCTTCCTTATTTTTGCTTCCACTCAATTTTGAAAACAGGATTTGCAGAATCCTTATAAACCCTCACTGCAAATGGAAAAGTGAAGGCTGGCACCTTCCTTATTTTTGTTTCCACTCAATTTTGAAAACTGTGTTTTCAATTTCGTGGAAACAAAAAAAGTGATCTGCTTTCGCAAATCACTTTTCCGCTTGGTCGGGATGACAGAATACAACTACTTGTTACAAATGATTGATTATCAGTATTTTGCATGTACTTATCAAAATCAAATCCCTTTAAGGACACTCGATTTATAAATAGCTCAAGAACGTATTGATTATGTGTTATTTACGAGTTAAAATTACAAAGAAAATCAGATATCATCAAATATAGAAAACTCCAAGATTAGCTAGGTGTCTTCATTTTTAGCAAAGATACCCACCAATAGTAATGCTCAAATTAAAAAATGATCCCAATTAAAGTTCTTTTTACAGAACCAGGAAAAGGAATTAAGAACTACCCTAACTATTAAGCTATTAAAAATCATGACACTAGTGTCTTATCTTTAACCATGGTTATCTATCGGCCTTCTCTTTCCTATTATCCTTCATAGCTACAACCGTCACTTTGCCTTTATTGAAAATGTAATAAACAGTTGTGTTTTTGTGAATGACCGCTCGCCTTAAAAGTTTTTGACTTTTTGATTCAGGATATAATGTAGGGAAATTAGATACCGTTAATTCAAATTGCCGAAGCAATCTTTCAAATTTAACGACCTCCTTGACAGTGAACTTTTGAATAAGGTAATTTTTAATGGCAATGGCGTTTATCAGAGACCTTTTTGTCCATTCTACCCTGTAAGGTTTATCCATTGGTCAAACCGTTCCAGAATTCATTGGATTTCATGGTTTCACCTTGTTGATAATCTCTGATACCACTTAGAATATTAACCCTATCACTTTCTGTAAGTTCTTCCCACCAGTCGATGGATTTGCCCTCACT
>NZ_JALKBD010000028.1 GCF_023015905.1 Arenibacter sp. F20364 | reverse complement strand
TTTGAAGGCAATGTTCAATGGAACTGAATCAGGCACTTTGTTTTATCGGTATTATGTAGGTTGACGGAACAAAGAAACGGCCTATTTTTCAATTTACTTAAGTGGTTATTGTTGTTTTTTATAGGTTCTCGTGAATCTTCGATTTCGTCTTAAATCAAGTGGTTTCCACATTGGCTGGGGGAAGCCGTCCATAGAGCATTTCACCCAAGTGAAAGCGGCCTGGACGATGCGGCCGTGGAAAGTGCGTAGATCTAAAGAAATATAAAATCAGCCTAGCCCTGGCTACAGCTGGCTCCTCCTAACCAAGGTGGCAGCACCTTGGTTCTTAGGCCCTGGTCGTTTTTTGGGCGATGCAAAAAATGAACAGACACCAACTCTGGGATAGCGAATTCTATCTTCTTCAAATTTATCAATAACTTATGGGATTGATCTAAATATACCATGACCAGAAATTATTTTATTTTTCATAATGGAACCGAGTGCATGCTTTCGTTCTATTTATTATAATTAAATTACCCGATAATTGCAGACAACTGTATTATAAAAGGTGCCATCGTATAAACGGTATTCCTTAGCGGTTGTAGAGTTTGTTGAACTATGGCAAATTATAACTGCCAACTCCAGGTGGTCTGCCTATGAACCTAAAACAAAATATAATCCGTTGAAAAGCTTTCTCGAACAGGTAGTTGATGAATTATTACATACCTATGACTCCTTAGACGATCTGATCTTAATTCTGCCTAGTAAACGGGCGGGTACTATTTTAAGGACAACATTGGCCAATGCGGCCAATAAAACTATTTTTTCACCTAAAATATATAGTATTGAGGGATTTGTGGAACAAATTTCCAATTTGCAGACGGCTTCCAGTATGGAGCAACTTTTTATTCTTTACAAAGCGTATTCGTCCATGGAATATGAAGAAAAGGATAACTTTTCCACCTTCTCCAAATGGGGTCAGACCTTATTACAGGATTTTAATGAAATAGATAGATATCTTATAGATACCAAGGATATATTTTCCTATTTGGCCAACATTCAGGAAATAAATCATTGGTCATTACAGAAGGAAAAATCTGAATTAATAACGAATTACATTAAATTTTGGAATAACCTTGAACCGCTCTATAACACTTTCAACGATTTGCTGAAAGCCCAGAAATTAGGTCATCAGGGTCTAATTTATCGTACGGCTTGCGAACAGTTGAAGGACTATTTAGGCAATAACAAAAACAATACGCATGTGTTCATAGGCTTTAATGCATTAAACACAGCGGAATCTTACATTATCCAGGAAATACTGGCCAAGACCAAAGCGGATATTTTTTGGGATGGAGATTCATATTTTGTTCAGGATCCCATACACGACGCTGGCTACTTTATAAGGCAACATTTGAATACTTGGCCCTGGCTTAAGGGCAAGGCGTTAAAGGGTATTGAAAGCAATTATTTATCCAAAAAGAGTATTAAAATTATAGGCGTGCCCAAAAATGTTTCCCAGACGAAGTACGTAGGAAACCTTTTGTTGAAACTAAATAATGAGGATAGCAACATTCTTAAAAACACGGCTATAGTACTGGGAGATGAAACCTTGTTGAACCCACTTTTAAACTCTATACCTTCCGAGTTGGATGCTGTGAATATAACTATGGGATATCCTTTAAAGAGTACTCCTTTGGCCAGTTTGTTTTCCCAATATCTCTCTATCCATATTAAAAAGGATTCCCAAGGTTGGTATTATCAACAGGTGTTGGATTTCTTATCGCATCCCTACATTCAAATTTTATGCACGGATAAGCAACAAAATAAGGCTACTGATATAAGCGAGGCTATTAGAGCCAAAAATTGGGCGTTTATAACCTCTGACAATTTACGTTCCCTAGGGGAAGGAAATGAAGATTTGTTGGGGTTACTTTTTTATCAGGAGGAGGTTTCAGGTACTGTTTTTCTATATAAATGCCATCAAATTATCCAAAGCTTAAGGGAAAGGTTTGTTTTGGTCAAGGACTCCCTAGGATTAGAGTACTTGTACAAGTTTTACTCTCTGTTCAATCAACTTCAGGACATGGTGGAGCAATATTCGTTTGCCAACGACCTAAAATCCTTGGAAAGCCTTTATTTGGAAATTATAAGGAACGAAACCCTGGATTTTCAAGGAGAACCCTTGGAAGGCTTGCAAATAATGGGAATGTTGGAAAGTAGGGTGCTCGATTTTGAAACCGTAGTTCTAACTTCAGTTAACGAAGGTATACTCCCTTCCGGTAAGTCCAATAATTCCTTTATCCCTTTCGATCTAAAAAAATATTACAAGCTCCCTACTTATAAAGAAAAGGATGCCGTATATACCTATCACTTTTATCGCTTATTACAACGGGCAAAAAACATTTACTTGGTGTACAATACTGAACCGGATGTTCTGGAAGGTGGAGAGAAAAGTAGGTTGCTGACCCAACTACTTACTGATGAAAATAAATTTGGAGATATCACTGAGATTATTGCGGCACCTGAAATTATTCCGTCTATCAAGGTTTTACAGACCATAAAAAAGGATGAAGGTCTTATGGACCTGATCAAGGCCCATGCCTCCAAAGGATTTTCTCCCACTTCCCTGAGCAACTATATCAGGAACCCCATAGACTTTTATAAAAGAAATCTATTGGGAATAGACGATATCCAGGAAGTGGAGGAAACCGTTGCCAACAATACTTTTGGAACCATTGTACACGATACCTTGGAGGACCTGTATAAGCCATATTTGAACACCTATTTGGAGGTTTCCATGCTACAGGAAATGAAAATGAAAGTTAGACCTCTTGTGATAGACCACTTTGCAAAAAGCTTCGCCGATGGGGATATCTCCAGAGGGAAAAACCTAATTGCATTTAATGTGGTAGTAAGGTATGTGGAAAATTTTCTAAAACTGGAATTGGCAGAAGTGGAACAACATCAAATAAGAATATTGGGGGTAGAGGAAAAACTACAGATGGATATTAATGTTCCTGGGCTCGATTTTCCTGTGGTCTTAAAAGGAAAATTGGACCGGATCGACGAAAAGGATGGGACTCTGAGAATTATCGACTATAAAACCGGTAAGGTAATAACCTCCCAAGTTGAAATTGTTGATTGGGAAGATGCCATTGGGGACTACAATTACAGCAAAGCCTTTCAATTGTTGTGTTATGCTACAATGTACAACAATGTTAAAACTATTGGTACTATTGAAGCAGGGATAATTTCCTTTAAAAATTTAAGTTCAGGCCTTCTAAAATTTGCCACAAAAGAAAAAAAAGGCAGTAGAAAAAAGGATAATTCAATTACCCAAGAAACTATTGCCAATTTTATGGAATGCCTTAAAACTTTAATTTTTGAAATCGGTAATCCCCAGATACCGTTTACCGAAAAAGAGGTTTAGGCTTATTTTAAATCAGGCCGTGTAGGTCTTACCTCTATCTTGCTGGGCAAGGTTCTTGGGTTCATTTGTAAAAGATCTAAAACCAGTTCGCCAATATCTTCCGGTTGTATCTTCCATGCATCGTCTGGAGAAGGCTCATGTCCGTTAAAATTAGTGGCAACGGAACCTGGCATTATAGTAGAGACCTTAATATCATAGGGTCTTAAATCCAACATGGCCGCTTGGGTAAAGCCTACTACCCCAAATTTGGTGGCATTGTATCCCGCACCGTTGGCAAAAAAATTGGTGCCTGCCAAACTTGCCACTGTAATATAATACCCTTTAGATTGCTTTAGCGCTTCAACAGAAGCCTTCAGCGAGTGAAAAACACCGTTTAAGTTGGTGTTTACCATCTCATGCCAAAGGGTATCGGAAATTTGGTCTACAGGAGCAAAATGTCCAACCCCGGCATTGGCAAGTACCACATCCAATTTTCCCCACTTATCCAAAATCTTCTCAACCGCCGCCTTCTCATCACCAAGTTTTGATACATCTGATGCAATGGCCAGGACATTTTCTTCTTGACCAAGTTCTTTGGCAGCTTTTTCGGCATTTTCCAAGAGCCTGCTACTAATGGCCACCTTCATTCCCGCTTTTAATAATTTTGAAGCTATCCCAAATCCTATACCCTTGGAGCCCCCTGTAATATAGGCTACCTTATTTTTTAAATCATTCATGTTGTTTAGTTTTAGGTGAAATTAAAATTATAAGGGCAGAAAATAAAAAAGTAAGCGTTATTGTTTTCTTAAACTCGGACCATGATAGATCCCAAGTACTTACATTCTGTGACAAAAAGGCCAAGGCAGTACTTAGCCAGTGCCAACCTTGTCATTAAACCTAGTTGTGGTGGCAGTGGCAATATAACCTTAAGTAGTAGGAATCCTATAAATTAGGCTCATTAAAACTAAGTAGGGGAATGCTGATGTGTTCCTCCATTTTTGCAACCATGCTTACATGGAATATTTTTTGAAAGAAGCCCTTTTCTTCCCGCTCCAGCAGCACCAATAAGTCCGCCCCTATAGTATTGGCATGTACCTTAAGCTTATCTTGGATATTGTCCGAGAAGATCAATTCGAACTTTATGGAGGAATCGTCAACCTCTTGCCTAAGCATATCCTTAAACCACTCCATTTGCTCTTTTCCGGCATAATCTTTTTCAGTGGAGATATGTACTATATGTATTTTTGCTCCAAGCAATTTTGCCATTGGAACAAGTTTTTTAAGGGCCAAAATATCCGCTTCCATAAAATCCGTTGCATACAATATAGTTTTTATGGCCTTGTCTTCAACGTTGTTGGGTATAATTAATAGGGGACATGGAACTTTTTCCTGAAGTCCCTTTCCAATATTGCCCACAAAAAGACCGCGATCGGTATGTTTATCCTTTCTGCCTATGATTATCATATCTGTTGCAGTGTCCTTGGTTTTTTCCAAAATTCCATTGGATACAGAATCGTTGTGGATCACTTCAACTTGTAATGTCTTATTATCCACAGTAATGCCCAGATGTTTGGTGCAATAGGCCGATAAAATCTCGGTTTGCTCTTGGATTACGTGGTATTCAATTTGGGCAGCGGGGCGCGATACAGAAACCCGTAAAGGTTCCATTTCATGAATATAAAGCACCAATAAGCTCGCGTTTAATTTCTGGCTTAAGTGGTAAGCATATTTTAGTGCTGGTACAGCATGATCACTGCGATCAGTGGCATATAGTATAGTCTTCATCGTATCTTTATTTAAGGAATAAATCTAAAGGCTATTGATGAAAATAAATATGATATTGGTCATAAGTATCCGCATAAGATGTTTCAGAGCAATAGGCATTGCCAAGGTGAAGCAGGATTATATTAGCCTAATGGCGATTCCTGTGCAAAATTTCTATGTTAAGGTCCTTGTAGTCCAAAATACATATAAACTGATCTGTATCATTACGAAGGTGAATTATCTGCTGTACTTTAGTAGTAATTGGAATTTAAAAAACCGAAACTTTATGAAAGCTATTGCAAAAATTGGCAACCTAATTTCTAACAATGACAAGCTAATGATTCTTCGTAATCTTAGTCGGATTATGGATATTAGGGTAATAGACCTTGAGATCGACACGGGAAGGCTTATTTTTCTTTACTATAGTCCAATAGGTCTGGAACAAGTGAAACAAGAACTTTGGAGGATCGGATATCCTATTAGGCACTTTAAATTCTTGTCCCCAAGAAGTCCCAATTTGCAAAATGACGGTAAGAACGAAACTGCCTTCGCCTAATTCCATCTTCGTCCACCTTATGCATTTAATATTATTTGGCATTCTATGTTTAAGCCAATTCTCACTGGCTTGGCAATCACCATGAATTTATGTATTTCAGTTAGAAAATGGAAATACTACGGGAGGTGCAAGCTTTTATTTTCTATATATTCTCTTTAATCACATATTCTGTCCACCTATTATTTTGATGATGGTTGTCATAAAATAACATACTAAAGTGGATTACTTTTGGTAAAATGTGTTCCCCTATGAAACACGGAACTACCCAACAAATTTAATTTGACAAATGCAAGTTGAAAATTTTATTGAGCATACTTTATTAAAGCCTAACGCAACAGAAGATGATATTAAGCAACTTTGTGCGGAGGCTTTGAACTATAATTTTTATGGGGTATGTATCAACGGATGTCATCTTTCCCTGGCAAAGGAGCTCCTTAAGGATTCGCGGGTAAAGTTGGTTTCGGTGGTGGGATTTCCTTTAGGAAGTATGTCTACCAAGGCAAAGGTAAACGAGGCCAAGGATTATATGGAGGAGGGGGCCAATGAACTGGATATGGTATTAAATATTGGGTGGTTAAGATCTGGTTATAATTTAGCAGTACAAGAGGAAATAGCCCAAGTAAAAGAAGTTATGGGGCAAAATGTATTAAAGGTTATTTTGGAAACCTGTTATTTAACGGATACAGAAAAAATTACCGCATGCCAATTGGCGGTAAGAGCCAAAGCAGATTTTGTAAAGACTTCAACTGGCTTTGGCCCCGGTGGGGCATCTTTTGAAGATGTAGCACTAATGAAGAAAGCCGTTGGCAACAAAATTGGAATAAAGGCATCAGGAGGAATCAAGGAGGCCCATATGGCCCAAAAATATATTGATCTGGGTGTTTCCAGAATAGGTACCTCTTCTGGAGTAGCCATAGTAACGAATCAAAAAGGAAGGTAGAGTACTTGCAGTCCTCTGGAAATTAATTAGGAAATAGAATAAAATATGAGCACACATATTGAAGCCCAGAAAGGTGAAATTGCAGAAACCGTACTTATGCCAGGAGATCCGTTACGGGCCAAATGGATAGCGAATACCTTTCTTGAAAATCCCATCTGCTATAATCAGGTTCGCGGAATGCTTGGATATACCGGTACCTTCAAGGGCAAACGGATATCGGTTCAAGGAAGTGGCATGGGCATTCCTTCCGCATTGATCTATTATCAGGAATTGATAAAAGATTATGGAGTAAATAACCTAATTCGCGTAGGCACCGCAGGCTCTTATAAAAAAGAGGTGAAATTACGTGATATTGTGCTGGCCATGGCAGCTTCCACCACCTCGGGAATCAATAATTCTAGATTTATAAACGCTGATTATGCCCCAACGGCCGACTTCGATTTGTTTATGAAGGCCGCACTTTACGCCAAGGAAAATGGTATGGCCATAAAGGCAGGGAATGTACTATCTTCAGATGAATTTTATGAGGATGATCCGGAATCATACAAATTGTGGGCAAAATTCGGAGTACTTTGTGTAGAAATGGAGGCGGCCGGACTTTATACCATTGCTGCGAAGTATAATGTTAAGGCCTTGACAATATTAACGATTTCTGATTCTTTGGTCACTGGCCAAAAATCCAATTCCATAGAAAGGGAAACTACTTTTCATGATATGATAGATATAGCCCTAAATATTGCTTAAGGCAGGGATGGGAATTTTTTAATTCACTATATTTTAAGACTTTAGGGGAATCCAAGGCCAGCAGTCCGGTATTTTTTGATATACTTAAATCAAGTTAAGCAACCATTATTGTAAAATGACCCAGATCATTTTACAATTGAAAAGATATGCCCATTTTTGTGTAAATCCCAAGAATAGGAAATCATGGCACTAAATTTTAATCAATACGCTACGGAAGGGCATACCTTCTTAAAGGATTACACTAAACAAATGGATATGGGCAAAGATACCGACAAGGCCGGCCGAATTCTAACATCTATTCTTCATGCCTTAAGGGAAATTATTCCCGTAGCGGAATCCTTGCAATTCATCGCCCAGATGCCCATGTTTCTGAAGGCTGTTTATGTTAACGGATGGACCGTAAAAAAGGAGAAGCCCAAAATTAAGAATATGACCGGATTTTTGGATTTGGTTAGACAGTTCGATGGACCTGCAGCAATAAACGATTTTGAATATAGTGACGAAGTAGCTGAAGAATATGTAAATACCACATTTATTTTTTTACGAAAATATGTCTCCCAGGGAGAAATGTCCGATATCCGGGATAGCCTTCCAAAAAATCTAAAAGGGATGATCTTTAATAACTTAACTTTCTAAATACCAATGCCATGACCTTATTTATAGCACTTTTAGTCTATGTCTTTGTTTATTTAATATCTTTTGTATTAAAAAAATATTCTAGAAGGGTCTGATATTTTTTGGATGTCAACTGTTTATTGTGTGTCTGGGATATTTTATGTTATTTCAGCAACTTTTTAACTAAAATAAACCTTTGAATGTCTTAAATTAATTGAATTCACATGAAATCAAAGACACAATTATTTATTGAATTATGGCAAGAGGCCAGGATCCGGTTTTCCGATCAATTGCCCTCTATAACACAAGAGGATCTAAACAAAAGATTATTACCCGGTCCCAACAGCATAGGTTTTCTTATTAGGCACATTGGAGATGTTGAGCTACTTTATGCCAAGAACGTATTTGGTGAAAATGGGATAAAGGACGAAAATGTAATTGCAAAAACGGTCATTGCCCAACAGGATAATGGGGGGTGGTCTTATCTTTCGGAATTGTTGGAATATGTGGAATATTCATTCCAAATGCTTAGATCGGTATTGGAAAAACTACGAGAGGAAGATTGGGAGGCCACAGTTACCTCCAAAGAATTTGGTACCAAGACCAAGGCGGAGGCGTTTGGTAGGATTGTATCCCACACCATTCACCATTCAGGGCAAATAGCCATTATTAAAAAGTATGGTTCTTAGGGATTAATGGATTTTTTCTACAACCCTTTTTAATTTTTCGCCCACTTCATCCGCTATGTTCATTAAATCCTTATTAATTACCGCCTGCATGGACGCCAAGGGGTTTACCGCGGCAATTTCCACAAGCCCAGGCTCCTTCTCCATAACAATTACATTACAGGGCAACATGGTGCCGATTTTATCTTCGGCCTGTAAGGCTTTATGCGCAAAGGGAGCGTTGCAGGCACCCAAAACCATGTAATTATAAAAATCTACATCCAATTTCTTCTTTAAGGTAGCCTTCATATCTATTTCCGTCAGCACCCCAAAGCCCTCTTCCTGCAGGGCCAATTTGGTTTTTTCCACTGCTTTTTCAAAAGGGGTATTTCCAATTGTTTTATTAAAATAGTATTCCATAATGAAAATATTTTTGTGTTTTAATATAGTAATTAATCTGCTGTTTTTTTAATCCATTTAAATCGGTCTCTGACCTAAAGAAGTTAAGATAGTCCTTCCATAAAAGGACGATATACAAAAAAAGGATTGGGATATCTAGATATCCCAATCCTTAATGTCCGGGCTTGGGCAGCACTTGTGCACTTATCCGGGTCCCGAGCAACAAGCTACAAATGTAACAGCGGTGCAAGGGGGTAGGGTAATAAGGCTCAAGTGGTTACTTGTGCGCCGGTTTATGGTCGCTAAGGCATTACTGCTTAGAAACTTTATTTTTATTTCTTTCAAAGAACGATTGCTTTTTTAATAATAGTAAGATACGGCTATCATATTGGATACGAAATGACATAGATCAGTTGGGTGTTTTTTTCTGATTTTTTAATAAAGGAAGTAGGATTATTACGTTTCCTTTTAAGTATATTATCCTTTTCCCTGCCCCTCGACATTCGTGGTTGGAGGTTCTAGCAGTTCAAAGAATTGATCTAGCTTGGGTAAAATGATAATTTCTGTCCTACGGTTAATTGCTCTGCCTTCTTTGGTGGCATTGGTAGTCTTGGGAAGGTATTCAGATCTTCCCCCAGCGGTCATTCTTAGGGGTTGTACCCCAAATTTAGTTTGCATCAATCGTACAATGGAGGTCGCCCTTTTTACACTTAAATCCCAGTTATCGGTCATACAGTCTGTAGATATGGGTACATTGTCCGTATGTCCCTCCACTAAAATATCCAGTTCCTTATGATCATTAATAATTTTGGCTATTTTGCCAATAACTTCTTCTGCCCTGTTGCTTATATTATAACTCCCAGAACGGAAAAGCATTTTGTCCGAGATAGAGACATAGACTACTCCTTTTTTCACCTCGATATTTATATCCTCATCGTCAAAATTGTCCAAGGACCTTTTTAAGTTCATGACCAATACCAGATTTATAGAGTCTTTTCGCTGCATGTTACTGGTAAGGTCCTTTATGTATTTATTCTGCTCGTTTAGGGCTTCCAAAGACTTTTTAATGCTCTCCGCTCCGGATTTACTCACTACGGATAGATCTGAAAGTCGGGCCAAAAGGTCCGTATTGGTACTTTTAAAGTATTCCATTTGTTGCTCCAAGGATTTGGATCTGTTTTTCTCATTGGCCAATCCGGCTTCCAGTAAACTAATTTGGTTCTTGCTGGTATTTAATTCATTTTCACAATTTACTGCCCGGTCTTGCATAGCAGTATATTTTTTTTGGCTTACACAGGAAGTAAAAAGTGTAAGTGCCAATACATAAAGAAATAGTGTTTTCATAGTCATAAGTTTACGGGATAATAGTAGTCCCCTAAAGAAAGTAACAATTCAAAAGGTATCAAATGATAAATATCATGTAGGGTATTGGTCTTTAAGTTTTTAGAGTTCGGTATTCTTTATTCCAAACACTTCATCAATTAGGTTGCCTGAACTGGATCTGCCTAATATTAAATTAAATATGTGGGTTGAATGCATAACTGACAATGGTCATAGGGCGGTCTACAGTTAAGGTATAGCTTTATAATCCTTAGTAGGAATTATAGGTTCTGTCCACAACCCTATACTAGAGGGTTAAAGATACGTGCTACTTGTACTTTTCCTTCTTAATGGCGGTATTTTAAAAGATAGAATTATATGAAAAAATTTAGAAAGATAATACTTGTGCTATTATCGATTGCTGTGGTCTTCTTGGTGTTTATGTTTTGGTATCAAAATGAATACGCTATGGATCAGGCCCAGAAATACGAGGTAAATACTCCTGGGGGAAATTCCAGATTGCTTGTGGCTACACAGGGAAGTGAATTTAAAAATATGATTACTACGGCCATTGTGGATTATTACAAAACGGAGGCGGTGTATATTAAGGTAATCGATGTTTCCGCTTTGGTGGGTGTAAATCCTATCAATTACGATGCCCTATTGGTAATCCACACCTGGGAGAATTGGAAGCCACCCTCAGCGGTTAAATCGTTTATGGACAGAACCACCGATTATAGGGACAAGATGGTTGTCCTGACCACTTCGGGCGAAGGCTCCTACAAAATGGAAGGCGTGGATGCTTTGACGGGAGAATCTATTTTGGACGAAACTCCCAGGTACGTGGGTGAAATTATTGAAAAATTAAATCCTATGCTAAAGTTGTAAGTTTTGCGATACGCTTTCTTGTCATAGGATTAATAATACTGATGAATAGCTATGTATAATATAAAAAACTTCAATATTGCCGATTGGTTTTCCTTTTATCGCATTATGGCCGTACCCCTATTGCTTGCTCTAATTTGGTATGGGGAACGGGAATGGTTTAGTTGGATGCTACTTATAAGTTATGCTACCGATGCCATTGATGGGTTTTTGGCCAGGAGATTAAAAATTTCGAGCGCTAGGGGATCGCAGTTGGATTCTATGGGAGACCAGGTAACCCTTATTATTGGATTGATAGGTCTTTTCTTTTTTGAAAATAATTTCATCAAGGAAAACTTACTTCTAATAATAATTGCATTTGTACCATACTTGATTCAGATGTCCATTGCTTTTGCGAAATACGGTAAGGCCACAGCCTTTCATACCTATTTAGCCAAATTATCTGCCATTACCCAAGGGATTTTTATTTTATGGCTATTGTTTTTTGGACCGGTATATTGGCTGTTTTATGCCATGATTGTTTTGGGGGTACTGGAAACTGTTGAGGAAATTACTCTTATCTTTATGTATGATAGCTGGGTAGAGGATGTAAAAGGTTATTTCTGGGCGTTGAAGGATAAAAGACGACTTGCGAATAACAATAACCAATAGCAAAACCCCTTTTAATGCGATCCTACACTTTTTTTGCAATAGCCCTTTTATGTTTGGCCTTATTACTAATAGATTCCTTGGCCTTTTTCTGGCTTAAATCTATCATGGAGCCTATTGATTCTTCCAACATCAAGAACAGTATTTTTATCGCCTTTTGGTTTTTTACCATAGGACTAATTGTTTCTATTTTGGTTTTGAAAATTAGACTGGAAAGTATATCACCTTATAGAAAGCAACTTCTTATATCATCCTTATATGGACTAACGGTTTCCTCCTTTATTCCCAAGCTAATATTTGTAGTAGTTATTTCCACACTTTATTTTTCAAATTTTTTGATCTCAGGGGAGAAATCCTTGCTCATCATTCCTTTAGTAGGTGTTTTTTTTGGTTTTTTACCATTCTTCGTTATTGTGTATGCCGTATTCAGGGCTGTGTACAGATTTAAGGTACACCATGTAGTTATAAAATCGGATTTGCTCCCCCAAAATTTTAAAGGGCTGCGCATAGTTCAAATATCCGATCTTCATTTGGGGAGTTTCAATTATCGGTATCATATACTGCGTCGAGCCATTAAAACCATAAATGATTTGAAGCCCGATTTTATTTTTTTTACTGGCGATTTAGTTAACAATTATGCTTGGGAATTAAATGGATGGGAGGATGTATTAAAGACGCTGACCGCCCAACAGGGAAAATATTCGGTTTTGGGAAATCATGATTATGGGGACTATAGTAAATGGGAATCCGAAGAGGAGAGAAACAACAATTTTGGGGATATTAAAGACTTTCATGCCCAAATTGGGTTTAAGCTTTTGCTGAATGAAGCCGAATGCGTTGAAAACAACGGAGAAAAAATTGCAATTGTGGGAGTGGAAAACTGGGGGAATCCACCCTTTAAACAATACGGGGACCTTCAACAATCCCTACAGGGAGTAGAGGGTGTAGGGTTTAAAATTTTATTGTCCCATGACCCCTCGCATTGGAGCGAGGAAGTGGTGAATAAGACCAATATAGCGCTTACGCTCTCAGGGCATACCCATGGTATGCAGGCGGGAATCAACATTAAAAACAAAGAATGGAGTCCCATAAAATACAAATACAAACATTGGGCAGGACTATATCGATTGGGCCATCAATTTCTATATGTAAGCCGTGGATTGGGGTGGATGGGATTTCCTGGCCGATTGGGCATGCGTCCGGAAATTACCCTAATAGAGCTTGAGAAAGAATAGTGGGATTATTTTGTTTTCCATCTACCTGTTTCAAAGTATAACGGCCTTCAAGGTGCTTATTCATCATTTTTTTCCAGCTTCTTTTTTTCCTCTTTTTCCTTCTTTTTGAAGTAGCGGCGGGTGAGAAAGTTATGCTTTAAGGCTTCCGTAACCTCGTTGAAATTTTTGACTCCCTCTGTGATGTTTTCCATGCTGGTTTCCAATTGACCTACCAATACGGTGTCTGTGGCCAAATAATTAATAGCTCCTTTCCCTGTTTTAATATCCCCGATGACCGAATTTAAGTCCTTGGACATTTTTTCGATCTCTATGCTGGAATTTTCTAGATGGGAAATAATATTGCTCATTTTATCGCCGGTAATGGAGTCCTTTAAAAGAACACCGGCAGTACTATTATCAAAATCCAACTGCTTTACAATCTGGTTTATCTCTGCGATCATTATATTGGCCTCATTACTGGTATGTTTAAGATTGGTAATGGTTTGGTGCAGTTCCTCGGCCATAAGGGAATCGTTCAACAACCTGCCAAAGGTGCCTTTGCCCTGGGTCAGGGATCTCGTTACCTTCAGCAGGTCTTGCGTTAATAGAGCAGCATTTTCATTGGTTTGGTTAAGGGTGTTCAACATATCTTGGGTAGCCACCCTGCTAAAGGATTGTAATTCGTCCCCTGGGCCAATGTGGGTTGTCTTTCCTTCTCCGGGAACAATATTGATCAGCATGCTGCCGACAAGTCCATCGGAACCAATAGTGGCTACGGCATCTTTTTTAATGTGATTTTGCATTTTTTCCTCAATAATCATATGTACTCGAATAGTGGTATCGTTGATCATTTCAATCTTGTTCACTGTGCCTACATTTATACCTGAAAAGCGTACGTTATTACCATTTTGAAGTCCGTTTGCATTTTTAAAAATTGCGGTTATGGGAATGGTCTTTCCAAACATATTTTGTCTGTTCCCAATTAAATAGGCGGCAACTACGAGTAGTGCCGTGCCGATGACGACGAATATCCCAAGTTTCAAATTTTCTAGTTTTGTCTTTGCCATGATCTTATTTTTTAAAAAACGCATCTACTTTTGGATCTGTGGATTTTGATAATTCTGAATAGGTACCTTCGGCATAATTAATACCATCTACCAAAAGTATCATCCGTTCTGAAATTACACGGGCACAATCCACATCGTGGGTAATAATTAGGGAAGAAGTCCCGTATTTCTTTTGTATAGAACGCATTAATTCTATAATCTCCTTGGAGGTAATGGGGTCCAGGCCACTGGTAGGTTCATCATAGAGGATTACCTTTGGTCTTAAGATTAGGGTGCGGGCCAGGGCAACCCTTCTTTTCATACCCCCGGATAATTCAACGGGCATTAGATCCATGGTATGTGCCAATCCAACATTTTCAAGTGCTTCCCGCACTAGCGGTTCAGTATCCGAAACTACTCCCAATTTTTCTTTGTGCCTGCGCATGGGAAATTCCAAATTCTCACGTACCGTCATGGAATCGTATAGCGCACTTCCCTGAAAGAGAAATCCGATATCCGAACGCAATTCATCCAAGGTTTGCTGGTCCAAAGTGTTTATTTCCTTGCCCAGCACTTTAACCGTTCCACTATCGGGCTTTACCAAACCAACAAGGCATTTGATCATTACCGATTTGCCGGAGCCCGACTTCCCCATGACCACTAGGTTTTCCCCTTCCAGTAAGGTCATGTTAAATCCGTTCAAGACGTGATTGTCCCCAAAACTTTTATAAAGGTCCTTAATCTCTATAACCGCCTTTCCGCCTTTGGCAGATTCATTTGAAGTTGTTATTTGGTCCGGGTCTGTCATATTAAAGCTCATAAAAAATATCCGAAATAAATACCGCTATAAAATCTATCACAAACAGAAGTAAGGATGCCATGACCACGGCGGTATTGGCCGCTATCCCTACGCCTGCGGTTCCTTTTTTGGAATAATAGCCTTTATAACAGCCCACCAATCCTATTGCAAATCCAAAAAAGAACGATTTAATAGTGGCCGGTACCAGGTCACTAAAGGACAAAGCATCGAAGACCGTATTAAAATAGAGTTGAAAGGAAACATCTCCCTTTAAATTTTCTACCAGTGCCGATCCGTAAAGCGCTACCAAATCGCCATAAAGCACTAAAATAGGGAGCATTAAAGTGGTGGCCATTATACGCGTTATTACTAAATACTTAAAGGGGTTGGTCCCTGAGACTTCCATGGCATCAATTTGTTCGGTAACCCGCATGGAACCTAATTCGGCCCCTATCCCTGATGCAATTCGGCCCGCACAGATAAGAGCGGTAATTACAGGTCCTATTTCCCTTACAATAGAGATTCCTACCATGTTGGGCATCCAGGAAACAGCTCCGAATTGAATAAGGGTGGGTCTAGATTGTAGGGTAAGTACCAGTCCAATAATAAAGCCTGTTACTGTTACCAACATTAGGGACCTATTTCCCATTTGATAGCATTGGCGTATAAGTTCCTTAAACTCGAATGGGGGTTTTAAGACCTCCCTTAAAAATCGGGCAGCAAAATGGGAGAGATCCCCTATCTCTACGAAAAATTCCTTCACCCCTTTAAATAATGTAGATGTGTTGCCCATACCTAAATCCCTTTGTAAGGGTCTATTTCATCAAAGATAGCATGAAAGAAAAGGGCTTAAAATGAGGAATGTCATATGGTGTGGTGTGACCAATGTCATTTTATAATTCTTTGAGCCGTATTAGTTTTGATTAAAATAACACCAAATTTTACCAATATGGTTAAATCGAAAGTGATCCTTCTCCAGCTATTAGTTCTTTTGATGGTTTCCTGTAATGTTAACCGACCTATTTCCACAGAAAGATTCTCCGATTCAAAACGCCCTTCCCCTGGGAAAGAGGTGGTGCGGCAAAAGAATATCCCTAAGAAAGCCAGACCCCTAAAGGCATATGTTGATCGGGACATTAGGGTGGCCAATTACTTTGATTATATGGATGCCTTGGTTAAGCAGTACGATTCCTTGGTGCCCTATTCTTTGTCCGAACATGTGCTGGTACATGCCAATCCTTGGATAATGGATACTTTGGCCAATACGGATTATTATAGGCAAATGGCAAAAGATTCCTTTGTTTACGATCAACGGAAAATGATTGTACTAAGGGCCAATGATTCTTTGTTGATACCGGATACAGAAATGGGGAAGCAACTTATTACTGATATGGAAAATACATTGATAGTTGTAAATATTCCCGAATATAGGCTCCGCATTTATCAAGATTCCTTGTTGTTATATACCTTTCCGATCAGGGTAGGACAGGACAGAAAAAGATATTTGGCCATGGGCGATCGCGTTACAGATCTAAGGACCAAGACAGGAAAAGGCAAGATTGTAAGGTTGGAGCGGGATCCCAGTTTTTATAATCCAGTTACAGGCAAGCGGTTTTATGTGACCAGAAGGGATGACAAAAAAACGACCATAATGCCCACCATTCCATGGATAGAAACAGAAATTAATGGTATTCGCAACGGGCAGATGATACATCCCACGACTAATCCAGAAACATTGGGCAAGGCATCTTCCAATGGATGTATTGGGGTTACCGAGGCAGATGCGTGGATAATTTATTACCATGCGCCCTTAAATACCCCTGTCCAAATACGCTATGATCTGGATATTTTGGATGAAAATGGGGAAGTACAGAAATTGAAGGACATCTATAACTATCAATAGCTTACCTAATCTATTGTGAAATGACTATTTTTGGCTGTCCGCAGATTTTGTTATTAAAAATTTTGCGCTTCAAATAGTTTCTTATGAGTGAATTAAAGGATTTTCAAAAGTTGGTTATCGCCAATGCTTCTGAAGTAAAAGGGCTTTCTAAGGGAGATAGGGCGCCCAATTTTAGTCTGCCCAATGCATCTGGTAAAAATATATCACTATCCGAAGCCTTAAAATCAGGAATTGTGATCATAAAATTTTATCGTGGCGAATGGTGCCCTATATGCAATTTAGATCTTCGGGAAATACAGAATCACCTGCCCCAAATCAAGTCTTATGGTGCCTCCTTAATTGCTATAAGTCCGCAAAAACCGGATGATGCACTAACGGCTATTCAAAAAAATGAACTCGAATATGAGGTGCTCAGTGACGCAGATCAGGAAGTGATAGAAGTGTACAACCTTCAGTTCGATCCAGGAGAGGATTATCACCAGCGGCGGGATTTGACCGTTTTGAACGGTGGAGGTTTAAAAACCTTACCAGTTCCGGCTACGTTCATAGTAAATACTAACCAAATCATTGAAGAGGCACATGTTGAGGCTAATTATACAGAAAGGATGGGTCCCACAGAAATAATAGAGGTGCTTAAGGGGATGGGTAACAAGGTTTAGCGGTTTAATATAAATGGCTGTCAGGTACATTTTGGGAATGCCTATTTGTCCAATACCGTGCTAATTCCAATTGTTAATAATACATACTTACGTGAAATCCAATAATTCCTAAAAAAACCCGTTTTAATCAATAGCACTATCACTTACAAAAGGTGCTTTGAAGAGTGAATAAATCAGTACATACGGTATATATTTTTACAATGGTGACCCTTACCGTTTTGGTCACTGTTTACCTTCTTTATACAGGTTATACCTACTATGGAACCCCTTTGGAAGAACGTTTCTATCACCCCAGACACAATTGGTTTAAACCTAGCGGGATTTATGGCCAAGGATTGGGAATTATTGGTACATTTTTGATAGTATTTGGAGTGTCAATTTACATCGCCAGAAAGCGATATAACTTTTTAGCCAAATATATTCGTCTTAAATACCTGTTGGAATTTCATATTTTTCTTTGCACTTTGGGTCCTGTCCTAGTGCTTTTTCATACCGCTTTTAAATTTGGAGGTATTGTTTCCGTGGCATTTTGGAGCATGGTCGCCGTTGTTTTAAGTGGTGTTGTAGGTAGATTTATTTACAATCAGATTCCCAAGACCATAGAAGGTAGGCAATTGACAATGAACGAGGTTAAGAGTATGCAGACCGATCTTGCGGTTGTTATACACCAGAAATTTCATTTGGAATCCAATACCTTGGATATCATTTCCAATTTGATGAAAGAGGAAAACACCTTGGACAGCGGAAAGAAGATGGGCTATTTGAGAAAAGTGCTCAATAGAGGTGATTTGCCCAAAGAAGATCGAAAAGGTATTTTAAAAATGGTCAAGCAAGAAATATCCCTTTCCAAAAAAATAAAGCGACTGGAAAGGATGCAAAAACTTTTTAAATATTGGCATGTAGTGCACATGCCCTTTGCTATAATAATGCTTGTCATTGTGGTTATTCATGTGGCCGTAACCTTGGCTTTTGGCTATAGATGGATTTTCTAATAATTAGGAATGGGAGTTGTTAAAAGTATTAAATTTTACAGCTTATTGTCATAAAAATTGGACGAGTGTAACTTTTATTGAAAAAGTTCCAATTATAAGTAGGGAATAACAACTTTCAGTTGTTTTAATAATAAATATTATTCCGATGGATGAAGTTTTACTGGAACAGCTGCTAGTTTATGGTACCGTATTTCTTCTATGTACCGTCATTATTTTTTTATATCTGAGGAAGAAAATAGTAAAATCTGCCAAAACCGAGGTAAAGGTTCAAGTGGCGAAGGAAGAGGGACTTTATGAACCAATTTCATTGTATCCCCATATCGACCTTGGTACCTGTATTGGCAGTGGTGCCTGCATTACTGCTTGCCCGGAAAAAGATATCTTAGGGATTGTTGATGGTATTGCCACAGTAATCAATACCTCAAATTGCATTGGCCATGGAGCCTGTTTTCATGCCTGTCCGGTTGAAGCAATTACTTTACGTATAGGTACAGAATCAAGGGGCGTGGAACTGCCACATGTTAACGAGGACTACGAAACCAATATCAAAGGCATGTACATTGCTGGAGAATTGGGAGGTATGGGACTTATAAAAAACAGTGTGGAACAAGGCCAGCAGGCTATGGAAAATATTGCCAAGAATAAAAAGCCGTCCAAAGAAAATGTATTGGATGTGGTAATTATAGGAGCTGGTCCCGCGGGTATTTCCGCCACCCTTGCCGCTAAAGAGCATAAACTTAGCTCTGTGACCCTTGAACAGGATTCTTTGGGAGGAACAGTCTATACTTTTCCAAGGTCGAAAATCGTAATGACAGCTCCCATGGATTTGCCACTTTATGGGAAAGCCAAATTGTACAATACCTCCAAGGATGAATTATTACAATTGTGGAAAACGGTAATTTCCGAACACAATTTGAATATTATTGAAAACATTAAGGTGGAGAGTATAGTTCCTATTGATGATGAGGTGTTTAAAATAATGACCAATACTGGCGATGAATACCTATGCAATCAAGTGCTTTTATCCATTGGTCGACGGGGTACCCCAAGAAAATTGGGTGTTCCAGGTGAAGATTCACAAAAGGTTGCCTATCGTTTGCTGGAGCCGGAGCAAATTTCCCGTAAGAAAATAATCGTTGTAGGAGGGGGAGACTCGGCAATTGAATCGGCATTGCTATTAAAAGATGAGAACGAAGTAATCCTTTCCTATAGAAAAGATAAATTCTCTAGGTTAAAACCTAAGAACAAGAAAAAAATTGAACAGTCGATGTCCGATAAATCCATTCGTGTTGAATTTAATTCTAACTTAGTGTCAATTGCCGATAATACGGTTTTGATGAAGTTGGAAGATGAGGATATCGAAATCGAAATTGAGAATGACCTAGTGTATATTTTTGCGGGGGGAGAACTGCCAACAAGCTTTTTACAGAACGCTGGGGTAGAAATATCCAAACGTTTTGGACACGTAATGAAAAAACATAAATAAATGGTTTGAAATCCATTTCCATATATACCGCCCTACTTGTATTATTGACCATCTACATGGGATATGGCCAGATATCTCCTGGTGACCTGACCAAGGCCCATGCCGATTTGGAAGGCATGTCCAATTGTACCCAATGCCATGATTTGGGGAATAAGGTTACCGACAAAAAATGCTTGGAATGCCATAAGGAAATTCAAAGTTTGGTCAACAAAAAACAAGGGCTGCATGGTCAGACCGATGTTATAAAACAGGATTGTTTTCAATGCCATAGTGAACATCACGGAAGAAAATTCGATATGATTCACCTCGATGAGGACGCTTTTGATCATGAAAGCACAGGTTACGAATTGGCAGGTGCCCATGAGACGGTCGATTGCAGGAAATGCCACATATCTGAAAATATTGTAAATAACGATCTTAAACAAAGGGAAAAAACGTATTTGGGTTTGGATGAGACCTGCTTATCGTGTCATGATGATTACCATCAAAAAACTTTGGCAAGCAACTGTGTGGACTGTCATGATATGGAAGCCTTTAAACCGGCACCCAAATTTGATCATGACCAAGCCGATTTTCAGTTAAGCGGGGAACATTCCACGGTAGATTGTATTGAATGTCATAAGATGACCGTCAAAAATGGTAAGGAATTTCAAGAATTTACTGATATACCATTTGAGGATTGCATATCTTGTCACGAAGATCCCCACGATGCCAAAATACCCGGTCAATGTGCTCAGTGTCATACTGAAACCTCTTTTGCAACCTTTTCGGGACAGGACCAATTTGATCATAACCTTACTGATTTCACCTTAAAAGGTAGCCATCAAAAGACAGACTGCTTCAGTTGTCATTCCCGGTCCAGTGAACCTTTACAAGCTTTTCAGGACAGAAATAATATCAATGAGAATAGTTGTGTAAAGTGTCATAAGGACGTTCACGAAGGTAAATTTGGAACGGACTGTGTAAAATGTCATAGGGAGACTAGCTTTTTGGCCCTTCGCTCGATGGATTTCTTTGACCATGGTGTAACCGATTATCCATTGGAAGGAAAACATGTAGAGGTAGATTGTAAACAATGCCATAAAAAAAGGTTCACCACTCCCATAGATTTTGGGGCATGTACCAACTGTCATGTCGACTATCACAAGGGAGAATTCATAAAGAACGGCGTCTCGCCAGATTGTGTTCAATGCCATTCCTTGGAAAAAGGCTTTGATTATAGCCTATTTACTTTGGAACAGCATAAAGAAACTGAATTTCCTTTGGAAGGGGCACATATTGCGACCCCATGCTTTAGCTGTCACGTTAGCGAAGGTGATGATCGCTGGACTTTTCGAAATATGGGGGCCAACTGTGTAGATTGCCATCAGGATGTCCATGAGGGATACATAAGTGAAAAATACTACCCCAACGACGATTGTACGCGCTGTCATGCCAATGATGCATGGAGTTCCGTGAATTTTGATCATAACAAAACAGATTGGCCATTAACCGGTAAACATACCGAGGTGGAGTGCAGGGCATGTCATTTCAACGAATTAACTGTGAACGAACCAATTAAGGGCCAAAAATTCGCTAATTTAGAGAGTAATTGTGCCACCTGTCATGAAAATATTCATGATGACACCTTTGCTATTGACAGGGTTACCGATTGTAAACGTTGCCATATCACTTCAAGCTGGTTCCCGGAAGCGTTCAATCACGACTTGACCAATTTTCCTTTGGAAGGTAGACATGCCAAAATTCAATGTAGTGCATGTCACGAGATAGCCAATGCTAACGGAGAAGTAGAAGTAGTATACAAAATACAGAAATTTAGATGTATCGACTGTCACTTACAATAGTTGCCCTTATGGGCGTTTGGCATTTGTTTGCGCAATCACCTCATGGTGACCAGCTTGGAATGGATTGTGCCAAATGCCATAATCCTTCGGGGTGGACTATTGATAATTACGCGCTTCAGTTTGATCACGATAAAACAGAATTCCCATTGGAAGGTGCCCATGCCCAAGTAGATTGTAAACTTTGTCACAGTACATTAGTTTTTAATGAAGTGCCTTCTACGGACTGTGTTTCTTGCCATGTTGATATTCACAGCCAATCGGTGGGCAACGATTGTGTTCGTTGTCATACTTCCCAGACTTGGTTGGTAGACAATATTCCAGAACTGCACGAAGAAAATGGTTTTCCTTTGATCGGAGCCCATGGTAATCTTAGCTGCGTAGAATGCCACACTTCGGAAACGACCTTAAGGTTTGATAGGATTGGGAACGATTGTATTAGTTGCCATAGGGACGATTATGCCAGTACACAGAGCCCCAATCACGAAACCTCGGGATTTTCTACAGATTGTATAGAATGCCATAATCCTCTAGGTTTTGGATGGGATTCGGCAGGAGCTGGTAACCACGATTTTTTTCCGCTTACGGAAGGGCACGATATTCAAGACTGCACCCAGTGCCATACTACGGGAAATTATGCAGATGCATCACCTGAATGTGTTAGTTGCCATCAAGACGATTATGCAGGTACCCAAAACCCAAATCACGCTGCTTCTGGCTTTTCCACGGACTGTGCCTCCTGTCATACGACTGCTCCTGGATGGACCCCAGCGACCATCAACCATGACTTTTTCCCCTTGACCCAAGGGCATGACATTCAGGATTGTTCCCAGTGCCATACCACGGCCAATTATTCGGATACTTCTCCTGAGTGTGTAAATTGTCATCAGGATAATTATGAACAAACCAGCAACCCCAATCACCTGGCAGCCACTTTCCCTACCGATTGTGTGGCCTGTCATACTACCAATCCTGGATGGACGCCTGCAACATTTGACCACGATGCACAATATTTCCCTATTTATTCAGGAAAACATAGGCAAGGAGAGGTTTGGAACGATTGCGTGGAATGTCATGCCAATCCGGCCAGTTATGCGGATTTTTCCTGTTTCCAGTGTCATGGGCAAAATGAAATGGACGATAAACACAAAGAAGAAAATGGATATGAATATGTAAGCACTGCATGCCTAGAATGCCATCCCAATGGTAATTAATAAGAACATGAGATTTAAAGTTAGTTTCTTTATAAGCATTGTTTCTTTAACCTACAACATATATGGGCAGGATCCTGTACCTGCACCCTTGTTAAGTGGGGAAGTCTCGTTTGTTACGACACAGAATATCTATGTAAAATTTCAAGATACCCGAGCTATAATTGTTGGGGATTCATTGCGTTTGGAAGGAACAGATAATTCCTGTTTGGTGATTAAGAACAAGTCTACCACCTCATGTGTTTGTACTGTAGTCGAGGGCTGTACCATTCAAAAAGGAGATAAAGTAATATACCGAATACCCCCAAAAATACCCGAAAAAAAAGAGGAGACACCTAAGAAGGTAGTAATAGAGCCTATCATTGAACTGGAGGAAAAGCCATTGTATAAGGAAACGATCAGGGGAAGTGTATCAGCCGCTAGTTACAATACTATAAATAGCCAAAGGGATGACCGACATCGTTTAGTGGGGCGTCTTTCGATGAATGCAGAACATATTAAAGGGTCAAAGTTCTCGCTTAATACCTATTTGAATTATCAGAGTATTTTGGGCCTAAAGGATACTTCATCCTATCTGAAAAATAGTTTGTTGAGAATTTATAATCTCGCTGCACATTACGATGCAACACCAACTTTGTCTCTTACCTTGGGAAGGAACATCAACTCCAAAATATCCTCTTTGGGAGCCATAGATGGCCTGCAGGCAGAAAAATTCTTCGGGAAACAATACTTAGGTGCCATTGCAGGATTTCGCCCGGACATATTGGATTATGGATTTAATTCCAATTTGCTGCAATATGGGGGATATATAGGTACTCTGACCGAAAGCGCTTCATTTTATTCCCAGAACACATTGGGATTCATTCAACAGCAAAATAGTGGTGAAATAGATCGGCGCTATGTTTATTTTCAACATACCAGTACCATTTTCCAGAACCTTAACCTGTTTTCATCTCTCGAAATGGACCTGTACAGTAAACTCAATGAAGTGGTCAGTAATAATATTAGATTGACCAATCTATATCTATCCGTCCGATACAGATTTAGCAGAAAATTCAATATGATGGTTTCCTATGATTCACGAAAAAGAATTTTGTACTATGAAACTTTCCAGACAGAGATAGAACGACTTTTGGATGATGACATGGCCCGCCAAGGGGCGCGTGCCCGGATTAATTTTAGGCCCTTTAAAAATATATTTGCTGGAGCAAGTTACAGCAAACGGTTCCAAAATAATAGTGAGAATAGATCGGATAATATCTATGGCTTTATTACCCTTTCAAAACTTCCTGCCATCGGAGGAAGATTATCATTATCCTATAACATGAATGAGTCCAATTATTTGAAAAGTAATGTTGCCGCTATACGGCATTCGAATTCCTATATGGATGGAAGGTTGAACGCTGATTTTTATTATAGATTTGTGCATTATGATTATTCCAATAATTTAAATCCGCTAAGTCAACATTATGTGGGAGCCAATCTTTCTTATTACATAGACCGAAAATTGATGTTCAACATCTCCGGAGAAATGACCACTTACGATCAAGAAAATAATTATAGAATTTATTCCAGGCTCGTACAACGATTTTAAAATTTTAAAACATGAAAACTTCTTATAAATTTGGATTATTGATGATGGGTTGTTTATTGGCAATGGGCTGCAACAATAGCCCTAAAGTTATTGCCCCCTCCACCCAGACCGAAGATTCGGAAAATGGGAGCGGAATCTTTACCACCAATCCCGCTACTCAAGTAACTCCTAATTCCAACATTTCGTTCAATGAGGATCTTCATAAGGTGGAAGTGCAAGAGGTTTTGCCGACCAATCGCTATGTATATCTCAAAGTAAAAGAGGAAGGGAATGGTCAGTTCTGGATCGCAACCCGAAAACAAGAGGCCAAAAAAGGGGAGGTATATTTTTATAAAAGACCCCTGTTAAAGACCAACTTTGAAAGCAAGGAATACAACCGGGAATTCGATACTATATATCTGGTTTCCAATTTGGTGTCCCAAGACCATTCGAAACATGTAAGGGGTTTAAAATCGACTGTCCCAAAGATGGAGCAAACTGCGGTAACTAAGGAAGACATCCCTACACATACCGAAAAATTGGTAGAGCACAAGGGTACTTTAAAAATTTCTGAACTGGTAAAGGATCCTAAAAAGTATGAAGGCCATACCGTCCAAATTAGTGGAACATGTGTTAAAGTAAACCCCAATATTATGGAACGTAATTGGCTCCACGTTCAAGATGGTAGTCAGAACGATTATGATTTGGTTGTCACGTCCAATACCTTTGTTCCGGAGGGTTCCAAAATTACCATTAGAGCTGTAGTTAGTCTCAACCGGGATTTTGGGGCAGGCTATACATATGACTTGATTTTGGAAAATGGCACACTTGTACAATAACCTTAACTCCTCTACGAAATCACTGGATACTTCCGCTTTTTATAATAGGCCGCACTGCCGATTATAATTATGGAAACTACCACTACATAAACCCAATTCGGGATGGGCACCGGATCTCCGGTGGCATAAGAATGTAAACCGGATAAATAATAGTTGACCCCATAATAGGTCATGATAACCGTGGCCAGGCCAAAAATAGTAGCCACGTTATAGGCAAAAAGTCCGGTGAGCTTTGGAATAATGCGCATATGCAAAATAAAAGCATATACAAGAATGGTTACCAAGGCCCATGTTTCCTTAGCATCCCAGCCCCAATATCGACCCCAAGATTCGTTGGCCCAAACACCACCCAGATAAGTACCAATGCTAACCATGAATAGTCCACCGATCAATGTAAGTTCACTGATGTAAGACATTTCCTGAACAATTCTCTTAATTCGTGCCTTGTTGGTTTCCTTAAGGAAAACCATCAAAATCAAATTGATCAATCCAATAATAGCTCCCAACATCAAAAATCCGTAACTACCTGCTTCCAAAGAAACATGGATGGTTAACCAATAGGATTTTAATACGGGAACCAAAGGCGTAATCTCGGGATCAAGAAAACTTAGGGTTGAAACAAAAAGAATTGTAGCGGCCAAAACCATAGTTGCAGCCAGTCCACCAAAGGATTTTCTGGTAAATAAAATTCCTGCCAAGGTGGATGTCCAGGCAATATAGATCATAGACTCATATCCGTTGCTCCATGGTGCCCTTCCGGAAACGTACCAGCGCAAACCGAGTCCTATGGTATGAAAGGCGAAACCTATGAGGACCAATGAGAATAGTAGCAAGTATACTTTTTTTAACTTTACATCCGGCTTAAAAACGGATAGGAACAAAAAGAATAATAATGCGAGTCCCAAAAAAATATAGCTTATGGCCAGGCGGGTAAACACATTTAGTTGGTTCAATAAAATCTCGGCATTGATCTTTGCTTCAGAGGGCATTATTCCCCCCCCGTTTTTGGTCTGGTAGGCTTTAAGCTCCTCTAAAAGATGATCCGCATTTTTGTAGTCTTTTGAATTTATTGCCTCCTTTAATGCCGAGGTATAAGCACTAAAAAATTTGTCGGCAGTGCTAACTTCATGGTTGTGCCCATCGTTGGCACCGTGGTTATGGGAGGTATTGGAAAGCCAGGTATTATTGGGATCTTCGGGATTTGGAATTATTTTAAGTAAGGTACCCGAAAAGGCCATACTCATAATATTGACCCTTTCGTCTATTTTTAGAAGTTCCTTCTCGTAAACACCCTGATCAATGGGCTCCAAGCCATAGATTCTTTGCATTTCATCGCGCAATTTATATTTTCCATTGGTATCAAAAAAGTCCTTATAGGAAGCATAGTCACCTTCTACACTGAGTTTCTTTTTAATGTCTTCATGCTTGCCCAGTTTAATGAGGGGTATACCATACCATTCCTGTTTATTGGTAAAAACACTCAGAATAATTTGGTCAGCGGTTAAGCCGTGCATACTTTCCTTGCGTGCCAATTTACGCATGATTTCTCGGGACAGGGTATGAACTGGTTTCATTCGGCCCTTAAAATCCTGTACCACCAAATGGCTAAATTCATTGGCATGTTCCAGGGAAACTGTATGATTAACAAAGGAATCATCCTGTGTTTTTTGGGCAAAGGAAGTTGTAGCAATAAATAATAGGAAGATGAAAGTACCGCTCTTGGCACGTAGTTTCTTGATTTTCTGAGTAACCTGATAAAACCTGGTATTTCTGCTAAACAATGTCCATATCATGCCTATAGTCAACAATGCATATCCAATATAGGAAATCCAAGTGCCCCAGAAATCGTGGTTTACACTTAAATAGGTGCCTTTTTCATCTTTGTCAAAGGAAGATTGGAAAAACCTATAACCATCATAGTCTAAAATGTTGTTCATGAATATTCGATAATCCATGTTCACATTGTTCTTGTCATCCACCAAGGTAACTTCACTAGCATAGGAGGAGGCACTGTTGGTACCGGGATATTTATCCAAAATAAATTTGTTCAACTTAATGTAAAAAGGGAGCTGTATTTCTTTGGAACCATAGGAAACGGATACGCTTAAACCCTCAAAATTAAGCAATTCGGGCCTACCTCCCATGCCCCTGCTACCGTAGACAAGTGTTTCTTGGGTTTTTCCGTTTACGGAAACATCCATCAAAAGGGCAGTGAGACTTTCATTTTTTACCTTGGGATCTTCAGATTCGATACGGACATTTCCATTTTTATCGAAATTGGAAAAGACTATATTGTTCGCCCCGTCAGAATAAAGTGAGCGCAGCAATAAGGGACTATAATTTTGGGAAGGATATAAGGTGTCCTTCTTCTGTGTGGCCATAACGGTTCTTGAAAATGTTCTATCGGAAGCGAACAAAATGGAATCGTTTCTATAAGCAATATTAATGGCATCTGGCAATTGGGTGTCCTTAAAATTGAAAATGAGGTTCTTTATACGTTTGGTCTGGCCTTCATTGATAAAATACTCTTCCCTCCCGTTGGCTCCTGCCATTACAATCTGAAGCGTTGGTTTCCCATCAATACTTTGGCCAAGTATTTGTTTAGGATTGGGGATAAATTTTTTTACTTGAACATTTATCAAATCATTGCCAATTAAATAGGACCCGTTCCAGTTGTTGTTCCCTAGGGAAGCAAAAAGGACTGGTTCGTCGAAATTATAATTTTGGCCATCTTGGCTTACATCAAACTTTAAAAAAGTATTGGAAGAAAGGAAATTGTAGGAAGCAGTATTTTCGCGAATGTGCATAATCCCTTCAAAACCGAGGTACCTGGTTATTCCTGCTCCGAGCAAAATGATAATTATGGCACCATGAAAAAGTAGCAAGGGCCATTTTTTTTGGGGGATCATTCGGAACTTGAAAATATTCACGATGATCGTAATACCAAATAGAAGAAGCAATAGTTCAAACCACCAAGACTTGAAAATGGTTTTTTGGGCAGCACTGGTGCCAAAATCATTTTCTATGAATGTGGCTACTCCTATGGACAAAGCGAATAGTAATATATAAATTCCAGCTGCCCTAGTATTAAAAAGTGGGGATATATACTTTTTAATATTGACTAACAGGTTTTTCATAAAAACGTTGATGTGGGTCCATCAAAGTTAAAGTAAAAAAAATTAAAATTTTGCTAGTCAAGGGATTATCTCGTTGGGCTGATGCATTAATTCTTTTTCAAGTAATGTTGACTGTTTTTGTAAAAAGTCCGTTCCTTGGATTGCATTTACCCACAAATAAATTTGTTAAGGTAAGGGAGCTTGAATTCGCTATCTCTTAAATTAATTTATTTGAGCAAGGGATTTGGGGATTTTAAAGGGATCAATCCCAAAAGTTGTGTGTGAATTGAAATAGGAGCCTGATCTTTGCAGGAAAAACAATCAGCCTTGGAATTATCTATAGACCTATTAAAGCTTATACTGCCCGTTCCGTTAAGGCGGGCGTCGAAATCTAAATTAAGGGTTTTTTAAATGCTTCGCGGGCCTGCCTTTGTTGGCAGACAGACGGCCCCGAGGTAGTTTATATTGTACAGCCAAGCCATACTACTTTACCATGACTACTAACAGTGAATAGGGATTTTCTGATGAATTGACCAAGTACTACAAGTTAGCGACCCATCCTAACATAAAAAATATTTCTACTATTTAAAAAGCAATGCAGTAGATGGTAATGAGAAGACGATTATCCTTTCCGAGCCAACAATGCATGAGTCTTCCGTATCTACCGCAAAATGCTTCGTAAAAAATTGAATAATCACTGGGGAATATTTTCTCAACTGGGGAGAAACTCCCCAAAACTATTTAAATCGAAGTGTTTAATTTTTTTTTAATGTATTGATTTTATGCTATTTATAATTGTGGCCTTGTCTTTGACATTCTCAATGGCACAGGCTTTGCTAGTTCATGGCAAAAAATAGCAAAAGGATTATGTATAGTTCTAACAAGCCATGAAATCTCGTTGGTGCCAAAAAGATGATGCCCACCTTGGTGCCTTGATCAAAAGCAAAGTTGGGAAATAGCATTAATTGTTCACGGGTTTGTAGTACGCAATGCATTTCCAAAAAGGAGTTAAACCAAAATTAGTTATAAAATTTAAAAAATTATTTATGAAGCAATTATTATTCGTAGTTTTAATGTGGGTCGCAACGGTTAGTGTAAATGGTCAAAATGACAAAGATGTAATTCTGCCCGAGGTAAAAGTAGGTGATGTGCTCGAAATAGGTAGGCCCAATGCCCCAGTTTACAAACACATTGACTTTCCAAAACCAAATTTCATTATCAAGAGAGGTGGAATTGCCAATTATAAAAGGGTTGAGGGTAACAAGGTAGTCGTAACCTTGATAAAGGAGAAGAAGGACGGCACAGTGCAGGTAAAAATTAAAAAAGTAGATGGCGGTAAGTTCTTTAAAAGTCAGACTGTGGTGTCGGCAGATCTGAAAAAGGCGCTACAATCGGGAGAGCTACGTGTTTTATAGTTTGATTGTTGTAATCAGTACAATCCCTACCATTTATTGATTTGCTCAAATTTCGTTGTTGGTTAAGAGGACTAGGCGAATGTTATGACCTAAAAGGAAAGTCTATTGTGCAAGTGCATGTTTAATTACTCTAATACAGATGTGAGCCAATAAAAATGCCATGACTAAAAAAAAGATGACTAAGCAGCGTGTTTATGCCGGATTAATCTTAGTCATGGCATTTTTATTGTTACTTGGGTCCAACCAATTAAATCGAAGTAATTTAACCACCTTGGAAGATACGGTCAATTCCGTTTTTAAGGACCGTATTTTGGTCCAGAAATATATCTTTCAACTGAACAACATTTTTCATGAGAAAGAATTGCTTTTGGCCAAGACGGAATGGAAAAGGAACGATGTAGAAACGACTGACGCCATAAACAAACTCTTGACCGATTATGGTAATACCAAACTCACTACGGAGGAATCCGATCACTTTAATAATTTGAAGGAAAACTACGCTGAACTTCAAACTTTTGAGATTACTCTCATGGAAGTTGAAAATTCTATTGATATTGAATCCAAGAAAAAAATAGGAGTTGTACTTCAGAAAATAAATAGGAATCTCAATAAGCTTTCAGAAGTGCAATTTTCGGAAGGTCGCCGCTTGACGCATATGTCAAGGAAATCCTTAAGTATGAACCTACTGCTTTCAAGGCTAGAAGTTGCATTATTGATTGTCATAGGTTTTCTATTTCTCTTTATTGTTTTTTATAAGGAAAATCCAAAAAGGGAGCCTACCGAGGGAAACACTTGATATGTTATTAGTAGTTTCCTTCCGATGCCTCAAGGGCCTGGCCTGGGGTAATTGACTTTAAACTTTTATTTGGCTTTTTTGAGATCGGTTATAAAGGTGGATGGGGGAACAGTTAAAGCCTTGTAAATAGCTTATTTTCCAATTCTTAAAGCCTCTGCATATGAATTTGGAAATTCGGAATTCTCCACAGCGGTCGCAGCTTTCTCTACATCATATACCACTCTTCTAAAAGAAACCTTAAGCGTTTCTGAGTTAAAGGAAGAAGTGGATAGATCCAGTTCCAATATAGCATAGCAAATTCTTGGATCGCCATCTTTGGGCTTACCTACGGAACCGATATTCACCACATGTTTGAAACCCTCACCAGTCTTGATTACCCTATGAAAAGGTTTGTGGGTGTGTCCACAAAGTAGTACATCGGCCTTATGCGGTTGCATCATCTCTATTACTTCATCCTCGGGATAGTCTATCAGCATATAGTCGTTGATGGCTTTTACACTTCCGTGTACCAATAAGAGATTAAAAGGCTCATTGTTGGTGAGAAATGATAGGGATAAATGTCTTGGCAGGTTGATGAGGTACTCCCTGTTTTGATCATTTACCATGGCTCTTGTCAACCCTCTGTTTGATGGTTGTACCTCTTTGGAAATGGGACTTAACAAAGCCTCATCATGATTTCCCATAATCGTAGGAATGTTTCTTTTTCGAATTTCATTCACTACTTCATTTGGCCAAACATTGTAGCCAACCAAATCTCCTAAACAATAAACAGCATCTACATTTACAGATTCCAAATCCTTGAAAAAAGCTTCAAGTGCAGGTAGGTTGGCGTGTTTGTCCGAAAAGAAAGCTATTTTCATTTTAACGCTGGTTTGGGGGAATTGAAATACTTCTTTTTCAACCAAAATGAAACTCTAACCAACAAAATCAATGCAGGTACTTCAACCAATGGGCCAATTACACCTGCAAAGGCTTGTCCCGAATTAAGGCCGAAAACTGCAATGGCAACGGCAATGGCCAACTCAAAGTTGTTTCCAGCCGCAGTAAATGCCACAGCTGTAGTTTTATCATATTCTGCTCCCGTTGCTTTGGTAAAGAAAAACCCAACGATGAACATTAAGCTAAAATAAATGAGTAACGGTACTGCAATGATCAGAACATCCATTGGAATTTCCACTATCAATTCTCCCTTTAATGAGAACATAACCACTATGGTAAACAAAAGTGCAATTAAGGTCATGGGCGAAATAGTTGGAATGAATTTTTTACTGTACCATTCCTCGCCTTTCAGTTTTACTAAAATCAATCGACTTAAAATTCCCATCGCAAACGGAATGCCCAAATAAATAGCTACGCTTTCTGCAATGGTTCCGATTGAAATATCAACAATGGCCCCTTCAAACCCAAAATAGGGAGGAAGAACAGTTATAAAGATCCATGCATAAAAACTATAAGCAAAAACTTGAAAAATACTGTTCAAGGCAACCAAACCTGCTCCGTATTCACTACTGCCTTCAGCCAGGTCGTTCCAAACCAAAACCATGGCAATACAGCGGGCCAGCCCTATCAAAATAAGTCCGACCATATATTCTGGGTAATCACGTAAAAAGGTGATGGCCAAAATGAACATTAAGACTGGACCGATAATCCAGTTAAGGATCAATGAAATTGAAAGGATCTTGGTATTTCGGAAAACTTTTGGCAAGAGCGCATAATTAACCTTTGCCAAAGGTGGATACATCATTAATATTAGACCAATTGCAATAGGGATATTTGTAGTTCCACTATTGAATGAATTTATAATGTTGGGAAATGTTGGCACAAAATACCCAATTCCAACGCCAATTGCCATAGCGACAAAAATCCAAAGTGTTAGGTTTCTATCCAAAAAGCTTAATTTTCTCTTAGTCATATTATTGTGTGATTATTTTTTTATACTCTGCTTGGCTCAAAAGGTTTGAAATTTCGTCCAAGGCGTTAATTTTCAATATTGTTTGTTGTTAAAAACCGTTTCTTAAATTTTCGGCATAACTGTTGGGTAAAATACTGTCCTCTACTGCTTTTGCGGCTGTTTCTATGTCGTAGTCAAACTTGACGAATTCAACCGAAATGCTATCCTTGTCCAACACTGAGGCATTTTCGTCTATTTCTAAAATGACGTAGCTACCACGCTTATCGTTATCTTTTGGTTTGCCTATTGAGCCCAAATTAATGGCATGTCTAAAACGAGAGGTATTGTTATCGTTGGAGTTGAAAATTCTGTGATAGGGTTTGTGGGTATGTCCGAAACACATAATATCCGCATCGGCTTGATCCATTATCCGTACCATACTTTTTTCGACTCTGTCCTCGAATAAGTATTCGTTTATTTTGCGTGGACTTCCGTGAACCAAAAGTAAATTTAGTTGGTCGCTGTTAAGCTGAAATTCAACTTTTATATGGGCAGGAAGTGTTCTTAAGTATGCCCTGCTTTTATCATTTACCAATTCATTGGTCAATGAAATTGAAATCGCACCGTTCGCTTTTTCTTCATCGGTTTTGTAGGCACAACCACAATCATCGCTTTTTCTGCCAATGCCGAAGTCGTAGTTACCGGCAATTGTTGGTATTTTTCGCTTCCTGATTTCTTCGATAACCTCGTTCGGCCAAATGTTGTAGCCTACCAAATCTCCTAGACAATAGATAGCGTCGTATTCCCTCTTGTCAATATCTTCAAAAAATGCCTTTAGTGCCGGTAAATTTGCATGGATATCACTGAACAAAATAATTTTCATAACGTTATATTATGGGTTAACAGCAACCGCTTCCTGGTGCGCAGGCGTTAGTGGTTTGTACTTCTGAAAGATTCTTTTTCGATATTTCTGCTGGAATACCGCATTGGTCTTTTGCGAGACAGTCGGTTTGTTTTGTGGTTTTTCCAGCTTCCGTAACATGGAAGTGATTTGGGACCATCTCTCCATTAGGTAATTGAAAGTAAATTTTTTCCAATTGGTTTAGTTTGTTCTTTACTTCTGATAGGGTCATATAATCTATATTATTGTTCTGTAGTTAAGTGGTTCTTTAAACGGCTGGAGACATAGAGCATGTCTCGAGCTATTGTTTCGTTGGAAGGAAATAGAATTTCTTCTTTATTTGTTTTTTCTATTGGCGAATTTCCCTTTTCTACAAAGATCACTACGGCCTGATCAGTAAATAAGTCAAGGGATTGGATGGTTTTGGAATGTAAGATCCAATTATCCTTACCGTAATTGACGCTATATGTAAATGGTTGTTTGCCATCTGCATTGGCTACCTTAAAACCGTATTGTTCCAAGAGGGCAAGTTTCGTAAGTGGTTGCCGTTCCGCATTTGTTCCAGCGGAGTGTATGGAAAATTTATCCACGCCGTAGTATAATAGCCCGGTCCTTAGCCAAACCATAGCCAGTTGGCTCGTTACTAGATTTTCCTTGTCAATAAATACCACATTAAGCTGCTTCCCATCGGAAAATTTCTTTTCCATAGTAGATGCCAATTGGTCTAGAGATATAATCCTTTCCTTTGGAATTTCTGAAAAGGTATCTTCGATGCTGATTACGGATTTTTTTATTTTGTTTCTGAGGTCTTGGGCCATGGCCAATTCTTGGAAGCCAATTAGTAGTGTGATCAATAGCACAAAAGTTTTTGTTTTCATTTTCTATAGTTTAAAATTTTATATTAATTAATTGCAATAAAACGATAAATAAAAACAAATTTTTTAACAACAATCTTGGTTGGATGGAAGGTCCTGATCTAAAAAGTCGGACATTACTTCCTTCATTGCCGTCCAATTTTCCCTGTCTATACAATAACATACACTGGTTCCTTCCACATTACCTTTGATAAGGCCAAGATATTTCAACTCTTTCAGATGCTGGGAGATCGTTGGCTGAGCCAATCCAATCTCATCTACTAAATCTCCGCAAAAACAGGAATCCATTTTAAACAGATGTTGAAGGATGGACACACGGGCCGGATGCCCAAAAACCTTGGCAAAAATTGCAATTTGGTTTTGCTTGTCAGTATATATTTCTGATTTGGTATGGCCCATAACTGTATTAATTAATTGCAATATTACAATTAATATCTTATTCTATAAAATCTTTTATTTTTTGAGGAAGCAATATTTTATAAATTTTTCCATTTGAGGCCCCATGATCCATAGAAATAAAATTTGCAGTTACATCAGTGATGTCCTTAATTTCGAAAGCTCCTTGTGTTGCCTTGAGTTCGATGAAGTCACCAGATAGGGACGTATTCAATTTCCCTTAAAACCTGAATTTCCTGAGGATTGTTGAAATCGTTATACTCTGCTACCGGGTAATCGAACAAGAGTTGGACCGCATCGCTGTTTGGGGCAAAAACGGTTAAAGGTCCTTCCCCATCAAATGCCGAAACCATATCCGCTTTAATGATTGCCAATTTAAAAAGTTCCAGGTTTTCATCACCGGCGATAAGCTGGCAAAAGCTGGGTTTGGGAAACAATTCATCCAAAACCGATTGAGGCAAAAGAACTTTGTCTATAATATGTACTATTCCGTTTTGGGCCTTGCTATAGGCTTCCTTCACCTTAGAAGCATTTTCAGTTTTATCTTGTAGGTATATGTTTGTATCCGTATTAATCCTATGTGTCTCCGATTGCAATGTTTCTCTAACTTCTTCCTGGAAACCTGCCGGTAGGCAGTTGCAATTGGGAAAGGTTGAACCATGGCATTCCAAAACGAAAAAAACCACTCAAATAAATTTGGTGGTTTTCTTTAGTTTTACAACGCAATACCCAATTGCGCTCGATCGTGGAGAATACCGGAGTCGAACCGGTGACCTCTTGCCTGCCAGGCACAGGATTATTATATTTCTATGATTTCATATTTATGTAAAACATTGTATTTCAGCAATATAAATTTCAAATGAATTCATATAAGACCATATTAAACATTGTTTTGAGTGCAAATTGAGTGCAAATTTTTATATCTTTAAAATATGAAAACAAATATCACGCTCTCGATGGACACAAGACGCAAACGCAAAAATGGCAGTTGCCCCATTGTTTTCAGATTAAGTCATTATCGTAAAACCATTGCCATTTCTACAGGTTTCGCTGTTCCTCCCGAATTCTGGAATGAAAAGAGTCGTGATGTAAAAAAAACTTATAAAGGTGTTTCCTCCGTTGCTCGTCTAAACAACCTGCTGATGAAAAAAAAGACGGAGTTAAGAGACGGCATAAATGCGTTGGAGGAAAACGGTCAATTAGATGGGTTAAGCATAAGGGAGCTGAAATATACTTTGACCAAAACATCGGATTCCATTTGTTTTTTTGAATATGGCCAGAGGTTGATAGATGAAATGAAAGAGGCCAATCGTTTTGGAAATGCTCAAACCTACATAGGTGCATTGGGAGTTTTAAAGAACTTTCATAAAAAAGAGCGTCTCCGATTTGAGGAAATGACCTATGCCTATCTCAAAAGATTTGAAACCGCTCATTTAAAAAAAGGAAACAGCATCAATGGACTATCTACGTACATGAGAACTTTCAGGGCTATATACAATAAAGCAATTCATCAAGAATTGGTGTCAGCAGATTCTTATCCTTTCAGAAAATATAAGATAAAAACTCAACCAACAGCCAAACGAGCAATCAGTAAAGATAAGATCAAACGTATTTTGGATTTAAAATTAGAACCTGATTCTCCTTTATTCCATTCGCGCAATTATTTTCTCTGCTCATACCTTATGAACGGTATTTCTTTTATTGATATGGCATTTTTAAAAATTGATAATATAATTGATGGTCGTATTCAATATCGTCGACAAAAAACCGCCAGACCTTATGATATTAAGATCACGGAGCAATTATCATCTATAGTGAACCACTATTTGAAAGATAAAATTAAAACAGCATATATATTTCCTATTATAAAACGTGATGAAATTCAGGATCAATATAAAGATGTAAGATGGGCAAGAAAGCGATACAACAAACGTCTAAAAGAGATTGCACGACTTTGTGAAATTGAAGAAAATTTAACTAGTTATGTGAGTCGTCATTCCATGGCAACAAACCTGATTCTCAATAATGTTCCAATAAATGCTCTGAGCAAAATGCTTGGACATAGTGATATCAGTACAACTGAAATATATATTAAAAATCTCCCTACGCATATAATGGATGAATATCAGGAAAGATTGGAAATTTAAGTTTCGCATTAAAGCATGTAATAATAGATTTCTTCTAAATTTTGTCGGGAATTATCTGTATAAAAGGAGACCATACATTAACCATTTTTCTTCTTTCCCCTATCAAAAAAAATTCAACTATTGAAATTCGGATTCTATAAGGGATCACTTTAACAAATCGCTAAACCGAAAGTCACTTACACTTGTGCTTGGAATGATCCGTCTGCTCAGCCTTAACCCGTTAAAACCACCACCTCCGTTGTATATTTGCTTCCAAAGACATTGCCCTGTAATAAACACCATGTCGAAGGAAATAGGTCTGTTCGGCATCGGTCTTTTTTTTGGATACTGTAAGTACGGTTACCTTTAATCCGTTTTTCATTTGATGCTCCTATTGCGGTAAAGTAAAATCGAGCCTTAACTTTTCTAACACTAACAGATAGGCTACCTTCTTATATTGCTCTCTTTTTCAAATACCTGGACCAGAGATTTTTTAAATTGTCCCTACCGTGGGTCTTGATATCTTTAAAGATTTCTGTTTAATTTACCATTTTCTCCTTCTATATTTATCAGCTTCCAGCCGCCAGGCAGGGTTTTCACTTCGCCAGAAGTAGGAGTTTTAAGATGCTTAAAACATAACTTGCTATCTTCTCTGAAGATTAATATATAGTCAATTTTTTTAATGATATATTACTCAAAAAGGGCGGGTCGGTTTTTTTCCTACTATAAAACAAAAATACCGCCCAATTACGCAAATCATATTTACCTATGTATATATTTCCATATATTTATTTTAGTATATTTGAATATGTCCATATATCGTGACTGCAGCAATCCATATATTATTTGTTGTAAATAACCGTTCCAAGTGCAACCGGGTGGCTATGGAACATTTCAATGAATAAGAATGATTGTGGTTAGGGGGAGGAAAGGTCAAGGGGTATTTCTCCGCTTTTGCTTTCCAGCGGCCACGAGGAGGTCAAGGCAAAACTGGAACGGAATGATTTCCACGGGTGACCGGCTTAACGTGTCTTAATAGGGAGTATCGGAGTGTAAGGTTTGCCCGACTTCCGCAAGGGCTTGGGTATAAAAGTACTAGTGTTTCTGTTCTTTTTTAAAACTTACAATCCATGCCCAAAACATAAGAATCATACCCGTTTTCAAAGTTCAACTTAAAAATACTCTTGAGCCATTACGATCAAAAATCTATCTCAAAAATAGTTAAGTAGTTTAGTCTTTTGTTGTATGAAAAACCATAGTTGATATTCCCTGTCCCATATTCTCCAATTCCTTCAGTAGGGCATGACGGTTTTTAAATCCATCAAAAATAAAACCGGACCATAAAATTGGTGGTCAGTTCCATGGATAAACGTGTGAGTCTATCAGCTTCATCCTTAGCACACGCGGTAGATATTAATGATTGCGTTTTCCTAGTCAAGCACGTTCCAAACAGATGCAACGAAATCGTTACGAAATCCTTCAATGAGTTGCCATTTGTACAGAACGGAGGCATCCAGTCGTAAATAATCCCGCAACCGAACGCTGTTTGCTGACCAGAAGTTGATGGTGTTCCCTAGTACTTCATTTCCTCTGAAATTCTTCCAATTCTAAACATATTGTTTGTTAAATCTATTTCAATATTACTTTCCACACCATTGACTTTTATAAACACCATGTGACCAATGACCTTTTTAAATGTGTCTGAAGAGTCCCTTAAAAATTGTTTTCGTGTGCTAAAAATAAAAGAAACTAATACTACTTTATTTTTCAACTTTGGGATAGTTGTGATAATAAACTATCCATTTTTCAAACTCCTTTCTCTTTTGGAAGTGGTATAACAAGCTTTTCAATTTTTCATTTTCACTATCTTTTTTCCGGAGCAACAAAAAACTGTTTGGATTACCTAGCAGCGAATCGAGGTACGGTTTCTGTGATCTGTCGTCACAATTGATGAGGTTATTTTTCCATTGATCGTTTGGTTGAAATTGGACGTCGCGTTGGGTGGTATTGTGGCCAGCGTTTATGGTCACTATACTGCCATGGAGATAGAAGGGGGCGGAATCCAATAGATAATTGAAGACCAGCACGGATTTTTTGGGAGAAGGGTCCACTTTTTCAACAAAATTTGAGACCTCTTTAATACTGTTGATTTCACCGGGATTATCCCCCATAACAAACATACTGGATATTAAAAGGATCGAACTGAACCCCACCGCCAGGATTCCAATGGTCAGCGGCCTTGTTTTTTTCATCTTGGAATAAATGATGAACCACAGTGCCACCAGCCCAAATGTTGACAGAACCTCCCACTTTGAAATGCTGATATATGGAATATCAAATAAATAAATCAAAAAGCTGGCCAGCAACAGCAACAGGCACATTAGGGCGTATGCAATGTTTAAAGTCCTTAATATTGACGCTGCCGCCGTTACCAGCTTTTTGGCTATTACAATTGCCACCATCCAAAATAGGGGAAGGATATATAGAATAAGTTTAGTCTTAAAGAGGGAGAAGAGCAAAATAAGAATGCCTGTCGAAAAGACCAAAACATCAGTCCCGTCCTTTCTTCCTGAAAAATCTTTCCATTTTCCATGGGTGTTTTGGAAGGGCAAAAGTACCCAGGGAAACAATATAGCTGGCAATAAAACAATATAGAAATAGAAAGGTTTGCCCCTGTTGAAGGAATTTGAAAACATCCTATCCGTCACTTGCCGGTGCAGGAAATAATCCAGAAATGTGGGGTCTCGCATCCACAGGAATAGAAACCAACTCGTGGAAATAGCAAAAAACAAAAGTAAGCCCACAATTCCATGAAAGGAAGTTTTTATTTTCTTTTTAAGCAACCAGTGGCGCACTAGAATAAAGGTAAGTACAAACAATAATGCCACCGGTCCCTTGGTAAGTATTGCGAACCCCAAACATATATAGAAGGCGTATAGTGCCCACACCCCGAGTACATTCTTAGTCCGAGCCAGCCAAAAATAGATGGCAGCCATAATAAAAAGGGTCAGATATGCATCGGTTGTAAGGTTTCTACTTGAGATTAATACAATGGGAAATGAAAAATAGATTAATGCGGCAAGGAGGGAAACTTTTTTATCATTAAAAAGTAATTGGGCTATTTTATAAACCAAGAGCAGTTGAATCAGGATGGCCAGCTGTAGGAAGAAACGTGCCCCTTGTTCGCTTATACCAAAAATTTTATACCCCAAGGAAGTTATCCAGTAAGTAACGGGAGGTTTGTGGTAATGGTAAATCCCCAATAGCGTTGGGTTCAAATAATCGTTACTTAACAGCATTTCGCGGCTAATCTCTGCATACCTCGCCTCGCTGGATTCGGTAAGGCCCCAACTGCCCAATCCTATGTTGAGAATTATAAATGTAAAAAGTAAAAATGGCAACAGTTTTTTTGACATGAGGACTGAACTAAGATATACTAATTGGGAACAAAACCTTTTAACAATGTAATCCGATATGAAATGTTTTATTCTCATTTTATTCGTAACAGTTGTTTTAGTTTGTTTAGATTTTCTTGTTTTCCCCTTTCCAAAACTTCTTTGCCATAAGCTGTCTTGAATTGGTGCTCCTCCAAAAACTTAATGTTGAACAATAGCCATTCGACATCAGTCATTATGATGTCACAAAACAGTTCCCATTCCTTTCGCAAGAGCATATTCCTATACAAAAAATTTGTCGTTCCCAAATGGAACAAATCGGCATCACAAAGTACATCAGCAAAAATGTCATGGGGATCCTGTGGCATTTTTGTGGCTTCTATACAAGAGCGTACCATATCAATCTCGGCTTTGATACAATTGGCTTTCTCCAGATACTTTGCTGCAATTTGTTTACTTACCTCCTCGTGGCCATAATAGACTTCTGAAAATCCAGTATCATGAAAGCAAGCAGCAATAGCTATAAAGTCCGCTTCTTTAGGTCGTATGCCAATGGCATCGGAAATCAAAAAAACGTTATCAATTACCTCTTGCGTATGGGCAAAGTTGTGGAAAGGCAGATTTTTGCAATTATCACTATGAAGTATGTCTGAACAATACCTGGTAATACTTTTAATTGTCAGTGCTGTCATTGTTCGAATCTATTTGTATCAAACTAGTATCACTTCCAATTTCGATGTGCGTTATTTCTTCACCAGTAGTTCCCGCATAATTTGAAATGACCATGGAACCAATCGAAAGAAGTAGAACACAACCAAAAGCGTATCTGCCAAATCCATATTCTTTGTATTGGAGAATTAGGGTTATTAGAGATGAGCTTCCTAAAATCAACATCATTGTAAAAAAAAGCTCCGCATATTCTTCATGTTCATGGATCAAGGTTTCGCTGATTCCTGGTAAATTCTCCACGATTTCCTCAGCGCCGTAGCCGGTGTAAAAAACGGCAATAGCGGTCAAGGCACTAAAAATGAAAATACCTAGTGCCGTATTCTTTACCTGGGGGTTCTTGATTATTAAACCAAACAATAATACCAAAAATCCGATCAATACTCCGACAGTGGGAAGATGGTTTAGCGCTAAATGAATATGTACATCGTTCATTGTATTTTTTTTGCAATTAATATTCTTCTTTCAAGGTTTATTCAGTTATAAGATTAAATGCCCCTTTGGTCAAAAATTCCGTGTTCGGTTCAAAATCATCGGCATTCAGTATTTGGGTAAATCCATTGTTTACAGTACCTATTTTGACCAATACTCTTTTGAAATTTGTATTATCTTCTTTTACAAGAACAAAAAAATCATTATCAATGTTCGCAACCGCATCCGAAGGTAAGGCAGGGTGATCTGCCGAGGTAGTCACAATTTCTGCTTCAATGTACATTCCAGGAGCGAACAATTTGGTATCCTCTTCATTTGATAAATCCCCATGAATAGCTACCGTTCTTTCTTGGTCATTGATAGTTTTGTTAACTAAATGCACCTTCCCTAAATATACATTTTCCCTATCGTTTTGCAATCTCACATTGATTTGCTGACCCACCTTGACCATTGGAAGGTCTTTTTCAAAAATCTTCAACTCAATATGAAGATCATCCGTATTGGTAACGGTCACCGCAACATCGGATGGGTTTAGGTACATTCCTCTACTTGCGTTGATGGTTGTGGTGTAACCCGATAGTGGAGATGGTACACTAATGACCGACCGAATATTATCACCGGATAAGGTATTCACATCGATGTTCATAAGGCTTAGTTTCTTTCTAAGGGATTGGTATTGTGCCAAAGTCACGGTATATTCCGATTCTGCCTTTAAGAAGTTCTTTTTGGAGGTCACATTGTCCACCATCAATTCTTTTTGCCTTTCATAGTCGGATTTCAAATAGGTTAAACGCCCTTTGGCTTCCAAGAAATCCTGTTGCACCTGAACATATCCTGGATTTTCTATCGTAAACAATACTTGGCCTTTTTTAACCGCATGCCCTGGCAATAGATCGATGTCTTTTACGTAGCCGGCAAAGTAGGCACTGACATCGGCCTGGTTCTGTGGAGGTACGGCAAACATACCATTGGCTTTCACAACGGTATTAAATTGCTGCATTGTTATTTTGCCCAATTCCATTTTACCAGATTTGAATTGATTTTCGGTTATGGTAATTGCATCTGGGTCTACATTCTCTAAAGTTGTATCTTTATAGGATGTTTCCGATCTGTCTTTTGAATTACAGGAAGCTAGCGTTAGCAGTAAAAAAATGCTAGTTAAGCTTACAAAATTGGTAAAATTGTTGACTATATTTTTCATCATTAATTAGTTAAATAATTTAATTCTAAAACTGCAGCGTTATACCCGTTAAGGTTTTGTAAATAAGTAATTCGAATATTCTTGGCACTTTCCAAGAGCTGTACGTACTGCAAGAAATCGATTTCGCCATTTTTAAACGATTTCGATGCACTCGAGGTCAATTCCTTTGCAAGTTTGTTGCCTGTGGTTTCATAGTAATCAACGCCTTCTTGAAATTTCTTTAAATCGGATAACAGACCTTGATATTTTGATTCAAGCTTTATCTTGTAATTTTCGGATTCATCGGCTATTATCATAGTCTCCGTTTTTGCAGCGCTGATTTTTGATTTATTCGCTCCGAACCATAACGGAATCGATACACCCGCTTGAAAACCATTGTATCGCCTTGCATTCACACCAGTGTTAGTGCCTTGGAAGACTGATAAATGTAAATCGGGAAGTAATCTTTGCCTTTCCAAATTGAGGGAAGCTTTACTTAATTTTTGGGCTGAATCGTAGAAAAGAATTCCAGGATTATCACCAAAATCCGGTTGATGTAACTCCAGCCTGGGCAAGTTATTTTCTTCTACGTTAACCAATGAATCTGTCTGCATCCATTGATATAGCATTGTATAAGCCTTGGTGACATCTTCCTTTGATTGGGCAAGTAATATGGAAATTTCCTTTTGTTTTGCCTCTGCAGTTAACTTTTCCAACAGATTTGTCTCTCCTACTTCATATCTTTTATTCGCAGCTTGGGCAAATTGACCGTAAAGGCTGTCCAAGAAAGTGTATTGCCGTACCAGACCGTTATTGTATACCACATTGTAATAGGCCTTGTAAACCTCCTTGGTCAAGACTCTTTCATTTAATCGGTACTGTTGGGTAGATAACTCAACTTTTTGTTTTTCCACTTTTAGCTGGGCACCATAAATCGTTGGAAATTGTAGGGATTGACTAATCCCAAAGACCTCCAATGGAAGACCATTTTCTGCAATGTTATTTTGATCTGAATTGTAGTACATCTGAGTTTTATCCAGGTTGAAGGCGCTCCCTACCAATTGTTTGGATTGATCCACCCTTTTTGCATTGGCCTGAAGTCCTTTGTTATTCCCAATTGCAATTACCACCGCTTGATCTGCACTAATCGGTTTCTGTTGGGCGCTGCCTACAATCGGTAAACCTAAAAGGGCAATAATGCCAAGAGCCTTAAAGTTTACTTTTGTCTTAACCTTGGGATGATGTCCTTTTCTGTCAAAAATTGCATATAAAATTGGTAATACCACTAACGTTAATACAGTAGCGGTTATTAATCCCCCGACAACAACTGTGGCCAACGGCCGTTGTACTTCCGCTCCGGCAGAGGTTGAAATTGCCATAGGTAAAAATCCCAAGGCTGCCGCAGTTGCCGTTAACAGAACGGGACGTAATCTATTCTTTGTGCCCATTAAAATTCGTTTATTGATGTTGTTGATACCGTGTGCTTTGAGCTCCTTAAATTCTTCAATCAGCACAATACCGTTGAGCACTGCAATTCCGAAAAGGGCAATAAAACCAACGCCAGCCGAAATGCTAAAGGGTAAATCCCGTATATAGAGTAGCATCACTCCACCAACGGCAGAAAGAGGAATTGCACTATAGATCATCAAGGCTTCCTTAACGGAATCGAATGCAAAGTAGAGCAGTACAAAAATCAGAACCAGTGCGATAGGCACGGCAATTTTCAATCTTGCCGTGGCTGTACGAAGATTTTCAAACTGCCCGCCATAACTTATGGAATAGCCAGTAGGTAACTTTATATCCCTTTCAATTATAGACTGTACGTCTTTTACCACCGATTCTAGATCGCGGTTACGGACGTTTACCCCTACAACGATACGCCGCTTGGTATTGTCGCGCGAAATTTTGGCCGGCCCCTTGGTATAACCTATTTTGGCAAATTCACTTAGGGGTAACTTCATCCCATTGGGAAGGGATACCGAAGCCGTTTCTATATTTTCGATATCCCTTCTATGGGCATCATCATAACGAAGCACCAAATCAAATTGCTTTTCCCCTTCGAAAACAGTTCCTGCGGGCATTCCCGCAAAACCCATTGTAATGATCTTGTTCAAATCTTCTATATTCAACCCGTATTTTGCAATTTTTCGACGGTCGTATGTTACCGACATCTGGGGCAATCCCGCGGTTTTCTCTACGGAAATATCGGCAGCTCCTTCCACATTTTGAATCGCTTTCTCTATTTCCAAAGCTTTGTTATAAAGTATATCCAGATCTTCGCCAAAAACCTTGATGGCCAAATCTGCACGTACACCGGTAATCAATTCGTTAAATCGCATTTCGATAGGCTGGGTAAACTCAAAATCTACGCCTGCAATTTCCGATAAGGCTTCTTTAAATTTATCGGCAAGTTCGTCTTTAGTCTCGGCTGATACCCATTCGCCTTTTGGTCTTAATTTGATGATAACATCACTTTCTTCCATAGACATTGGATCCGTAGGCACTTCAGCAGCTCCAATACGACTGACCACTTGCTCAACCTCTGGAAACTTCTTTAATATTTTCTCCATTCGGGTAGTGGCTTCGACGGTTTTGCTCAGTGATGTTCCCGTCTTTAATACGGGCTGAATAACAAAATCCCCCTCGTCCAAAGTCGGTACAAATTCGCCACCCATTCTGGTAAACAGAAATCCCGTAAATACAAATAGACATACGGCCATTGCCAACACTAGTTTCTTCTTACGCAGCGCCCATGAAATGGCAGGTTGGTATTTTCTTTCTAGAAAGGCGATCAGTCTAGATGAGATAGTTCTTTTTTCTGTATTGTTGGGTTTTAGGAACATGGAGGCCATTACGGGTATATATGTAAAACACAATACCATAGCGCCAATAAGGGCAAAAGAGAATACCAAAGCCATGGGTCTGAACATTTTACCTTCAACATTGACCAAGGATAAAATTGGGATAAATACGATGATGATAATCAGCTGCCCGAAAACAGCTGAGTTCATCATTTTCGACGCCCCCTGATAGGTGATCTGATCTACTAATCCTTGTCTTTCGTTTTTTGGCAGTGCCAATAATTTAGCTCGCTGACTTGTAATTTTAAAGGCAATAAATTCAACAATAATAACGGCACCATCTATGATAATCCCAAAATCTATGGCCCCTAGGCTCATTAGGTTGGCATCTACGCCGAAGATGTACATCAAGGAAAGTGCAAATAGCAGGGATAATGGAATGACGGAGGCAACGACCAAACCAGAACGTAGATTACCTAAAAGCAATACCACAACGAATATCACTATCAAACTCCCTAATATCAGGTTCTCGGCAATTGTAAAAGTGGTTTTAGCAATAAGTTCGCTTCGCTCTAAAAAGGGATTAATTGAAATGCCCGGAGGCAAGGAGGATTGTATTTCCGCCACACGTTGTTTTACAGCTTCAATAACCGCATTGGAGTTGGCATCTTTTAGCATCATAACCTGCCCCAATACTTTTTCTCCCTCGCCGTTGCCTGTGATTGCACCAAATCGGTTAGCATGACCAAAGCCAACTGTGGCTATATCCCCTACATAGACCGGCACATCTCCTTTGCTTGTGACCACAATGTCCTCTATGTCCTGTATCGAACCCACGAGACCTTCGCCCCTAATAAAGTAGCTTTCATTTGCTTTCTCGATATAACCGCCCCCGGCAACACTATTGTTTTTTTCCAAGGCACTGAATACTTCAAAGATGGAAACGTCCATGGCACGTAGCCGTTCAGGATTGATAGCCACTTCATAAGTCTTGAGATAGCCTCCCCAAGTATTTACTTCCACGACTCCCGGAATGCCGGAAAGTTGACGTTTTACCACCCAATCTTGAATGGTACGCACGTCGGATAATGAATACTGTTCTTTATGGTCTGGATCAACTTCGATAACGTATTGATAGATTTCCCCCAGTCCCGTAGAAACGGGACCCATAAAAGGCTTGCCAAATCCTGCCGGAATTTTCTCTTCGGCACTTTTAATTTTCTCGGCAATTAGTTGACGGGGCAGGTAAGTGCCCAAATCATCATCGAAGACAACGGTCACAACGGACAATCCGAATTTAGAAACTGAACGGATTTCTTTGACGCCCGGCAAATTTGCCATTTCCAATTCCACGGGGTAGGTCAAAAATTTCTCTACATCTTCGGTAGCTAAGTTTCTGGAGGTTGTAATAACCTGGACTTGATTGTTGGTAACATCCGGGACGGCACCAATGGGAATATTGGAAAGGGAATATAGGCCAAAACCCACGATACCTACCGTGAATAGCAATACAATTAGCTTATGATGAATACTGTATTGTATGATCCGCTCTAACATTTTTTGATTGTTTAAATGAATAACAATCCAAATGTAGAACTGGTATCTAAGATCTGTCTAAGCCTTTTCTTAAGACTTGCTTAAAATACGTTGTACTAAAGATGCCTGATTATAAAATAACAAAAGCCCTGAACAATGTCCAGGACCTTTGTCAAACAACCATTAAACACTAACCAAAACATTTAAAGGCAAAAAAGGATTAAATATGTTTTCTTTTTCAAGAGCTATTGCTAATTCAGTTATAAAAGTAGCCATGTACTCTAAAAACTAGCGAAAGAAAATCTTAAGATTCGCTTAAAATTGAATAGTGAAAGTTGTTCCGTTGCCATATTCACTTTGCACCAAAATTTTAGCGTTTATGGCATCGGCAGCTTTTTTGGCTATGGACAGACCTAAACCATTGCCTGAAATACTTTTATGGTTTAGTGCGTCAGATCTAAAGAAGTGGTTGAATAAGTTCTTTAAATCTTCTTTTTTAATACCTATTCCTTCATCTTGAACCTTACAAACAATCTTAGAGGCAATTTGCTCAATAGTAATGCGAACCGTAGTGCCGTTTTTGGAATACTTAACGGCGTTCCCAATTATATTGTCCAATATCAAGTTGGTATAATACAAAGGAACCATATTTTCAATAGAACCCCAATCGTGAAATTCTAAAGAGAGTTCTTTCTGCAATATTGCTTTTTTGTGTCTAGAAAGAATGTCTTCAATTATATTAGGCAAAGGAACCAAAGATTGGTCGACTGTCCTTGAATTGACATCTAGTCTTGCAAGTAGTAAAAGCTGTTCTATAGTGGCGGTCATTCGGTCTATTTCCGTAAGACTAAATTTGATTTTATCCTCATATTCAGACCTCTCCCTGGGCTTTCGGATCAAAACCTCGAGAGTGCCTTTTAAAGTTGATAAAGGTGTTCGCAATTCGTGGGAAGCGTCAGAGGTAAATTGCCGTTTTCGCTCGATAGCATTTTCTATACGTTGTAATAACTCGTTAATGCTGAACGACAAATCGTAGAGCTCATCCTTGTTCTGCGGAAGAACGACCCTTTCGTTCAAATTATTCTTTGTAATTCTTTTTGTTGTCTCAGTGATATTTCGAACAGGGATGATGCTACGACCGGCTAAATATCTAGAAATAAAATAAAGTCCCGCCAAAAGAAGTACATAGGAAATTATCATGACGTTTTTCAAATTGAACAAAACCATATTTGAAGATTCCAGTGACATGGCAACAATTATAAAACCCTTAATTTTACCGTTTTTTTCAATTGGAAGTTGAATCTGGCGAATAGCTCGGTCATTAAGAGTCTCATTAAAATGACCGCCGAAAGGATTTTGTCTTCTAAATGAAAGCTTCTCTTCTTTGAGATTAGGGGATTTGGCCATAAAGTTTCCTTCCTTATCGATAATCTGGATAAATACAGGATTGACTTGTAGCTCTCGATGCTCTCTTTCTTCCCATTCATCTCTATTGATAATCTGTATGCTATCACCTACTAATTCTATTTCACCGGTATGTTTCAATGCCTCGAATGACAGGTCATCATCCAAATTCTTGTAAACCGTTTCTTTGACTACAAAATAGACGGTACCAACAGCTACGGCCATTATAATGGCCGTAGCAACCATATAGTGTAATGCAATCCTGTTTTTAAAACTTAAGCTCATATTTCTTTCGCGATATAGCCCACTCCTCGAACCGTCTGTATATAATTATTGTCTTTTGCCAGTTTCAATTTCTTGCGAAGAGCATTGATATATACGTCAATAACCCCCGTATTATATTCAAAATGAATATCCCAAACACTTTCAATAATTCGAGATCTTCTGCAAACCATACCCTTATTCCGTATTAGATATTCTAGCAAGGCGAACTCTTTTTGCGTCAGGCTAATTTCTTCCTCTCCCTTTAGAACTTGATGTGTTGCCGTATTGAGGGTGATATCCCCTAGTTTAAAAACGGAATGTTCACCAGATTTTGGGCGCAATTGAACTTTGATCCGTTCAAGAAGTTCTTCAAAATGAAAGGGTTTTTTAATATAATCGTTTGCACCGGCCTGAAGCCCGAAGATAGTTTCGTCTACTGTATCCTTTGCAGTTAAAAAAATTATAGGTGTTTCTTTGAACTCTTTTCTGAACTGGCGACTAATTTCAATACCGCTTACTCCGGGTACCATCCAATCTAAGAGTAGTAGATCGTACTCTCCAGAAAGTGCCATTGCAAGGCCTTTATGACCCTCTTCCGCGACATCTACGGCATAAGACTCTTCTTCCAATCCTTGCTTTAGGAAATTATATATGCCCGGTTCATCCTCAACGATTAGAATTCTCATGGTACAAAAGTTATGTTTTTTAATTTAAGTAAGATTTGATTTTTCTTAAGATTGGCTTAAAAATTATCAAAAATTCTATTATCGCAAAATTGGTTGTCAAAGGTCAAACAATAATGGCTGATATTGGCCCGAGTATAAATGCCGATAAAATTGGGATATTGCAATTCTCTAAAAGAAATTGTAAGAAATCCACTTAGAGCTACTTTAATTCTTAAGGATGACAATACGAGTGAAGTGCCCAAAAACTTTAGCCAATTTCGCCAAAGCTTCTGTATCTTCTGTACACCTAATTTGATTTAAGCTTCTTGTCATATTTCCTTTCTTTGTTATGTTTTCGCGCTTTTTAATAATCCTTTTTCGAGCCGCTTACTATCCTTGAAATAATACCTTTTTGGTCTGTAAATTCTGCTATAAATACACCAGCTAAATGGAGTACAATAAAACCGATCAAGTAATAAATACCAAGTATGTGGATTTCTTCCATTGAGCTTTTTAATTCTTTTGGCCCAAATTCTATTATTAGTCCAGTAAATAAAGAAATAACGACACCGAGATAAAAAATGATATATGTCCATTTTTGAAATTTCTCCTTTATGGATAGATTTTTGCCAAAAGGATTTTGAAACTTCATAGGCCCAAAAATAGGAAGTATAAAACGCAAGCTAAATAACCCAGTCAATATATAACCAATGTAAATATGCCAATTCCACATAGGTTGTCTTATCTTTTTAGCTAAAGAAATGAGTTGTTCCTGAGATAAAACCTGGTCTGTCCCACTCAAATAATCTTGTATGATAGCTGCTACATTATTCTTATTCATCCAAGTTAATCGCAAAAAAATCGTAAATAACAGTAGTAGAAATGAAATAGCTATTGCCCAATGAATTATTCGATATATCTTAGAATACTTTGTTTTTTCCATAATGTTTGTCTTTTGTATTTCCAATTAACTTTTTTTATAACAATATATTGAGCGACTATTAAACACTTTTTTTTTAAAAATTGAATCATTCATTTTCTAGGTCAAACTAATTCCAAATAGATATCCAACTAATGCTGTCAATCCCATTGCGACTGTTCCCCAAAAAGTTATCCTAATTATTGCTATTCCAATACTGGAACCTCCTGTTTTAGCGGCTAAACCCCCTAAAATAATCAAGAATAAAATGGCAGAACCATAGAGATAATACTCCATACTTTTTAAGGGTAGAAATAGCGTTACCAATAGAGGTAGCAAGCCTCCAACGGTAAAGGCCGCACCAGAGGCAAAGGCGGCTTGTATTGGTTTGGCCTGACTTATTTCATTGATACCCAACTCATCCCTAATATGAGCTGCCAGTGCATCCTTTTCCGTTAACTCTCTAGCAACGGTTAATGCGGTTTGCTTTTTTAACCCCCTCTTTTCATAAATATCTGCTAGTCTCAGTAATTCAATTTCGGGCATTTTCTTTAATTCTTGCCTTTCTCTCTCGATGTCGGCTTGTTCTACATCTGTTTGAGAGCTCACAGAGACATATTCTCCTGCTGCCATTGATAAGGCACCGGCAACTAATCCGGCTAAGGTTGCCAATATAACAGGCTCTCTAAAATTACTCGCGGCAGCAACACCTATGGCAAGACTTGCTGTTGACAAAATACCGTCATTTGCTCCAAGGACAGCTGCTCTTAACCAATTGCTTCGGTGTATATAATGATTGTCTAGATAATCATCTTCAAATTCTGACATTCTTTAGTTTCTTATTACAATTATACAATATGTATTTGAGTTGAAATGTGATCATTGTCACTTTTCAAAATTAATGAGTACTATTTTTTCATTAATCAAAAAAGAACCCGAACTAAAAAAATCAAGGGTGAACCTTCGATTAAAGGACTATAAAGTATTTTAGGAATTGTAAGAACAGTAAAAAGAAGATTAAAATTATAAAAACGATTAAAATAATAATCCAAACTATTTTATCATTCTTGGTAACAGCGCTTTTTACAGGTTTTACCTCACTATTTCCTCTATTATGTTTGTTTTTGCCCATTTTCTGATATAAAATGAATTGACCTAAATAATAATTCATAACATCATTTAAGTTGTAAGGCCTTTAGCCACCTTATTTTCATGCACCGAATTACTGACCCCGTAAAAGTTGTAATTTTCAATTAAGTTAAGATTTGATTTTTCTTAAGATTGGCTTAAAATTCACGTATAGGATTAAGTGCTCCCATTTGTAATAAACGGAAGTACACATAAATTGCAATTTTATTTGTTAAGTATATTAATCTATTTTATCAATATCTCAATAATCCACAATCTATTTTTTAAGTCTTTGAAAAGCCATATTGATCAATGTATGTGTAGCATTAAATTGATAGGTTTAGTTAGAAAATTAGAGATAAGTTGTTCTAATCATAAAAACATGAAAGAAGAAGAAGAAATTTCTATATGGGCTGTCGATTTTTAAGGATTTGAAAATTTTATGGTTTTCAAGATTTATGTATACTTTCTCTTATTGTCCTTTTTGTCGGTCTCCAGTTTCCAGTTGTTCTCTATCAAAACCCAACATTATTTCACATCTCCTTTTTGGTATAAAACCAGTAACTTATACCCACCGACCAATAGAACACATTTTCCAGATCCTCCTCAATAACGGCATCCACTGTGGTAATTGTGGCCTGGCTTTGTGGAAAAGCCCAAACTGGTGTAAACGAAAAAATAAAGTGCTTGTTGTAATATTGTACAGGTAGACTAAGCTCTACGTTTAAGAAATTGAATTCTGAGGCCTCAGCAACCTCTACGGAGGTAATGGTAATAGTTTCCGAACTCCCGGAACCTTTTCCCTGCCCTTTTCGATTTCCCAGACGACTGGTACTGTAATATTCCTGATAAAAATATTGTGATCCCATGTAGAACGACACCCTTGGGTCGATTAACAAGTTGGTGTCAAAAGCATAAAAAGTACGATCCAGCATCAGCCCACCAAAAATATCGGGCGAACCACCGTTGTTAAAATAGGTACTGGCAGATAAGGAAACTTCGAGGGCTTTTAAATCGTAACTTAGGATACCTGTGATATCGGCTACAACTTCCGATTGCACGTTGTAACTGTCCTTATCGTAAAAATAGGCGGTACCGGAAATGCCACCGCTCCAGTTCTTTGTATCGAACAAATAACCAGCTGTAATCAGGGAAAGATCTATTCTATTCTCCTCGGAGCCTGTAAGGTATGATATGGAGGCATCCGCAAAAAAACCTGATTTATCGTAATAGCCAATCGAAGGAAAAATATAGGGAGCAGCTATCGAATCACGCCTGCCCAAAAATACCGCATCGTTGATATAGCTGACATCGGCCAAAAAATAGGATTTATCCTCACTTGATTTTACTTTGCCAGAGTTCTTGTCGCCTTGGGCAATTAAGTTGGTTACTACAAACAATAACAACAAAAGGCATAATAGGGGTCTTGTTTTCATGACTGAAAGAAATTATTAAAACGAAAGTGGCTTTGCCACTTTTTAGTGGCAAAGCCCTAAATCTCGTTTTACAAGGTTGATTTATTACCTTTCTTTTTTTGAACGTTGGGTTTTTGGACTCCTTTTTTGTTCATCATCTTTTTATTGCCCATCATGTTTTTTTGGACCATCATTTTACGCTGTTGGTAGGTGTTCTTGAATTTCTGTCCGTCCATGTTCAAGCATTCGCCATCTTGAAGTCGTAACTGCTTACGATCTTTTGTTTGATAAGTACCATCAGGGTTTACGGTTGTACCATCGGCAAGTGCGAGCTGTTGTTGTAATCTACTCTGTGCCTGGTTTCTAATCTGAACGGCCTCACCATCGACCAGCATCACTTGAAACCGATTTTGGTTTCTTTCCTGTATTTGCGCTTCGGTCAGCCCTTTGTTCTCTTGCATAACTTTATACCTGTACTGATATTCATTTCTATACATAACACCATCATTGTCCAGACATTCGCCATCCTTTAAACGCAGACGGTCACGATCTCTGGTCAGGTACGACCCATTTGGGTTCACTACCGTACCATCATTCAAGGTCAAGGGTTCCTGCAAACGTATTTGATCGCGATCTCTGATCTGGAGTACATCGCCATCGATCAATAGTAAACGGTCTTGGTCACGGTCTTGAACCTTGTCTTGATCTTGGGCATTGAGTATTGTAATTCCTAGAACTGCACATACCATTAAAAAAAATATTCGTTTCATTGTAATAAATTTTAGGGTTAATAATAATGTAAAAGTATGCAGCGTTTATGGGTGTTAAAATGACCTATATCAGTTAAAGTCAATAAATACCAGGGTTTTGTGTAACTTTTGTTACATATAAAAGATACTTTTACGACAGAAGTGCCTTTTCTCAATCAACCAAAAAAAGCCGACTTCTAAAAGTCGGCTTTCCCTTGTTGTAAAGGCGGAGAGACTCGAACTCACAAACCTCATGGTACTAGACCATAAGAATATGCAAGGCACAAATCTATAGTGAAACACAAGTTACTCTTCTTAGCTAGTGCAGCTTCATTTTACCAACCTAAAAACTCTCTTATTTGGTAAGGCCATTAAATCAATCCAAATAAGACCATAAAAAGCCAAAAAATGCGTGCAAATTGAGTGCAAATAAAAAAAGCTTCAAAAGTTAAAAACTCTTGAAGCCCTGTGTTTATTGGTGGAGAATACCGGAGTCGAACCGGTGACCTCTTGCCTGCCAGGCAAGCGCTCTAGCCAGCTGAGCTAATCCCCCAAATTTGGCTGCCGCAAAGAAAATACTTTTTCCAACATAATCAAAGTACAAATTCAGCTAATTGCAATTTTATTAATCTTTCTTTACACTTAAGACCAAAACAGGCACGGGAGCGTAAAATTCCGATTTCAGAATCGTGTTCTTTTCCCATAGTTTTTTAAAAAAACCCCTTTTTCGTCTAAAAACGCATAATAGGTCTGGGTGTTTCGCCTCAAAATGCTGTAATACCCCCAAATAGGTCGATGGGTTTTCAGATTGGGTAAGTTCGGCACTCAAGCCCATCAAGGACATGTTTATTTTAAGGTCCTCCTTGGTGTAACCTGGTGTTTTTACAAATAACAGGCTTACTTTGGATTCAAATTTTTTCTTAATTTCCACTAGTGGGTATAAAATGCTCTTCTGCTTTAATACCCCTGATTTAAACGCCGTTAGGATGGTTTTAAATGGTTTAAAAACTGTTCCTTTTGGTACTATAAGGGTAGGGATATCCGTTTGTTTTACAATTTTTCCAGAAGTATTTCCCAGGTAATACTCCTCTTGAATGTCATTGCTTCTAGGCGCTATAATAATCAGGTCAATACCTAGATCCTTATCAATATCTTTAAGCCCATCAACAATGTCACCGTTATAAGTGGCTATCTTAATATTAATATTCCTGGCATCAACCTTGTCGATGACCCCTTTAATGTGCTCCTTGGTGCGTTCGTCCAGTTTTTCCCTGATATTGGCCAAACTGCTGGCACTCGCACTAACACTAAATACTTCCATCACATAAATGTTGGAATCGAATTCGGTGGCGAAATCTACCGCATATTGTAATGTTTCATGGGCATTTTCAGAGGTTCCAATAGGAACAAGGATATTTTTCATAAGTTCAGTCTTAATAGCTTTTAACGCTTTTACTTGTTTGTTGGTCAGACATGGCGTTAGTAAACATAGGTTATTATAAAAGAAAGGATTCCTTTCTTACATATGCTTCAATTGTTCATGAATAGCATAAATTTACAAATTAAATTCAACCGTTCATGATTCGATTGGCAAAGATATTGGAAATTCCCGATATTTTGAATATTACAAAGGCCTGCGCAAAAAACATGATAGACCAGGGCATTTATCAATGGAACGAATATTATCCCTCGGAAGAGGCCTTTGTGAATGATATTTCCAGGAATGAACTCTATGTTTTGGAAATAAGGGATAATATAATTGGAACTATAGTAGTCTCCAACTTCATGGATGCGGAATATTATCCCATTGGCTGGTTAACGCCAAATAAAAATAATATTTATATACATCGATTGGCCGTACATCCAGAGGAACAAAAAAAAGGCTATGCCCAGGAATTAATGGATTTTGCCGAAGATCTTGCCCGCAAAGGCGGTTTTGTTTCCGTAAGACTCGATACTTTTAGTAAAAATGCCCGCAATAATAATTTTTATCGGGCAAGGGGTTACCAAGCTGTAGGCGATATTCATTTCCCCAAACAGAGCGAGTTACCTTTTCATTGTTATGAACTAATATTGTAAAATACTTTTTTGGATACAGTAATAAATTTTAAGTCTATAAATAATCTTGCCATACCTGCTACCATTGCCGGTATTGCGGAACCAATTCTGTCCATAACCGATACGGCCATAGTGGGCAACATACCCCAAGATGGTATGGAATCCCTGGCTGCAGCTGGTATTGTGGGCTCGTTTTTGTCCATGTTGATATGGATTCTAGGGCAAACGCGCAGCGCAATTTCTGCTATAATTTCCCAATATTTGGGTGCGGATAAGTTGGAGAGGGTTAAAACACTCCCTGCACAGGCCATTTTTCTAAATATTTTTCTAAGTATTGTGATTCTTCTTTCTACCGTTTTTGTGGTTGAGGAAATATTTGCTTTGCTCAACGCTTCCGGTAAAATTCTGGAACTGTGCATTTCTTACTACTCTATTCGGGTATGGGGTTTTCCGCTAACTTTATTTGTATTTGCCGTAATGGGCATTTTTCGAGGCCTGCAAAATACCTATTACCCAATGGTAATAGCAATCACAGGGGCTGTTTTGAATATAGTGCTCGATTTTATTTTGGTATATGGTGTAGAAGGGCTTATTTCCCCAATGTATTTGGAAGGGGCGGCATGGGCCAGTTTAATTGCACAGGGCATTATGGCTGTCATGGCATTTGTCCTTTTGATAACAAAAACAAATATCAGCCTGGCATTAAAATTCCCGCTTCATCCTGAATTGGGTAGATTGGTGACTATGAGCCTAAACCTTTTTGTAAGGGCATTGGCATTAAATATTGCCTTAATTCTGGCGGTTAGGGAGGCTACTGCCTTGGGTGACAAATATATTGGGGCGCATACCATAGCCATAAACCTTTGGCTTTTTTCGGCATTTTTTATTGATGGCTATGGTGCCGCCGGGAATATTATGGGAGGTAAATTATTGGGTGCCAAGAACTACGACGGACTCTGGGAATTGGCGAAAAAAATAATGTTGTACGGTTTGGTTATAAGTATGATACTCGCTGCGGTGGGCTTCTTGTTTTATAGGCCCATAGGACGTATATTTTCTAATGACACAACGGTATTGCAAGCCTTCTATTCCGTTTTTTTTATTCTTATTTTGGGAATCCCTATGAATATGGTCGCTTTTGTTTTCGACGGACTATTTAAAGGTTTGGGGGAAATGAAGTACCTTAGAAATGTTTTATTGGTGGCCACTTTCCTCGGTTTTGTTCCTGTACTCTTCCTTGGTAAATTTTTGGGTTGGGGGCTTTATGGGATTTGGATAGCTTTTACCCTATGGATGTTTGTTAGGGGTGGGGCCTTGGTATGGAAATTTAGGCGAAAGTTTCGTCCGCTTCTTCAAAACGTTTAATTTTGAAATACCACACTGCAATATTTGTCAAAAATTTCAGGTGCGGAGGTAAATTTAATAAAGACTTCAACCAAAAAAAATCATATGGGCACTACCCGATCTAACGGAAGTTTATATACTAGCATCGTCAATGGTGTGGCCACAGTAGAATTTGGACATCCTGCCAGCAATTCATTTGTAGCGGAACTGTTGGAAAGGCTCACTAAAACTTTGGGGGAATTATCGGATAACAATGAGGTATCCGTAATCGTATTAAAATCTGAAGGGGATAGGGCTTTCTGTGCAGGTGCCTCCTTTGATGAATTGGTAGAAGTAAGCAATTTGTCTGAAGGAAAGATATTCTTTAGTGGTTTTGCACACCTTATCAATGCCATGAGAAGCTGTAAAAAGCTTATCATAGGAAGGGTTCAAGGTAAGGCCGTTGGTGGGGGAGTGGGAATTATATCGGCATGCGATTATGTATTTGCCTCGGAGGCAGCATCCATAAGATTGTCAGAACTTACCATCGGCATTGCACCATTGGTAATTGCCCCTGCGGTACAGCGAAAAATTGGCGTTGCTGCCCTTTCAGAAATGTCGCTTTCCCCCAATGAATGGAAAAATGCCTATTGGGCACAGGAAAAGGGCTTGTTTTCAAAAGTGTTTGATAAAGTAGGGGAGTTGGACAAGGAGCTGGAATTTTTTGCAGAAAAACTAGCAGGGTATAATACTGAGGCTTTGGAGGAATGGAAAAAAGTACTTTGGGAAGGAACCGGGCATTGGGACACTTTACTGACCAACCGGGCAGAAATAACCGGGCGATTGGCCATTTCTGAGGAGACGAAAAAAGCGCTTCAAAAATTTAAAAAATAGTGAGTATTATGAGCAAGTTCCGTATTGAAATTAAATGGGCAGTTATTTTTGCTTTGGCCACACTGCTGTGGATGGTCTTCGAGAAATCTATGGGTTGGCACGATGTGCTTATAGAAAAGCACGCCATTTATACCAATTTTTTCGCAATTATAGCTATAGCAGTCTACGTTTTGGCCTTATTGGACAAAAGAAAGGTTGATTATAATGGAAAAATGACTTGGAAACAGGGTTTCATCAGTGGTATTATATTAAGTGTGATCATTGCTGTAATTAGTCCACTTACACAATACATTACCAGCACAGTAATTACACCAGAATATTTTACAAATATTATTAAGTTTGTGGTGGATTCCGGTAAGATGGGGCAAGAGGCTGCCGAGAGCTATTTTAATATGAAAAGCTATATAGTTCAAAGTCTTTTTGGCGCATTGACCATGGGAATTGTTACCTCGGCCATAGTTGCTTTTTTTGTTAAGAAGCAATAAGCAACCTTGTGCGTCGTTATATTTTTTTAAACTTTTATAATGGATATTTTATCGTTCTTAAACGGGAACTTTGTATTCCCTCTTCTTGCCTTGGTTTTATTGGTAGTTTATTTCGTTAATCGAATTAAAAACAATAGAAAATATAAAAGGTAATTAGCTTATCTAGTTTTAAGCCACCCAGTAATACTCAGGCGTTCACGATGGGCAGGTTTTACTTCATGCTCCAATTCCTGACTTTCAAAAATAACGACCCTTCCAGGAAAGGGGGTAATATGTTTTGCCTCTTCGCCATTTTCTGTGGGTAGGTAAAGTACCAGTTCTCCACCATCTTTTTCGGGGACCCAGTCGGGCTCGTTTAGGTAACAGACCATGGAAAGTTTTCGTCGGTCATCATTTTGAAAGGTATCCAAATGTCTCTTGTAAAAAGTGCCTTCAGGATAAATGGCGTAGTGAAACTCTTTGAACAGTATGCCCATAAAACAGGTTTTGTTCAAATAATTTGCCAATTCATTGATTTTTAGAAAAAACTGCTGTTCCAGCTCATCATTGCTGCGTTCATCCATCCAAAGGATAAAATCGCCACGGATTGCCTTGATGATCAATTCGTTGACACGATTCCCAATGGCTGCTTTTTTAAATTGGTCTTCTTCGTATTTGTTAAGGAGGGAATCCCGTAATTGGGCTACTTCTTCCAAAGAGAAAAAGTCGTCCACGACGCTGTATTTCTGAATTAGGATATCCTCTATCACTTTTTCGAAAAGTGGATTCTCCTTAAACTCCAATTGCTCAAATAGTTCTACCAATTTTATGATGTTTTAAAAATCGAGCAAAAATAGATGAAATTGTCATTGGTTTTACACGGAGTGTTAAGGGTGTTTAAACTGTCCTGAACGGTGTATTATGTTATTGTAATATTTAATACTGATTTTAGGCTTATTCCCTGATTTCTAATACATTTTCATTAACTTTTGGGCTTCAATTTCCAAATGACTTATAAATGAAACATTTTTTATCCCCTATTTTGTTGATTATGGCTTTTCTAGTGTTAAGCTGTGGAGATAGTAATAAAAGTACTGACGTAACTGTAAATAAAATATGGTACAAAGGTAATCTACATACCCATTCGTTCTGGAGTGATGGGGACGAGTTTCCAGAGACTATTTTGGAGTGGTATAAGTCGCACGACTATCACTTCATTGCCCTATCGGACCACAATACCATTTCCATGGAGGAAAAATGGATACAGATAAGGGAAGATTCCATTTATCAGAACAGTTTCAAGAATTACCTGACAACCTATGGAGAGGATTGGGTAGATCATAAAACGGACTCTGGGAAAGTGCATGTAAAATTAAAGACCTATGCCGAGTATAAGGATTTATTTGAAAAGGCCGGGGAGTTTTTGGTTATTCATTCGGAGGAAATAACAGACAGGTACGAAGACAAGCATGTTCATATGAACGCCACAAATATTCAGAAAAAGATAGATCCGCAGGGAGGCAATAGTATTTCTGAAGTCATGCAAAACAATCTGGATGCGGTGTTAGAACAACGGAAGGAGACAGGAGTGCCTATTATGCCGCACATAAATCATCCTAATTTTTATTATAGTATTAGTCTTGAAGATATGATATCCTTAAAGGGAGAGCGTTTTTTTGAAGTGTACAACGGTCATCCCATGGTCCATAATATGGGGGATTCTACACATATTTCTACAGAGGAAATGTGGGATCAGATCAATGTTTCCTATATAGCGGCCAAAAAACCCATAATGTATGGTTTGGCAACCGATGATTCACATAATTACCATAAAATGGGTAATAAATGGAGCAATTCTGGCAGAGGTTGGGTCATGGTGCAGTCCGACACCTTATCGGCCCCTGCATTGATAGAGGCCATGGAAAGGGGCGACTTCTATTCTACCACTGGGGTTACCCTTAAAACTTTGGAATTTGGGGACAGGACCTTGAAGGTGGAAGTGGAACCGGAAACGGGTATTGAATATAATATAACTTTTCTTGGATGTCTTAAAGGGGATACCGAAGTCAAGGAGTTGAAGGCTGTGAAGGGCAGTGCTGCCAGTTTCGAGCTATCGGAGGATATACTATTTATTAGAAGTAAAATAACTTCTTCAAAACTTCAGGAAAACCCAATAGAGGATATCAAATACGAATCTGCTTGGACACAGCCCATACTCAATGATTAGTTTCCCAGAATAAATTACCTTTGCAGTCCAAATAAATAATATGGGCAACATTCGTATTACCAAACAGTTTAATTTTGAAACTGGACACGCCTTGTTCGGTTATGATGGTAAATGTAGAAATGTACATGGGCATAGTTATAAACTTTCAGTAACCGTAATTGGGAAGCCTATTACCGATACTGCCCACGTAAAATTGGGAATGGTTATAGATTTTGGGGATTTGAAGAGAATCGTGAAGGAAGAGATTGTGGATCAGTTTGACCATGCTACCGTTTTTAATAAAAATACTCCGCATGTGGAATTGGCGCAGGAATTAACGGATAGGGGGCACAATGTAATATTGGCCAACTATCAACCTACCAGTGAAAATATGGTTTTGGATTTTGCAGATAGAATTAAATCCCGGTTGCCGAAAAATATAAGCCTACATTCTTTAAAACTGCAGGAAACCGATACCTCCTTTGCAGAATGGTATGCTTCGGATAATTAAATAGGCCCAGAATGAAATCTATCGACGTTCCCAAGGGCAAAAAAATCTACTTTTCCAGTGATAATCACTTAGGGGCTCCTACCAAGGACCTTAGTTTTCCACGTGAAAAAAGATTCGTGGCTTGGTTGGATACCATAAAAGAGGATGCTGCCGCTATTTTTCTTTTAGGGGATCTTTTCGATTTTTGGTTCGAATATAAAACGGTAGTGCCAAAGGGCTTTACCCGTACCTTGGGGAAGCTGGCTGAAATTACCGATTCAGGAATCCCCGTCTATTATTTTGTTGGGAATCACGATTTATGGATGAACGGCTATTTTGAAGAGGAGCTGAACATTCCCGTATATCATAAGCCACAGTCCTTTCTTTTGAACGGCATGTCTTTTTTAATTGGGCACGGTGACGGTTTGGGTCCTGGTGACAAAGGATACAAGCGGATGAAAAAGGTGTTCACTAACCCTGTATCCAAATGGCTATACAATTGGTTGCACCCAGATTTTGGGGTTAAATTGGCCCAATATCTTTCCGTAAAGAACAAAATGATTTCCGGTGATGAGGACATTAAATTTCTGGGAGAGGAGAATGAATGGTTGGTGCAATATTGCCGACGAAAACTGGAACAACAGCAGTACGATTATTTTGTTTTTGGCCATCGACACCTGCCTCTGGAAATTGCCCTGAATGAACGATCCACCTATGTAAACTTGGGGGATTGGATTTCTTATTTTACCTATGGCGAATTTGATGGTTCTTCATTGTCCCTGAAAAAGTATGAGGCATCTCAGAACTGAAATTTAGCAGATTTTATGATCCATCCAAAGGAAAAATCTGCATAGTGGTAATCGATTTAACTGCACAGTGTAAAAAGAAAGATTATTCTTATCTAATTATGTAGCCTAAGCTTGTTAAAGTGGTATACTATTGATGCTTAATATTTATTGATAAATTATAATTGATAACTATTGTGGTCTTTTAGGTCTTTTAACTTCATTTGAAGCGATATATTACCCTGCCATTCGTTTTCGTCCAGTGTAAAAACGGCACTAACGGAATTAGTTAAAACCGTAGGTAAATTCTTGCCTAAATTAAATCCTATGGCACCAATAGCCGATCTCTTGGAGCCGTTATTTTTGTCAAAAAGCTTACACTTTAGATGCTTTCCTTCTTGTCCGACCACTTTCGCGTAGCCGGTATCGTTGAGATTTTCGGCCATGAAAACAGGGGTCATATTGCCTGGCCCAAAAGGGGCAAATTGTTTAAGAATACGCATTAATTTCGGGGTAATTTGTTCCATGCCAATTATGGCATCTACCATTATTTCAGGTGTCATCAGATTTGGATCCATGGTATTGGCAACTACTTCCTCGAATTTGGATTTAAAGGCCGCGTAATTTTCTTCAAGTAAGGTAAGTCCGGCGGCATACATATGCCCACCAAATTGTTCAATGGTATCGGAACACCCCTCCAATGCCTCATATACATCAAAACCTTTAATGGATCGCGCAGAGGCTGCTAATTTATTGCCACTCTTGGTAAAAACCAAAGTGGGTCTGTAATAAGTTTCAATAAGACGTGAGGCAACGATTCCAATTACCCCCTTATGCCAAGTTTCCTTGTAGACTACAGAAGTAAAACCTTCCTCTTCTTTGTTTTCTTGTATCTGTAAAAGGGCTTCTTGAGCAATGAGTTGGTCAAGATTTCTTCTGTCCGTATTGTATTGCTCTATTTCGGCGGCAAAAAATTCCGCCCGTTTCAAATCGGTTTCCTTTAACAGATTCACGGCGTGTTGCCCGTGCTCCATCCTTCCTGCTGCGTTAATTCGTGGGGCAATTATGAATACGACATCTGTAATGGTAAGTACTTGTTTCTTTATCTGATTGATAATGGCTTTAAATCCGGCTCTAGGATTTTGATTTATTACTTGAAGCCCCCAATAGGCCAGCACCCTATTTTCCCCTGTCATGGGTACAATATCCGCACCAATGGCGGTGGCTACCAAATCTAGGTAATGAACTAAATCCTCGGTGGTCTCGCCCTTTTTGCTCCCTAGTGCCTGTATTAATTTGAAGCCTACCCCACAACCACAAAGTTCATCATAGGGGTATTCGCAATCTGCTCTTTTTGGGTCCAGTACGGCTACCGCATCGGGCAAAGTATTCCCTGGCCTATGGTGGTCACAGATAATAAAGTCGATACCTTTTTCCTTGGCATAGTCAACCTTTTCAATGGCTTTTACCCCACAATCCAAGGCAATTATTAAGGAAAAACCGTTGTCCTCCGCGAAGTCTATACCTTGATAGGAAACCCCATAGCCTTCATTGTAGCGATCTGGTATATAGGTGGCCACGTTGGGGTAGGTGCTTTCCAAATAAGAGGAAACCAAGGCTACCGCAGTAGTGCCATCCACGTCGTAATCTCCATAAATCAGTATATTTTCTTCTTGTATAATGGCCTTTTCTATACGTTCTACGGCCTTGTCCATATCCTTCATTAAAAAAGGATTGTGAAGGTCTGAAAGCTGTGGCCTAAAAAACCTTTTGGCATCCTCATAGTTGGCAATGCCACGCTGTAATAATAGTTGCGCTACCAGATCTTCCACGTGTAAGGCGGTGGCCAACGCATCAATTTGTGGTTGTTCGGGTTTTGGTTTAATGGTCCAGCGCATGGTAATTACTCCTTTAGCCTAATTCTATTTTTAAATACTTCTTTGCCGTCTATAACAACTTTTAGATAGTAGCGCATTTTAGGCAAATAGGAGAGGTCATATGTAAAAATACCCTTTTTGAAATTTAAGTAGGTATGGGTTTCCACTATTTTCGATTCATCCTCTTGTTGGGTAATTATAACCTCCACATCCTTTTCGTCGTTGGCAAAATAATCCAGAGTTACCGGACCCTGTGTCCTGGCAGGGAACATGTTTATGGAAGGTTCATTGTCCAAATGATAGGTTGCTCCAGGTTTTACCCTAAAGTTATAAATTATATTGCTTCCGAAATCGGAATTGAAATGTTTTATGGCCTGCCCTAAAGTATCCAATAATTTAACGGTACCATTGCCATCTTTTGCCTTAAACCAAAACTCAAGTCCATCCCCGCCCTTATCTTCTACCTTAAAAGTATAATTGCCCTCTTGGAGCTTAAGGGTGTCCATATACGCTGTGTTGGGTTTAAGATCTACACTGTCTCTTTTAAATATAGATTTACCATAGCTATTGGTAACCGAGTAGGTATTTTGTCCTGGCTTATTATTGGTCTTAAAATAAATAATACTGGATTCTGGCAAAATATTTGGCCTGGTATAGACCGAGTTTTTGGAATTATCCCCTTTATATCCATCTTTTCTGCCATTGGGTCTTTTTAATTCTACATAAAAGAGCGTGGACTGTTCATCGCTAAATACTTCTTCGGGCAATGTTAGTAATGCTGTTTCCCCAAACGGAATGTCTCCTTTCCATTTAAACTCTTTCGGCTTTTCTCCGGCCAAATGATAATTTACCAGCACAGATTTCAAATTGTCCTTGCCATTATTTTTTATCCGGATAACCGCTAAAGCTCCGGTTTCATTTTTCCTACTATAGATTTTTTCATTGCTAGGGGATATTATATCCACTAGAGTTACATCATTGTCAGAGTTTATCTTTCCGTATTCCAGAACAAAGGCCACTAAAAGCTCCTTGGCGCTGGGCTTTTCTGTTTCGTAGGGCTCCATATTAAGATCAATCGTGAATTCCTGTCCGGAATTCAGATCAAATTTTACCTCATCAGGTTGCAGTAAGTATCCGGGGCACCAATTGGCACGGTCAAAGATCCAGGTCCCGGCTTGCGGGTATAAGGGGTTGTCGCCACATTCCATCCACAACTGTTTTGTGTCCAAAACTTTGCCATTGTAGAGTACTTGCCGGTATTTGTCACAAAATTCCCCGCAGCCATCGGCATCCATTCCATGTCCTGTCTGATGAATTTTTACCTTCGCATAGGTGGATTGGGCATTGGCAGTTAAAGCCACTGGTGTCAGGTAATTTTCAATGGGATCTGTTTTGTCGCCATAACTGTAATTGCCATCGTAAATTTTATGTATTGTCAATTGTTCTGCAACGGGTTTTCCGTACGTTATTTCAAAATCTACGGTTACTTTCCAACCACGACTTTTATTATCCTCGTAACCTGTATGTATGTAATCTACTTCTAGGCTATCCCTTAAAATGGGACTAAAATCCGTAATGTCCACTTTCCAATCAAATCGCCAGTCTTCCTGAAATCTACCGCCATAGGGCGTGAGCATTCTTGCAATTTCGTAGTCGACAGTGTCATTCTTTTGCCTCACTTTCAGGTGATCAACATAATCCCAGTCCGCACAGCGCATATTGTCCGGGCATTCAAAAGTAAGTTTTAAGATTATCTGCCGAATTTCTCTGGTTGTGGGAGGAAAAACGGCCCAGCGCTTATAACTATTTTCACCTTTTGAAGGATCGGTAACAATGGTTTCCTGATTGTGGGATATAATATTTTCTATATTTTGGGCCTGTGAGGTTTGATGGGTAAGCATTAAGCTACCTAAAAAGAATAAAACTCTTTTGATCATAGTTAAGAAGAAGGGCAGTTACTATTTATTAAAATAAGTCTTAACCTCCAAGGTTGAGAATTGTCTAAACATTTCCATGACCCCACAATATTTTTCAACCGAAAGATCAACCGCCCTTTGCAATTTTTTTTCATTGAGGTTAGCACCTGTAAAATGATATTCTACCACCACCTTGTCGTAAAATTTAGGGTCTTCCTCAGTTAGGTTGGCAATAGTTTCAATTCTAAACTCTTCCACCTCCAGCTTCATTTTTTTAATAAGTGAAGCTACATCTAGACCAGAGCAACCGGCCAAAGAGGTAAGCATTAGCGCTTTTGGTCTATATCCCATACCTTCGCCCCCATTTTCAGGGGCAACATCTATAATTAGATTGTTTCCGGAAGGATTATTGCTTTCAAAGGCCATATTGCCAAGCCATTTGGTAGTAATTTGATTTGTCATGTAGCTGTTTTTTTCGTTACTTGTATAGGTCAAAAATACGCATAATTCACAAACCATGTCCCTTGTAGAGCCTTTAGATTCCGATCACGATGTGGCGACCAAAGAGTTGTCCGAATTTTTTAATGAAACTTTGGGTTTCTGTCCCAATTCAGTATTGACCATGCAACATCGGCCAGCTATTTCCAAGGCATTTATTAATTTGAATATGGCCGTCATGGCCAATGAAGGAAGGGTCAGTTCTTCTTTGAAAAGAATGATGGCATGGGTGAGCAGTAACGCCACTGGTTGCCGCTATTGTCAAGCGCATGCTATTAGGGCGGCAGAGCGTTATGGAGCGGAACAAGAACAATTGGACAATATTTGGGCGTACAGAACACATGCTGCCTTTTCGGAAGCGGAACGAGTGGCATTGGATTTCGCATTGGCTGCTTCCCAAGTACCCAATACCATGAATCCCAAAATAAAGAAAACCTTATACAAGTATTGGGATGAAGGTGAAATTGTGGAAATGTTGGGCGTTATTTCTTTGTTCGGATTCATTACTGTCCCATTAAAATCTAAAATAGTTCTTTGAAATATTTGAAATATAGTTAGTTACAGAGGTTTTTCGATTAAACGGATTTCAATTTT
>NZ_JALKBD010000027.1 GCF_023015905.1 Arenibacter sp. F20364 | reverse complement strand
GAGTATATAAACCTAAATTTTTTTTATAATTGTAAGATCTTTCAAAGTGGCGCAATTTGACCGAAAATGGTGGCGTCATAACTCCGAAATAGCTAAGGAGCTAAAATCTAAAATATTTGAGAATGTAAGTGCTGAAAATCGAAAAAAATTAAGCGAAATACTTGATAAGTATCACAAAATAAAAAAGGAAGAATTAATAGTCATATCACAACCAAAGAGTAATGGATTAGTTCTTTATGGTGTGATTTATAAAGGATTAAATGAAGATAACCATCCTTTAGTTATGGATGCAAGCTTTAATATAAAACCTGTTGATATAATTAGACTTGAAAAAGAAATTATTCAACCAAGAGGAGGAGGAGATACAACCTTAAACGAAAAGAAGATTTTACTAATTGGTTGTGGGTCTGTTGGAAGTATTTTGGCTCCAGAATTAATAAAGTTTGGAATAGGTAATATTACTATAGTTGATAACGATTTTATTTCTACAGATAATATCTATAGACATCAATTGGGCCTTAATTTTTTAAGTAAAAACAAGGCTATTGCTATGTCTAAGTTTCTTGAAGAAAACTACCCATACACTACCATTAAACCAATAGATAATTCTATAGAAAATTCAGTCACAAATAGTATTATTGATCTGCAAGATTATGATTTGATAGTAAGTGCAACGGGAAGTCCAAACACAAACTTTTATCTAAATAATTATCTTTTTAAAAACACTATTAATACACCAATAATCTATTGTTGGAATGAACCATATGGTATAGGTGGACACAGTTTATTGGTTCAAAACAGAAGTAGTTGCTATAATTGTCTTTATGATGAAAATTTAGTCAATAAAGGTTCTTTTTGTTTACCAGGTCAGCATTTTTCTAAAAAAATCGCTGGATGTTCTAGTTCATTTGTTCCTTTTAGCTCATTAGATAGTCATAAAACTGCTGTTTTAACTCTAGACTTGGTCAAGAACTTCCTTAATAATAATATCCATAATAATCCTTATTTATCATGGAAAGGAGACAATCAAGATTTTATTAATGCTGGTTTTATGACATCGAAAAGATACGATTTATCAAATAATGAGCTAATTAAATCACGATATGAATATATTGATAATACATGTTCTATATGCAGTATAAAATAGACAATATGGTATTTTCAATATCTAAAAGTAGAAGGCTTAAAATTGACAAAATTCCAATGGAAAACATGTTAAGCTATGCACAAGATTCAATTGACAAAAAAGAAGCTGGAGGAGTAGTTTTAGGAAGATTTATTAAGGATTCAAACGACATAGTTATCGATATAAATACATTTCCTATGAAAGGAGATATTAGAACACGAACTAGGTTTAAAAGAGGTAAAAGAAATCATCAAAAGATAATAGATAAAATTTGGATGGAATCTGAAGGAACTTGTAATTATTTAGGTGAATGGCATACACATCCTGAAGAAAATCCAACTCCATCAACAACCGATATAAATAGTTGGAAAAAAATTTTAAAGAATGATGTTTACACCAGTAAGAACTTGTATTTTATAATAATCGGAACAAAATCAATTGGAGTTTGGGAAGGAAGCTCAAAAACATTAGAAATTAAAAAAATCAATCAATATGAGCGATAGGAAAAGTATACCTGAACATATTAAAGTTAAGATTTGGTCTGATTCAGCTGGAAGATGTCAATTTGATGGTTGTAATAAACCATTGTGGTATAATGGTTTAACTTTTGCAGATGGGAATTTTTCCGAACTTGCTCATATAATTGGTGCGAAGAGTGATGGACCTAGAGGAAATAATGATTCTTTGAAGCTACAAATTGATCCTACAAACATTATGCTATTATGTAGAGAATGTCACAAATTAGTTGATGACAAATTGAATAAGTCAAAATATAGTGCTGATGTTTTAATTTCAATGAAAAAAAAACATGAGGAAAGAGTAAGGTTTTTATTAGGCATACCAAGAAATCAAACAACGATTATAACCTATAGTTGTAAAATAAAAGATCGTTTTATAACCTTAGATACTGAAAGTATCTATAATGCAATCTTACCTTATTATCCAGATGATCATCATGACTATTGGTTAAGTATCAATAACAAAGTTTTTAATCCGTTATATGATTGGAAATCTGCAACTGCAGAAATTGATTATTTATGTAATAAAATAGAGAGTAAAAATATTAATAGTACACTTTATAAATTATCCATTTTTGGAATTGGTCCTATGCCATTATTATTTTATTTAGGTTATAAATTGGGCGATACAATAAGCGGTGAAGTTTATCATGCCAGAAGAGAAAATATACCTGAAGAAAGATTTAATTGGAATGAAGAAGGAAATCCTCAAAAGTTAAATTTTTCTACTAGTTTGGTAAAAAAAACAAGTACAAAAAATGTTCTTATAACATTAGCTATTAGTGATTATATAGAAAAAGACAAATATGAACCTATAATAGACGAATCTTTTAGTGTTTATAATCTTTCTATTGATAAGCCAAATCCTTCATGCATTACAAGAAAATCCGATTTAGTTTCTTTTGGTTATAAATTTAGAGAGTTATTAAATTTGGTACAGAAAAATCATGGGAAAGATTGTGAAATTCATTTAATTCCGGCTGTTCCTGCTAGCATTGCTATTTCAGCTGGTAGAATTATTTTGCCTACAAAAGATCCTGAAATTAACCTTTATGAATATCTAAATGGTAGCCCTGAAAATGTAATAACAATTAATAAAAAATGAGGGGAGAAATATTAGCTGCAACGGATAGGAGGAGAGTAGCTGGCCTTCATTATATAATCTATTATGACAGAATTAAAGCGGATGAATTTTTAGGACCTATAATTACAACATCAGGAAATTACCCACAAAATATTCCAATGCTAGATGAACATTTCACTGAATTTGATGCTGATGGGAATGCTTATCAAATAACAAATAATAATTCATATATGGTACCAGCGAAGCTTATTAAACTTGAATCTTGGGGTCCTTTCACTAAAGTTGGTTCACTTACAAATCTAGGAATTAGGTTTATTGAAAGAATAATAGGTGATTTAGAACCAATTGTTTGGGAGAATGCAATCAGAAGAGCATCTCGATAGTTATAACATTATGTAAAATAGAATCTCGATATTTAACTTGGCCTCATAAAATTTTGGTAAAACAATTGGTAAGGGGAGTGGTGGCGAGGAAGAAAATGCGGGCCGGCGATGGGGTGAATTTGTGGCTTAACACAAAGAGCCATTGCCCTGGGCTTTGAGTTAGGGCGTGAAACGCACCGTGGCAGCGCCACAAGACACAAAGAGAAGGTGGAAGCATATTTTCTTCTTGATTTTTTGTTTCTTTTTTATCAAGAAAAAAGATAGAAATAAAAGATTAAAGGTTCCAGTGCTGAATTTCCATTTTACATAATATTAAAAGCACTTAAAGTTAAGCTTGAACCTTAGGATGGTGGTAGCAAGTGCTAAGAATTTTGCTCATAGGGAAAATATTAGTTTTTGCGGAAGGCTAACGAACAGTTTGTGAAATTTTTTAACTTAAATTTCGAATTTAAACTATTGGTTTCAATCAAGAACGAAAAGTTGAGCTTTTAATGGCGTGTGCCAAGCCGCTGAGAATTGAGTAAAAAATAATGCGCCACATAGCGTATTGATTTTTTTAAACAATAAGCGTTGGCGCGCGGCTATTTTGCATAACGGCAAATTATAGAAACAAATGAATTATTTCGCTATGCGTAGCATACCGTTTATAGATTCATGACCCGGGTTATAATTCGCTTAAATAATAAAATGTTCTGGGATATTTTACATAATGCAATTATAGCTAACGAATATGAACAAACTTTCCTGTAAAACGGCTTTGATATAATTGTTGACGATATAGAACACTGGCGTGTCGCTATATCTACAATTATATCAAATACACGGTATGCGCCGTTTTACGCTACAAGTACATTTGTTCTATAATTTTATTTATGTTTAACAGGTGTAATATTCTCATCGCGGAGTGAAGTTTATTATCTGCGTTTTACCAAAACATCCCTAGCCCCATTCAACTCTTCCAACTTAACCAATAGTTTCTCGCGGATTCCCAATGTAAATTTGCGATATACAAATACAAATTGTACTTGCTGGCCTTTTGGAACCATTAGCGGCACCTTATACTGATAAATAGGCGAAAGGAGTAGTTCCTGGTAGGAAGCCTTTCGTTTTTTGTTGCCGTTTATTTTATAAAGGTTCAAGGTGTTGATTTCGAAATCAATTTGGGAATCGTTATCAATTTCAAAGACCACATAGACCTCGTTAAGATAATAGATACTTTTCGTCATGCGAATAGTGACTCCATCCTTATATTTTATCTGATCAAAAGGCCTGGGATTTCGAAGCAATTGAGAACACAGCTTGGGATAGTCCAAAGCTTTATCTGAGTTTGGGATGGTGTCCAAATCAATCGAAGACAATTCCTGATGTGGCAATATAGTGGGGCCCGTCCTTTCATTGCCTATACTCTCGGATCCGGCAATAAAATAATTGAGCCTTTCCAATTTTTGGGAATACCGTAGCAGATAGGAATAGATCCCACCGTCCTGGGTTACTACCAAAAGATTACTTTCCTCGCCGGGAGTGGCCTGTAGCAGCCCAAAGTACTGTGCTTTTTCCCTATTGAAGCTAAAGGCGAAATTGGAGGCCCCTGTAACTCCCTGTCGAATGGGACCTGGAAAGAACAGGGATACCGTCTTTTGTTCATTTGCATAAATGGTGTCGATGACTTTTCCATTTTGCGCCTCTAAAGTGGCCATAATGATCAGAAGACCGAGCAAGGGTATCAATTTTTTCATAAGAATGTAAGTTTATTGCCCCATAGGAGCTTTTAAAATGAGTTTATAATTGTTGAGCACGGCCACTTTTGTTCTTCTATTGGTCCGTTGGAAAACTTTTTTGATACCGCTTACCTGGGGCACACCGACGATATTGATATCGTCCAGGACATCATCCACGACCTCGTTTGCCACTTCGCCCCGAAAACTGTTCTCCACATAAATGCCCTCCAGTCCGTCCTGTAGATCGAAGGCCTTGAGCTCAACAGGAATGTGATTTATATTATCAATTTTAAGGAGTGTCCGGTTGGGCTTAAAGCTGACAATGCCATAGATCAAAGTATTCTTAGGAATTTTTGTATTGCCCAATTGTACTTCTTGCAGTAGTCGCAGCTGCAGCCGGCTGTATGCCCGTACCACTTGACTGCCATCCACTTCTACTTTAACAACAGGGGGATCGAGAGCAAGGGATATAGGATTTGATTTTGGATCCGCAGCAAAAAAGAGCTGGTGCTCCAACGCCAATTCCTTAGTAGAAATAGGTAGCTCAGCTTCAAGTTCAATAGTATCCTTCTCTATGGGTGCAACCACCTTAGCTTTTTTGGTTTCCACTTTCCGGTACCTGCTTTCTGAATAGTCGATCCGCCCTTGGCTGTAGATGCTATCAACGATACGTTGTTTATCCCTGTCCAAAAAATCGGGATCATATAGCCCGGTAGAATCCAAAAACCTTTCATCATATACGCTGGGTGCATTTTTCACGCGTTCTTCTGGGATATTGTCTACAGCTTCCAGTTTGGATTTGTACTCATTTTGTTGTTCTTCCAATTGGGGTACTTCGGTCTGTTCCAAAGATTCCTCCGTTTCGTCGCCATTGTTTATGACCAACATGGTATATCCCCCAATGAACAGTACAATGACCAATATTACCGAACCAAACACGATCTTGTTCTTTTCAATTTTCATCCTGTATTTTTTTTAAGGAGTTCTCGAAATAGTTGGTGATCAGAAGCCCGTGGGTGTTTTTAGGGAAGTTGCGGTCCACATGGATCAAATTGCCCGTTGTCACCAATTCATAGGTGTCCGTTACCTTGCCCCGATTGATCTCGAATAGGGTAGTGGTACGAAAGGTGTAGGGTTCTTGGGACAGTTCTATTTTGGATTCGATCTGGAGTACCTTCTGCACCAAGGAATACTGCAATAATCTATTATATACCCCATCCGATTTTTTCTGTCTGTATAGGGCATCCACAGAACTGTTGCCCAACCAAAGAGCCTTCTCCAAGTTCTTTTCATAGTTGGTGGGGTCTATGTTGTAGAAATAGGTGTGGAACAATTCTAAATGGGACAAAACTTCCACTCCCAGATTCTCCTTTTGGGCAACCAATTTTAAGGGTATCACGTTCCCATCGGTATTGACCATAAACGCCTTGTTGACCGTTTCCCTATGCAGTTTTATGACCACGCATATGGAAACAATGCAAGTCATTGTTGCGCCTATGACTACGGACAAAACGATAAAACGATTTTGGTTCAGGATGCGGTAAATATTTTTATAAGGTGTTTTCATCAGTGGTTTTTTATAATTTATATACCGCTAAATAGTTTCAACGTAAACGAGATGGCCCTGCGGTACAATTTGAATTTTAAGAACACAATAAATCCTATGGACCCCAATTGTATTACAGGAGCAAAAAATTGGCTCCCCCAGTCCGTTCCGAACAGACTGGACCAAAAGTTGGTGTTCAGCTCGGTATATAGATAGTTGACAAATACATTTACCAAGAAAAATGCCGGCACCAACATATAAACCCCTGCATAGAGCTTAAAGAAATTGTATGCCAATGACCTAAACTTTTCGAATACGGCTAGGCTGATGATCAATGGAAAAAAGGCCTGCATTATCCCCAAGAGAAAGAAACGTTCTGCCAAAAACAAAGGATAGATGAACAGGTCCATCAACCAAAGAAACAATCCAATTATGAACGCCAAAATCTTTAGGCCGAACAAGGGTGTCACCAAAGCCTCATATAAAAGTGCCATAGCCTTTTTTGCTGCTTCGATCGCCCCCACATCCTGTTCTATGTCAATTTCCTGCATCTGCAAGGGAAGTAGGGCAGGGGCCGTGTCCCTATATTGAGACTCAACGGCCACCAAAATTGAGTCGAAAACCCCCAGCACCTGAGTGGAAAAAATGACAATAATGATTACCGTAAAATTCTTGGCCAGTTCGGCAGGGGTCAGTCCCCAGGTGTAACCTTCATTATTGGCCACGCCTTCATTGTATTTTTTTAGAATATTGATCAGAAAGAACAGTACCGCAAGGGTCTTCATTCCCGTAATGGTGTACCGTGAGAATTCACTGTTCTTAATGGCTTGAAAAACAGTGTCCACATATTCCAGACCGATACCTAAAAAAATGTCCGACATTAATACTTGGCTTCTCGGTTATTGATCTTGTCCTGCATTTCCCTAAAGGCGATTATTTCTCGATAACGGCGTGTTTTGGCCTCTATTTCGGCCACCATTTCCTTGGATTGCATTTCCTTTTCCTTGAGGATGGCAGCCCGTTCGGCATCGGTCATTCTCAGGTTGTCACTGGATAGTACCTCTTCTATATAATCCATCCCAGACAAAGAGTTTTCTATAATATCGTTGAAGGAATCCGAGATACGGGTAACCTCTTCAGGTTTTATATAGGGGGAGTTGAAAATCTCCCTCAAGTCGTCCTGTACGAAATCGAACAGGCGTTGGTTGCTAATGGCGAGTTCCTTTACAGCCTTTAGTTGTTTGATCACATCGTTGACCTTGTCCACGTTTTCTTTCTGTTGTTTTAGAAATTTGACGGTCTTTAACAATTGTGAGGTCTGTTTTCCCGATTCCAGAAGGGATTTCATAAAGGAAATGAAATTGGTATTGTCGTAAACCGGCACGCCTTGGGCCGTGGCACGGCCGGGCATTAATATGACCATAGTCAGGGCAATGACCATGGTAAGTACGCTTTTCTTAAAGGTTTGTTTCTCATTTGTTTTACTCACGGCGAACCTATTGCCGAAGTACTCGTGAATTTTTTTTGAAAATTTCATACTTTCTTGTTTTTTGGGTTAATAAATTCGATTATAGCCTTCTCCATATTATTGGTCTTTTCATATATCCGCATTATGCGGGCGTTTTCTTCGCCATCCGTTAAATAGGCGGCATAGACTTCAGGGGGTACCTCCAACCTGAAAATGTTACTTTCCTTCCCAATCTTGATAAACATTTCGGTGTACTTGCGTGGCCCGGAAAGGTTGTTCTTGATGGATTTCAATTGGTTCAGGTCGTGGCTGGACAGGTTCAGCCTGTTCTTCAGTTCCCCATAGCCCTTTTCGTTGTTGAGGCTATAAATGACTTGAGTATTTTCTAGTATACTCGCTGAAGTAGAATTGTTGGGCAATTGGTTGATGGATTGCAGGATAATTCCAATGGCCCCGTTTTGTTTTCGGATGGCTTGATAGTAGAATTCGACGCTCTCCAGAACATTGTCGAATTTCAGCTGTTTGGCAAACTCATCGAACAAAATGATACCCTTTTCCGCTCGGTTTTTCCAAATGGTGCGTTGGATGGCGGACTTGATAAGTTTCAACATTACCGAAAGGATTTCCTTATTGTCCTTTACTTCATCCAATTCAAAAACGATCAAACGTTTGTCCTCTATCTTAAAGGTCTGGTCCTCGCTGACCTCGAACAGGAAGCTGTACAGTCCATTGCCAACATATTCGGACATAATGTGGAGGAAGCCCGGAATATTGAAGTAATCGGCTTGAATTTTAAGCTGGTCCAACAAGCTCTTCTGATGCTCCTCTATAAAATGATAGAAGCTGTCCAAGGAATGATTCTCCTTGACCACCTGATAATAGTACAGCAGAATCTTTTTAATGGATACCGACTGGGCCTTGGTTGCTTTCAGCTCCGAGGCCAACAATTCAAAAAGAAATACCGAAAGGTCCTCCAATCGCTCCGGGGTAAGGTCTTCAGGATTGTGAACATAAAACGGATTGATGCCCAGGTTCTTGCCACTCTCATATCTCAGTACGGTATATTGTTCGGGATAAAGCTTCGCAAACTTAGTGTAGGACCCTCCAAGGTCGATGATGACCAGCCGGACGCCGGCTTCGAAATACTGGCGGAGTATATTATTGGCCAGGAATGACTTGCCTTCTCCCGTTGGGGCGAAAATGGCGAAATTCCGTGCTTTGATTCGTTTTTTCCTTTCATCCCAGACATCCTTTAGTACAGGGATATTGTGTTCACGGTCGTTGAAAATGATTCCTGTAGCATCCGATTTGTAGTTGCTATTGTTTATGTACAGGCAGATGGCATGTTTCAGGTCGGTCACGTAAAGATCCTCGTCCGAGAAATTGGGGGAGAAACAGAAATAACTATTGAGGATATAATTTTTACGTTCCTCCCCCCGGGGGTAATAGGGGACAATATCAAGCTCCTTGAATTCGGTCCTTATTTTTGAACCTATTTTTGCAAGGCCCTTGGCTTGGGGATCCCAAAAGATGACATTGAGATGGCCACGGATGATGCGCGAGCTGTCATCATTATTGATCTGGTCAAGGATCTGTTGGGCCTTTGCCAGTGTTACTTTGTTCTGGGAACCAAAATTGGAGCTTTTTTTAAGTTCTTCGATCTTCTTGTCCAACAACTTGCGCCATTTATGTTTATCGTCCAGGTAGATGATCTGGTTTACGATATGGTTTTCGTTCAACGCTAGTCCGATTCCATCGATAAACCCCTGATGGAACACAAAATCGTCCGAGGTAAATCGTTCATTGGTCTTGCTGCTCTGGACATTCTCTCCAAAGCAAAGCTCACTATTTAGGGCCAAAACATCAAAACAGTTTTCGCCAATGGAAATCTTGGACCGGTCCAAAAGGATGTCGGTATCAAAACCCTCGTTGAACCCGTTGAAATAATTGTCGGTTATGGATAGGATTTCTTTTTCTGCCAAAGGGACAAACTGCATTTTTCGACTGTTGTTGATAAAGGAAACGGAGTCGTTTACGGAGTCCATGAAACTTTTAATTTGATCGTCCAGCTCCTGAGGAATCCCTTGTGCAACCTTTCGGAATGGATTCGCATATTTGGCATTGTTCAATGCCTTGTTCTTGGTAAGGATAAAAAACACAAAACATCTATGTTCTATATAATCACGTCCTTTGAAATGCTTATGTGTAGCCTTGGCAAGAAAGGTGGTATTGGGCAAATTTTCAGAAGTGTATTGTTTCTTTAAATAAATATCCTGTTTATGGATCACGCATCCGATGGGCAACGATTTGATGGCCTGGAACCAGCACCCATGGATATCCTCAAAATCCTTCTCCGAAAGGGAATGAATCTCCGGCAAGGAACCGTCATAACATAGGATTACATTGCCATTATTGGCAAAGACCATGTTGGATCGTATATCCGCAATTGGATGGTGTGCCGAAAGATTAATCTTGTCCATAGCTAAGTAATGACGATTTTTTATTGCTGATGATTTTTGGGAATACCCCCCAAAGGGTAATTTGTTGGGGGTTATTTGTAATCTTGATCAAGGCTATATAAAGAGCAGCATTGAATACCAATACACCCATGATCATTGCAAGACTGAACGAGAAAATGATGACCATTAAAGAGCTGACCACGCAAATCATTTGTAGAGCAAAAAATGAGATGGATAGGCCGAATATCACGGCCTGTTTTCTGATGTTGCGATATACCTCGAACCTTTTCATTAAACGACTATTCCAATTAGGTACGTAAAGATGCCGACCACTGCCCCTGCGATAAGAACAAAGACTAGAACTCGAGTGATTCCTTTTTTAAGATCTGAGTTTTCTCCGAAGAAATGGCCGGCGTTGAATAAGAACCCTATGAGAAAAATGACACCTAGGATAATGGGGAAGATTGTCCTGATGGTATCCGAAACATCATTGACGGAGTCTTCTATTCCGCCGATTTGCGCAAATATTGACCCTGTCGTCATAAGTAAGAGTAAAAGAGTTTTAAGTGGTTTATTCATGACTGTTCGTTTTTGTGCTCCCCTAATAATGTAGGAAAGACCGATTGATGAATTATTCGTTATGGAATTTCTAAAGGATGGTAGAAATCGATGGGAATCGAATAAATTTTAACAGTCGAAAACGTTAAAATTTCACGGATTAGAGATGATTTAGGGAAAACGATGAAAATTGTGCAACACGCACTTTAAAAATTGAATAAAATGAAACGCTTTTGGATAGTTTGCCTTTGGATTGGATTTTCGTTGTTTTGCAATCTCATATTGGCGCAGGAAAATAGACGACAAATAGTAGTCTTAGATCCTGGACATGGGGGAGTGGATTCCGGAGCAGTTGGAATTAATGCACTAAAAGAAAAGGATATTGTTCTGCAGGTTGCGAAAGAGGCAATACGTTTGAACAGGAAACTGTTTGGAAACACCCTAGATATCTATTTGACCAGATATAATGATACTTTAATTTCTTTGGGTGATAGGGCCAAATTGGTGAAAGTATTGCAACCTGATGTTTTTATTTCTATTCATTGCAATCAAGCAGCAAGGAAGGCAGCACAAGGAATTGAGGTCTATGTGCAGCAACCCAATACTACCATGATCTCAGAACTACAATCCGTATCCGAAAACTTGTCAGAAGCCATCTTATTAGAATTCGATCAGGCTTTGGGGTTTAAAATTAGGGGAATGAAATATGCTAATTTTCAAGTACTCAGAGAAACCCAAGACTTCTGTCCTGGGGTACTTTTGGAGGTGGGTTTTTTGTCTAATATGGAAGAGGCGGAGCATAGTAGGAAAGAGGAGAGTGTTATGGGGTATGCGATGGTTATTTTGAATGCAATATTTAATTATTTAAAGGGATGAAAGAGCTGTTTGTGGCAATCATGGAGAGTTTGATAAGGCTATTGAAAATGATGTATTGTGAAGTGATAGATGCCATTGGAGATAGGAAATCTTAATAATTTACAGAAGGTAAAACAACATGCTCCTTAGCCTCAACCAAAATAGAGATGGGAAGGTTTTTCAAATATTTTTCAGTTATCCTAAAGGAGTAAGGGCCCAAGCCTTTACTGATTACCTTTATAGGTATTTCCAAATATTTCGGTTAATATAGATAAATTATGAAGTAAGATAGAGGATTAATTTCCACTTCGGTCCTGGCCTCCTCGGCAATAGCTTTAGGATATCCGTACATCCTTCCTAGATGAGGGTATTTTTCATAACTCCTTATTACACCTTCTAAATCCTATAGTTTTTCAAAAACCTTAAATGTGGAAGAAAAGTAAGAAAAAGCATCGCAGTACGTACCATTTGATAGGAAACCCAATTGGCTAACACTTTGAAAATACCCGCTCTATGACTTAAAGTATCTGATGTAACTTCGTTACACTGGCTTATAACTTTTTCAAAGTCAGCCTTAAGATTTTCGGCAAATTCTTCGGAGTGAATTTCTACGTTCATTTCAATACTGCCATAGCAACTAAGACTGTTCAGGTTAAATGAGCCGATGGTAGACCATTTATTATCAACTACTGTCGCTTTACCATGCACAACGGATTTGTTCCATTCATAGATCCTCATATGATGAATTAGAAAGGACGAATACAAGTGTTCGGTTGCCCTACGTACCAAAGGTACATCGCTAATGCCAGCTAGGATCACCGTTGTTTTTATGCCTTTTTTACACGCTTTTTTCAATGCCTTTGCCATAATGCTACCAGGCAAGAAATACGAGCCTACGATTACTATTTCTTTTTCAGCATGAATTAAGGCATTTGTGTAGGCATCACAGACTTCTGTTTTACGATGTAGCCAGTCGTTTTGTAAAATTCCCACAAGTGCGCTACCGGCCGAATGTAACACAGGTGGTATTTTTTTGAAGCTTCCTTTTTTGAAAAAGTAATCGCTGCATAGCTTTTGCAGATTACTGGCTGCCGGGCAGTTGAGCTGAACAGCATAGTCCAACCAAGGCTCCGAAGCTACTGTTCCGTGGTATTTATCGGCAATATTTATTCCACCGATCAATGCTACTTTTTCATCGGCGACAACTATTTTATGGTGCATTCGTCTTCCGATATAAAAATTATTCAAAGAGAATAAAGGCGAAAAAAAACGAAGTAAAACTCCATGCTGTATCAAATCCTCAACAAAACTATTGGGTAATGCAGCACTACCATAGGCATCCAATAAGACGTATACCTTTACTTTTCGTTTAGCAGCTTCTTTCAAACAGGCGGCTATGCTGTTTCCAGTTTCATCGTTTTCAAAAATGTAAGTCTGTAAATGGATTTCCTTTTCGGACTTATCTATAATTTCCTTTAACCGTACAAAATAGTCTTCTCCCGAATGGACCAACTCAATATATTTAGTATTGTCGACAGAATTTAAAAATGCCGTTTTACTATGTCTTTTTGTTGTTGATTTATGGTCCATTACTATATTTTTTTATGTTGGTCGCCCAATAAAACTGGATCAATCTCTTTTTCTTGATGATTCAATAAATAAACCAGTCCCATAGCGGCCAAAACTGTTGCCCCGGCAATGATGAAGGGATAATAAAATCCACCTCCAATCAGCCAAGTTCCCAATACCGGACCCAATATTTGACCGATACTGTTAGTGGAACTTTGTATGGATATATTTCTTCCCGTGTTCTGCTTGGAAATTAAGGAAACTGCTGAAAGCAGATTAGGTGTTACCATAGCTCCTCCGGCCGCAAATGTTACTATCGTAAAATATACGTATAGCTCATTACTTACGTAAGGGAACACAATTAACGAGACTCCAGATATTAATAATCCTAGAGTAATTTGTTGTTTTGAGGTCAATATTTTTTCGCCATAGGTCGCGAAAACAGGCTGTAAAACGGCCATAACCGAACCACAAAGCATAAAACCAATACCCACTTGACGGCTTGTAAATGCCAACTCATCCTTCCCATAAATAGAAAACACGGTTTCAAATAAAGTAACCACAAATTGCATCACAAAGGATAAGAGCAACAAAATGATAAAATATTTACTTAGCGAAAAACTGACTTTAACTACCTCCGAAGCAATACGACTTTTTATTTCAGTATTCTTCAACCATTTCACTATGATCAGTACTACAACGAAGCCCAAAAGAGAAGCAAAAATATAGGGAACCGAAAAACGATCTAAATGAAATAGTCCAAAGGAAAATTTAAAGTGAAGGTTCGTTTGCGACAGAAATCCTCCCAAAACAGGCCCAAAAATAAGGCCCGAACTGATAGCCACCCCGGACCATGCCATTATTTTTGTACGTCGCGTTTCTGAAGTAATATCACTTAAATAAGCATTACTGACAGGAATGACAGATGATGTAAATATGCCACCTACGATTCGGGCTATATAAAGCATTGTAAGTGACGTGGCCAGACCCGTTAACAAGTTCATCACTACAAAACCAAATAGACCGATTACAATTAGGGGCTTGCGACCATATTTATCGGAAAGCTTGCCCCAAACGATAACAAACAGAAGCTGGAACAGCGGATAAATGCTGGTCAACATTCCAATGTGGAAGTTGATCAAATTGGTGTCCGGATTGTCCTTCAAGGCAAGTCTTTCCGTATAGTATGGAAGGGTCGGTAATAATATACCGTATCCAAGCATTACAACAAATAGGCTCAACAGAACCAAAAATATCCTGTTGAGCTTTTCCTGTCTATCCATTATTTATTGGCTATTTTCCGCTTCAATAATTGTGCATTAATTGCCACTATAATAGTGCTCAGGCTCATAAACACTGCTCCAATAGCTGGACCCATAACAAATCCGGAAGAATACAATACCCCGGCAGCCAACGGAATAGCAACAACATTATAACCAGTAGCCCAAATCAGGTTCTGGATCATCTTGTTATAGGTAGCTTTCCCGAATAAAATCAGGTTGGCGATATCCTGCGGGTTGCTGTTGACCAAAATAATATCGGCAGTTTCAGCAGCTACATCGGTACCGGAGCCTACGGCTATGCCAACATTGGCCTGTGCCAAAGCAGGGGCATCATTAACCCCATCTCCTGTCATCGCGACAAATTCATTTTTGGCTTGTAGTTCTTTAACTATTTCAACTTTTTGATGGGGTAGTACCTCTGCATAATATCCGTCCAACCCAAGTTTATCGCTTACGGCCTTGGCAGTTTTTTCATTATCTCCAGTTGCCATCAAGACTTTTATATTATTCTTTTTGAATATTTTAATTGCCTCATCAGATTCAGGTCTAATCTCATCTGCAAGGGCGATGTATCCGGCCAGTTTTCCTTCGATTAAAATGAATACTACTGTTTCGGCAGCATCGCTATAGGCATCTTCTGGAATAGCTATTTTTTCATCCCTCAAAAAACCTGGACTAACCACTTTTACTTTTTTGCCCTCAACGTTCGCCTCGACCCCTTTACCAGTAATGGCTTTGAAATTTTCAGGTTTAGGTATGTCAACTTTATCCTCCTTGACCTTCTTGATGATTCCAACGGCAATGGGATGTTCAGAGCTTTGTTCCAAGGCACTTGCCAGTCGCAAGACTTCATTGGAAGTGTACTTTTTATCCACCGATTCAATACGTGTAACCCCAAAATCCCCTTTGGTCAATGTTCCTGTTTTATCGAAAAGCAATACCGAAATTTTACGGGATTCTTCAAAAGCAGTTCTGTTACGAATCAACAAACCATTTTGTGCAGAAACCGCGGTGGATATGGCCACAACTAATGGAATGGCAAGACCTAGGGCATGTGGACACGCAATGACCATTACGGTAACCATTCTTTCCAAGGCATATACAAAAGGAAATCCTAAAATTAGCCATACCGCCAACGTACCAAATCCAACGGTCAAAGCAATATACGTAAGCCATTTAGCAGCCCTGTCGGAAAGGTTCTGCATTTTTGATTTGGTTTTCTGCGCTTCCTCGACCATGGTAATTACCTTGTTGAGATAGCTATCTTTTCCGGTATGTTCCACTTTGACTTTTAAGGTACTGTTTCCGTTTACGGAACCCCCGATTACTTTTTCGTTCAACTCCTTCTTGACCGGCTTGGATTCTCCGGTAAGCATAGATTCGTTCAGGTAACTCGTGCCTTCTGTGATGATTCCATCTGCAGGGACTTTCTCCCCAGGTTTTATTAGGATGATGTCATCTTTCAATAAATCTTCCAATTTGATATCTTCAATAGATTCGCCTTTTACCCTGTGTGCTTCCGCAGGCATCATACTTACCAATAATTGCAATGCTTTTGAGGCTCCCAAAACACTTTTCATTTCGATCCAATGGCCTACCAACATAATGGCTATAAGTGTGGCCAACTCCCAAAAGAAATCGACCCCTTCCAAGCCGAAAACCGTTGCAGAGCTATAAAAATAGGCAACGCTAATGGCCATGGCAATAAGGGTCATCATTCCTGGGGCCGCCTTTTTAACCTCGGACCAGAACCCTTTTATGAAAGGCCAACCGCCATAGAAATACACAATGCTAGAAAGTGCGAACAAAATATATGGGTTGCCGGGGAGCAGTAAACTATACCCAAAAAAATCTTGGATCATTGGTGAAAAGAAAAGGATAGGCACCGTTAATATCAATGTAATCCAAAACCGTTTTCTAAAGTCGGCAATCATCATTTTATGGTGGTCGTGGCCTGCCATGCCCATTGGGATGCTGCCATGATCATGATTACCATGATTCATCTTACTGTGATCCATTTTTGAGTGATCCATTTTACTATGGTCATCCGATTTTGGGTCTTCCATTTTCGAGTGGTCCATCTTTGAATGGTCCATTTCTGGGTGATCATCTTTATCGTGATTCATTTTCGAGTGATCCATCTTTGAATGGTCATCTTTGTCGTGATTCATTTTAGAATGGTCCATCTTCGAGTGGTCCATTTTTTTGTCCTTGTGATCTTTGTTATTGTCCATATTGTTCTATTTAAGGGTTAACGCAATTTTTTTCGCATTTCTTCCGAGATATTCTCGGCATATACTCCGTAGGCATCCACTAAAATGCCTTTGACTCCGTTTTTAGAAGAAATGGCATATAGGATACTATTATCATCCGTACTGCTCATGCCTTCAAAACGGTGCAGTTCATCTACTTCAAATTCTTCCGGATGGATTTCTATTTTCAGTGACGCACATTCCAGACATTCTGGCTTTAAGTTGAAATCATAAGTATATCCTCTTTGCTGGAGATTGCTTATGGCTTCTGAAAGGGTATCGTAATTGTTCATCTTTTCATTATTTATAGGTCATTGTAAAATAGCTGCCGTCTTCCTCGGTAAATTTCTGAAAGGTCAATAAACCCTTGTCCGTCAATATTTCACTTGCGACATAAATTAACTGTTTAATTCGTATTCCAATAGCGTATGCTTTAATATTGATTTTAGATCTAATTTCTTTTCCATTTCCATTGGATTCCAACACCCGGTCATAAATTTTTATTTTACTATTGGAACCAAAAAAATTTAGCAATCCCGAATCAAAACTCATTACGAGTTCAATATCTTCTAAGTTTGTCAAATCATAGAGTTCCTTGAAATTTTTGGACACCGTATTGATTTCGGTTTCCTTTGATTTTGGTTTTGAAAAAGGAAAGGCCATAATCATAATACTAGATTCTTCTGGTTTACATCGGTAAGTGGTGGTATATTTATCGGTGGAGGCACCATTTTCATCAAAAAGTTCGGTCACGACCTGAATTTCATAATAATCATCGGATTCAATTATCTTTCCCGCTTTAAAAGTTTGTTTATTCATAAAATTGCCATTGTTATCGAAATTTTCCCGTACCACCAGTCTATCGGACAATTGTCCAATCAACATTTTATCTTGGGCATAGGCGGAAATAATCATTAAAACGAATAATATTAAGTGTAATCCTATTTTCATAAATGGCGCATCAATTCAGTGACTTCCTTGGCAATGACATCGCTTAAATCGATGGCGTTCGATTGGTGTGGGATAGTATTGCAAGTAACGATATCCTCCACATCGGCATCCCACAGATCTTGATAGGCATTTCCTGAAAATATAGCATGAATGCCTATACATATCGGGGGTTTCATTCCGGCATTTTTTAAATGAGCTACGGTTTCGATCATGGTCCGGGCGGTAGAAATAATATCGTCCACTAGCACCGGTGTTGAATCCTTATACTTCTCTATTTCGGGAACGGAAACTTCTACATCTCGGTCGCCATGACGTATTTTTTGCAATATGGTAAATGGGGCATCCGCCTTTTTTGCCACATCGGAAACCCATTGCTCACTTTCGGAATCAGGTCCGATAAGTATCGGATTATGTATATTTGTCTTAATGAATTTCGATATTTCGTCCGCAGCATGAATAACTCTGTTCGGAATATGATATACCTCGCCCAAGGAATGTATCCTATGTAGATGTGGGTCAATGGTCGTGATGCTATCTGCAAAACCAGAAATCAATTTTCCAAAAAACCCAGAAGTAACCCCTTCGCCTTCATTGAATACTTTGTCTTGCCTCATATAAGCCAAATATGGGGCCACTAGGCAGGTGCACATAGCGCCCAAGGATTTTGCGGTGTGGCTTAAGAAATACAAGGGTAACAGCTTTTCATCGGGTTCGTGCAAGGTGCAGATCATGACCACACACTTTCCCTTCACATCGGAAAGGATGCGGGTATAGGATTCCCCATCTGGAAATTTGCGTATGGTGCATTCCCCTACTTCCGCTTTCATTTTTTTTGCTAACAATTCCGTGAGTTCTTGGTTTCCCGGAAGACTGAATAATATAGTTTTCATTTTTCTTTTTATTTATTCTATTGCTATAATATCATCGTGATTCTCATAATATTCCAAGGCATAATTCAACTCGCCTTCAGATTCTGCAAAGAGCGTATAGAGCAATTGGCCTTTTTCTATTTTATCGTTCAAATGAACGTTCAATAAAATACCCGCAGATTTGGATTGCGGCGCTCCCGATAGTTTTGCGAGTTTAGAAATCTTTCGGTTATTTATTCGTTGAAGTTCCCCTGTTTTTCCGGCCCGAATTTCATGCGAATAGGATGCCTTTAAGGGGCGTGAAAACCTTCCTTGTGCCCTGCAAATGGCCTCGAATTTTTTATAGGCCTTTCCCGATTCCAAAATTTGCGTCGCGTTTTCGTAGCCTTTATCTTTCTCAACTTCTTCCGATAATTCGAGCAGTTCCCCTGCCAAGAATAAGGCTCTTTCTTTGAGGTCTTTTGGTGCTCTTTCTTCATTGCGCAGTACACTTAAGATATCGATGGCCTCCAAATTGGGTCCAATTCCCCTTCCAACAGGCTGGCTGCCGTCGGTAATAACTACTTTTACTTTTAAACCTACAGTATTGCCAACATTTTCCAATTGTTCTTGTAGTTGTTGTGCCGTTGCCAAAGATCGTACTTTGGCTGTCTCGCCCACGGGAATATCAATAACTACATGGGTAGAACCAGCGGCCGCTTTCTTGGAAAGTACCGATGCAATCAACTGCCCTTCACTATCAATATCCAAGGCTTTTTCAATTTTGATAAGCATATCATCTGCCGGACTTAATTGTGCAGTACCTCCCCACACAAAACAACCACCTTCTTTTTCTACCACAGCTTCAATTTCTTCCGAAGAGAGCGCAACATTCGTAATTACCTCCATGGTATCTGCTGTTCCTGCCGGGGAAGTAATCGCTCTCGATGATGTTTTTGGCATTGTAAGTCCATAAGCCGCAACAATGGCCACAACGATAGGAGTTGTGCGGTTACCGGGCAAGCCACCGATACAATGTTTATCGACTACGATTTTCCTGTTCCAATCCAATTGCTTTCCAGAAGCGATCATAGCCTTGGTCAGGTCTGAGATTTCAGTGACATCCAATCTATTTCCTGCGCAGGCGGTAATAAAGGCAGAGAGATGAATGTTGGAATAATCTCCTTCAACGATATCGGTAATAATCTCATTAAAGGCCGTATAATCCAGTTTTTGATTGTAGATTTTGGCCCTTACATGACTTAATGAATCTATGGGTTCTAAATGGGATACTCTTAACGTTTCATTACCGAATACCTTTAATTTTTTTGCTGCCGCATCTGATAGTCCAATTTCATGAGGCAACAGAATGTCCGAATTTATTACGTTAAGGCTAGCCACTATAGAGTCGGTGGTATTGGCAACCCTAATTCTGGTAAGTGCCTCAAACCCTTCGGAAATACAAACGTGACAATCTTCTCGCATGTAGACCACATGCTCGTTCTGTGTGTAAATACCAAGGTGTTTGTATTTTAGGATATTTGACCGTTGTTCCATATTATCTGTTGTTTTTGAGATTTTTATAACTATCCTATTTTTTCAATGCTATAAAGCTGAGGAATTTCAGAATCCCAATCATAGGTTTCTTTTATTCCCTTTTGAAGGGCTTCTGCACCTTCTTTTTCCCCGTGCACAATGAAAATTCTCTCCGGTTTATTCTTTATTTTATTCATCCAGTCCATAAGCTCTGTATGGTCTGCGTGCGCCGAGAGACCTTCTATTTCTGCTACCTCCATATGAAAAGGAACTGTTTTTCCATATACTTTCAATTCCCTGTTGCCTTCCAACAATTTTCTTCCCCGAGTACCTTCCGCTTGATAACCTATAAACAGCAGCGTATTATTGGGATTTTGAGCTTGTGTTTCAAGATAGTTCAGCATTCTGCCTCCTGTGAGCATTCCGCTACCTGCAATTACAATTTTTGATTTGTTGTCGGTTCTTAATTCCATAGTTTCTCGATAGCTGCTCACGACGGTGAAATATGAACACATCTCATCACATTCAATTTCTTTTAGTTTGTGCCAATCCCTAGTGCGATGGAACAATTCCAGAACATTGGCTCCCATAGGGCTGTCCATTATCATCGGGACTTTAGGGATTTTGTTTTCCTTTAGTAACCTCCAGAAAATGAGCATCATCAACTGGGCACGTTCTACCGAAAAACTTGGGATAAACAGGCTGCCGCCTCTATTGATGGTGTCATTGACCAATTTTTCAATCTGCGGAATGGCTTCCACTTCGTCAGGATGAAACCTTCCACCATAGGTCGATTCTATAAAAAGTACATCAGCTTTTTTAGGTTTTAAAGGCGGATAGAGTAATAAATCATTGGTTCTACCAATATCTCCAGAAAAGACAAAACGTTTTCCGTTTACGTCCAACTCGATGAATGTTGCACCCAAAATATGTCCGTTATACTGAAAACGAGCTTTGATACCTTCAAACAATGGAATCCATTGAGATTGGGGAATCGCTTTAAAATGCGGTATGGTATTTTCAACATCCTTTAAATCGTAAAGTGGTTCTGCGGGACTATGTTTGGAATAGCCTTCCTTATTGGCACGTTCAGCTTCTTGTTCCTGGATTTTTGCACTATCGTTCAAAATGATTTTGGCAATGTCCAATGTAGGGTTGGTACCGTAAATGGGACCTTTGAATCCTAGTTTTACCAACCTGGGCAAATAACCTGTATGGTCCATATGGCCATGGGTAAGCAATACCATATCAATTTCTGAAACCTTCACTGGCGGATATTCCCAATTTTTTAGCCGCAAATCCTTAAGTCCTTGAAATAGTCCGCAATCTATAAGGACTTTTTTATCCCCTGTATCCACTAAATATTTTGAACCGGTTACCGTACCTGCTGCGCCCAAAAAGTGAATGTTTATTTTGTTGTTGTTCATTTTTTTAGTTTAAAAGTGTTGCAAATAATTTTACTGTATCTTCTGAAATCCTTTTATTGCTAGTATCCAGAATCACTATTACCTTCTAACCATTACTCTTGTTTATTCACCTGTTTACGGACTTCAAGGCTCGTGCTTTCACAATTCCAAATATTAAAGTCCCCCACAACAGGAAGGTGCGTTCCCTTTGTCTTCGTCCGATTTGCATAATTCCGCTATTTCTTTGTACAGTTCATGAAAGTCCTTTTTGATAAGAAGTGCCAGTTTCTTTGCGGATTCAGGCTCGGAGTTTACCATCTCCAATAGTGTTTCAAAGGCCTCTTCAAGTAACCTTGGTTCATCCTCCAATGCTTGGTAAAATGTCTCAAGGTCTATTTTGTTCTGTTTTTGTAGTGCTTCTGTTTTCATCTGTATTCTATTTAAGATTAATACATGTTTATTTACTTATTTTTCATTTTAATGCGTGGTACATAATTTTTCCGAATCTTCAAGAATGTCTTTTTGTCGCCGTTTGGATATACCTATTTGTTCCAATAGTGAAGGGCTTTTGTTAATTTCCTTGCAGAGCACAATGCCTTTATCCAATAATTTGGACTTCTCGATCTTTGTCAATGTTGTTAAAGAGGTTAAGGGATGTAGGCCGGATCTGTCTATCCGTTCTTTTAGACCGTCCCCCTTTGGATAATCCCAACTTGTGAGCAACAACCCAACACAGGTTCCATATTGTATTGCATCTGTCGTGAAGCGGGTGTTAGTATATACACCACCTTGATGGAATTTGGTTTCATGGCCCTGCTGTTTCTCCCATTGTTTTTCTACATCCAAAAATCTGGATTGGATGTAGAGTGGAATCTTTACATTGCAGTACCTGCCCTGATCACTATGATATTTGCATTCGATCATAAAATGTCTATTGTCTTTTAGGGCTATCACATCCACTTCGTGCTGTACACAATTGCCCTGAACAATTACCCCGACTTTTGTGTCAAAACCTTCGTGTGCCAATAGTTTACCTACCAGTTTTTCAAATGGATAACCTGAAGGGCCGAGTTCCATAAGTGCCTTTTTAAGCTTATATCGAGAGGCATTTACCCTAGCCTTGCCTTTGAGCATCCTGAACGCCATTTGATATATCTTTTTGGTAGTCATTCCATCGTAAACTTCCTTTACAATATCTTGAACTATCTCTTCCACCAACAATTTATCGGTTCCAGCCCGTTCTAATGAAATTCTTACCTTTTCTATTTCAAAAGGTGCTTTGTCCCCGTTTGCTTTTATAATATTTATCTTATCCATTGATGTGTATTTTTTTAATATTGGCCAAAGCAAATACTATCAAGAAAAAACTTAAAAATATTTCTAACATAACAACGAATCTGGCTACGTCAGAAGTTGGAATAATATCGCCGTAGCCTACTGTTGAAAAGGTAATCACACTGAAGTAAAAAAAGTGGTACAAATTATACAAGTACGAGTTTGAATAATCGGGAACACCTTCAAATGTGGTAGGACTGAATTGGAAAAGACAGGCATAATCGGTTGCAAAGGAGAAAATACTTATGACGATTATCAATCCAAAAACCCAAAGCAATCTCTCCAATGAATGACAGATCTTTATCAATTTTGACAGTCTTTTCAAGGTAGTCATCGTAATCACAATGGTCTTACCCAATGCGGCCGTTATTATGATAATGTGGAATGGCAAAGTACTATGATCGATTGTTGACATTAAAACAACATAGAAGATGCCAATTCCCACAATGGTGACGAGTGGCAAGACCGTTCTTCCCAACAATAATTTGTAAAAGGGCTTTTCTTGTATTTGATTTAAGCTATCCGACATCGAATTATACTTTTTTTTAAATTTTAATCGTCATTACTGGAAGTGCGGAATGGTTGGCTATACCTTCAGCGATACTTTTGGAAAACAAACTCAAAAATCCCGTACTCCCGTGGGTGGACATAGCAATCAAATCCGTTGGTTCGTGTTTAACGAACGTGTTTATGCCAGTTTCCACAGTCGGTTCGTTATTGACGTACATGGAATAGTTTTTCAAATCGGGAAACTTCTCCAAAAACCTCTTGATCGGATCCAGACCTGCTGATATACTATTGGTATCAGTTTGGGTATTGATTCGCAACAAACGAATATGGGCATTGCATTTTTTCGCAATTGAAATTACATGCTCGAAAGCACCACTTACATCCTCCATAAAATCAGAAACAAATACTATATTTTTAAAAGGGAATGCAACGTCATCTCCTTTCACCACGATTACGGGTACATCTGATTTTCTAATGATTTTTTCCACATTGCTACCCAATAATTCCCTTACGGTCCCTTTGGTACCACTGCTTCCCGTTATGATAAAATCATGATGAAAATGACCGGAATGTCGTAAAATATTGGTTGTTTCTATTTGGTATTCCAAGAATGTCTGGCATTTTAAGCCTTCCTTTTCAGCCTTTTTTTCCAATTCCCGTAAGGCGGATTTGGCCGACCCGATTTCCCTCAAGGTATCAGGGTATCTTTTTTCTTTTAGCTTGTCAAGTTTTACCCAGTCTACGGGGGTATGTATCAAGTGAAAGAAATGGATTTCCGCTTCATACAGCTTGGCCATTTCAATTCCCAAATTAGCTGCTTTGGTACAGTTTTCGGAAAAATCGGTAGGTACTAGTATATTTTTCATAGTGATTGTTTTTTAAGATTCATATATTTAAACGATTAAAAGAAACTTGTCGTTTTTAGTTATTAGCAACTTCGTTTCCCGAATCGATTTGTTTTTCAAAGCAATCCAGATTATAAATTGTGGTGTCCGCAATGTTTGTCAGTGCAGTATCGGTCAAGAAGGCCTGGTGGCTCGTTATCAGAACATTGTTGAAAGTCATTAAACGCGCAATCACATCATCCTGAAGTATTTCATCCGAATGATCTTCAAAGAAGAGTCCTTCCTCTTCTTCATAGACATCCATCCCAAAATAACCAACTTTTCCCGATTTTAATCCTTGAATAACCGCTTTGGTATCCACCAAACCACCTCTACTCGTATTGATAAGCATTACTCCTGGTTTCATAAGAGAAATATGCTTGTCATTGATCAAATGTTTGGTGGAAGGAGTTAAAGGGACATGTAAGCTAATGATATCAGATTCACTGCATAGCGTTTTACAATCAGTATAGCAAACCCCATATTTTTCAACGAGCGATTCATCTTCGGAGGTATCAAAGGTCATTATTTTACAGCCAAAACCATGGAGTATTTTAACAAGGATAGCCCCGATTTTCCCGGTGCCCATTACCCCGACCGTCTTTCCATTCAGGTCAAAACCCGTCAATCCGTTCAAGGAGAAATTCATATCCCTCACCCTATTGTGTGACCTGATCAGTTTTCTGTTCAAGGCCAATATCAGGGCGACGGTATGTTCAGCAATGGCATAAGGGGAGTAGGATGGAACGCGTGAAACTTTGATACCCAATTCAGCGGCCTTTTTAGTATTTACATTGTTGTATCCAGCGGTTCGCAGGGCAATGTATTTTATTCCAAAGGCACTAAGTTTATCAAGTACTTCGGCCGAAGCATCGTCACTCGTAAATAGGCTCACTGCATCTGCTCCCTGAGCCAAGGAAACAGTGATTTCGGTCAGCCGTACATCAAGTAGGTTAAGCTCGTGCTTGCCTTTGTTTGCAGCTACCAAATGGGGCTCTTCAAATTTGTGGGTGCTGAATACCGTTGTTTTCATTTTGTTTTATTAAAATTTATTGTACTAATTCTTGGAGTTCTAATAGTCCTTATAAAGAGCCCATTTAGTTTTTCCATTTCCAGTTTCTGATCTCGGGCATATCCAAACCGTTTTTCCGTATGAAATAGTTGTGCTCGATCAGCTTGTCCTGCATTTCCTGTTTTAGATAGGCCACTTCATCTCCTAGGTTCGGCAACCTGTCCAAGACATCCTGTACTAAATGAAAACGATCCATATCATTTAGAACCGTCATATCAAAAGCGGTCGTGATAGTTCCTTCTTCCTTATACCCCCTTACGTGAATATTGGCATGGTTAGTTCGATTATAGGTTAGCCTGTGTACAAGCCAAGGATAGCCGTGAAAAGCGAATATGACAGGCTTGTTTTTAGTGAACAACATATCAAAATCGGCATCCTTTAATCCATGAGGATGCGCCGTATCGGTTTGTAGCTTCATTAGATCCACCACATTTACAACACGTATTTTCAGATAAGGTAATTTTTCACGTAATATGGACACTGCTGCCAACGTTTCAAGAGTTGGCACATCCCCTGCGCAGGCCATAACTACATCGGGTTCCGCATCTCTATCAGTGCTCGCCCAGGTCCAAATACCGATGCCCTTGGCACAATGTATGACCGCTTCTTCCATGGGAAGCCATTGGGGTGCGGGATGTTTACCGGCTATCACGACATTTACATAATGTTTGCTGCGGAAACAATGGTCCATTACGGATAAAAGACAATTGGCATCCGGTGGCAGATATACCCGGACTATTTCGGCTTTTTTATTTACGACATGATCAATAAAGCCTGGATCCTGATGGGTAAACCCGTTATGGTCTTGCCGCCATACATGGGAGGCCAAAAGAATGTTCAGGGAAGCAATTTTTCTGCGCCAAGGTAACTCTGAGGTTACTTTTAGCCATTTGGCATGTTGGTTGAACATGGAATCTATAATATGGATAAATGCCTCGTAGCAATTAAACAGACCGTGTCGTCCAGTCAAGAGATACCCTTCCAACCAACCCTCGCATTGGTGTTCGCTCAGCATTTCCACTACACGTCCGTCTTTTTTAAGAAGTTCATCGGTTTTCATGATCTCGGCTTCCCATTGTCTACTAGTGGCCTCGAAAACTGAATTCAAACGGTTTGAAAGTGTTTCATCAGGGCCAAAAATCCTAAAGTTTCGTTGTTTTTCGTTCAACTTGATAATATCCCTTGCGAATTCTCCAAGAACGCGAGTATCGCCGTTTCCCATCTCTCCACGTACCGATACATTTAAGCCATACCCCCTAAAATCGGGCATGCGAAGATCTTTCAGTAAGATGCCTCCATTGGCATGCGGGTTGGAACCCATTCGCCGCTCACCTTTAGGGGCCAAATCCACCAGATCGGCCAAAAGATGCCCTTGTTCATCAAAAAGTTCTTCAGGTCTGTAGCTTTTGAACCATGTCTCAAGTTGCTTAAGGTGTTCCTGATTACTGGCAGCATCAGCCAACGGCACCTGATGTGATCGAAAATGGTTTTCCACGGGCAAACCATCCACAAACTTGGGGCCCGTCCATCCTTTGGGGGATTTTAAAATAATCATTGGCCAATGGGGACGTTCCCAATTGTCATTTTGCGCCGCATTCTCCTTAATCGTTTTTATTTCCTCGATTACTTTATCCAACAATGCCCCCATTTTCCGATGCATTGTCATAGGTTCATCGCCCTCGATGAAATAAGGCTTCCAGCCGTACCCTAAAAAAAGCTGTTCCAGCTCTGTATCCCCGATCCGGGCAAGAATTGTTGGGTTGGCAATCTTATACCCATTGAGGTGCAGAATAGGAAGTACCACACCGTCCGTTACAGGATTTAGAAATTTGTTGGAGTGCCAAGCGGTAGCCAAAGGACCTGTTTCCGCTTCCCCGTCGCCCACTATACAGGACACGATCAGATCTGGATTATCAAAGGCCGCCCCGAAAGCATGGCTGAGCGAATAGCCCAACTCGCCCCCCTCATGAATTGATCCTGGGCATTCTGGGGATACATGGCTGGGAATACCGCCAGGAAAAGAAAATTGGGTAAACAGTTTTCTCAATCCCTCTTCGTCTTGGCTAATATCAGGATATACCTCACTATAGGTTCCCTCAAGATAAGTGCTTCCGACGATGGCGGGTCCTCCATGTCCAGGACCCGACACATAAATCATGTTCAGGTCATATTTTTTGATGATACGGTTTAGATGAACATATATGAAATTTTGGCCCGGGGTAGTGCCCCAATGACCCAATAACATGGGTTTAATATGTTCCGTCTTCAGGGGTTGTCGCATTAAGGGGTTATCCCTTAAATAGATCTGGCCTACGGAAAGATAATTCGCCGCCCGCCAGTACGCATCCATTTTATCCAAAAGTTCCTGCGCTATTTGAACTGACCCTAATTCACTATTTTGATTTTCCATGTCTTATTAATTTTTATGCTGTCTTTCTTTACTTTTAAAATCGTTGTATAGATCTGCCGTGCATTTTGCAATCATCAACTCTTCGTTAGTAGGGATTACCAATACTTTTATTTTGCTCTCTGCCTTCGAGATTTGAAATCCATTTTGTTCGTTTTGCTCTTCATCCAATTCTATTCCTGTAAAGCCCAAACCTTTACAGATTCTCGAACGGATGATTGGGGCATTTTCACCTATACCGCCGGAGAAGACCAATATATCAAGTCCACTTAATACAGCCATAAATGAACCGATCCACTTTTTTATCTGATAACAAAATAAGGCTACCGCCTCAGCTGCCCTTTCGTCTGAACTTTCTTTTTGCAGTAGGTCCTGCATATCGGCACTGGTTTCCGAAACCCCCAAGAGACCAGCTTCATGATTGATCAAATGATTGAACTGTTTAGTATTCAGACCTTCGCTTTTCATCATAAACCAAGCAACCCCAGGATCCAAATCCCCACTTCGGGAGCCCATGACACACCCACCTGCAGGGGTAAATCCCATAGTGGTTTCGACACTCCTCCCTTCTTTCAAAGCCACTAAACTGGCCCCGTTTCCCAAGTGGGCAAGAATGATACGCCCTTTAGCTTCTTCCACACCTATTGTTTTTTTCAGTTCTTCCACGAGGTAGGCATACGATAGACCGTGAAAACCGTATTTTTGAACGCCGGCTTGGTCAAAGCGCCTTGGTATGGGCAGAATCTTTGCTATGCGTGGTAATGTTGCATGAAAGGCAGTATCGAAACAGGCTACTTGAAATATTCCAAGGCATCGCTGCCTGAAAAGTTCGATGATTTCGATTTCGGCAGGAAGATGTTCCGGGTCATAGTCCTTTATTAGCTTTAATTCCTTTAACAAAGTTGCATCTATTACCTCCGCACAAGAATGTGCCTTTCCGTGGACGATGCGATGGCCGATACATTTGACCCTATCAAAACCAGCTTGCCTTTTTAACCAAAGGATCAAAAAGATGGCTGCCTCGTAAAAACCGGGACAGTATATTTCATATCCCTTCTTTTCATCAAGGTCGAGATTGGAAACATTGAAAGTCGTAGTCGCCAACCCAATTCGGTTAATACACCCAGAAAATATGAGTTTCGGAGTTTTGGCCATTTCATACATAGCGAACTTGATGCTGGATGAACCACCATTGATCGTTAAGATATTTGAATTTTCCGGAAGCATTTATTTTCTAGTTTACATTTATAAATTATCTATACCTAAGGTTTTGATGACGTGATTGCTATTTGGATCCTATCATAAATCCAGATAAGTAAAATCACAATCCTTTTCTTTCATAAAAGATGATGCCATTTCTTTATATTTCGCCCCAAGCTCATAACGCACCATTCCAATAATGCCGGTTGTTCGGAACAAGTGGTATTTCGAACCGCCTTCTTCAGTTCTATCTGCAACAGCTCCTCGTCGAAACAGACTTTTTTTATTATGGTTTCATGATATTTCAGTGTCTCCATTTTTCTTTTTATATTTTAAGTTCTATTCTAATACTGCCACAAAATCAAGTTGTCTTCTAATGGTACAGAAATGCCTTCGTAGCTTGGTACAATACGAACGGTATAATGATCTGAAGGACGGGAAGTATTTGCCTGTGCATAAAAATTATGTGCACCATCTTCCCCCAACCAATCAAATGTCATTTTGATCCTTTCGGACGCTTCACCGTTCAAGCCTTCCGCGAATAGTTCTACCTGAATATGTTTGGGGTCTATTCCTTTCAACCATATGACTACTTTAAAGTGGTGCTTTTGGCGTTCACTTTCAATTTCGACTCTCCCAAATTGTATGGTATCCCATTTATTTTTAAGATCATGTCCTGCGCTGACAATTCTTTTCCCTTTAGCTCCTTTCCTAGCTGCGCATTTTTTATAGTTGATTGCCCCTGGCAGATAATAGTCCTCCGTATATTCGCGAACCGTTCGATTGGCGGAAAAACGAGGCGTTAGGATCGCCATACTTTTTCGCATGCGTTCCACCCAGGATTCCGACACCCCTTTTTTGTTACGTGCGTAAAATTCGGGGACGACCTGTTGTTCCAGTATTTCATATAATTCTGCTGCCTCGTGTGCGTCCCATGCCGGATCATCTCCATGTTCTTGGCCATCGCCCAATGCCCAACCCACTTCAGGACTATATGCCTCGGCCCACCAACCGTCCAGTACCGACAAATTGAGGCCTCCATTTACAAGTACTTTCATGCCACTGGTACCACTGGCTTCCCATGGTCGTCTCGGCGTATTGAGCCACACATCGACACCTTGCACCAAACTTTCCGCCAACATAATGTCGTAATCACTTAGAAAGAGGACATGCTTGTACAAATTATGTTCTTGGATAAATTGCACCCATTTTCGTATCAAGGCCTTCCCGGATTCATCGAAAGGGGGTGCTTTACCGGCCAACACCAATTGTACCGGATGTTCTGGATGGGTAAGAATTCGTACAAAACGTTCCGGATCCTGCAATAAGAGGTCCGGTCTTTTGTAAGGCACAAATCGGCGGGCAAAGCCCAATGTCAAGGTGTCCGGGTCAAAAACTTGGTTAGCGATACCAACCACTTCCGACGGTAGGCCAGAAACTATTGCCTGTCTCTCAAACCTTTGCCTTATAAAACCGACGAGCCTGTTTCTGGATTTAGTCCTAAATTGCCATAACTGCTCATCGGATAACTTTGAAATATGTGCAGAATGATCATCGAGTTCGCCCCTCCAGCGGTCCTTTCCGCAGGATTCCGTCCAGATTTCATCTGCATATTTGGAGTCCCAGCATGGCATGTGCACTCCATTTGTTACATGACTTATCGGAACTTCCTCCACTGGCCAACGCGGGAAAAGATTGTTAAAAAGAGTTCTACTTACCTCTCCGTGCAATCGGCTAACGCCATTTACCCCCCCGCTGCCACGAATGGCAAGATAGGCCATGTTGAAACTCTCCGATCGGTTATTGGCGTCTGTCCGCCCCAAGGCCATCAAATCATGAAAGTTTATGCCCAATTGTTCTTTGGCATAAGTACCTAAATGGTATTCCATAGACTCATGACTGAAATGATCAAAACCAGCTGCAACCGCAGTGTGTGTGGTAAATAGGTTGCCCGCTCGAGTAACGGTAAGTGCCTCTTCAAACGAGGTACCGTTCGCCTTCATAAAATTGTTGGCTCGTTCCAGGACCAAAAAAGCGGCATGCCCTTCGTTCATATGGCAGACTTCGGGCATTATATCCAGGGCCTTAAGCAGCCGGTAGCCCCCGATACCCAAAATAATCTCCTGTTTTATGCGGAGTTCTGGCCCACCCCCATACAGCTCATCTGTTATTCCACGATGTATGGGCAAGTTGGCGGCGTCGTTGCTATCCAACAGATAGAGCTTAGACCGTCCTACCTGTACCTGCCATGCCCGGAGCCATATCGGGTGACCCGGCAACGATACCTTTATACGTAGCCACTCCCCGTTAGGTAAACGTAAGGGCGTAATGGGCAATTGTCCCGGGTCATTATAGGGAAATAAGGCATTTTGCGTTCCATATTTGTCAATTTCCTGACGGAAATAGCCTTTGGCATAAAGTAGTCCCACGGCAACAACGGGTACCCCCAGATCACTGGCCGATTTTAACTGATCACCCGCTACATTGCCGAGGCCTCCGGCATATATGGGTAGGGCCTCATTAAGCATATATTCCATACTAAAATAGGCAATAGTGGTAAGCGGTGTCTTCGGATGCTTTTTCTGAAACCAAGTGGGAGTTGAATTCGCTTGCTCATTTGCCTTTAATAGGCCATCGAGCTTTTCCCGAAAAGCTGGATCTGCCAAATGTTCCTCCAGTCGATTTCGTGAAATCGTTTGCAAAATTACCCATGGGTTCTGCGTGAATTCCCAAAGTTCTGGATCCAGTTGTTGCCATAGTTCATCCGAGGCATGGTTCCATGACCATCGTATGTTCAGGGCCAGTTCTATCAGTGCATCGATTCCCTCGATGTCTGTGTGCATTAATCCGTAGATTTGATTTGCATTGTATTTTTGTTTTTTCATGCTTGTAATGCTTGTTCTTTATTAAGTTCCTTTATTTAATGATTCTTGAATATCAAAAATTCCATGGGTTTTAGCTTTACCTTGATGAAAAGGCGGTCAGCATCTTGATCTATATTTTTTTCTATCCTGATTTTTTTCTTGTTCCCATAAATGCATTGCATAAGTGTACCCTCTTTATTGATAGTGGTATCAATTGCTATATATTCCTCTTTGATATCTTTTGGGGAGGAATTATAAACAACGAGAATTTCACCCGTATGCAGAATCCTTGAAAATGCCAAAAGACATTTCTCGCAATCAGGAAACTGAAAATCGAGTCCGTTTTTTGAAGTTTCCCGAAAATACATTCTGCCGAACTTTAGAATGGCCTCTTTTTGTCTTAGATGTGCCAAGACAGCAATTCTCTTGAATATCCATGATTCTTGGTTCAATACGTTCGACTCCTTATCATCGGGATTGAACATTCCTTCCCTAATATATCGGTCATCCATGCCGTTACCCTCAAAACCTTGTTCGGTACCATAATAAATACACGGAGCGCCAAGGGCACAAATAAGAAATCCCATTCCCGCAACAACTTGTGCAGTAGTGGCGTTATGGCCAAATCGGTGTTTAAAGTCCATCCCCACCTGATCATGGTCATCGATGTAGGTCACGAGGAACTCCCCATGCCTACCTCGGCTTAGAGCATTCTTTTGCAAATCCGAATACCTCTGTATCAATCTATTCGGGGATGAATTCCCTTTTATCACTTCTGCTAAAACACTGTGTAATGGATGATCTAATATAGAATCAAGCCCGTAATATATATTCCGGTCCTCGGGCAGTATTTTGGGACCTATATAGGGATTACCCGTCTCATCGTCCCCGATAATTTCACCAAATAGAAAAAAGTTTCTTTTGCCTAAGGAGTAGGCATATTCCCTTATCGTAGAGCAAAAACGGTTAATGTCGTTTCCCTTCATATGTTTGACGGCATCCAAACGGAAACCATCCACATCTGTCTCACGAATCCAGTAACAATGTATCTTGGCCAGTATCTCCCGTAAATCTTCACTATCAGGGGAACCATCGTTTCTAAATGTTTTTAAGGTAAAGAAGTCGCCTTCCTGTGTCTCGGGATAATTATCGAAATTTATAATCTGCCCTTTACGGTTATACAGTTCCATATTTCTCAGTTCAACTGGAATTGGCCTATCTTTTTCCCGCCATTCGTCCAAGGGAAAACGCTGGCCGTTAAAATAGTAATAGTTGTAATCAAAAGGATACGACCAATTATCTCCGGAATGATGCAAAACGATATCCAAGAACACCCTTATATCCAACCCGTGTGCCTTGTCCACTAGTTTTTCCAAATCTTTCTTGTTGCCCCAGCGTTTGTCCACGTCCATATAATTCTGGATGGCATATCCATGATAGGATTCTGGATTATTTTCAAACACAGGGCTTAACCAAATGGCGGTAGAGCCCAAATTTTTGATATAGTCAATGTTGTTGATGATTCCTTGGAGGGTACCGCCAAAAGGCTTTTGCAATTGATCTTCATTTCCGAAACCGGGATGTCTCATGTCGAACTTTAAAGAATGTCGTTTTCTACTATCATGAAATCGGTCGACCATCAGAAAATAAATGACCTCCTCCCGCCATTCCCTGTGACAGTTTACCCAGTAGGCCTTGCCCGGTTTTGGAGAAAAATCTATTTCGTTAATTGATTTTATCATCTTCTTCTTTAAATATTTAAATAGTGGAAAATTCCGTATTTGCTTTTACATCAGTCTCTTTGGATCCTTCCATTTTATTCCCGTAAAAACGATTGAAAACCATACAGGCTGTTAGGTCACCGGTAACGTTGACTGCTGTTCGGAACATTCCAAGCAAGCGCTCAACCCCTATTATTATGATAATTCCTTCGGCGGGAATTCCTACGCTGGATAGCACAGAAGCCAAAATCACGACGCCACCTCCTGGAATGGCCGGAGTTCCAATGGAAGCTGCAACTATGGTAACTACTACAACAATAATATTCAGAAGGCCCATTTCCAATCCGTAGGCCTGCGCTATGAACAAAGTCGTAATGGTCTGATAAAGGGCCGTCCCATCCATATTTACAGTAGCCCCGATGGGAATAATGAAATTGCTGATGGAGGCATCCACTATGAGCCCTTCCTCTGCTGTTTTTAGAGATAGGGGCATTACTGCGGCTGAACTTGTAGTTGAGAATGCCAATAGTTGAACATCCGTTATTTTTCGCAAAAATGTCAATGGGTTGCTCCGGCCAAGAATGCTTACCAACACGAGGTAAATACCTACCAATATTAGCAATCCTATTAGCACCACGAGCACATAAAAGCCCAAACCCCTTAGGGAGTTCAAACCGACGCTGGAGGTCAATTGTGCCATTAAACCGAATACGGCGATCGGAACTAATAACATAGCCCATTTGACCACGGTCATACATATTTCCTGAATGGCCCCTAGGAGTAACTTTACCGGTTTAAGCAAGTCGTCGGTTAGTGATAATACGGCAACTCCAATTATAATAGTAAAAATAACGATACTCAACATTTCGCTGCTTACCATAGAGGCCAATGGATTTTCAGGCAACAAATTTGTTATGGCGTTCGGAATATCATTTATTCCAAATGACAGTTCCGAACTTTCGGCAGTATTGGCCACTGCATTTGCATGACCAACTTCCGCCTGTTGGTGCAGATACTTTCCAGGCCTAAAAATTAATGCAAGAATTGTACCTATTGTCACTGAAATAATGGTTGTTGATATAAAATATAATAGAACACCACCACCCAACCTTTTCAGGTTTTCCTTATTGTTACTTGCAATACCAGTAATGATTGATGCTACGATCAAGGGAATCATGATCATTTGTACCAATTTTAGGAATAACATACCTGGTAGGGCCAACCAATTTCCTAATGCATCGGCAGTGTTTTTGGTTATCCAACCATTTTGAGGACTTAACAACAGGCCAACACCAACACCTAAAAACAAAGCAATGATAACCTTAAGCCAAAGCCTATTTTCTACCAACTTTTGCAAGTAGTGGTGTAGGGATTTTAATGATTTTATTTCCGTATCGACCATTCTTTTATCTGTATTATGCTACCGTGATTCTTTTCTCAATGTAAACGCCCTGAACCGCATTTATTAATTCCACCCCATCCTTGAAGGGTTTTTGAAAAGCCTTTCTTCCCAGAATTAAACCCGATCCTCCGGCTCGTTTGTTTACGATTGCGGTTGTGATGGCTTCTGCCATATCGGATGCTCCTTTGGAACCTCCACCTGAATTTATCAATCCTATCTTGCCCATATAGCAATTGGCAACCTGTAATCGACAAAGGTCTATAGGGTGCTCTGTCGTCAGATTCTCGTACATGGCATCGTCGTATTTTCCAAATTTCAGGTCTTTAAAACCAAAATTTGTGGTGGGCAACTTTTGTTTGATGATATCTGCCTGTATCGTTACCCCAAGGTGATTGGCCTGCCCCGTTAAATCTGCTGCTGCGTGGTAGTCCACTTTATCCGTTTTAAAAGCGTCGTTCCGGGTGTAGCACCATAAGATCGTAGCCATGCCAAGACTATGGGCTTCGGCAAATGCATCCGAAATTTCCTTTAACTGTCGATTACTTTCCCTAGATCCAAAATAGATGGTGGCCCCGATCGATATAGCACCCATGTTCCAAGCTTCCCTGACCTTTCCGAATAAGGTTTGGTCGTAGGCATTGGGGTATGACAGGAGTTCGTTATGGTTTATCTTAACAATGAAAGGAATTTTATGCGCATATTTACGGGCATAGAGACCCAACGCCCCGAAGGTTGAGGCGACCCCATTACAACCAGCACTAATGGCTAATTTTATGATATTTTCCGGATCAAAATAATCGGGATTCTTATAAAAGGAAAAGGCTGCACTATGCTCAATACCTTGGTCAACGGGCAGTATACTTAAATATCCTGTATCTTTCAGATTGCCATGCCCGTAAAGCTGGGCAAGACTTCTTAGCACTTGTGGATTCCGATTACTATTGACAAAAACTTTAGAGACAAAATTTTCATCAGGCAAATGGAGTTCATCCTTGGTAATCCTTTCGCTTACGTGGTCCAAATAGAAAGATGCTTTGTCCCCTAAATGATTCACTAAATTTTCATATGTTTTCATAACGCTATGTTTATATGATTCCCAAACTTATATTGGTTTTGGCGATGGATTTTGCTGCATCTGTCTCAATCCCAGTAAGTGCACGAATGGCATCTATAGTCTCTGGGATAACAATCGCCTGGTTATCCACCACATAAGCATAAAAAAGCTCATCACCCACTACTTTAAGCATATCTTCCCACAGGGCCACCTCGTACATATCTCCCCAAGGCCTGCCCATATCCAAGAACATTTCTTTTATTGTATTGTTTGAAACCAAACCTTGGTCATAATTAATTAGCTTAATCCGTGTAGAAGTTTTAAAAGCATTTAGCACTTCTTCTTTTGTGGCTTGTTTTTTTAATTTCACGTTCCAGTAATGCATATGGCTCAATGTTTCGGGCACTTTTACTGCGGCAGTGATGACATCCAGTTCGGGATCCACACTTTTAGCGTCAGGACCTTGATGGCTTGGAATATCTTTTTCGGGAACCATTGTATTCATAATACCACCTAAATGGCTTTCCCATGGGTCGGTGGCCCTTCTTAATAATGTTCCCCGTGCATAGTCCAATAGATCTGCTCTCTTCAAAGTTGTCAGGGTTCGAAGAATAGAAGTGGTATTGCAAGAAACTACCCTTGTAGCATCTAAATTTATCGCGGATTGATAATTATTTTCTGCACTAAAGGAATGGCCAGTAGTATGGTGTTTTTCACCACCTTGAAGAATGAATTTTATACTCAGTTTTTTATATATTTCCACATTCTTTGCCGCTATATTCTTTGGGGTGCAATCCACCACTAAGTCTGTCTTTTTCAACAGGTCTTGCAGGTTACCCTTTGCTGGAATACTTGCAGCCTTCATTTCTTTTTCGGCCTCGGCGGTTGCCGCGTAGATATCATACTCTTTTCTTATGGCATTCTGTATCCGCCAATCGCTGATGACATCGCAAACCCCGATCAAGTTCATATCGTCTTGTACATTAATGGCGTCGGCCACTCTTTTTCCGATGACCCCATAACCTACTACTGCAATACTTTTCATATCCTTATTATTTTACTGTTATTAATTTTTTACTGTTTCTATGTAATAGTATAGCGCCTATTACACCTGCTAACATAGAAGCGAATAGGATACTTACCTTGGCCGTGAATATCAAAGACTCGTCTGTGAAGGCCAGCTCATTTATAAACAATGACATGGTAAAACCAATACCTCCAAGAAAAGCTATACCATAAATCATGTTCCAATTCACTTTTTCCGGTAGTTTTGCAAGTTTAAGTGCGACCAGTATTCTTGAAAAAGCGGCAATACCGATAAATTTTCCAAGAATCAGGCCCAGACCAATCCCCAAACTAACGGGGCTGGATAGTACTTTCAACAAATCACCATGAAGATGTATTCCTGTGTTTGCCAAAGCAAACAAAGGGAGAATGATGAAGCTAACTATTGGGTTTAAGGACCTTTCCAATTTTTGAAGGGGAGTCTCCGCCTCTGAACTTGTAGTCTTGATATCCTCCAAAATATCCAACTGCGTTTTTGAGATAAGCGCGCCCCTTATCGACTTGGTTTCTTGAAATTTTTTGTGTAAGTTGTCTAAACGGTTCAAAAAGGTATTTTCCTTAATTTTTACCCTGCCTGGAATTGCAAATGCGGTAAGAATTCCAGCTATCGTTGGATGTATTCCTGAGAAAAAGAAGGCCAGCCAAACACCACCTATACCAATAATGGCATAAAACCATGTGCTTCTTACTCCCGCATAATTTCCGATAATCAAAGCTCCGAAGAACAATAGTCCATGAAGTAGATCCATCTCGGAAATACCGGAGGTATAAAATAGCGCAATGACCAAGACACCACCCAAATCGTCCACTATAGCAAGAGTAATAAGAAAGACCCTCAAAGCGGAAGGCAGTCTTTTTCCGACAATGGCCAATACCCCTAGAGAAAAGGCAATGTCCGTAGCCATGGGAATGCCCCAACCATTTGATGCCTCGCCCGAGCTATTGAACATAAAATAAATAAGGGCAGGAAGTACCATGCCTCCAATAGCCGCTCCAATAGGTAATACCGCACTCTTTGGAGATGAAAGTTTACCGCCGATTATTTCACGTTTCAGCTCTAAGCCAACTTGTAGAAAGAATAGGGCCATTAGGCCATCGTTGATCCATAACAATAGCGGCTCCGATAGCTGAAGGGTGCCAATAGTGAAGGCAATATCGGTTTGCATTAAGGCGATATAATATTCCTTCCATGGCGAATTGGCCCAGACCATTGCGATGACTACAGTGATAAATAGAATAACACCATTGTTATTGAGTTCTTTGGCCGTGTTGCCAAAGAATTTCATAATACCGCTATTTGTTTCGTGTTTAAGCATCAATGCTGGGTTTTTTGTATGTTTTTATCCTTTTCTAAAGCATTATTGGTATTGTTTTTTGATGGAGTTTCCGTGGTAGAATCACGTTTGAAATTCCGGATTATTACCCTATTGCTCTTTTCATAAGAAAAATAACTTATGGCCCAATTGAAGCCGACCAAAAGTTTATTTCTGAATCCGCTAATTGACATCAAGTGCACCACGGACCATAACAACCAAGCAAAGTATCCGGTAAACTTCAATTTTCCCAGATCCGCTACCGCCTTTCGCTTTCCAACTGTCGCCAAAGACCCTTTATCAGTATATTTAAAAGACTTTGATGGTATGTTATTGTTTAGGTTGTTCAACATTTGGGCAAGATAATTTCCTTGTTGAATCGCAGCCTGAGCTACCTGGGGATGGCCTATTGGAGTCTCTTCGGAAATCAGTGCCGCAATATCCCCGATGGCATAAATGTTTTCTTGCCCTTCAACCTTCAAATAAGCATCAGTTTTTAAGCGATTGCCCTTAGCTACATGCTTCTGATCGATACCCTTTGGAAAGTCCCCTTTTACACCTGCCGTCCAAATAAGGTTTTTGGCCAATATTCTCTTCCCGTTTTTGGTTTGGACAACCTTACCGTCATAATTGCTAACGGATTCATTCAACAAGACAGTCACATTTAGATTTTCCAGATAGGTCAATGTTCTTGAAGAAGCTTTGTCGGACATTGCTATAAGTAGTTTATCCATAGCTTCCACCAAAAAAATATTCATTATTGAAGAAGGATATTCTGGATAGTCCTTTGGAAGGATATATTTGCAAAACTCAGCTAGTGCACCTGCCATTTCTACTCCCGCAGGGCCACCGCCCACGATCACAAAATTGGTAAGGGCATCACGTTCCACATCATCGCATGTAATTGCCGCCTGCTCCAAGTTTTGCAACATCATATGGCGGATATTTAGGGAATCCCGGATATCTTTCATGCCCAAACTATTTCTTTCCACTTCTTCCATACCAAAAAAGTTAGTCTTAGTACCAGTCGCCAGTACCAAATAATCATAGGTAAGTTTTCCTTTGTCCGTTATGACAGTATTAGTAGAGGCCTGGATTTCCCGTACCTCGGCCAGTCTGAAGCTTACGTTTTTGTACCCTTTAATTTGTTTCCTAAATGGAAATACAATACTATCGGGTTCGAGGCCGCTCGTAGCTACCTGATAAAATAAGGGCTGGAATTGATGAAAGTTGTTACGGTCTATAAGCACTATCTGAACATTTTTGTTTTTTAGTCCTTCCACCAATGCCAAACCCGCAAAGCCACCTCCAACTATAACTATTCTCGGTTGCTCGGAATCGGGCAAGCAAATTTCATCTGCCACTTTACATTTATCATGATCTATACTGCCTAATATTTGATTATTGCTCATGCCAAATTGATTTTAATACATTTTCCGATACAAGTGCTTAAATAGTCCATACCCGCGCTTACTAAACTTTTTGCTCTTATATGCTGCGTTTTCTTACAATCAAAACTGAGCAGTCCGCATGTGTTGCTAAGGACTGGGAAACCGAGCCGAGCAAAAATCTAGAGAATGCACCATGGCCCTGAGACCCAACTACGATTAAATCTGCATCAAAGGCTTCGGCCTTTTCTAGAATTGCGCTTTTGGGAATCCCATTGACCACTACTGTTGTAATCGATAATTTGTCATTCTCGATTTTTAATAATTTTGAGGCATCATTAACAATTGCCTCCGCCGATTTTCTTGCATTGGATATAGCTTCTTCGTAATAATTACCAAGCGTGCCACCCATTGGAACAGCCAACATGGGGTTTTCGAACACATTTAATATACATACTTCCGTGCCTGCAGGCAATGGTATCGCCCCAAGTTCATTTACGGCCATCTTGCTATAATCAGAACCGTCTATTGCTAATACTATTTTCATCTTATGATTTTTATTTTTTGGTGATATATCTATGCTATGTCTCCTAATCTCAACTTATGATAATAGGCTTCATTAACTTTTTCCAATACAAGTGCTCGTTTAGCCCTGACCAATACATTCCGAAAGTGAACGCGAACAGCAGTTCCTCAATTGGGATGCCTAGAACAAGGATTTGGGTCAGATTTTCCAGGTTCCAGTATAGTTCTACATAATCTGGATAGAAGGGAATAATACTTCCAAAATACACAAAGTAGAGCAGCGTGAACAAAAGACCCCCGACCCATATTTTCCCCTTTAGATCTGGCCGGCAATACAGCGTTGCCAAACCTCCCATGAACATGGCCAAAATTCCGCAATAAATATGGTTCAAATCGGTAAAGAGACTCAAAACCAAAAACACTAGAACTGGGACGAAAAGAATGTATATGTGAAGTCTGTGCATGGCATGTCCGCGTTCCGTATGCGCCATTTCAATGTATCTTCTCTTAAATAGAAGGTTATATAACACCGTACCAATACCCCCAATGGCGAATGAAAAGATGAGACTTTCAATATCGAAGCCAGTCTTTATCGCAAAATCAAAAAGGGACGGCGGATGCCAATATTCTGGAACGAACAAAGGCTCTGTAAGCCCAAAAGGCATGGTAATCCAACTCATTTTGAGCATCTCTTTCCTAGAATCCTTTTTCAAAAGATAAACCAGGCCCCAGAGGGCGAGGAGAATAAGGGACCATATGAACCAGACGTATTGCATTTATTTCTTTAGTTGCACATTGTAAAAAGCCGCTATACAGGCCCCAATAAGCCATCCAAGGATAAAAGTTTGAATGATTCCGAAGAATGCTTCCGATAACGGCACATCCATTCTTATAATACTGGAAGTATCCAAACCGTGTAACAGGCTGTTGAAAAATGATATTGTACCTTCTTGACCTGCTGTTGTCATTACAATCATACAGCCCAGATAAATTAAGGCGCCTGTTAGGCCAAAAGCAAATCCTAATTTTTTTACATTAAATCGATTCATAATTCTTGTTTTAAAATTAATTGTCCAGTTTTTAAATATAATTTTTGAAACCCGTACAAACTATTTACAGATCCCTGTTAATGATCCATCTTTTTGTTGCCATCCATCTTTTTGTTGCCATCCATCTTTTCGTGCAAGGTCTTTTCCAGATTTTCATGTTCCAAGGTATGGTCGCAAAAAGTGTCGCTTAATTCACCGTGAGCCGCTATGACGGGCATAAAGTGGTGCGTTGTAAGGAGCATCAGGTCAGGGTATCTGGTAATCATTTCGCTAAGTTTACCGGCCAGGATGGTATCGTTTGCAGCCGCTCTTACGAGTTCATCTACTATCATGCCCGTGGCATGGTCATTTTCCATCATCTTGGCAATATACTTTTTGCCCAAATCGTGGTCTTCAACCATCAATGTCAACACCTTCTCTTGTTGTGAAGGGTCTTTAAGCATATCCTTTACAGAACTTTCTTGTTTTTGTGCACAAGCCGACAAAGTGAAAGTGGCCAAAACAATTCCTATTGCTTTTTTAATTTTTGTTTTCATTTCGATTAATTTTAATTGTTAAAATTTGTTGATACTTCCTATTCGGATTTTAGAATCTTTTTTGATTCTTCATATTCCTCTTTTGTAATCTCCCCTTTCGCAAATCTTTTTTTGAGAATTGTGAGCGGGTCTTCTTTTTTTGATTTTCGGTAAGGGATATCATATGGAACAAAGAATATCCATATTAAGAAGATGAACCATATGATCCACCATAAAAAGTGCATACCACCAAAGTGTCCGTTGAAAAAATGCATAGTTTTTAGTTTTAAAGATTAGACTTATTGCTTAAATAATTGTTGTTGATGTACTGACTGTTTTCTGTGATTATTTTTACGTTAAAAAACTATTTCAAGGTCTCCTTTACCGAACCGCATCCGGGCATTTTCAGCCCCATATAGGGATTGTTTATTTTTTCGCTCAGGGCTAGCCAATTTGCACCCTTACCATCCATGGCCATGGGACAATGATTCCAATAAAGCGTTTTCCCCTTCAAATCCATTTTCTTGGAAATAGTGTACAGTTGTTTGGACAATGTTGCAAAGTATAATCGTTGTTCAGTAAGACTGGAGGCTTTGGAAAGTTGATTCAAGGTCTTTTTCAGGTAGGTCTCGTTCACGGCGGTCGAGTCGTTAATCAATTTTATTGCCGCTTCCTGTACGGACTCGTAATTATCTTCGGCCAATGCATTTTCGATGTTCATATATCCCGCCAAAATTGAATCCATGTCCTCCTCTATACTTTTCTCCTTAAAAAAGCAATGTACTGCACAGGCATGAAGTTTGTAGTTTTTATGTATATAACCCAAGGAATGGCCCTTAGTATCCAATATTTTACATTTTTCATCATTTCCTTCAACATAGAGCACAAACTCACCACTATCGTTATAATACTGACCTCCTTTTTTTGCTTTTCCCAAGGAATTGCCCTCAGCATCATATACCTTCCCGTTTTTAATGAAACCGATTTTCCTTCCCTGGTTATTGAACACAATATCTTCCTTACTTATATAACCAAGGGTTATACCACGGTCCGAGACTTCACCATTACCGTTGATATACATCTGCCTTTTGGTTTTATCGCTTGCCTGTGCAGATATAGATTGTACCGAGAGCAGCATTCCAGTCAGGAATACAAGGCTCATGATGAGATGTTTTTTCATTGTTACTGTTTTTGTGTGTGTTTATAGCTTATTCATTTTAGGTATTGAAATCCCTCTTTAGGGCTTTGTTTCATTTTCCGATTTTAATGTTCTTTTTAATTCCTCGTATTCTACCTGAGTGATCTCACCCTTTGCGAACCGTATTTTTAGAGTTGTGGCCAGATCATCTTCCTTAGTTTCTGTGGAAGATGGGCTGGAGGGCGTAAAGAAAATCCACCATAAAAATATGAACCAAATTGTCCACCAGATAAGGTGCATTCCCCAAAAAAATCCATTGTTATAGAACATATTCTTAGTTTTAAGATTATTAATATTTTAAAGTATCTCCGTAATGGTATAACCTTCAAGTTTGTTGAGTTGCTGTTGTAATTCCTCAACTGAAAGCCTCTCTTTCATACTGATGATCGTTTTGCCTTTTGGGTTCAAAAAGATTTCCGTTTTCTCAATGTCTGGATGTTCTTCCAAGGTTTTTCTTACCCTTGCGACACATCCGCCGCAGCTTATTCCGTTTATTTGATATTTATGTTTCATTTGTTTTTACCATTATTAATGGTGACTATGGCCCTTTTGCTCCTCCTTAGTTTCTGCAGACAATGGTTTTTCTTTACCATGTTCGTGCTGCTTATTATTCTGTTCCGTATGGTTATGCGCCCCGTGGCTATGTGCACCATGTGGCATAAAGAGATGAAAAATGAACATTAGGACAATGAAGCCAAAAAGCCCGTTATTCCCGGTAATGCCCAGTGAGGGTGCGAAAAATATTAGTAACAACGGCAATCCACAACCGATAGCCATCCATATCCAGTGACCTTTCATAATTTTTATTTTTAGGTTTAAATGTTATATTCTTTAATGATGATCGCCATGGCTTTGGCTTTTGCTCAATTCGAGTTCGCCTTGCTCTTTGGCATCTAATTCACTTTCTTCCATCAATCCCATTCCTTTCATGTCCATTCCCTTGTTGCCCATCATCTTCTTGCACGACTCCATACAATCTTCACTCATCATGCCTTTTTCGTGCATCATTTTCATCATATTGCCCATCATCTTGCCTTCTTTCATCATGGATTGCATCATGTTTTTCATCATCATGCTATCTTTCATCATCTTTTGCATTCCGACACCCTGCATCATATTGCCCATCATTTTATGGTTTCCTTGCATCATCTGCATTGCATGGTCGTTATCTTGCATGTTGTCCATGAATTCCGTCATGTAACCGTGGTTACTTGGAATCGCCTCAAAAAGTTCCATTCTAGTTTCCGAATTTTCGAGGATTGCGTTGAGGTCTGTTTTCTGATCGCAACTGGATAGGATAACCAGTACGAGGACAGAAATAATTATTGTTACTGTTTTCATTGTATTTAGTTTTAATTAATATTAATTTCTTTTTATTAAAGCACATTTCCCTAGAGCCCTAAATTTCCATTCTCATGGAAAATGTGCTTTACCAATTCAATTAATTCGCGGATTTCAGAAATTCCTCGATTTTTGCAACGTCATTTTCTGTAAGATTGGCCCTTACGCGCATGTGCAAACTGATGGTTTCCCAATCCGTGTCGTTATAATCGGCTGGAGAAGGTGCTAAATGGCATCGATTACAGGTTTCTCCCCATAATTGGGCTCCTGATTTTTCCAGTTTGAACTCCTCTTCCACCCCTGCCACAACAGGAATATTATTTTCTGTAAGTGTTTTCTTAGAAGAAGAACAGGCAACTACGGTTATTCCAATGGTCAGGAAAACCATCACGATTACTAAAAATTTATTTATTGTCTTCATGTTTTCTATTTTTATGTATTCTTAAAATCCTATTGCCCAGTGGAGAAATAACCCATTAGTAGTCGTTATGCCTTCTCCGCCATGCCCACCTTCGGTTTCAGTGGTCTGATAACTTATTTTGATAAGGGATCTCCAGGTTAACCAGTAGTTCAATCCAAAGGCAAATTGGGTCGATTTCTCTTCCCACTCAGAACCCTCCGGAGCATTGAAATTTGAATATCTTCCAACAAACTCCAATTTTTTCATGAAGTCACTCTCCGCCATGGTAGGTCGATAACTCAATTGCCCATAAAAGGAATTGCTTTGGTTATCGAACGAATATTCTTCCTCATCTCCATCCTCATGCATCTCAATGAAGGTTGCCGTGTCCACATTGGAACTGTTGTATTGAGCCTTAATGTCAATAAAGCCACTAAGGGGCGACACTTGTTTAACAAAAGCAAAATCGATGGCATATAAGAAAGCACCAACGTCCTCATATGGCGAATCTTTTGCCCCGGCACCATTTGTTGAATAGGCCGAAATCCCTAATTCGGTAGAAGAATCTGAAAATGGCAATAACCCCAATCGGCCCCCAAAGGCCTTACTTGTATTATTATCTTCATAATTTTGAAACATGAGCATTCCCGCTTCCTCCGGCTCAATACTTCCGTCCTTTAATCGCGGACCGTTGGTAGAATAAATGGCATAGTTTAAAGAAGGACCGCCAAGATCAAAGGCACCTCTGAGTTCAACACCGATCCCTGAGGCAGGAGCTATCCCATCATGGCCAAAGCCCAAAGGTCTTGTCGGAAGTCTGTTTATCCATGCGGGATGAAGCCTCTCCATAAATGTTCCGAAAGGAAGTAAAAATTTTCCTGCCCTAACGGTCATGTTCTTGTTAAGGACATACATAACGTCGGCATATTCCAAGCCCACCTCAAGTTCGTTACTTTCTAGAACAAACTCTAATTCGGCTTCAAACATGAGTTTGTCCGAATGTTTGAATAAAAAGATCGGCGCGAAGGCCGAGCCTACATAAGAGGATTCTTTTTCATCTCCGTTACTCATATAGTTTAGCCCTGTATGTCCATAACCACGGATCATGAACTGGGTCTTACTTGGTTCAAAATTGTTGTATGTTTGGCTATATATAGGATTACCAAAAACAACTACGGTTAGTAATATTATTAGCTTTTTCATTTTTTAAGTGTTCTGATATAATTAATAATTTCCCATCGTTTGTTCTCCGGTATTGAGGTTTCGTATGAGGCCATTGGAGCCCGTCCTGTTTGAATTTTCCAAAAAATGGCTCCATCGCTCTGGGATTGGAATTCTGCGCTGGTCAAATTTGTCGGTTTTGGCGTTAGACCTGCACCGGCCACACCATCACCTTTTCCTTTTGCCCCGTGGCATACAACACATAGTACTTTGTAAAGTTTTTGACCGTTGGCAGCCGCATTGACATCACCTTTTAATGGGTTGACAATCTTATCAGCACTAAGGGGTGCTACCCATTTTTCCTGGGAATGGCTATTGAATCCCAGGAATAAAAAACTTACAACCATTACTATGGTCATACCCGGAAAAATTCTTTTTTTATTCATTTTATTGGCATTTAATTGTTAATAAATCTATTTCTTATTGAATGTTTACGTCTGCATAATCTTCGTTCATATTTATATAATTTCGTCAAGGAAACTTCTATCCCACATTTGGCCATTTTTATAATCGGTCATGCTTAATCCCGTAATGGTCTTAAACTGTCTCGATAAATGGTTTATGCTGCTGTAATCCAACAAATAGGCTATATCCGAAAAAGTGTGCTGTTGCAACTGAATAAGTTCCTTTGCTCTCTCAACCTTTAATTTTATAAGGTATTTTTCTATTGTGGTATTTTCATTTTTTGAGAATATTTTGCTCAACAACTTATAATCCCTATGAAGTTCAGATGCCAAATGTTCAGAGGTCTTTTCCTTAATATGAAATGGCAGGTCACCTACCAGTTCGATCAAAGCAATCTTTATATTTTCAACGATCATTTCCTCCTCGTTTTTCGCGATTTCAAATCCGTTGGAGTGAAGAACCTCGGTTATATTCGAATCGATTAGATTGTCAATACCAGTACTGATACGGACAGTAAGTTTCCCCAATTCGACGGAAAGTACTGCTACATCGATCTCTTCAAGCTCCTGTTTTATGACTTTCAGGCACCGCCTGCAAACCATGTTCTTGACCCAATATGTTTTTATGGATTCCATGTTCACAATATGTTATTGTTCCTTAAGTATAAGGTCCGTCAGAGTATTTAATCCCTGATAAATTAAAATTGGAAAAAGGTTGTCGTTGGAAAAAGGGTACGACATGAGGTAGCCTACAACTTGTTGCAGACTAATAGGAAGTACAGATTATCGTGACAATAATCTGCTCAATAATATTCAAATTAAGAAAGTTTCGTGAAGTACAAGGATGTCCTTCTCGATCCAAGGTGGATTGTAGTTTATAAAGGAAACCACATTAAATTCAAGTCCTTCGAAAAGATTTACGTAGGAATGGAAAAATGCCTGTAGGAAAACAATTTTATTCGTATCCAGTTCAACTTGTGACTTTTTAAGATTGTCTTCGGCCTTTTTTACAATAGATTTATTGCTACAGCAATCCATTTGCCCTATGGAACATTTTTTAAAAGGTTTTGATAAATTCTGCTTTTTATCTTTACAAGGCTTTGCTTTGCCAAAAACCGCAACATCTACCAACTTGTTGCAGCAAAAATGCATATCCACCATGAAAGACGAAGTTGCAAAAAGCACTGCGAAGGCTAGAGTAACGGACAATATTTTGGTCAAAATCTGTTTCACTTCCTAAAGATTTGAATTTTTTTTGTTCCAGTATCGGGTATTAAATTATTTTCAAAAAAATCATAGTTATTTTAAAAATAATATAGTTCGTGTTCTAAATGCAAAGAACAGTATCAAAAGTAGAACAAGGTTTTTAACCATCACATGATAAATGTCATATTGGTAACCTAAATTAGAAATTGGATGGCATTCTATTAAAGGCCTATGTAAGTAGATTGCCATTGCCATCCCATTCTGCCATGACCCCTCTTTGACTTTGATCTACACATTTTGCCAACCATTCTTCTTCATAGGCAACGCCATGCTGTTTCAATACGTCTGCGGGCACTCCGTCCCATACATTTGGGGTATTGCCCTTATACCCCAAATCCTCTAGGCCGATCTTCGATGTGTAATAACCTGTTAGCGTCAGATTTCGCAACATGGAAAAAAACTGTATTTCCAAGGGGCGTTCGCCCTCTGGAATTAATATATCGGGATAGGCTATAGTATCCAATAGTTTTTTTTGCCAAGCCTCAGTACTCGATTTGAATTCGGTACCGAATTGGGTATTGCTCTCATGGTCCAACCACATGAGGCCGCCCCTGAGGGTCGTTTGCAATTCTGGGATATCCTTGGCCATGAATTCTATAAAATTTGGTACTCCTGCGTCCGTAGCACTACCAAATTTATCATTGGAAGGCAATATCAGATCACTCAAAACGGCAATAGTCCCCAACTCGTGTCCGTTGAAAAATTGTAACGCTTCCAGTTCCATGATCCGTTCTTTCTCCTTCGGTGTCCGACCATATTTGTAACTATAGCCCTGTAGTACTTCAGTGTTCTCCGCTTTAGCCTCATCTTCAGGTTTGCAGCCGTGGACTGCCAATCCACCAGCGACCGACCCCAGGATAATCGATTTTATACTATTTCTTCTATCCATTTTTCTATATGTTTTGCTGTTTCAATTGTTCTACAATATAGTCAGATGTTCTCCAGGCTAGAGCCAAGATGGTCCAAGTGGGGTTCTTGTCGGCCTGGGACACAAAAGGCCCTGCATCGACGATAAATACATTGTTGGTATCGTGAAGTTGCTGAAACCTGTTCACTACAGAGGTCTTGGAGTCATTGCCCATTCTAGTCGTACCCACTTCATGGATGATCCACCCTGGTGGGGATATACCATAATCTTGTTCCTTGGTGGGTTTTTCTCCTAAAGCTTCTCCGCCCATGTTGTGGATCAGTTCTTCAAAAGTGTCCTGCATGTGCCTTGCCTGCTTTCGTTCGTGGTCGGACCATTTGTAATTAAACCGAAGTACCGGAATTCCAAACTCATCTACTTTAGTAGGATCTATTTCACAATAGTTATCCTTCATAGCGATAGATTCTCCCCGGCCACCAAAACCAAGGACGGCACCATAGTATTTTTTAACATCGTCCCTGAGGCCATTGCCATAGCCCCCCACTTTTGTGCCGAAGAATTTGTTGAACTCGTTAGCTTTAAAACCAAACCCATAGTTGGGCATGCCCATTCCACCCCATACCTCAATATGGTATCCGCGTGGGAAGTCCAATTTTTTATTGTCGCCCCACCAAGGGGAATATACGTGCATGCCCCCAACGCCGTCCTCGTTATAGGAAATTTTCCGGTTCATCAAGCCCGGAATAAAGGCCGCCCTGCTCGCCCCCGTGGAATCGTGAAGATATTTACCAACAATATCGCTGCTATTGCCCAATCCGTTCGGGTGTTGAGCACTTTTGGAATTCAAAAGTATCCGGGCCGAGCTGCAGGCGGATGCCGCCAGAACGACGACTTTCCCTTTTAGCTTATATTCCTTTCTATCCTCTTTATTGATGTACGAAACGCCCGTTGCCTTGCCCTCTTCATTCGTGGTAACCTCTCTTACCATGGCATTCAGGAACAGATCGATCTGACCGCCACTTTTCTGTGCCGGGAAAATCAAACAGGTTTCTGCAGAGAAATCGGCATATACCATGCAGGCCCTAGAGCATTGCGCACAATAGAAACATATGCCCCGATCCTCATTTATCATTTTGGTCAGGATGGACAGCCTAGAAGGATAAACAGGGATATTCGATTTCCGTGCCCCACGGATGTAAAAAAGTTCATGCAATCGAGGTTTTGGTGGGGGCAGAAAGAATCCATCGGGGTCATTGGGCAAGCCCTCGATGGTGCCGAAAACCCCGATCAACTTATCTACCTTGTCGTAATAAGGTTTAACATCCTCATAGCCTATGGGCCAATTATCGCCCAGCCCGTCCTCATTTTTGTGTTTAAAATCCCTTGGCCCGAAGCGCAATGAAATCCTGCCCCAATGATTGGTCCGACCGCCCAACATTCGCGAACGGAACCATCTAAAATTGCTTCCGTTACTATTTGTGTAGGGTTCTCCCTCGATATCCCACCCACCGTATGCGCTGTCGAAATCGCCAAAAGGCCGGACGGTACCTGCACCTCTTCTAGGCGATTCCCACGGCCACTTTAATTGAGTTATCTGTTCCGGGTCTTTAGGGTCAAAGAACGGCCCGGCCTCCACAACGGCAACCTTTAGACCTGAATCGGCAAGTATTTTGGTCGCCATGCCTCCGCCTGCCCCAGAGCCGACTATGATTACATCATATAGTGTCGAAGATTCCTTTATTTGCATGGTGTTGACATATTATAAGTTACCCAGGATTCAACATGTAGCAATCCTTTGAATGACAATAAATCTATAGAATGATCAATAATTATATCTGCATAATTTTCTTTCTTTTTTATATAATTTCCTTACAAAATTTCGTTTTAAACTGGAGATTATTATAATTGGTCATGCCCGTTACGTAAATGTTTTTGGACTATCCCGACAACTGGTTTACAATACCACAGTCGAGTGAAAATAGAATAATTGAAAAGATACATTGCAGAAATCCAATAATTTATGAATTGCACGAACAAAAGGAGCAAACATGATATTTATCATGTTGGAAATAAATGAAAGTAATTAAGTTTGTCTCTCAAAATAATGAATGTAGCAACTCTAAATTTTTGTTAAATACAAACCTTGAGTTAAAATTTTTGTAGTTTTGTATAACTGATGAAAAGAGTTTTATTTCAAATATCATCTTTTTTAATGGCACTTGTAGTGTTGTTCTCGACCTTCTCTTTTACGGTTGCACAACATTATTGTGGTGATGATCTTGTTGATTTCTCTTTCTTCGGCCAAGCGGAATCTTGCGGAATGGAGATTCAACGACCTTCGGATTCACACAAACACAATTTGGAAAAAAAGGATTGCTGCGACGATGTAACACTTTCAATTAGTGGACAACATGACTTGAAACTTTCATTTGAAAAATTAAGTTTTGAACAACAGCAGTTCGTTGTTTCATTCGTTTATAGTTATCTAAACCTTTTTGAGGGACTGCAAGAAAATATAGTTCCTTTCAACCATTACCCACCACCTCTTTTGGTCAAGGATATTCAAATCCTAGATCAAACCTTCCTTATTTAAGAGCATTCTTATGAAGTATTACCATGCTATTGATTTAGTATGGTTATAGGCATTTTTCGCCTTTGGAACATTTCTTTTAATTCCAATTCAACATTTCATAATATGCTTAATAAACTAATCAAATATTTTTTGGAGAACAAGCTGGTTACGGTTCTCATTTTATTAACAATTATAACCTGGGGCGTTGCCACCTCGCCCTTTAATTGGGATACGGGATTCCTGCCCAAAGACCCGGTTCCTGTTGATGCCATACCTGATATTGGGGAAAATCAGCAGATTGTCTTTACCCAATGGCCCGGACGATCGCCACAGGATATAGAAGATCAAATATCCTACCCCATGACTACTTATTTATTGGGAATACCGGGCGTAAAGACTATCCGTAGTTCTTCGATATTCGGATTTTCCAGTATCTACATCATATTCAACGATGATGTAGAATTTTATTGGTCGCGTTCCCGGATATTGGAAAAACTAAATTCACTCCCGGCCGGACTCTTACCGGATGCTGTGACGCCGACCTTAGGGCCCGATGCCACTGCTTTGGGCCAGGTCTATTGGTACACCTTGGAAGGTAGGGACAAGGACAACAACCCTACGGGCGGATGGGACTTACACGAAATACGTACCGTTCAGGACTTTTATGTAAAATATGGTCTCAATGCCGTTGAAGGTGTCTCCGAAGTAGCATCCATTGGTGGGTTTGTTCAGGAATACCAGATAGACGTGAACCCCGACGCTTTAAAGGCCTATAATATCCCGTTGCACAAAGTGATGCAGGCGGTACAGAAATCCAATAAAGATGTTGGGGCAAAGACTATAGAGATCAATCAAGCGGAATATTTGGTCAGGGGTTTGGGCTATGTTAAAAAGACAGAGGACATCGAAAAGGCGGTCGTTGCAGTTCAGGACAACGTTCCAGTTCGAATCAAAGACATTGGGGTCGTAAGTTTAGGGCCTGCGACTAGAAGAGGTGTACTTGATAAAGGAGGGGCAGAGGTTGTTGGGGGCGTTGTTGTTGCCCGGTATGGCTCCAATCCCTTGGCGGTCATCAACAATTTAAAAGAAAAGATCAAGGAAATTGCCCCGGGGCTTCCAAAGAAGACGTTGGCGAACGGGATGGAGAGCCAATTGACCATCGTTCCGTTCTATGACCGAACGCAGCTTATCCACGAGACCATAGGGACATTGGAAAATGCGCTATCCCATGAAATCCTTATAAGTATTATTGTAGTATTGATTTTAGTACTTAATCTAAGGGCCTCCATTATAATTTCAGGGCTATTGCCCGTAGGGGTTTTAATGACCTTCATCGTTATGCGGTATGCCGGTGTTGATGCCAATGTAGTGGCACTTTCGGGTATTGCCATTGCTATTGGGGTCATGGTCGATGTCGGGATCATCTTCATAGAAAATATTATTCGCCACCTAGAAATGCCAGAAAACCATGGCGTAAAGGGGAAGGAACTCATGCAGGTAATTTATAAAGCGACCATTGAAGTGGCATCGGCAATAACTACGGCCTTGGCTACTACCGTGGTCAGTTTCGTGCCTGTTTTTGCAATGGAATCTGCAGAAGGAAAACTTTTTAGGCCATTGGCATTTACCAAAACTTTTGCCTTGTTAAGTGCTTTTGTACTTGGTCTCGTGGTATTACCTGCCCTTGCACATTTCATCTTCGGCATCAACTATGACAAGAAAAGGGTCCGCAGGTTCTGGGGTATCCTTTTGATTGTGGCTGGAATTATTTTTGCTGTCTATGCCTCGATGTTGTTGCCACTTGCCCTTACTTTAATTGGAATAAACAATCTTTTGGAACCCAGGTGGCCCGAAAAATATAAAGCGTATCCCAATTACATCAATTTAGGGCTTACCATTTTTATAGCCTCTTTTTTCCTTACGGAGGAATGGATGCCCTTAGGGCCCCAAAATGGCATTATAATCAACTACTTGTTCGTATTGTTTTTGATAGGAATCATATTGGCAGCCTTAATGGCGATAGTGCATTTTTATGAACCTGTACTCAAATGGTGCTTGCAGAACAAAGGGAAATTTATGTTGATTCCCTTCGTAACCATATTTTTTGGAGTATTGATATGGCTAGGGTTCGACAGTACTTTTGGAATTGTAGCTAAAGGTTTCGAATTCGTAGGTTGGAAAAACGTCAGGCAAACTTCTGGCTGGCAAGCTTCCTCAAACAGATTTCCTGGAATAGGCTCTGAATTTATGCCATCTTTGAATGAAGGCAGCTATTTGTTAATGCCAACTTCAATGCCACATTCAGGGGTGGAATATAACCGAAATGTAATTGGTCAATTGGATATGCTTCTTGATGGAATTCCAGAAGTGGATATGGCAGTCGGAAAATTAGGACGTGTGGAATCGGCACTCGATCCTGCACCTATTTCCATGTTCGAGACCATTATCAACTACAAACCCGAATTTATCCTAAACGAAGCAGGTCATAGGGTCCATTTTAAAGTGGACCGTAAAGATCGGTTCATTACCGTTCAAAAGGATACCCTTACCAATGGAGAGGCATTGGAAAGGGGTATTACAGAAGAAGACTTGATTGCAGACGAAAATGGAGAATTTTATCGAAATTGGAGGCCCCACATCAAATCGGCAGATGATATTTGGGACGAAATCGTCAGTGTGACCAAAATACCCGGAATCACTTCAGCACCAAAATTGCAGCCTATAGAAACTCGTTTGGTAATGCTCCAGACAGGGATGCGCGCCCCTATGGGTATCAAAGTTTACGGCCCGGATTTGAAAACAATAGAAGATTTTGGGATGCAGTTGGAAGTGATATTAAAAGAAGTCGCTTCCGTAAAGTCAGAAGCGGTATTTGCCGATCGGATCGTTGGTAAACCGTATTTGCATCTCAATATCAATAGGGATGAAATATCACGATATGGTCTCAATGTTGAGGACGTGCAACAAAGCATTGAGACCGCCATTGGAGGAATGAAAATATCCTCTACCGTCGAAGGTAGGGAGCGGTTCCCAATTAGAGTGCGCTATCCAAGGGAACTAAGGGATGATCCTGAATCTTTAAGTAAGATATTGATTCCTACCCCCGTGGGGGCCCAAATTCCGCTTTCACAAGTGGTCGATTTTGAATATGTAAGAGGGCCACAGGCCATCAAGAGCGAAAACACATTTTTGGTTGGTTATGTTCTTTTTGACAAAAGGGATAGTTTTGCGGAGGTCGATGTGGTAAACGATGCACAAGATGCCATCCAACAAAAAATCGATGCAGGGGAATTAACGGTCCCTGCGGGAATAAGCTACAAATTTTCTGGCAGCTATGAAAACCAGATAAGAGCGGTCAAAAGATTGTCTATAGTAATACCGATCAGTTTGGTTGTCATATTCTTGCTGCTGTTCTTTCAATTTAAGACAGTTATTGCATCATCAATCCACTTCTCGGGGGTATTCGTCGCATTTGCGGGCGGATTTATCATGTTGTGGCTCTATGGGCAGGACTGGTTCCTAAATTTTGCCATATCGGGTGTGAATATGCGAGATCTTTTTCAAATGCACACCATCAATTTGAGTGTTGCTGTTTGGGTAGGATTTATTGCCCTCTTCGGTATCGCAACAGATGACGGGGTTATTATGGGGACCTATATTCATCAAGTTTTCGAGGAAAAAAAGCCAGATACTATAGAAGGGGTAAGGGCAGCTGTTTTGGAGGCCGGTAAAAAAAGGGTCCGCCCGGCAATGATGACCGCAGCCGTTGCTATTATTGCCCTCCTCCCAGTATTGACATCGACTGGTAAAGGCGCTGATGTAATGATTCCCATGGCAATCCCCACCTTTGGAGGAATGACCATCCAGATCATGACCATGTTCGTCGTGCCAGTTCTTCAGTCGTTTTGGAGGGAAACGGTCATTAATAATAAGAACAAAAAAAATAGAATAAAATGAAGAACATAATCGCACTGTTACTATTATTTACCTGTTTAGGATTGCAGGCACAGACATTGGAAGATTATTTCAAAATAGCTTCGGACAACAATCCGGGCCTACTTTCCCAATATAAGGAGTTCGAAGCGGCTTTGGAAAAGGTACCACAGGTAAGCACCTTGCCAGATCCATCCATTTCTTTCGGGTATTTTATATCTCCGGTAGAAACAAGGGTCGGGCCACAAAAGGCACGGTTTTCATTGACCCAAATGTTCCCATGGTTTGGCACGCTGAAGGCCCAGGGCGATGTGGCCACACTTATGGCAGAGGCAAGATACCAATCTTTTTTAGATACCAAAAACAAACTCTATTTTGAGGTATCCACGGCTTATTTTCCTTTATACGAATTGAGGGAGTGGATGAAAATCGAGGAAAGGAACATTGCCATACTAGAATCATATAAGTCCATTTCCAACTCGAAGTTCAAAAATGGTAATGGGACACTGGTTGATGTGTTGAGAGTGGATATCATGCTAAAAGAGGCAAAGACAAATTTGGGAATTCTGAATAAAAAAGAGACGCCCCTGTTGGCATCGTTCAATAAACTATTGAACCGCGACGAGATAGAACCAGTTATTATCGCCGATACCATTGAAATAGATCATATACTATTGGATTATGCGAAGGATTCCCTTGTTGTGGACCATCCACTTTTGAATTCACTTGAATTAAAAATAAAGGCAAGCGAGGCATCTGAATATGCTGCAATAAAACAAGGCCTTCCAAGGCTCGGGCTCGGGTTGGATTTTGTAATAGTCGATGAACGGACCGATATGGTTTTGCCGGACAACGGGAAGGATGTATTGATGCCAATGGTAACCGTAAGCCTTCCCATCTTTAGGGGAAAGTACAAAGCAGCTGTCAAAGAGGCGCAATTGATGCAAGAAAGTTATTCGCTTCAAAAAACGGAAACCGTAAATGCGCTGAATTCAAATTATGAAATGGCACTGTTCGATTTACGACAACAGACCGATTTGATTTCACTTTTTGATCAGCAGATATCGGAATCAGAACAAGTTCTCAATCTCTTGTTCACGTCTTATGGAAACTCGGGAAAGGATTTCGAGGAGGTACTTCGGATGCAGCAACAACTGCTTAAATACGATAGACTTAAAATAACCGCATTTACGCAATATCGCATTGCGCAAGCAAAACTGAATTACATCACAGCAAAAAAATAGTACTATGAAAACAGAAACTAAAAAAATAATAGGTATAGCTGCAATTACCTTGATCATAGGGTTATTGCTTGGATGGCTGTTTTTCGGAGGTTCGGAAAACAGGACAGTGGACGAACACCAACACGACGGCGAAATCGTCAGTGAGACCATTTGGACCTGCTCCATGCACCCACAGATCAGACAGAACGAACCGGGTAACTGCCCCATCTGCGGCATGGAATTGATTCCTTTGGATAACGATAGCAATGCTGAATTGGATCCCATGGCAATCAGCATGTCTCGGACCGCAATGCAGATTGCAAATGTCGGTACAGAAATTGTCGGAAAGACCAAGCCTGTAAAGTTATTGCGATTGAATGGAAAGGTACAGGCCGATGAACGGTTGGTCTATTCCCAATCTTCCCATATTCCTGGCCGCATTGAAAAATTGATGGTTAATTTTACCGGCGAATACGTCAATAAAGGGCAGGTAATCGCCTCTATTTATTCTCCAGATCTGGTCAATGCCCAAGAAGAACTTTTCGAGGCCCGAAAAATAGTCGAGACCCAGCCAATGCTTTTTAACTCGGCAAAGGAAAAACTTAAAAACTGGAAGCTTTCGGATATCCAGATTACACAAATTCTGGAATCGGGTACAGTTCAAGAAGAACTCCACATACTGGCCGATATATCTGGCTATGTGACAGAAAAGAAGGTCAATCTTGGGGACTACGTCAATAAAGGCATGCCTATATACCAGATTGCCAACCTGAGCACTGTTTGGATATTGTTCGATGTTTATGAATCCGACATGGTCTGGATAAAAAAGGGTGATGAGGTAAGTTTTACGGTACAATCTGTACCAGGCGAAACCTTTAAAGGAAAGATTTCGTATTTGGACCCTGTGATCGATCCTATGACCAGGGTTGCAAAAGCAAGGGTAGAAGTGAATAATCGGAATCTACAACTGAAACCCGAAATGTTCGTTTCCGGCACTGTTGAGGCTAAATTGCCTTTAAAGTCCGATGCAATCGTTATTCCCAAAACAGCGGTCATGTGGACAGGAAAGCGTTCTGTGGTCTATATAAAGAATATTTCGGACAAAGGTGTAAATTTTATGATGCGCGACGTCACGTTAGGCCCGGCTTTGGGCGAAAGTTTCGTAGTGAACGAAGGACTGGAAGAAGGTGAGGAAATTGCCATTAACGGAACCTTCAGCATAGATGCCGCTGCACAACTTGCCGGCAAGCCCAGCATGATGAATCCCGAAGGGGGCCCAGCCATGACAGGGCATAATCATGGAGGTATGGATAAGGGGGGAGAAAAAGAATCGGAAAGTGGAATGAGATCCAATGAATCTACGGACCATTCTGAAATGCCCGATAAGACTGACCACAGCCGTATGGAAAAGAGAATGGAAGTGTCAAAAATCTTTGTTGGGCAGCTTGAGAAAGTCTTTGACAACTATCTGGACCTCAAAGACGCCTTGGTAAAGGACGAGGCCACTGCGGCAAAAAAGGGGGCCGATAAATTGTTGGCCACATTGAAAAAGGTAGATATGAAACAATTGACCGACCAGGAGGCCCATAATCACTGGATGGCCATTTCAAAGGAGATCAAGTCATCTTCAGAAGCTATTGGCAAAACCTCTGATATTGAAAAGCAAAGGGGTCACTTTAAACATCTATCGGCACATTTATCAAAAGGTGTACGCCTGTTTGGTGTAAACAAGGAAGTATATGAGCAATTTTGCCCAATGGCAGATAACGAAAAAGGGGCATATTGGCTTAGTATCCATGAGGAAATCAGGAATCCTTATATGGGAAACAAAATGTTGACATGTGGCACCACGGAAGCTATCATCAGTAAGTAGCAATAACATTTTAGAAAATTAAAATATAGCTTAAAGTTGACATATAAAAGAATTAGGACCCTCTACAGTAAGAAATATTAATTGGAAATTAAAACAAAAAATGATAAGACAATGCGAATACTACTTTCAGGAATTTTAGTATTGACCTTAATGGGTTGTAAATCAGAAAATAAGAACGTGTCGGCACAAGATACTAAACAAGTGGTTGCCACTGTAGAACCTGAAGATATCATAAATAAAAATCCTCAGGTAGGCTCCCAAGTACCAAAGGAGTTGGTCTGTATGGTAAATGATGCCTTCATGGGAAAAATGCAAATTCCCGTTCCCGTAAATGGCAAGACTTATTATGGCTGTTGCGAAATGTGTGTTAAAACATTGAACAACAATGATGAAGCCAGAACGGGCATTGACCCTTTTAGTAAACATAAAATCGATAAAACAGAAGCATTCATTGTACTGATGGGCGTGGACAACAAAGTTGCCTACTTTGGATCAGAGGAGAATTTTTTAAAGTTCAAAGAAGTTAGCCGAATGGACCATTAGGACAAGTCTCCATAACAAATTGAGATTTATTTTCGAATATCAGCTTAGTGAAAAATTCAGAAAAATGATAGCGAAATTAATTTCAAAATGATTAGAAAAGAACACAAACTATGAAATGATGGAAATGTACTGGTGGGCTTTGGGTGTTGGTATTCTCGTGTTCATAATATCAATAGTCGTGGGTAGGTTCAAAGAACGGTCGGACCGTTCAGAGTAATACATAGCGTTTGATTGAAAATACAATGATGTTCAACCATATGTTTCTATTTCTTACGGAAATGGATAATGAGACAACTTTAAAATCAATCAAACCAATATATGTGCTAACCAAGGAATAATATGAACTTGAGAAAATAAAATATTAACTATGACTAAAAAAATGACAATACTATTTGTGTTTCTCATAACATCTATGAGCATCGCCCAAGTAGGTACCAATGGTAAGGATAGAAAGGAAGAAGGACGTGCCGTTAAGGAATACAGCCTTATTTTAGAAAACAATAAAATAACGCTTGGAGGGATAACTGCTTACGGGATGACCATCAATGGCAGTATTCCCGGACCAGTCTTGAAATTTACCGAAGGTGACCTTGCCATAATCAACGTAACCAATAAAATGGACGTTGAAACATCGGTACATTGGCACGGATTGATTCTTCCAAATTTCTATGATGGTGTACCGTATTTGACAACACCACCTATTGAACCTGGAGAAACATTCCAGTACAGAATTCCTATCAACCAGTCAGGGACCTATTGGTACCATTCCCATACGATGCTACAAGAACAGAAAGGTGTGTATGGTTCCATTATGATTCAGCCCAAGGAAAAAACCTTGGACTATGATAAAGATTTAGTTGTAGTACTGTCTGACTGGACCAACGAAAAACCGATGAACGTACTGCGTAACCTAAAAAGGGGAAACGAATGGTATCAAGTTAAAAAAGGTACAGCGGTCCCTTTGGGCAGGGTCATCAAGGAAGGTGCTTTTGGTGCACAACTTAAATTTTGGAGAGACCGTATGGAAGGAGCGGATATTGCCGATATCTATTATCCAGCATTTCTGACCAACGGGAAAATATTGGCAGAATATCCAGAATTCAATCCAGGGGAAAAGGTGCGGCTTCGCTTTATCAATGCTTCGGCCTCTACCTATTATTGGATGGATTTTGGAGGGGGTAACCCAATGGTGGTTTCCGGCGATGGTATTGATGTGCAACCTGTATCCAAAAGCCGATTTCTATTTGGTGTTGCCGAAACCTATGATGTAATCGTTACCATACCTGACGGTACTTTGGAAGTTAAGGCAACAGCACAAGATGGCTCTGGGCATACATCATTGCGTTTAGGACAAGGGACACTTTATCCTGCAAAAACGATTGACAGACCGGACAAAGTGGAAATGATGAAGCAAATGGCAAAAATGGATATGAAAATGGGAGCACCTGCAATGGCTGGTAATAAAAAGAAAAACACCCCTGAATTTTTAATGCAGAAGTATGGAATGAAGATGGATATGAAAGACGGTCAGATGAATATTGGGATGCACGATAAGATGTTGATGAACAATGGTAAGATGAATGATCAAATGGAAATGAAGATGGATGATAAAAAGCCTGTGAAAAGTGACCATATGAATATGGACAATAGGTCGGGAATGAAAAAAGACTCGATGCCAATGAACCATAACGGAACATCGGATAAAATGAAAGGCCATATGGGTCACAATATACCCAAGATGCAGCAGGATGCTTCCTCATTTAATTACGACACTCGTAAAACTTATTTCAACTACGACTTTTTAAAGGCCAAGGAAAATACCACCTACAATGCGGATTTGCCGACAAACGACATACTGTTGAACCTAACGGGAAATATGCAGCGCTATGTATGGAGTATGAACGGTGTACCACTTTCAGAAGCCGATAAAATAAAAATCAAGGGAGGTGAAGTAACGCGGATTACGCTCAATAACCTTACGATGATGCACCACCCGATGCACCTGCACGGTCATTATTTTAGGGTCATCAACGAAAATGGCGAACGTTCCCCATTAAAGCATACAATAAACGTACCGCCAATGCAGAAAGTGGTCATAGAGTTCTATAACGAAGAGTATGGCGATTGGTTTTTTCATTGCCACATACTGTATCATATGATGGGAGGTATGGCAAGGGTTTTCAGTTATGATACGCCAAGGGATGAAAGAATGAAGGATTATCCTGTTCAGAAACTTATTGATGAAACAGACCATTATTATTCTTGGGGAAGAGCACGTCTAGGTTCAAATTTTAATGAGCTCAATTTAATATCGAGTAATATTCGAAATGAATTTGGCCTACGTGCCGAATTTGACTACAACCAAAACACCGAAATAGAAGTGAATTATAATAGATACCTGAATGATTGGGTCCGTGTGTATGCAGGAGTAAATACCGAAACTTCTTCTCCGGATTCTTACGACACATTTAATACAGTAGGATTGGTTGGTGTTAAATATTTTATGCCTTATAGATTTAATGTAGATGTGAGTATGGATCATCAACTGCGCCCAAGAATACGTTTGGACAGAGAATTATTGATTTTTCCTAGAGTTTTTCTGGAAGGTGAATACGAGTATAGAGCAGACTTTGGGTGGGTAAATGATATAGAGAATAATAAATCCTTTGAAAGTGAAACCCAATGGTTGGTAGGGGTAGCATACATTCTTTCCCGCAATTTTTCAATCCAAGGAAACTACAATAATCGATATGGTTGGGGTGGTGGACTATTAGCCAGATTTTAAATATGTCACAGTACAAAAAAAATAGTCTCAGTTTAACAGGTGCCGTATCTCTTGGTACGGGAGTAATGATCGGTGCCGGTATCTTTGCATTATTAGGTCAGGTAGCCGAATTATCTGGCCAGTGGTTTCCGATTGCATTTTTAGTTGGTGCGATTATCTCTGGCTTTAGTGCCTATTCGTATGTTAAGATGTCAAACGCATACCCCTCTGCCGGGGGAATTGCCACCTATCTTAAAAAGATTTATGGCAAAGGTGCACTTACAGCTTCGGGGGCTTTACTGATGGCTTTTTCCATGGTCATCAACGAGAGTCTTGTCGCCCGTACTTTCGGCTCGTACACCTTGCAACTGTTCGATGTTAGCGATAATAGTGTCTGGGTTCCTGTTTTGGGGGTCATACTTTTGATTACGGCGTTCTTGATCAATATTTCGGGAAATAATGTTATCGGGAAATCTTCGTTGGTAATGGCCATCCTGAAAATAGGTGGTATTTCCATTTTTGCGATAGGCGGTCTATGGGCCGCAGGATTCTCCTTTTCGGAAGTAGTCCCATCCAGCAGTTTGTCCGAGTATCCGGTCTCCAGTTACCTAGGGGCTTTGGCATTGTCCATTTTAGCCTACAAAGGTTTTACTACTATAACCAACAGCGGTGGGGAAATCGTTAATCCTAACAAGAATGTCGGTAGGGCCATTATTATTTCATTGGCCATTTGTACCATTATCTATCTTTTGGTCGCTTTTGCGGTTTCCTCTAATCTTTCGATTGAGGAAATCATACGGGCCAAGGACTATTCCTTGGCGGAGGCATCTAGACCTGCCTTTGGTAAATACGGTCTTTGGTTTACGGTAGGTATTGCCATTGTTGCCACAATTTCGGGAGTTATAGCCAGTGTTTTTGCCGTTTCAAGAATGACTGCCATGCTAACGGATATGGATTTGATACCCCATAGGCATTTTGGAATGCCTGGAGGCATACAGAAGCATATGCTGGTATATACTGTAGTCTCGGCAATCGCATTGACCGTTCTGTTCGATTTGACAAGGATTGCATCTTTAGGTGCTATTCTCTATTTGGTCATGGATATTGGAATCCATTGGGGCATTTTGAGAAACCTTCGAAAGGAAATAAAGGCGAATGCAGCCATTATTGTAACCGCCATTATCCTTGACCTTATCGTTCTGGGATCTTTTTTATGGATTAAAGTATCAAGTGATCTGTTGGTGGTCGTTGTAGCGGCGGTACTTACGGTACTCGTTTTTACTGGGGAAAAATGGTTTTTAAAAAAAACGGATAACATTTAAAATTTCAAATGATGATGATGTACGGGTGGGTAATTGTTTTAGTTGTTTTGGTTCTAGGCATATGGATGTATGTTGGGAAGAACGGGAACACGCTAAAAAGAAAACAGAAACCTATGGATATTCTGGACGAACGTTTCGCTAAAGGCCAGATATCCAAAGAAGAATATGAAGAACAAAAACGAATGTTGAATTCTAAAAATTAAAACAATGAAATATTATTTCAACAAGACTATTAACGAAGATTTTGAAAAAGTAATCGACAAGGTTACGGAAGAGCTGAAAAAAGAAGGTTTTGGTATTCTGACCGAAATCGATGTCAAAGAAACACTGAAAAAGAAACTCGATGTAGACTTCAAAAAATATCGAATCCTTGGTGCCTGTAATCCGCCCTATGCCCATCAAGCTTTGGAGGCCGAAGACAAGATTGGCACCATGTTACCTTGCAATGTGATCGTACAGGAAATTTCAAAAGGGGTTGTTGAAGTTGCGGCAGTAAATCCAATGGCATCGATGCAGGCTGTCGATAACAAACAATTGATGGAAATTGCCGATGAAATAACAGCTAAGCTTGAAAATGTAATTGAAAAACTTTAAGAGGCCAATCTTTAAATTATGTAAAAAAATTATATAAATAAATCTAAATCTAAAATCAGGTATTATGGGAAAATTAAAAGTGACTACAAGTATAATGGCGATTGCATTCGTAACCCTTATGGCTACTTCATGTAAAGACGCAAAAAAAGAACACAGTACTACAGATGGGCACCATTCAGAAATGGGAAGTGGCGAAAACCATCATGATGAAGGTATGGACATGCCCCATGATGGATCCCTGGAGTCAAAAAGCATGATGGGTGACGGGCAAAAGTCATCAAAATCGGATATGTTGGTGGCTAATTATTTGGAACTTAAAGATGCTTTGGTGGAGGATAACCAGAATGCTGCATCGAAAGCAGGTGGAAAAATGGTTATGGCTTTTAACAATTTTGATATTAGTTCTTATGCTTCCGAACAACAGGAAGAATTAAAGGACATCATCGAAGATGGCAAAGAACATGCAGAACATATCGCCGAGAGCCCAATCGAACATCAACGTGAGCACTTTGATGTTTTGAGTATAGATTTAATAGATCTGATAGCTATTACAGGAACGGAAAAAACCTTGTATCAGGATTTTTGCCCTATGTACAACAATAATAAGGGGGCACAATGGTTAAGTGCCACGAAAGAAATCAAGAACCCCTACTATGGTAGTAAAATGATGACTTGTGGCAGTGTGCAAAAGCAAATTAACTGAGAAGGTAGTTACGATCATAGGATCAATTTTGCTGGTAGTTTTGGTGGGTATCCAGTTTGTGCCCACCAAACCCAATCTGAGCGAAATTGTACCTGAAACTGACTTTATGGTAATCAATTCGGTACCTAAAACGATTCATAACAAGTTACAAGTAAGTTGTTATGATTGCCACAGTAACAATACGGAATATCCGTGGTACAATAAGATCCAGCCGATCGCTTGGATTTTGGAAGACCATGTAGTACAAGGTAAGGAAGAACTTAATTTTAACGAATGGGGAAACTATTCAGCACGGAGGAAAAATAGCAAATTGAAGTCCATTATCAGCCAAATAGAAGACGATGAAATGCCGCTTTTTTCCTACACCATTGTACATGGGGATGCAAAACTCTCAGAAGAGGATAAAAAGGAAATTATAAAATATTTGACACAGGTTAAAAAAGACTTATAACAAAATGAAAGAATTAAGTCTCAGCATTTACGTCGTACCGACCATAGCATTGGTTTTGGTAATTCTCTTCTATTACCATTTTGTCAATCAAGTTGGGAACAAGCTAAATTATAGAAAGTCCATAATTACGGTGTCTTTATTGGCGTTTATTTTGAATTTTATTTGGGAATTCGCACAAGGTCCATTATACAAAGGATTTAAATACGATTGGCAGCATATTTCATTCTGTATGTTGGCATCCATAGCAGATATGTTGATGGTACTCATATTGCTCTTCTCGTTTGGATTGATTTATAAAAATGTGTATTGGATAAATAGTATGGATTTGAACAAAGTGTTGCTTTTGGTCTTTGTTGGCTTTTCGGGTTCAATACTTGCGGAAGTCTTTCATACCATGCGGGGCGATTGGTCGTATACCGATACGATGCCATTACTGCCAGTAATGGAGGTAGGTGTTTCGCCCGTTCTACAGTTTATGATATTGCCATGGCTGATTTATTCGATAAGCAAGCAAATGGTAAAAGAATAATAAGATAAAAATCTGGGAGTGATCGGGAAGTGTTTCCCGCCAAAGTACAGATCTTTATTGTTTAAGAAAAAGTCCTGTTATGGGAAGGGAATATTTAGTTAGTTATTAGTGTTTAATGCCCTTCCCTTGACAGGCACAATAAACTAAATGAGTTGTTATGAAATGAGCCATTACAATTTTAGATACCAATAGATATGTTCAATGGCGCATTACACCCGACTGAAAGAAATAGTCTGGCAGGTCTGACTTACAAAAATAAATAGATATCAACAGATGAAAGATTGTTGTAAAAATAGACCTCCAAAGTCGAAAAAACGAGGTTGGAAAATTTGGTTGAACTATGCAATTTACATCATAATAGGCGCTATTTTCATAGGTGCGCTTATTTTACAAATAATTAATAACCTGTATTATAAATAATTAAACATGAAAATACCGATTTTATTTTCCTTGCTGCTTATAAGCCCCGATTCTGGTAGCTCTGGCTATTAGTTGTGCCTTTTATTCTCCATGGCTTTATAAACTATTTAGAAAAAACTGGTACTATCAAAAGAAAAGGTGAAACTAAAACTAATTCGTATGAATAAATTTATTACAGTGGAAAGTGATAGGGATTTATGTCTATCCAGAAACTTGATTGTTTTATTATCGACCTTGTTACTGATTCTTAGCAGTAATGCGTCGTCTGCACAAGTATATACCACCAAGGAAGGAATTGCGAATTTCAAGGCAAAAATGTCATTTAATTCATATACTGGCGAGTCAGACCGGTTAAACGGAACCATTAATTTTGTAACTGGAGAAGTAGCTTTTAGGTTACCAGTTAAATCCATAAAGACAGGTAAGGATAAACGTGATGAACATATGTACGAGTTACTTAAATTGCAAAAATATCCCGATGTTGTCTTTGAAGGAAAACTAATCGATGACTTTGATTTTGATAAAAAGGCCAAGCAAACGGTCAAGGTAAAAGGAGATTTTACCCTTGCGGGATCCACCCGACAAATAACGGTTCCACTAGATCTGAATCCCGTGTCAAAAGGCATACAACTGAACGCAACATGGTCGCTGTTGATTACCGATTACGGTTTGGAACGCCCAAGTTTGGCATTTATAAAAGTTAATGATAAGCATGATTTAAGTGTTGTTGCAGTGCTTAAAGAGAAATAAAATTCAAAAAAAATATGACCCTACCAAAGATGATATCCAACGTATAATTTCCTTTTTCAGTAATCCAATAGTAATGGTAACAAGACAAACAGCAATAAAAATCAGAAAAGCACACCGGTATTTAGGTCTTTTTTTGGGTATCCAGTTCCTCATATGGACGATTAGTGGCATGTATTTTAGCTGGACGGATATTGATGAGATACACGGCGACCATTTCAAAAAGGAAATTCTGGAACAAACCGCTTTTTCCGATTTATTGGGCACAACACAATTAGAGATTGAACAACCAGTTCGATCTATGGAATTACTTGAAATTGCAGGCAGTCCCTATTATTGGATTAATGGAACAACCCTGTACAATGCCCGAACAGGGAACAAAAAAAATGAAATTACCCAACAAGAAGCCCAACAAGAAGCCCAACAAGTAGCTAACCGGTATATGCAACCTGAATTAAAAGTGTCAGGAATCAAACGTATAGAAGAAGTGGATAAGCACCACGAATACCGCGGTCGCCCCTTGCCAGCTTATGAGATTTCCTATGAAACCCCTCAAAATCTCAAGGCCTATGTAGCAATTGAAAATGGGGAGTTCCAAGCGGTACGACACCGCAAGTGGCGTTGGTTCGATTTTCTGTGGATGACACATACCATGGATTACGAAGGAAGGGATGACTTTAACACCTTTGTACTAAGGGCGTTTTCTCTATTGGGATTGATTACCGTAGTAAGCGGATTTACCTTATGGTACATATCCTCGCCAACAATGCGAAAAATTGGAGAAAAAACATAATTATTAACTACAATATACATTGGGATGGAAATCACAACTCGATGGATCACAACGAAATAGACAAATATAATTCTGGAAATGGAGCGAAGTATATATTATAAGTTATTAATGATTCCAAATAAAATTCGAAACGGGCTATTCTTTTTTACTTTAAGTAACTTTTTAACCCGATTTGGTCTGAATATCTATCCTTATTATTGGGATAAGGAAGAATTTATCCATGTCACTGAACCAAAGATAAAAGATAATCCTGCACCCTATAGGGTGGTGCAATTAACAATTGATGAAATAGGCCTCATGAATAAAGTACTGGGAATAGCCCCAGGAAAATTAGAGAATGATATACAGGAAGGGCATTTGTGCCTAGGCTTAAAGCATAAGAATAAAATTGTGTCTATGGTGTTCGCCAAAACCCAGAATTTCATATATAAAGAGCGGACCATTAAACTAAATAATGACCAAGCATATATATACAATCTATATACTCTTGAAGAGCACAGAGGCAAGAACCTAGCGCCCTTTCTGCGCTACCATTTATACAAGACATTAGAAAAAACGGGAGTCAAAGAAATTTATTGCATAACCGGGTATTTAAATAAACCGTCACTTAAGTCCAACAGAAAGTTGTCCATATGGCACAAGCAATTGTTTCTATATGTTGGACTTTTTAAAAAATATCACTGGCATTTTAAATTGAAAGATTATGGAACAACACAAATCGGATAATTGGCACCAAGTAACAGCTTGAATTATATGGGTTTAAAGAAGGATTAGTGTCCACATAGCTTTAATAATATTAGTGGGACAACAGGGAGGATTCATTTTTGTTAGGAAAGACCATATCAACAAATCTAAAATTGGTATGGGGTAATTTTTTAGCTATTAATTAAGTTGGATGATGAGTCAAAATAGAAGAAGTAAAAGAAAAAATCAAGAGAAACGACTAAAAGGAAGTATTTCCAAACGAGATAAAATATACGGAATACTGGCGATAGTGTTGTTATTTCTTTTAGCGGCAATATTGGTTATTATCAATGCAATTAGATAATCGCGTGGCGTACTATACAATTTGAAACTGGAATTATATGAGCAACATCATCCACATAAAAAATATGGTCTGTCCAAGATGTATCTCTGCAGTATCCAATATTTTGGAACAACTTGAGATACCGTATGTTTCTATCAATTTAGGGGAGGTGAAATTACTTTCCTCTTTAGATACCAAAACTAAAAGCGATTTATCTAAGGCCCTTCAAAATTGGGGTTTTAATTTGATCGACGATCGTAAAAGTCAACTTATTGAACAAATGAAAACATTGGTTATAGATAAGATCCATCATTCTGCGAACGAATTGGATATTAAATGGGCAGACCATATAAGTGAAATCCTGCACCTTGATTATAAATACTTGAGTTCTCTTTTCTCATCCGTTGAAAGCATCACGTTTGAACAATATATCATCAACCAGAAAATTGAACGTGTAAAAGAACTCATTGTTTATGACGAACTGACTTTGAGTCAGATAGCCTTTAAACTACACTATAGTAGCGTTGCCTATTTGAGCAATCAGTTTAAAAAGATAACAGGTATGACACCTTCACAATTTAAAATAAGCACGAACAAGAACCGTAAATTCTTGGATGGGATTTAGAGTAAAATAATGTGATATTTGGATATAGTTCTAAAATGGTATTTTAATTGGCCAATTGAAATTATGATATTTCAGAAAATTCTTAAAAACAATCTGTAATGCAAAAAACAATATTTGAAATCTCAAAGTTGGATTGTCCCTCAGAGGAAAACCTAATCCGGATGAAATTGGACGAAATTTCAAGTATTGCGAATTTAGATTTTGATATTCCCAATCGAAAATTGACTGTTTTTCACAACGGAGAAATTTACCAAATTGAAAAGTCAATAAACGAACTTAATTTAGGCGGAAAAAAATCTCAACTGAAAAAACTGAGCAAACCGATTTTGAAGAACATACTAACCAACGAAAATTACTTTGGACTGTTCTTGGAATTAACTTTGCTTTTTTTGTTATTGAAATGACAACGGGCTTGATTTCAAAATCAATGGGACTTGTTGCGGACAGTTTGGATATGTTAGCAGACAGTTTTGTTTATGGAATTAGTCTTTTTGCAGTTGGCGGAACTTTAATCAAAAAGAAGCGAATTGCAAAAATTGCAGGATATTTTCAAATCACACTTGCAGTTATTGGATTTATAGAGATTTTAAGACGATTTTTGGGAAACGAAAGACTTCCAGATTTTGCGACAATGATTGTTGTTTCAATTTTCGCTTTAATCGCAAACGGAATTTGTTTGTATTTATTGCAAAAGTCAAAAAGCAAAGAAGAAGTGCATATGAAAGCAAGCATGATTTTCACTTCAAATGATGTGATTATAAATTTAGGCGTGATAACAGCAGGACTTTTAGTGAATTGGTTAAATTCAGGAAAACCTGATTTGATTGTAGGAACAATTGTCTTTGTTTTAGTTATCCAAGGTGCTTTTAGAATATTAAAATTGAGCAATTAAAGTGTCGTTAGTTTCCATAATCAGCTAATTCTACAAATTTTTCAGTAAATAACGTAATACATTAAAGTCCTTTAATTCCGAAATTTGAAGTGTACAAATAAGAATGGGATTATGGAGACAGTTAACATATTGGAAACCAAAGAAAAAAGCAATAAACAGGGAATAAAAGAATCATTCCCAGTTACAGGTATGACCTGTGCGTCTTGTGCAGCGAGTGTTGAATCTGTATTAAAACACACAGAAGGCGTTTTTGATGCCAGTGTCAACTTTGCCAATAGTTCTGTTCTTGTGGAGTATGATCAAGAGTTGAGCCCTAATCAACTTCAAGATGCGCTTCGCGAAGTTGGTTATGATATCATTATTGATGCAGAAGATCCTTCAGAAGTGCAACAAGAACTTCAGCAGAAGCACTACCAAGATATTAAAGAGCGTACTATCTGGTCGGCGATTCTTACACTTCCCATTTTTGTATTAGGAATGTTTTTTATGCAATGGGAACCTGGGAAATGGATATCCTTGGTATTAACTTTTCCTGTCCTCTTTTGGTTCGGTCGCAGCTTTTTCATCAATGCTTTCAAGCAAGCCAAACACGGTAAGGCGAATATGGATACATTGGTAGGCTTGAGTACAGGAATCGCTTTCCTCTTTAGTGTATTTAATACTTTTTTCCCTGAATTTTGGTTGAGTCGCGGTATCGAGCCTCACGTTTATTTTGAGGCGGCTACGGTAATTATAACCTTTATTTCATTGGGGAAACTATTGGAAGAAAAGGCTAAATCCAACACGTCTTCTGCTATTAAAAAGCTGATGGGTCTGCAACCGAAAACCCTCAAAATTATTGAGAATGGGGAAGAAAAGGAAATTCCTATTTCCGCTGTGCAAGTGGGTCAGACCATTTTGGTACGTCCGGGAGAAAAGATACCTGTAGATGGAGAAGTTTCCAAAGGAAGCTCGTATGTAGATGAAAGTATGATTACGGGAGAACCTCTTCCAGTAGAAAAAACAAAGGATGAAAAAGTCTTCGCTGGTACGGTAAACCAAAAAGGGAGCTTTCAATTTACCGCTGAAAAAGTAGGTAGGGAAACCTTACTGTCCCAAATCATAAAAATGGTTCAAGAGGCACAAGGTAGCAAGGCTCCCGTTCAAAAACTTGTAGATAAAATTGCTGGAATATTTGTTCCAATCGTTTTGGGTATTTCTATCATTACGTTCATTGTATGGATGTCAGTAGGTGGCGAAAATGCATTTTCACAAGCCTTATTAACCTCAGTAGCGGTATTGGTTATAGCCTGTCCCTGTGCATTGGGATTGGCAACACCTACCGCGATAATGGTAGGTATCGGTAAAGGAGCCGAGAACAATATCCTAATAAAAGATGCCGAAAGTTTAGAACTCGGTCATAAAGTAAATGCGGTCATTCTTGATAAAACAGGTACAATTACAGCAGGAAAACCATTAGTAACTGATATACTTTGGAATGTTAAACTTGAAAATAATAATGACTACAAGCAAATTCTTTTAGCCATTGAAGCGCAATCAGAACATCCTTTGGCGGAAGCAGTAGTCAACCACTTAAAGGAGGAAGATATTGAACAAGCTGAAATTGCTTCTTTTGAAAGTATCACGGGACAAGGTGTGAAAGCTCAAACAGAAAATGGTTCACAATACTATGTTGGAAACCATAAATTAATGCTTGAAAAAAATATCCGGATCGACCCTTCCTTAATGCAAACAGCAGAAAGTCTCGAAGAGCAAGCGAAAACGGTTATATTCTTTGGGAATGAAAAACAAGTACTGGCGATACTCGCCATTGCCGACAAAATAAAGGAAACCTCAAAATTGGCCATAGCAACACTTCAAGAAAGAGGTATCGAGGTATATATGCTTACCGGAGATAATAATAAAACCGCATCTGCTGTCGCAAAACAAGTAGGAGTAACAAATTACCAAGGCGAAGTAATGCCTTCAGAGAAAGCAGCTTTTGTTGAGAAATTACAAGCTGAAGGAAAGATAGTAGCTATGGTAGGTGATGGCATCAACGATTCCCACGCTTTGGCACAGGCCAATGTTAGTATTGCTATGGGTAAAGGTTCGGACATAGCGATGGACGTCGCGAAAATGACATTGATAACGTCAGATTTACAATCCATCCCAAAAGCGTTGGAACTATCAAAGAGGACTGTATTGGGGATACGTCAGAACCTGTTTTGGGCATTCATTTATAATCTCATTGGTATTCCTATTGCAGCAGGCGTTTTGTATCCTGTAAATGGATTTTTATTGGACCCAATGATTGCAGGAATGGCCATGGCTTTCAGTAGCGTATCTGTAGTTCTAAATAGCTTAAGACTTAAACGAGTAAAACTTTAATATTAATTATAAATTCAAATACTATGAAAACTTTAAAATTTAAAACAAATATTAATTGTGGTGGTTGTGTATCAAAAGTAACCCCATTTTTAAACAAGCAAGAAGGTATAGAAAGTTGGGAAGTGGATACCGATAATCCTGACAAAATTTTAACCATAAAAAGCGCTGGTGCTTCAGAAGAAGATGTAAAAACTACGTTGCAAAAAATTGGGTTCAAGGCAGAAAGTGTAAGTTCGAATTAGTGGCATTTTTTTGGTCAATTGGGAGAAAACAGAGCATTCAAAAACCATAATAAATTTGGAGCTTAGTATTGGCCATTTTGAATGTAATATTTAAATATCGTGAGGGGTGAAGGAGTACTATTTAGAAGTTTTAAAGAGTTTAATAAGTTATTGAAAATTCTCTATGGTGAAGTTTTGGATGATATCATTCGGATATTTAAACGAAAATAAAGAAGGAGTCTAAGAAACAACAAGCTCATTGGCCTCATCCAAAACAGAGTTGGTAAAACTTTTCAAATAGATTTCGGTAGTTCTTAAGGAACTATGACCTAAACCTTCACTGATTATTTCTGTAGATATGCCCATAAATTTGGCTATCGTGGCCCAGGAATGGCGGATGTAGTAGGTCGTGAATTCTCCTTCTATCCCCGCATCTTTCGCAATGATCTTAAGACGTTCGTTCATTCTCCTCCTTTGCGATTTGTACTTTTGAAAATGTTTGGTGCTTCCGTCATAGTTCGTGGGAAACAAATAATCCTCTGGTTGTTTCCCCTTAAGGTAGAACTCCAGGGTGTTCCCCAGACTTTCGGTAATCCTGACGGAGAATGGGTCACCCGTTTTGCTCCTGCCATATTGAAGTCGGCCGTCCTTGATATTCTGCACTTTAAGCTTTACAAGATCTATAAAGTTCATTCCCCTGCAGTAGAACATGATCAGGGCATAGTTCTTTGCATGCCAAAGAGGGCTTTCGTGCTCATATTCCAATTCCTTTATATCCATAATCTTGACTTTTGCCACGGCCTTCTTTTTGGTCCTCGCCATTGATGGCGTCCTATAATGATCGAACGGATTTTTGATCGGAACAAATTGGTCCTCTTTAATGGCACTATTGTATATGGACCTAATCGCCCTGATGTACATCCCTATCGTGTTCTTGGAATTTCCCTTGCTCAGTTGTTGGGCCTCGAAGTCCTTGAGAAATGTCACGGAAATATCGTAGAGAAATATATCCTTTCCATTGTTAAATTTAGTCATGGCATCCAAGCCACTTTGGTACCACTGTGCCGTGCCCGGAATGTTCGCTGCCCGTTTTCTTTTTATCAACACACTTCCCCATTGGGATAATGAAATATTATTTTCCACCTTCTTTTTTATCTCAAAATCCAGTTCGGTATCCCATCTGCCCTTGATATGGCCCAGAAGGAGGTCTACGTCCATCCGGTCGATACTATCGCCGAGCTCGTATACCACTTGTTTGGCCCAATGGAACTTATCGCCAAGTTCAGCGTTTATCTTTTGGCAATCCGAACTATTGTTCACTGCTGCGGATTTGCGCAGAAGATGGTTTTTTGAGTCCCATCCTGCAGGGGAGGTGTAATGGCCAATGCCAAGCAGTCGATTCTTTATATGGAAGACCCTGAGGACTATGGGATATAGGCCGGTAATCCTACTTTTGGATTTCTTCCTTGTGTCGAGTATCAGACTTACCTTGGCCATTGATTCTTGGATATTATAAGTAAAAGGTAAGAAATAAAAACGCTCACTTTACGCTCACTTTTCCTTGATATCAAAAGGCTACAAATGACTACAAAATAAGTCAAAATGATTTAAATTGTTGATATTCAAGTACATAAGATAGGCATATAACATGTTTTGATGTCCTATCTTATAGACTTACAAGCAGGGGGTCACTGGTTCGAACCCAGTAGGGCCCACAGTAACAAAGATAAGGCTTCCAAGAAATTGGGAGCCTTTTTTGTTGGTTCAAAAATTCCAAAAAGGCTCCCTTTGTAAGGATCATGGATCATGCCTAATTTCTGGGTATTTGGATATTTATGCAAATAACTGAGTTAACCTAAACAGGAAGAATTCTGTATTTCTAACGCCTCTGAATT
>NZ_JALKBD010000026.1 GCF_023015905.1 Arenibacter sp. F20364 | reverse complement strand
TTTGGGTGGATGAGCACCAGCAGATAGGTATTGATTTTTCAAGCCGTTTTGTAAATGCATTTCAAAGGCTGTTCGACAAGGGGTACGAAAACGTGAATGGAATGTGGACAAGCATCGGATGGAACTCAAAAAATCCAGAAATCAACTACGGAACAGGTGGTTTATTACATGGCAAGCAATACATTTTAACCAGTAGCTGGAATGCCCCTCATGGTGCATTTACCTTACCTAATGAATTTTTTAAAGAGATAAGTGTTGATAATGATCCATTATCTGGTTTTCACGGAATGAATCGATATTTAGGAATGAAGTTACATACTTCAATACAATTTCATGATGTCGAAAAAAATTCAGACATACCGAAAGAGTTAAGCAATTACGAGCAATTTTTAAAAACAGTTTTATAAATGAAATACACTTACAAAATAAGTAAAGTAACTTCTAAGATCAAATTTCCATATAATCGAATAAAACTAATAATATGAAAACAACTGTAGAGTATATTAAAACCACTCCCGACCCATACAAGTCATATAATTTGGCACAAGGTTATAAAGTAGATAATATGCTATATATTTCTGGTCAAACTGCTTATGGGGATGATGGGAAATTAATAGGAATAAATGATTTTGACCTTCAAGCAGCACAAACCTTTAAAAACTTAAAAAGAGTTTTAGTAGCGGGAGGTTCCAGCATAGAAAATGTTATTAAAGTAACTATTTTTTTAAAAGATATGAGCAACTTTAACAAAATTATAGACTTACGTCACGAGCATTTTACATCACCTTACCCAGCAGATTCAATAGTAGAAATCAGCTCATTATATTCAGCAGATGCCCTGATAGAAATTGAAGCCATAGCAGTAACCAATAATGCCATTAAAAAAATATAACAACAACTTAAATTTAATAACAATGAAAACTATTTTACATATTGACGCGAGTGCCAGATTAACCACAAATTCAGTAGAAGAATACAACTCCATTTCAAAATCAATCGCAGCATCCTTCATCAACAAATGGAAGGAAAATAACCCAACAGATAAAATTATCCATAGGGATGTTGGCGTTAATCCGCCTAATTTTATTACACAAGATTGGATTGCGGCTGTTTTTACTCCAGATGAAGCAAAAACTAAAGAGCAAAGAGCATTGGTATCATTATCAGATACTTTAATAAATGAATTAGAACAAGCTGATATTATTGTGATGTCTTCACCTATGTATAATTATGGTTTACCAGCAGCTTTAAAAGCTTGGTTTGATCAAGTGATTCGAATAAACAAAACATTTAGTTTTGATTTAACTCGCGGAGATCATCCTTTAGAGCCAATAATGTCAGGAAAAACAATGGTGTTGGCAACATCTTGTGGCGAATTTGGTTTTGGACTAGGCGGTATTAATGAAAAAATGAACCACCTCGGACCACATATACAGACAATGAGTCATTATTTAGGAATCGATACCTTCTATGAGATAAATGCCGAATACCAAGAATTTAACGATGATAGACATAAAAAATCCGTTCAAAATGCGCACAATAAAGCTAAAGAACTAGCTTCTACATTGAGTAATTATTGCATTTCTACTCTACAATAGAATTAAAAAAATACTACCCATAATAACAATGGTAACCATTGCACAAGCCTATAATTTATAAAACAACAGTTTTGGTAACCGCGTTTTAATAGGGTTTTATTTTTTAAGTTACTGGAGTTGCATGTAATTTTAGATGCCCTAGAAGTAAGCTTTTAAACTTAAATACCCCCATTTTTTTATAAAAACGGACAAAGCCAGCATCCCCGCCCTACTTTTTGTCCGTTTTCCTGAAAATTTCAGGTATTCTTGCCCGTGCCGTTCAGGCGGGTTTTGATGTTGTAGGCAATGGCCCATAGCTGCATTGCCTTGTTGGCCTGCGCCAATCCCAATTGGTAAGCCTACACGGCTCGATATTCTTTCTCCTTTGACTTGGTGGATACTTCGGTTTAGAGTGCCAGGAATTTCGTGCCAATTGTGCCATTATAAAAAATAGAAACTAGAATAATCTCAAATTCCGGTTTCCCGCAACTTACTTTTCAAGGATTTGTTTTTTCTTTTAGGCTATAAAAATATACCAAATAAAGAAGGCTACTTATTCTAATTGGTGACTATAATTTCGGAGCTGCTTTCCACTATCCTAGTTTATCGCATAATATCTTCATATAAAAGAATGTCTTTTTAGAAAACTGTATAAGAGTGTTTTCTGAGATTAAATAAAAAAACTAAGAAGATTAGATTTTGGTCATTTATATAAACATAATGGTTAGCCATTAGGGAGCAGCTCATTATAAATTTGCTGTGTCAAAACATTAATCAAAAACCTAAAGAAGAACAAGATGAAAAAATTTGATATAAATACCCAAAAAATTTCCAAAAGTGTATTGGCACTTGCCGGATTGCTTTTCATTGTAATTATTATACTCGCTTTCACGTCAGGGGATGTTGAAAAAATTGAAACTGTTGCGGCTCCACAGGCCATGCCGGTAGAGGTGTCGTCACCCCTAATAGAAAAAATAACCGAATGGGATGAATACACAGGCCGTTTTGAGGCAAGTAACCGAGTGGAAGTACGGGCTCGTGTTAGCGGATTTTTGGAAAGTGTCAATTTTGTTGATGGGCAGATGGTCAACAAAGGAGATGTGCTTTTTACTATTGATGACAGGCCTTTTAAAATTGCTCTTGACCAAGCAAATGGAGATCTTAGTCAAGCACAGGCATCCTTAAAAACAGCACAGGATAATTTTGAAAGAGTAGAATCACTTCGTGAATCAGGAGCTGTGTCCATTGAAGAATTCGATCGTAGAAAACAAGCCCTGGAATATGCCAAAGCAAGTATTCAATTGTCACAGGCAAGGGTTGATAATGCAAAATTAAATTTGGAATTCACAAGGGTTACGGCACCAATGGCCGGTCTAGTGAGCAGGGATAGGGTGAATGAGGGCAATTTAATCGATGGTGGTTCTTCCAACTCCACCTTGTTGACCACTATTGTTGCCACAAGTCCTATTGATTTTTATTTCACCGGAAGTGAGTCCGATTATTTAAGATATGTTCGTTTGGCAAGAAACGGTGAACGAAGGTCTGCCCGCTCTGAAGGAATCCCAGTATTTATAAAACTTCAGGATGAAGAGGATTTTGTGCACGAAGCTAAAATGGATTTTGTGGATAACGAGATAGATATCAGTACCGGAACGATCGAAAGCCGGGCGGTGCTTGAAAACAAGGATCATTTGTTGGAACCCGGAATGTTCGGAAAAGCAAGGATAGCTGGAAGTGCCGAACACGAGGCCATTATGATTCCAGATGAAATCATAGGTACCAACCAATCCATTCGTTTTGTATACGTATTGGGTGAGGGCAATCTTGTAACTACAAAGAATGTCACATTAGGGCCATTACATTCCAACGGATTGAGAATCATTAGGGATGGAATTTCCCAAGAGGATAAATTGATAACGAATAACATTCAAAAAATAAGACAGGGAATTGCTGTCACCCCAATAGAAACGGAATTGCAAAAGAGTGAATCAGGAGAGTTGGCCATTGCCAAAATAGAGTGATAGCCGTCACATCAAAATAGACCCAAAAATTATTCCAGTCCCTTAAATTGCTCCTCCGGGTCCATAAATTGGAGGGAGAGAGGAGCAGGAGGTATACTATTTTTCAATTGTAGATAAATTATGAAATTCAGTCACATATTTATAAAAAGACCCATTTTTGCTGCAGTACTGAGTGTACTCATACTTATTGTGGGCGGTCTGGCATATGTATCCTTGCCAGTTTCTCAATTCCCGGATGTTGCGCCACCAACGGTGGAGGTTGTGGCCCTATATCCAGGAGCAAATGCCAAGACTCTTTCGGAAACAGTAGCAGCACCTCTTGAAAAAGAAATCAATGGGGTGGAGGGGATGATCTATATGACCTCTCAATCTTCTGCTGACGGCCGTGTAGTGCTGCAAATAGCCTTTGAACTGGGAACCGATCTGGACAGAGCACAGGTGCAGGTTCAGAACCGTGTTGCCATTGCAGAACCAAGATTACCGGAATCGTCCCGTCGATTAGGAATTACTACCAAAAAAATATCCCCTGACATCCTATTGGTGGTGAATATGTATTCCCCGAACAAAACCTATGACCAAACCTATATGGGGAATTATGCCACCTTGCAATTGAAGGACCAATTGGCACGTATAAAAGGTATTGGCGATATACAGATTTTTGGGGCTGCTGAATATGCCATGCGAATTTGGCTGGATCCTGATAAAATTGCCAATTTGGATTTGACCGCAGGTGAAGTGGTTGCCTCACTTCGGGCACAAAACATACAAATTGCCAGTGGTACGTTGAATACCTTGCCTTCAGGTAACCAATCTGCCTTCGAAATTAATATTCAGACCCAGGGCAAACTTGTAACTACCGAACAGTTTGAGAATGTCATCATCAAGTCGCATGGAGATGGTAGAATTGTGCAATTAAAAGATATAGGAAGGGTTGAATTGGGTGCTCAAAATTATGCTACCAAGGGATACTTGGGAAAAAATCCTGCTATAGCCATGCCTATTTTCCAACAACCGGGAGGCAATGCTTTGGAAACAGCTGCTGAAATTCAAGCCAAAATGGTGGAGTTGTCCAAGAATTTTCCAGAAGATCTGGAATATAAAATTGCTTATAATCCGACAGAATTCATCCAAAAATCTGTAGATGAAGTATACCATACAATTTTTGAAGCCATCATTTTAGTGGTCTTGGTAATCCTTTTATTTCTACAATCCTGGCGAGCGGCCATCATTCCAATTCTTGCCATACCGGTATCCCTTATAGGAACCTTTGCCGTTATGCAGGCCATTGGGTTTTCTTTGAACAACCTTACGTTGTTTGGCTTGGTATTGGCAATCGGAATTGTAGTGGATGATGCCATTGTCGTGGTTGAAAATATGGAGAGGTATTTGTCAAAAGGACTTTCCCCTAAAGAGGCTGCCGTTAAGACCATGGATGAGGTGGGAGGTGCTTTGGTGGCCATAGGTCTGGTTTTAATAGCGGTTTTTATTCCGACAGCATTCTTAGAGGGCATATCGGGACAATTTTACAAACAGTTTGGATTGACCATTGCAGTTGCAACGACCATTTCCGTGTTCGTTTCCTTAACATTGAGTCCGGCCATGGCAACTTTGTTAATGAGGCATGAGGAAAAAGATCATAATAAAAAGACGCCCATATTACTCAAACCATTTGTTTTTGTTGGTACTACCTTTAATAATTTCATGGAAAAAATTTCCATAAACTATGGTAAAACTGTTCAAAAACTTATTAGAACATCAATAATGGTATTAGTGGTGTACGGTGGACTGGTATTACTTACAGGAATAGAATTCAACAGGGTGGCCAAAGGGTTTATTCCGGCCATGGATCAACAGTATTTTATCACGATTGTGCAATTACCGCCAGGCTCTTCCTTATCTAGAACTGATAATGTCATGCAAAAGGTATTGGATATTGCTTTGGATGTGGACGGAGTTGAAAATGCGGTTGCATTTACTGGATTTGATGCTGCTTCCTTTACGAATGCTTCCAACGCCGCTGCAGTATTTTTACCCTTGGAAGATTTTGAGGTAAGAAGGAAAAAGGGCCTAGGATATGAAGCATTGCTAGGTACCCTACAACAGAAATTGGCACAGATAGATGATGCCGTAGTTCTTGTGATTCCTCCTCCATCTGTGAGAGGGATAGGGAATGCCGGTGGGTTTAGAATGATGGTACAGGATAGAGGGAATGTGGGAACGGATGAACTCTTGAACGCCACCTATGCATTGGCTGCTGCAGCCAATAATGACCCGATTCTTAATAATGTATTCACTTTTTTCAACAATCAGACCCCCCAATTGTATTTGGATATCGATCGGGTTAAAGCAGAAAAATTGGGGTTAAATGTAGGTGATGTATTTCAGTCGTTGGAGATCTATATGGGATCCGCATTTGTCAACGAATTCAATTATTTAGGGAGAACCTTTCAAGTGACTGCTCAGGCCGATGCGCCAAACCGTTTAACACCAGATGATATATCACGGATCAAGGTTCGAAATAAAAATGGGGAAATGGTGCCACTTGGAACGATCACTACCCAACAAAATATTTCCGGATCCTCAAGGATTCCAAGGTTTAACTTATATCCTGCAGCTTCGTTAAATGGGAATATTGCTCCTGGATATAGTTCAGGGCAAGCTTTGGATAGAATGGAACAGTTGGCGGAAAAGATTCTACCACAAGGTATTTCATATGAGTGGACGGAATTGGCGTATCAAGAAAAACAGACGGGAAGCACGGCAGGCATCGCATTCTTATTGGCCGTCGTATTTGTCTTTCTATTATTGGCGGCTCAATTTGAAAGTTTGGTACTCCCTCTAGTGGTCATATTCATTGTTCCTATGGTATTATTGTCTGCAATGATCGGTATTGACTTGGCAGGGTTGGACAACAACATAATGGTCCAGATCGGACTTATAGTTTTAGTAGGATTGGCCAGCAAGAACTCCATTTTAATCGTGGAGTTTGCCAAGCAATTGGAAGATCAGGGCAAGGACTTGAAAACCGCAATTATGGAAGCTACTAAATTAAGGCTAAGACCCATTTTAATGACAGCAATGGCCTTTATTTTAGGTGTTGTGCCTTTAGCTATCGCCACCGGCGCTGGTGCAGAGCTCCGTGTGTCATTGGGTATTGCTGTATTTAGCGGTATGCTCGGAGTGACACTTTTTGGGATTTTCCTGACACCGGTATTCTATTATTTGGGAAGAAAATGGTCCGCCACATCTTCCAGCCCCAGCACAGTTAAACCTGTGCCAACAAGCATTGAAAAAACTGAATTAACTTAAATTTTAATAAAATGAAGAATTTGTTTATTGTCGCCATATTGTTATTCCTGTTGGTTTCCTGTGGAATTACCAAACGCGATTTTGATGTGGCGCCCAAAGCGAAGGTTGAAGAGAATTTCTTAGAACTAAATAGTTCCAATGCTTTTACCAAAGTTGCTACGGCCCAGAATTGGTGGTCAGAATTCAACGACCCCATTTTGGACTCTTTAATTGAAAAAGCAAGAAAACATAATATGGATATCAATTCTGCCGTAGCGAACGTTTTTGCCTCAAGGGCTTTATTTAAAGAAACAAAATTTGATAGAGTCCCAACAGTGACGACCAATGGCAATTATACGAGAACCCGTCTTGGAGAAAACGTCTTTGTACAAGGGAGCAATCCCACTTATAGCAACTACAATGGCAGCTTCGATGCTTTTTGGGAAGCTGACCTGTTCGGAAGGGTTTCCAACCGTATTAAAGGGGCCTATGCCAATAATCAATTGGCAGTGGCCGATATGCAAGGGGTATATGTAAGTATTTTTGCCGAAGTGGCCAATAATTACATGGAATTGAGAGGTTCACAATACCTATTGGATATAGCACATCGTAACTTAAAAGGGCAACAGGATACTTATGATCTGACGGTTAAATTGTCGGAGGCTGGAACAAGCAATAATCTTGACGTTTCTAGAGCGTTGGCACAATTGGAAAATACCAGAGCTACGATTCCTCCTCTAAAAGCAAATATTGAAGCATTGAAAAATAGATTGAGCGTCTTGATTGGAGAAGTGCCTGGTAATCTGGATTCGACCATGGTAGAGAAGCAACCTTTGCCAAGTTTACCTTCATCAGTGGCTTTGGGAGATGTAAACGAACTGTTGCGTCGCCGTCCGGATGTACGTCGGGCAGAAGCTGCATTACAAATACAAATTGCCAGGTACAATTTGTCTGTGGCAGAACTTTATCCTAAGATTCAATTTGGCGGATCTATTGGGTTTTCTGCCGTTGATTTTTCAAATTTTGGAAGTAAGGAATCCTTTACTTGGAGTGTCATGCCCAATATAAGTTGGGCTGCCTTTAACCTGGGAAGGGTGAAACAACAGATCAAGGGGAACGATGCCTTAACATTTGCATCACTGAATCAATATGAGAAAACCGTATTAAATGGATTGGAGGAGATCCGAACAGCTTTGAGCAATTATTCGAACGAATTGCAAAGAAAGGAAACATTAAGAGCTTCTTCGGAGGCCAGTGCAGAGGCCGCCAAATTTGCCAAACAGCGATATAATGCCGGTCTGGATAGCTTTATCGACTTTTTAAGTGCCGATAATACGCTTCTGCAATCCGAAAACTTGTTGGCAAGAAGTGAGATTTCTTCGGCAACATCGCTAATAGCAATATATAAAGCTTTAGGTGGGGGATGGGAAATTATTTCCGAAAATGAATTGAGCAACAAATTTGAGCAAATGAAATACCTCGAGGATAATTCAAAATAGCGCTAATTTTAAGGGTTATATCGGGACTGCCATTTCTCTGTGAGGAATATGGCAGTTCCCTTTTTCGCGAAAATAAAATTATTTTTTACACTAATGGATAAATATTTGGCTTGGATATCAGTATAAGGTCAAGGTATTGGATAGGTTTAAAACGAGTGGTGATATTTACAAATATGGAGTTACATTGATTTGTTTCATTTAACTATTTTAATGACTGACGGCCTAACTTTAAGACCATTATTTTGTAATTTTATATGATGATAAGAACCGAAATTCCTGTTTTTGAAACAAGCAATGATTTTCATGAAGCGATTGGATTTCCCCATAGAAGCCACATCCCTAATTTTGATGTGTATGCCTTCGAAAGGTCGGAGCCTTCCACAAGGCGATGCATGCCTCCTTATCGACAAGGTTTTTATTATATAGGTCTATTAAGTAATGTTGGGAAAAGCAAATTGAATCTGAACACTGACTGGCTTAGTCTAGATGGGTATCCATTATTATTTGTAGTACCAGGGCAAGTTTTCTCGTGGGTATGGGATGCAAAAATAGCTGGATTTAATATTATGTTCAAAAAGGAATTTTTGATGCATGTAGTCCCTAATTTAATTGAGGATTTCCCGTTTTTAAAAATGTCAGAAAACAAAGTGTTGGTTTTGACAAAAGAGGAGCACGAATCCCTTTATTTTGATGCCGAAAGAATGCATTCCGTATTTAAGAATCCTCATCCCTACCAAGAAAAAATGCTGGAAGGCATGTTGCTCACTTTTTTGTATTACTGTAAAGCAGTTTATGAACGCTACAAAAAGACTGAAAATCATTTGACAAGTGCACAAATGATAACCCAAAAATTTGAAACCCTAGTTGATAAAATGTATGTGGATACCAAGAATGTCAGTGATTATGCCGATCAACTCAACATTACACCGAATTACCTGACCACTACGGTAAAAAAATTAACAGGTAAAAGCGCCAAGGATATCATTCAGGAAAGGCTACTAGTTGAAAGCAAAAGCCTGTTGAAATTTTCAGGCCTGGATATAGCGGAAATTGCCTATAGACTCAATTTTCAAGAACCCACCCATTTCACGAGATTCTTTAAAAAGTTAAGTGGTACGACACCAAATAAATTTCGTCAATTGAATTGATGGAGAGCGATTTAAATTTGTAATTCGGATACAGTGCAGTAAGTCAGTATTTGGGTCATTTATTAAAGAAAAGTGGTTATTTTTTGAGATTGTTTTTAGTTAAATTTGTAGAGTTAAATAGTTTTGCCATGAATGTTAATAGAATTGCAGTTGTCACAGAATCTGGTAATGGGTTGGGAAAATCATTTGCCCATATTTTATTGAACAATAATTACAATGTAATATTTGCTGCTAGTAAGAAAAGTTTCGAATTGCTTTCTCAAGATGGAGGAGTTCTTCAAGACTATAAGTTGGTAAAAACAGATTTCACATCAGCAGAAAGCCTATTGGAATTAAAAACAAAAATAGATTCTGAATATGGGCGATTGGACCTTTTGGTCAACAATGCTGAAATAGCCAATGGCTTTGGTCAAAAAATCGATCAAATCAACCTCGATGAGGTGAGGCTTGTATATGAGACAAATTTGTTCGCAGTCATCAGGATTATCCAGGTATTGAAGCCTTTGCTTGAAAAAGGAATAGATCCCAGTATTATTAATATAACAAGTGCATTGGGCGATATCAATAAAATGCGGGATGACGAATTCTGCTATTCCAACTATTGTATGACTGCTTATGCGACTTCTAAAGCTGCATTGAATATGTTTACCCATTTACAGTGCAAGGAATTCAAGCCTTCAAAAATTAAAATCAATAGCTTCGATCCTATTGCCTTAAAAAATTGCACCCATAACTCCGTTACCATCTGCGATGGTATAAAAGATGATTTCATTGCCCTTATAAGACACGAGGAATCTCCTATTCAGTAGGTGGCAATCCAGTTACTCTTTATGGCCTTTTGTTAATTTATGTTTTTATTTATTAGGTGTTCAACTAAACGGCTTTCAGAATATAAAGATTGACATTCAGGTGATTTGCCAGAATAGGAAACATTATCTTCTGGGATGCCTACAAACGCATATGAACAATTTTAAAATCCATAAACAGCAAATTTTAAAGTTGTATCTAAATTACCCCTTCAATTGCCTTTTCCCGCAACTTTCTTTTCCCGGAATTGTTTTTCTTTATTTCAACAAAATTAATCAAACGAACGATAGCCAGACCCCAAAAAATAGAGCAGGGGACGCAGGCATATTAACAGTAAAACGAACTATTGCCCTCCACATCTATAAGGAATCTATCTCTCATCAAGACACGCTTGCACCCTCTGAGTCAATACCTTATCTTAGTTGTAATAAAGTAGTCCACACTGGGCACCGGTAACGGATAAAATCAATATCGGCTGTATTTACTGTGGAATCAGCCGGGTAGATACAAAGCTTGTATTTTTCTTTACCTGAAAATCAAGCTAACCTACAAATGAAAGTTGTACAAACACGCTTGTTGTAATTATAAATAACATGATTTATTATTGGTTCACTATTATAAAAATATTAGTACTCAGAAAGTTTCAAAGTGAAGTAGGTTATGACCAGACAATTAGAAGAACCTTTAGAGTTGGACCGTTTGACTGTGACGGCTTAAGGGTAATGACTGCGGCAAAATACCCCATTTACATGGACTTTATTCGTTGGGAATTAATAGCAAGGTCTAAACTATTTAAAGCTATTGTACAAAGGGGACTGGCCCCTACATTAGGGTCTCAAAAGATTATCTATAGACGGCCACTAAAGATTTGGTCGAAATTTGATGTCATATTGGAAAGTGTAGGCAGAGATGACAAGTGGGTATACAATGTTCACTATTTTGAGCAAGAAAAGGAGGTCAAGGCTATCGGTATAACAAGGGCGCTTATTTGGAAAAGGGATATTCCCACTGCATTGACGGACATTATGCAAGAGATTGGGGCAACAGAAAAAAAGGTACCACCTCAATGGGTTTTGAATCTTTTTAAGGAAGATAAGCAAATCATCCAAAATGCAAATTTGAAAAACTATATCTTGTAAAGAGATATATCCAATATGAAGGAAAACAAAATCGTAAAAAGAGATTCCAAAGAAGGGTCAGAAGTATATAATAATAGATCATTGGAAGTAGATTATCGTACTTTAAAACCCTTATTGAGAAAAGATATCAGAGTACTTGATGTGGGCTGTGGAACAGGAGCTATTTCTAAGGATGTTACGGCTATCATTGGAAATGGCGGAAAAATAATTGGGATTGATAAGGACCCTAATTTTATAGAAAATGGAATTGCTAATTATGGACATATAAAGAACTTAGAGCTGATCACTACAGACATATTTGATTTTAATCCCGATCAGAAGTTTGATTTGATTATTTCTGCTAGAATGCTTCAATGGTTATCCAATCCGAAAGAAGCTTTGTTAAAAATGAAATCATTACTTAATCCCAATGGTGTTATATCTATATTGGATTATAACCACAAGAAAATTCAATGGAACCCAGATCCACCACAAAGCATGGTTGAATTCTATGAAGCATTTCTTAAATGGAGGGAGCATGCGGGCATGAATAATGAAATAGCCGATTCTTTGCCTTCTTTATTTCAGGAAATTGGGCTTAAAAACATACAAGCACTACATTCTGATGAATACTATACTAGGGATAGAAAGGATTTTAAGTCTAAAGTAGGTATTTGGAGTAAGGTAGCTGGATTAAAGCAAATATCCGAAGAAGATTATATTGATAATTCTCAAAGATTAAATGCTGCAAAGGAATATGAGGATTGGGTAGATACAGAGGCTATATCCATGACAATGTATCTTTCAGAAACTAGAGGTGAAATTGCTTAACGATAATAACCAAGCGTCTGTGTGGTTGGCAAGCCTGTCCATAAGACCGCGCTGACTGTACCTAGTCCGGTTATCACTTATTACGGCGATTACTCAAATTTCCTAATTCTTCGTTTCCCTTTATACAACTAGAAATATTTAAAATTACGGTTCTCCACAACCAACTTCTCAAGGAATTGTTTTTCTCTAGTTCAATAAAATTATACAAACGAACTATAGCCAGACCCCAGAAAATAGGGCAGGAGGAAGCAGAGCCATAAACCATTTAATTAATAACTAGACCAACGAAAAAGATTTATTAAATTGGACCTATAATAGGAATATACACACTAGTAATTATATACAATTGTCGTGCTTCATGCAAGAAAACGGATCTAAAAACTAACATCATGAAATTAATTGAAGTTACACCCCAAAACGCATTAAAAGAAACGTACTTCTGTATAAAAGACAAAAAACGACAAGGGTTTAAAGACAAACACAATTGGTTTCAACAACGCCACAAGGAAGGTATGCGTATCAAAATACTCAAATCAAGTGACGATAAAATGATTGGTTTTATTGAATACGTGCCAGCCAAATATGCGTGGCGCCCAATTAATGCAGACAACTACATGTTCATTCATTGTATTTACATTTATTCTAAAAAGCAAAGAGAGAAAGGCTATGGTACTATGTTAATTGAAGATGCGGAAAAGGAAGCAAAATCGAGAGGGTTAGATGGTGTATGTGTAATGACCAGTGCAGGTGGTTGGATGGCGGATGAAACCCTATTTGAGAAGAATGGCTTCCTTCAAATTGAAACAAAGGATAGATTTGAATTACTTGCTAAAACATGGAAAAATAATACTAGCAAACCTAAATTATTGGACTGGCATAGTCAACAAAAAAAGTACAAGGGCTGGCACTTAACCTATTCAGACCAATGTCCTTGGAATGAAAAATCAGCAGAAGCCATTCTTAATGTGGCTATGGACTACGGAATTGACCTTAAGGTGTCAAAAATATCAACAATTGAAGAGGCAAAGTCGGCACCATCGGGTTTTGGCGTTTTTAATCTTTTAAGAGATGGTAAATTATTGGAAGATCACTATATCAGCCACACAAGGTTCCGGAACATTGTTAAAAAAGAGCTTGAAATAGAATGATAATTAACTTTTAGTAATAGAGGTAAAAGAGAGCGAAAGCACAATCGAGTGGATGGCTCCGCCATCAAATGACGGAGTGCACCCCTCACACCACCGTACGTACGGGTCTCGTATACGGCGGTTTGCAATCCATCTTTTCAATCGCTCTTTACACCAATCGAAACTATTCCGTACTTTTTCAAAGGACTACAGGTTTTCTTGGGAATCGGTCACCCAATTAGTGAAAATCAATGCTCCCATCGTAATTTCCGGAAGGACTGCGTTCGGTCCTTCCCCACTTGTGAGACCTATGCAGTTTTATACAACTCGTTTCCTGTGGGTACTATGACCTCTGCTGACTTCTCCGTTCAGTTATACGTAACTAGGCCAACCCCCCAGCTGGCTCGTTCGCTAAAAATGTCTGCCAGACATTTTCTTAACGCTCCGCCCTCCAGGTAATGGCATCGTCCCCGCCTGAATGACACGGGCAGGTTTCCCTCGATTCCTGCCGTATCTACATAATTATCCATTGGTTACTCTTTGGGGCTTTACAATGATGTGCTTGCTTACCCGGATAAATATGCCTCGTATACGGTTCCTGTTCGTCAGTACCGAACTTTGTAGTCCTGCTTCCTTCAGATGTAACCTCACGGTTACCACCCTTGCAGCTTACTAATGGTTCAAGGCGTTACCCCTGCCCATAAGGGACTTGCACCCTCTAGATTAATTAACTACTTTTCTGTAGTTAAAAGATGCCCATGCTGGGCACACACATCGTATAAAATTAATTGCTTGTTCTCGCCTACTTCTGAAAATCCTCGCGGATTTTCTTTTCGGTTTGTATTTCCTAAATTCGTTGCTAAACCACGCAACTAATCTTATATAAGAACGTTAGGTGCAAGTTGAAAAAAGTACCAAGACAATTAATCTAATATTTTTAAACTATGGATTTAATAAACAAATTGTTGGGAATAGACCCAAATTATATTGTGATTGGATTAATTGCCTTCTTCTTTTCTTTAGAGCAAATAATGCAATCGCCATTTAGTTTCAAGAATAGAATTAATCATCTATTACAAAATGTACTGTTCCAAATTATACTTGTGATTTTGAATATCTTTTTTGTTACATTTCAAGTTTTTTCAATTGAATGGCTAAATGGAAACAATATTGGACTTTTATATCTAATTGAATTACCTGTTTGGGCTAAACTTTGTATTTCTGTTGCATTGTATGACATTACAGCGTACTGGATTCATAGAGGAACTCACAAAATTCCTTTACTATGGAGATTTCATAGAGTACATCACAGCGATACAACAATGGACTCTTCATCCGTTTTTCGTTTTCATCCCATTGAGTTAATTTTTGTTTTTGGAATTGGAAATATAATTACTGCAGCGCTCTTTGGAACAGATGTCTTTTCTATGGCGTTGTATTATTTCATCCTGTATTTGTTCTTCTTTTTCGAGCACGCAAATCTAAATTATCCAAAATGGTTAAATTCGACTTTTGGATTATTATTGGTAATGCCTGACCATCATAGAGTCCACCATCAACAAAACCAGATTTATACAGATTCAAACTATGCCGATATATTTATAATTTGGGACAGATTATTTGGAACTTTTAAAATGATGCCAGTAGAAGATATGAAATATGGATTGGCGGAATTTGATACAAATGAAAAACAGTCATTCCTCTATTTAATTAAAAGCCCTTTTATAAATATTAAAAGAATTAAATCTAACAAGAAAACTGAATAAAAACCAGCACCTAATAATGGCTCCCATGAAAAGCACCAGTCCATCCCAATAATTTTAAGGGCCTGAAAATCAAAGTTTTATTTTTTATCAGTCCTACACCTAAGATGAAATGCGATTTTACCCTTTACGGTTTCCCGCAATCAACTTCTCAAGGAATTGTTTTGCTTTATTTCCATAAAATTAAGCAAACGAACTATAGCCAGACCCCAGAAAATAGGGTAGGGGTAATTAGAGCCATAAACTATTAAATTAATAACTAGACCAACAAAAAAGTTTTACTAAATTGGACCTATAAAAGAAATATAACTACTAGTAATTATATACAATTGTTACAAAATATTTCAAAAATGACTTTTAAGCTGATTGTACTATTATTTACCTCGATCGTGATTTCATCTTGTCTTGGACAAACAGAAAGCAAGAAAACCTCTATTTCGGGCAAATTGTTTTCTTCAGAGGGTAAAACCGTGTATTTAAATAAAATTGACCATTTTGATTATCTCAATGATAAATTCACAATTGATTCAACTACTGTTTCTAAAAACGGCGAATTTAGGTTTAACGGTCAAAATTTAGATTCACAGTTGGTGTCCTTAACCACCGAAAAATTTAAACCCTACACCTATCAAATATTTAGTGCCGCCCCGCAAACTTATTATTTTGGGAATTGTGAAAAGTTCTTCACTTCCATACCAACATTTTACGTAACGGACGAAGAATCTATCGATATTAACTGGTATGAAACTCAAAGCATTGATTCCATAAGCAGCCCAAATAATAGTGGATTAGCACAAATCCAATTGAGGGAGTTTTATCTGAATTCAAAAAAAATTGATGCGAGTAACCTTAACTATGACAATAAGCAGGATTTCGAAGAAAACTGGGAGCAAATGCTAATCGAAAAGGACTTTGATTTAAAAAAGGTCAATTTTGAAAACATAAAGCTTGAAAAGAGTTTTGACAACTATTTGTATACAGAAATTTATCTAGGACATTTAAATCAGTTTTTAAACTGGTTTGAAGAACACTTTCCCGGGGACGTAAAAACCTCAATCCAAAATCCTAAGTTGGAGAATTTCTATTCGAATATTTTTTCAGAATACAAGAGACATAAATGGAATTCTAAAAGCCTTGAATATTACAAGTTCACGGAACGATATGTTAATCATTATATGAATATCCAAACAAAGTCCTTTGAACACTATCATAAACCCTCGAACAAAAAGCGAGAACTAGCAGCAATGGTTTTGGACGGGAAAAACAAAGAACGCTACCTTACCCTGGTGGACAAACAACTAAAAAACGTTTTGTAACAATGCTAAACGTAATCCGGACTTTAGGGCTAAAACGAAAGGTCTGTCTATATTTATAATGTCGCTAAATCTTATGGATTTAGCTTTGGAGCAAAAAAAGAAAAAGCAAAGCAATAAGCTTTAGCTTCGTGCGTAGACGAAAACTGGCCAACGCGTCAACTCGCCCACTGCTGTCGCAGATGGCGTACCTCCGCACCACGTTTAGCCTAACCGTTGTACGAACAAAAGAGAAAAAATGATAAATCTAAATAATAACGAGTTCAAAATCAATCATTGGGGAATTTTATATTATTATGATGATGACTTAGACAATCTGTTAATTGCCGAAAAAAAAATAATTGAAAATTCAGAAAAATACGCTAAAACTTTAATCGAAGAATTTCGAAATAAAATTAAAAATGATTCTGAACTACAAACTGAGCCAACTAACGAGCAAGAAGGCTCATTACAAGCACAATATTATGGACATTATTATGGACACACAGAAAAATTTCTAAAACAAATACCCCAAAATTACAGAAAAGCATCACTTCTGTCAATCTTTTCAGTTTTAGAAGGACAATTAAAACTTCTTTCAAACTTAATCGAAACTAATTTTGAGTTTAGTGTAAAAATAAAGCACATTACTGGGAGTGATTATATTCATAAATACTGGATTTATCTTACGAAAGTTTATGAATTAGAATCGAAAGATGTAGAAAAAGAATATAACCTGATAAGACAGCATAAGTACATTCGGAATAAAATAGCTCACAATAATTCTGAAATCGATGATAATAAATTAGCTTTTATACAAAGGACTAAAGGATTGACAATGAGAAAATTTGGGACAGACAATATAGTCGAAATAGAAAGTGAAAATTATATAATAGAAATAATTGAACTAATTCAAGCCTTTTTCAATAAGTTAATAAAAGTTATAGATAGAAGGTACGGAGAATTAAAAAACGTTGGGTAACAATGGTAACCTTTGCACAACCCTATAATTCATAAGTGATCTATGCTATAAGCGGCCTTTTAGGGCCGTTTTGTTTTTTAAACGAAGGTGTTGTCACTCATTTTTATAGTGCCAAAAAGGAAGCAAATAGCCTTGTGGAGTACATTTTCCATAGAATGGTTCAGAACTATGCTTCCTGCTCCGCTTTTTACTCGTTTTTGCGTGAATTTCAGGTACTCCTGCCCGTTCAGGCGGGTCTTCAGGTTGGACATGGCCGAGAGGTGCATCACCTTGTTGGCCTTTGCCTAGCCCAATTTGTAAGCCTACAGCTCGTTATTCTTTCTTCTTTGTCATGGTGGATACTTCGGTTTAAAGTGCCATGCATTTCGAACCAATTGTGCCACTCTGGACAATAGAAATTAGAAACATCTCAATTTACGGTTTCCCGCAACTTATTTTTCAAAGAATTGTTTTTCTTTAATTCCATAAAATTAAGAAAACGCATGATAGCCAGACCCCACAAAATAGGGTAGAGGGCAACAGAGCCTTAAACCATTAAATTAATAACTAGGCCAACTTAAAAGATTTGCTAAATTGGGTGCTTAAACCAGAAAACTTGTCTTATAAAGACCCTTACCAGCTTTTGTAAAAAAAATAAAATGATGAAAACAATATTCGATTCCGATTTTGAAATAATAGCTGATGATCATGAATTTAAATATCAGGAATCATTAACAAAAAAACTTGATTCATCAATTGATGATTTTAATCAAGATAAATTGAATGAAATAGTTCTCTGGAAAGTTAACAGATACGCTAAATTTGATGAAGGCATAATTGAATTAATCAACTCCATTGATAAAAATGAAAGAGAGCTTAATATTGCTAAGACTAAAGAAATTTTAAAAGGTCTTCTAAAAACTAATGGAGTGCAATTAGCAATGGCTTCAACAATTCTAAGATATAGAAATCCCAATGTGTATCAAATAATTGACCAACGAGTATATCGGGTAATTTATCCTAATCAAGTTCTTGATTTAAATACGTATCCTTCAGAGAAAAACCTGAATTTTCAGATAGATTTATATATCAAATATCTCTACGATTTGAATTTAATATGTTCTGATTTAAAAATCCCATTTGATAAATCTGATAGAATACTTTTTATGGCAGATAAAAGAATTAATAAAAATGAGAAATTGAAAAATTATTAAGATTTACTATCTGCAATAACTTAAGAAGTCTTCGTATGGTCGGTACAGCCTGTCCCGTAATCTCTGCGGAAGCCAACTTAATGACCGTGTTAACCAAACAGGACCCAGACTCCTTTACGATGGGATTGCTAAATTTCCAGCATAAAATTGTGCTAAGCATTTCGGACCAATTGTGCCATTATCAAAAATTGAAACTAGAAATATCTCAAATTGCGGTTTCCCGCGACTTACTTTTCAAGGAATTGCTTTTCTTTAGTTCCATAAATTAGGCAAGCCAATGGCGTCCAGACCCCACAGAATAGGGAAGGGGGCAGCTGAGCCATAAACCATGAAATTTATAACTAGGCTAACTAAAAAGTTTTATTAAATTAGACTTATAAAAGAAATATAACAACTAGTTTGCATATTAAGTCGTTGTACACAAGCTATGAAAACCAGCCGCACAAACAGCACATTTGGTTTTTCCACAACTAAAGCCAACGTTTAAAAACCAAAAGAGCTGTTTTTAGCCAACACCTAATGAGATGAGCAGACTACAAGAAATCGAGAAGGAATTAACTTCAATAAACGATGCCGTTTTCCAAGAATTATGTGACAGCTTTTTAAGCATTAGAAATAAAAACTACTCTGCCTTTTCAAGGACTGGAAGTCAAAGTGGAAAACAAAAAACTACAGTAGGAACACCAGACTCTTTTTTACTTTTACCAAATGGCCAATATATTTTTGTTGAGCACTCAACAAATATAACTGCTGGACTTTCAAAACTAAGAGATGATATAAATAAATGTATTGATGTAACTAAGACTAGTATTGAGTTAAATAAAATTTCTGAAATAATTTTATGTATTAACTTTAGTCTAAAGGCAGATGAAGTTGAGGAATTAAAAAATCTTCTATCAGGTACTTATATCCAACTTACTGTTTATACTCTAGATTCATTAGCTGTAGAACTTCATCTTCACCATCGTGATTTAACTCATCAATATCTAGGATTACCTTTAGACACAGGACAGATTGTATCCATTAAACAATTCATAAAAGAATACAATAGTGCTTCAAAAGGTATTTCGACACCATTAGACAATACCTTTTTACATAGAGAAAAAGAACTTACCGAATTATGTAATTCCTTGAATGAATCAGATTTTATAATTCTTACTGGTGCGCCTGGAGTAGGAAAAACAAAATTAGCATTAGAATCTATAGATAATTTTCTCAAAGAAAACCTAGATTATAACGCTTACTGCATTTCTTATAAAAATCACACATTGCTAAATGACTTGTATCAATACTTTAAAGAAGACGAAAACTATATTTTATTTGTTGATGACGCAAACAGGATAGATGCATTCAATCAAATAATCGGTTTTTACAAAACACCAAGAAAAGGTAAACTAAAAATTATAATAACTGTGCGTGATTATGCATTCCAAGAGATTGGATTATTATGCCAAGAGTTTTCACCTCAAAGGATTGACGTATACAAATTAAGTGATGAGCAAATTAAAGATATTATTAAAGCTAAGCCTTTTGAGATATTGAACCCTGAATATCAAAGAGTAATTATTCAAATTTCAGATGGCAATCCAAGGTTGGCTATTATGACTTCCTTATTAGCTAAAGCCGAACAAAATATTTACGTGCTCTCTGATGTTTCCGATTTATTTGAAAAGTATTTTTCCACATTCATAAAAGACGAAGGAGAATTTGCTAACGATTTAAACATTAAGATTCTAGGTATAATTGCATTTTTCTATACTATACCTTACAAGGACAGGGCTGTAACTGAATCTATTTTAGCAAATTTCAATATAAAATACGATGAATTCATTGATGCCATTGATATACTTGATAAACTAGAACTTGTTGAAATTCAGTTTGAGCACATAAAAATACCTGAACAGAATCTTTCAACTTACTTTTTCTACAAAGCATTCGTAAAAGATGACTTACTTTCTTTTGAGGTTCTACTAAGTAATTATTTTGAGTCCAATAATTATCGTTTTAATGATTGTGTAATTCCTGCTAATAACACATTTGGTCATGAGAATGTAATGGAAAAGTTAAAACCAAAACTTCAGGATTATTGGAAAACGATTAAAGGAGAGCATAAAAAGGCTTTAAAACTACTAGCAACGTTCTGGTACTATCTTCAGGACGAATCTCTAGCATATGTCTATGAATTTATTGAAAGCCTCGAAAAAGAAGAAATTGAATATTACACTGTAACTTATAAGAATAATCAGTTTGCGTACGACAAGAACGATATAATTGAACTTTTAGGTGAGTTTTTTAGATTTCCATCAAATTTAAAAGATGCGATACAACTATCTTTCGAATATGTCAGAAAACAACCAAAACATCTACCTGAATTAATTCATAAAGTTAGAGAGAAATTAACTTTTGATGTTGACGACGAAAAATATCGATTTGAAAGGCAGAATGTACTATTTGACTGTCTAATTGAAGGTCTAAACTCAAACGATAAATTGTATTCAATTGCTTTTTTCGAGCTTTCAAAAAGCTTTATAGCTTTTAAGTATCATCAAATCAAAGGAGGAAGAAATAATTCTATTACTTGGTATGATTATCCAATTCCTGCATCTCATTCCGTTAAAAATTTTAGAGAAAAAATATGGAAGTCTTTGTTGAGTAATTTTGATGATTCTCCAAAAGAATCATTTAATGTTTTATTAAGTCACCCAAGTGGTAGAAGAGACATAACAAAGGATTTATTAGAGTTTGATGTTAATTTTATTGTTGAAATAATTCAAAAAAAATTGAATAATGAATTGTTTGAGCATTGTAGATATGTACAAAGACAAATCAAAGATTTACAAAGTAATTCAATTGACTTACCAATATTCTCATCTCTTAAAGAGCAGTTTATAAATGATATGTATAAAACATTTCTTTTAATTGATTGGAACAGAATTCGAGATAAAGAAATGTTCGAATTTGATGATTTTAGAGAATACGATAGGTTGAAAGAAAATGAAATTAGGAAATCTTTCATATTCAGCTCGATTGACGAGTTTAAGGAATTCTATAAAAGCTTCATTTATCTAAGTAATGTCACCGATAATAATTGGAACTACAATAAATCATATGACTGTATTGTTGACGAAAACCTTAATAAAAATTTTGAATTAGGTTTAGAAATGCTAATAGAAACTGTAAAAAAAGATAATGAGATTGGTTATTTACCTTGGGCTGTTTTTCGCAATCAATTGAATGATTCTGAGAAGGCATCAAAAATATGGAAATTAATTTCGGACTATAGTTTCAAATCAAAATTCCAATGGCAAATGTCATATTTCAATTATTTATCAACTTCTTTAATTGATGATGAAAAAGTAAAGAACTTATTAGAGACGGTTGAAAACATTGATGAGCGCTATACAATTCATTTTGATATGCTACAAAAGTATTGGGAAAAAGAGCCGAACTTATTCCAATCAATATTAAAGTTAGTACTTAAAAAAAATGAGAACGAGAAGTTTGATATATTGTTATGGATGGATTTGTTTGACACTCATTTCGATAATTTGGGAGACGATTTGGATTTAGTTAAAAAAAGCTATATACAGCAAGATAAACTTCAAACTTCATTTGATAATGAACAAAAAGGTCTCTTAAAAATTCTCAAACTAGATTCAAACTTCCTTGTCCAATATATTGATAGCCTTTTTACTGAATCTAGTAATAGAATTTCTTCAGATAGAAAAAATCTACAGGTTATTTGGGAATTAAAAGATGCTGAAGAGTTATTAGTTAAGATATTTGATTTAATAATTGAAAAAGATACTTACTATGGAATACTAGAACATTTTTGTAATGCATTCTTTTGGAATTTAGTAGAGCCTCATAAATCAAGAGCTAACAATTTTATTGAAAAGTATGTAATTGACAATAGCAAAGACACTAAGGAAATAGAAATTATTGTTGATATTATTAGGCACTCTTGTCAAGATATGTTTGAAAAAGTTCTTTTACTTTATATTTCTCTGAATCAAAATGTAGAAGACTTTAGACATCTTGCGTGGAGAGGAAATGGAACAAGTGGCTCAGGTGATGTAATACTTTCCGATATTGAGGCGGCTGATTGGAGACGAATACTTTCGATTGTCGAAAAATCAGACTTAGGCATTAAACTAATCCCAATCAAAAAATATTTAAATGACCGAATTGAATGGTGTTTAAAAAGTGGTGATAGAGAAAGACAAAGAAGATTTTTATCGAGACACTAATAGCCAACGCTTAAAGCCATACACATTTGCAATTCGCCACAGCCAACACACATACCCAAAATTGCAAAAGAGTATGTCTTTGCCAATGCTGAATGACATTAAGAACGGAAAAAAGCCAGTGGTCAATAAGTTGTCGCAAAGAATACCGCCTATATTCTGGTCAAGACTGGTAGTAGATGTTATTTAAGTTTTATAGTGGAATATTTACACCGTACTTTATTTCAAATTCTTTAAAAAATTGATGTAGAGAATATTTTTCGTGTCTGCATATATTGTATATCGTAGACATAGGAATATCATAACCAGCTGATTCTTTTAATTTGGTGATGGTTGAAGATGATAAGCCACACAATTTAGCATATTGGTTTTGGCTTACTTCGATTCCCTTTTGATTTTTTGGTTTTATTAAGAATTTTTCAAATATGAACGCACAAAGATATTTATTGACCAATGCATTGGCCTTATTAATCTCACCTTTGTCCGTTTTATTTATCATATAATACTATCACTCCCAAATCAAATCAATAATTAAAAAATATCTGTTCGCTATAGCGAACGATTGAAATATTTTATTATATTTGTCTCATTAACATATGTTTGCGATTCTTCTTTGTTTGAATTAGTCTAGAAGTAGTCGCTTGGATTCCCGGTCTAAAAACTGGTAGCTTAATGCACGGGATGATAAGCAAGATGCCCATGACCCGGGGCATGGGTTTTCTTATCAAAGTGCGCTAAACCAGTTCTAGGACCTTAAAGTGAGTATTAAACAACTTTATGCCAAGCGTTGTTCTATTTAGAAGTTTTGCAAATAGTAATTAAAAGGCTAAAAGAGCTATGGAACACAGCTTATGTAACTTAAATGGTAAAACGGCCACTGGGCAGCTTACCATTCTTTTGCAACATACCGTGTACGACATTCTCTTTACCAAAAAGCCCAAGAACCCAATATAGGTTTGCACAGAACTGGTTAAAAAAAGTAAACCGGTTCATTTATTATGGGATTTGTGTTGTACCAATTATCCGGAACTCGAAAATTCTTTTATCCCATAATCCACGATCCACACTTTTTTGGCATCCGGCCAAATAACGACAAAGCAGCCTAACATCATTTAAGGCCATCCCTTTGCGGCATCTGCTATGCTATTTTAGCATTGTAATTAGGCTAGGGGAGGAGCCATAAAAGTGAGCCAGATTAGGTATGACCCAACGGCAACCTTAATCTTACTCACCAAACAGCAATACCAACTAATAGATCCTTATTGCCTATGACATAGAACATATTCAAAAATAGCCTCCCAAACCCTGTTTGACCGACAAGTTTGGAAGGCCTTAACTAAATAAAACTAAGTTTCATCTAATCTTCAAAATTATGAAAAATAATCTTGAGTACAGGGGCTTTATACGCCTATGTTTACTATATATTTGCTTTCTTGTTCCCCCACCTTACTTTGCCCATTTCCCCCATGGGCATTGTTTTAACTCTTTTCCCAACCTTGATACCCAACAGCAGTACCAGATATCCGGTACCGTTACCGACAGCTACGGCCCCATGCCTGGAGTGCATGTACTTATCAAGGGAACCAACAATGGCACCTTTACCGACGACAATGGGGAATACTCCCTTTTGGTAAACAATAGGGATTTCCTGATCTTTTCCTATCTGGGCTACCATACCCGGGAATTGCCCGTACTGGGCAGGAGCACCTTGGACGTAGATATGCAGTCCGAGGTCACCGAACTGCAGGAAGTAGAAGTCAATGCCGGTTACTACACCGTAAAGGAAAAGGAGCGGACCGGGAGCATCAGCAGGGTCACTGCCAAGGAAATAGAGCTACAGCCCATTGTAAGTCCGTTAGAGGCCCTTCAAGGGCGTATGGCAGGGGTAGAGGTGGTGCAACAGAATGGGGTGCCCGGAAGTGCCCCCATTATTCGTATCCGTGGACAGAACAGCCTGCGCAGGGAGGGCAATTATCCCTTGTATATTGTTGATGGGGTTCCTATTATCTCTACTCCGATTACAGGTGGCAGTAATATGTATTCAGATGGAGTAGACCCTTTGAGTACCATGAATTTGTCCAACATACAGAGTATTGAAGTCCTAAAAGATGCAGATGCCACCGCCATCTACGGCTCCCGTGGGGCCAATGGCGTGGTGCTGATCACCACCAAAAAGGGAACCGGTAATGATAAAAAGACCGCGGTGGAAGCGCGTTGGTATTCCGGTCTGGGCACCGTTTCCCATAAAATGGAGTTGTTGGATACCCAGCAGTATTTGAGCATTAGAAGGGCGGCCTTGGAAAATGATGGTAGAGAAGCCAATGAGACCAGCGATTACGACCTACTGCTGTGGGACCAAAATCGTTATACAGATTGGCAAGAGGAGCTTTTTGGAGGGACTTCCTCTATAACCGATGTAAATGTTTCCGCATCTGGTGGCAATGCCACCACGTCCTTTAGATTGGGCGGTTCCTATCATAAAGAGGGCATGGTATTCCCTGGGGACAAAGGGTATCATAAAATAACGACTGGCCTCAACTTAAATCACACCTCGGAAAATAAAAAATTTGGTTTGGTCCTAGCTGTAAATTATGGCACGGACAGAAGTGAGGTGATGGCCAATAGTAGTAATTTCATCAGAACGGCATTTTCCCTGCCTCCCAATGCACCTTCCCTTTATAATGATGACGGGAGTCTCCATTGGGAGGATTGGACCTATTCCGCTTGGGATAATCCCATCGCCGGTATTGTACACAGGAAAGCTATGGATGATGGGTTTAATCTATTGGCCAATTTAGGTCTCTCTTACCGGTTATTTCCGGATTTAACCTTTAAACTGAACACAGGCTATACCCGTCTAAACAGGGAATATAGAGCCTTTTTGTCCAAGGACCAATATAATCCCGAAGCACGGGAAAGTGCAGGACATAGCTCCATTGAAACCCAAAGAGATAGAAAGTCGTGGATCTTGGAACCACAGTTGGTGTATGCTAAAAAAGTGGGGAATGGCAATATTGATGGTTTGCTGGGTGCCACCTTCCAACAGAGTGAGAACCGGATATTAAGTATCTTGGGGACAGGTTATATTTCCGAATCCCTACTTGGGGATCTATCGGCAGCAGAGACTACTAAGGTTGATATTAATGATATAACGGAATATAAGTACAATGCCCTGTTTGCACGATTGGGATATAACTATCAACGGAAGTATTTTCTAAACCTAACAGGTAGAAGGGATGGTTCTTCACGTTTTGGACCCAACAAACGGTTCGCCAACTTTTGGGCGGTAGGGGGAGCCTGGATTTTCTCTGAGGAAATGGCAATTCAACGGCATCTGTCCTTTCTAAGTTTTGGAAAGCTGAGGGCTAGCTATGGTACTACAGGAAACGATCAAATAGCGGATTATGGTTATCTGGATGCCTATGAGGCTACACCGGGTCCCAACGGACTATACCCTACCCAGCTCACCAACCCGGATTATTCCTGGGAAGAAAACAAAAAACTGGAATTGGCGACGGAGCTTGGTTTTATGAAAGACCGGATTCATTTGGCACTGGGCTGGTACCGCAACCGTTCATCGAACCAACTAGTCGGATATCCCTTGCCCTCAACGACCGGTTTTAATACGGTACAGGCCAACTTGCCGGCAACGGTCGAGAATAGAGGGTGGGAGTTGGAACTCTCCACAGTCAATTTACGTAATAAAGAATTGATTTGGCAAACGTCTTTCAATATTAGCTTTCCCCAGAATAAATTGATCAGTTATCCGGATATTGACCAATCTTCCTACGCCAATAGATATCGTGTTGGCCACCCTTTGAACATCGGCCTGCTCTATCAATATAATGGTGTTGACCCCGAGACCGGTCTCTTTAGCGTTGTAGATGTCAACGGGGATGAACGTTACGACTATGAGGACCGCAAGCTCATAAAACATTTAGGGAGACAATATTTTGGTGGAGTTGGAAATAATCTGTCCTATAAGGGAATCGAATTCAACTTTTTATGGGAATTTGTGAAGCAGAACGGATACCCGAATTATATGGGGCTACCCGGTCAGAAGAACGTGCAAACGGCCGAATTCTACAATAATTGGCAGAACGTCAACAATCCCAGCATACAAAATGTGTCGGAAGCCTATAATGCATTTATAGCCTATGACCGCTTTTATTTAAGCGGACAGTCTTTGACGGACGCCTCCTATATCAGGTTGAAGACTATGTCGCTAAGTTTTGACCTGCCTAATTGGCCCTTGAAAAAAATGGGACTCAATGGCTGCAAGCTATTTGTACAGGCTCAAAACCTGTTGACCATTACCGGTTATAAAGGATTAAATGTAGCATTTCCCGGAGGCAATAGCATACCCTCTTTGAGAACAATAACCGTTGGAGCCCAGTTTAACTTATAAAATAGGAAACCATGATCAAAATTAGATTTAAAATTATAGATATGATATTTGTTTGTACAATAGCCCTTATGTCCTGTGAGGATTATGTTGAGATAGATGCTCCCAATAATAAAATAGTAAGTGAATCGGTCTTTGAGGATGATGAGACCGCTATTAGTGCAGTAACCGGAATTTACAATGAGCTTTTTAACGCCAATTTTTCAAATGGTTATATAAGTTCCGTGACCTTACTGGCGGGGATGTCCTCGGATATTTTTCAAATGAGGAGCGCAACGGACAACCGATATGGACCCTTCAATCAGAATGAAATCTCACCGAGCAAGTCTCCTGATGCCTCTGCAAACTATAATCTATGGTCTAGCGCCTATAACATAATTTACATGGCCAACAGTGTTTTGGAGGGTTTGGAGAAATCATTGGCTGTTTCCGAGGATGTCCGAACCATGTTGATGGGACAAGCTTTGTTCGTTCGCTCATTTACCTACTTCTATTTAGCGAACCTGTATGGCGATGTTCCCCTGATAGTATCCACGGACTATCGGCAGAATGCAAGGGCTGGCCGGAATTCGCAGGCTGACATCTTAAAGCAAATAGATGGTGATCTGGAATTGTCACTGACCCTATTGAAGGGAGTAGAGGATTATGCGGATTCCGAGCGTTTTAATGTTAATTACTTCGTGGTACTGGCATTATCCGCCCGGTTAAATCTGTACCTGGAAAATTGGGAAAAGGCCGAGGAGTACAGTAGTATTTTGATAGGCCAAGTCTCCCAATTTGAAATTTTGGAAGACCTGGAAAAGGTCTTTTTGGCCAATAGTAAGGAAGCCATTTGGCAATTATCGCCTATAGGAAGAGGAAATATACTTACCTACACTTGGGAAGGTTATGTGTTTAGAGGGAACAATTCTTCCCCGTTCCAGCTATCGGAAAATTTTGTGGCCACTATGGAGGAAAGTGATAATCGTCTTTCCCACTGGGTGGGACATAATTCCAGTAAAAATTTCCAGTATCCCCATAAATACAAGGACAGGATAAGTATAAACAATATAAGTGAATATTCCATGGTGCTGCGACTTGCCGAACAATACCTCATAAGAGCGGAGGCGCGTGCCATGCAGAACAAATTGCACGGGGCCATATCGGATATTGATATTATACGCAAAAGGGCCGGTATTGATTTAATAGCTGATACCGATCCTGGAATCGACAGGGAAGCATTGCTCGATCTGATACAGGAGGAACGGAAAAAGGAACTTTTTGCGGAATGGGGACACCGTTGGCTGGACCTAAAGCGTTCAAAAACAGTTTCTGCGGTTTTAGGCCCAATAAAGCCACTATGGCAAGATACCGATGCCTTGTTTCCCATACCTGGGGAAGAGCGGGAAAAAAATTCAAACCTTACCCAAAACGATGGTTATTAATCTTTATAAGTAAATAATAATGAATAATATAAAAAGATACTTGTCCGGATTGGGCATCATATTATTGTTGAGTTTCACCGGCATACATGGACAGTCAGAGATAACCATGGATCGGGTCGTCTTAGATCCAGATATTAAATATGGCAAATTGCCCAATGGATTTACGTATTATATTAAACATTTGGATGGCCCCTCAAAAAAAATGAAAGTGCGATTGTACGTAAAGGTCGGCAGTCATAATGAAGAGCCGGGACAATTGGATTTTGCCCATGCATTAGAGCATTTGGCGTTTAAATGTAGTAAGGATTTCCCGGTAAACCTCCTGGATAATCCTGTTTTGTTATCCCGTTTAGGAATGGATAGCGGCGATATTTTTGGGCAGACTACCGCTATGTCTACCTGGTATTCCTTTGATGTTCCCAACGGAAATAGGGAGGCTTTGGATACGGCCCTTCATTGGTTTCAAAATATTTCCGATCTGGACCTGAGCGCTCCTAGTATAAATAAGGAAAAAGGACCATTGAGACAGGAACAAATTTATAGGCAGGGGGATGATCTGAGCGGATTTTTTGCCAAGACAAGAATGGAGTCTTCCCTATTCCCATGTAAACAGGATTTTTCCAATTTCTTCGAAATCAACAAAAATTTTACCCCCAATGCGCTAATAGATTTTTATAAAAAATGGTACCGGCCGGACAGAATGGCCCTGGTCATTGTAGGGGATACCACCAATATAGTCGATGTAGTGGATAGGATAAAATTACGTTTTTCGGGTATAAAATCGCATAGAAGTGCTATAAATACTGTTGATTGTATAAAGGAATATCTTGAGAGCCCTGATCACTTTAGTGTACAGCAAGGATTTGGCAAGGATGATGTACCCCGTTCACAAACCGTAAATATTCACTTGTACATGCGAGACAAGCGTACATTGGAATTGAAAGGTACATGGGAAGGTCTACAGCGAACCGTAATATGGGAAATGTTGGAAAAGTTGGTCAACCTGCGTTTTGGGCAAGTGGGCAGTGATTATGGTTCCTCTTATTCGGCCAATACTGTTGCACCTAATGTCATTGGCCCCGCACAATTGGTTGCAATACGGGCAGCGGAAGGTCAGGAGGAGTTGGCCATTAAAAATGCTACTGAAATAATTATGCAGGCCAAAGAATTTGGTTTTGGCCAAAAGGAATGGGAGCAGGTCAAGAACGAGAGTTTGGAAGCTTTGGATGTTGATGCCACTTCCAATTTGGATTATTGGATGCAACAACTGGAAAACTACCTTGTCCACGGCATTGCAATTCCGAACAAAAAGAACCTAAAATTACAACATTGGTTACGCGAATTATCACTGGAGGAATTTAATGCAATGGCCAAAGGTTATCTATCGAAATCTCCCAATGACATAGGGATTATAGCTCCTCCCGGAGATAATAGATCGATATTTTCGGAAGTACAGGTTCGTAATTGGATATCAGAAATGATAAAGGAAGGAGTCGGGAATACTGTTGACGTGAAGGTACCAAGCAGTTTGATGAGTGATACGGAGATATCACAGCTATCGCCAATTGGTTATATGGACAAGGGAAATGACCCTATTGGGACCAAAGAACTGGTTTTGGACAATGGGGTCAAGGTGATACTCCAAAATGTAGAACCTTCCTTAACAAGGGACAGGGATAAAATATCAATTCATGGATTTAGGCCCTATGGTGCCTCTTGCTTTCCTGAAGAAGATTATTTTTCCGCTATCAATGCGCCGCACATTGTTTCAAATTCAGGCGTTGGGGCATTGGATAAGTTTCAAATAAACCGCTTTCTTAAAAATAAAAGCTTATGGCAAGGAGTCAAACCCTATATAAAATATAAGGAATCGGGTATAAAAGGTACTGCATCTAAAGAGGACCTGGAAACCTTATTTCAACTTTTATATCTTTATGTTGTACAACCACGAAAGGATATTCGGGCTTTTGAGGATTGGAAGTCAACAGAGGAACAAAGGTATTTTGATCCTACCTATGGCGTTATTCAAGAAGATTTTAACGTACTCATGAGAAAATTTATCGGAGATTACTCTAAAATTCCCCAGGGAACAATTGGTTATAATGGTATAAAAAAAACCAAGATGGAACGGGCCATGAATATTTATGGGCAACTTATTGGCAATTCAACTGACTATACCTTTATGATCAGTGGAGATTTTTCTACTGAGACCATTACACTATTGGTACAGAAATATTTGGGGAATCTTCCAAGTAAATCCGAAGTCATTTCCTGCACCACTACAGGATCTGAAGTTGAAATTCCTAAAGGGCCGATATATAGGGAGTTTTATGTTAGCGACCTTGATGCCTCCTATGAAATGAAAAGTGTTAGGTATTCTCTTAATTATGTTGTTAATACCAATAATATTAATGATTGGAGGGAGCAAATAAAAATGGAGGTCCTAGGATCATTGATGAATTCCAAAATACAAGAATTACGCTATAGGGATGAGGCCGCACTTTACAATGTATGGGCCCTGACAAAGTTCAATAGGGAATCCATGTTTTATACTTTTCAGATGCAACTTGATTGTGTTCGTGAAGAACTGGAAGGCTTGCGAGAGATATGTAAAGAATTTGTGTCCGATCTAAAAAAAGGAGGATTTGATAAAGAGAGATTTAATGAGGTTATTGGGAATCGCATACTTCCTAAGTATAGCGCAGAAAAACAAAGTCTATATAAAGTCTGTTTGAAAACATACCACTATTATAAGTATGGGGAGTCCTGGGTCGCCATTCCTGAAATTGAAAGGTATATAAAGTCACTAAATCTTAAGGATATCGAGAATACGGCAAAAAAATATTTAAAAGACAAAAATTTGTTTGAATTTGTTTTAAAGGAGGATAAGAGTCTGCCTTAAAGTTGGTAATACCGAGTATTGTCTAAATCAGAATAGCACTATTGTCTTTTAAGTTCAATGAAAAAACACCGAGCACTATTGGCGCTCGGTGTCCTTTTTTACACTATCTAGGGTCTTCGATCACCTTTGGTGCCGGAGAAGCACTTTTAAGAATCGGTGCCGTTTCACTAGGGCCATTATGTACCTCATAGGTTTCAGATTCGCCTTCAATCTGTGCAAGGCAGTCGTTTTGCTCATTTTGTGGGCAATCGACATCTACAGGATACCAGGTGGAATCAATCTTAATGAATCCGGTAGTGTAATAATCCTCTGCGGTTGTATTCACAAAGGCAAACGACAGTGTAATGGCAAAAATAAATGCCAACATCGGTAATATCAATTTAAACTTTTTCATGATTAAATAATTTTAATTAATAATAAGTGCCTACTCTTTTCTACAGGTTTTCGGTCTTTCTCCTGCTTTTGTTGCAACAAAATATCTTCATTATTTTACTTTTTATTTGTGGTGCCATGGCCATTTAAGGGCCTTGATGGATCTTGTTCCATGTATTATTTTTATGTTTGGGGGAGAGGAATATGGCCATCATGGCCAAAAGAAACAAAACCAGATTAAATACCAAATGCTGTTCCCATGACAACAGGGAGATAATACCTCCACAGGAACAAGGTTTATAGGGGGCAAAAAATACAATGGCCAGGGTGTAGCCGGTAAATAATAACATAAGGCCCATTGCCCCATAGAGCCCCATCAATCTCGTTTTTTTCCAAAGCAATAATAGGGCAACGGCCAGTTCCGATAAAGGTATGGTCCAAGAGGCCAAGGACGCCATGGCCTTACCACCCAGTACGGGGGAGTTTCTGATGTTGTCATAGAACAGATGCCCTTCCAGAAGTTTGGTAAGTCCGGCATACGCAAATAGGATAATGAATAACAAACTGGTGACCTCGACAATTATCTCCCTATGCTTTTGATACCATTTCATATCATTTGTTTCGTTTTGATATTGAATGGTATAAAATTAAGTTGGTTGAATTATCTCTCTGGGATAATAACTGTTCTGAAAAGGATTAGTTGAAATATTTGTTGCGGTCAGGAGTTGAGCCTTAGGTCTCTAGGCGTATATCCATACCTTGCTTTAAATTCCCTTGAAAAATGGGTAGCATTCTTAAATCCATTTTGTCGTGCAATGCGTTTAAAAGGTTCATTGGAACTTTTCACCAAAACATGCGCATTTCTAAGTCGCTCATTTTTTAGAAACTGAAACACCGTCATTCCAAACAACTCCTTGAAACCTTTCTTCAGTTTATACTCATTGGTTCCAAATTCATGGGCCAACTCCTGAAGGGATGGGGCATTTTTATCTAGATTGTTTTTGAGATAGGTTCCTATGGCCCTAAAAGTTTCCAAATCGGATACGTTTAAGAAAGACTTTTCAACCAAAGAATGATTGGACTTAGGGAGTCGTATTTGTTTTAATATTTTGGATTGTAATTTTCTTTCGTAGAGTTTGGTGTTTTTTATAATATCAGATGATATTAGCATATATTGGGTAATGGAGTTATCCTTTTGGGGTAGCTCAACCATCTTACAATATGCAGGAAGTTGCAAATTCATTTTAGTCCTAAATACAAGCCTCAGATTACTATCAAAATCATGGTCTGAGCTTAGCGTTTTTGTATAATCGACCCATTTTATCACCGATTCTTTTTCAAGTAGATTCACCAAGGGTAGATCAAGTAACTCTTTACTTTTCCATTGTAATAATTGGGTGACATCTTGATTTGCATAGGTTATCTCTAAGTTCTTGTCCAAGAAAAAAATCATTTGTACCAAATGCATATACGAATCATGCATATTAACATACCCCTGATGTAAAAAGGAATCCTTTATTTCTTCGGCAACAATATTCACTATAGCCGTAAGCGCCTCCAACTCGTCCCGCTTATCCGTTCTTTCCAACCGATAGGAAAAATTACCCCTTGATATTTCGATTAAAAGTTGAAATACCTTATTTAGCCTGCCGTTATATGTCACATTTTCCATAGTTATCGGCTGTTTTACCCAATTACGCTTATTATTTATGGATTCTATATTCTATTCAGATTTAGTTGCTACAATCATTCGATGAATTCAGAAAGGAATTGTAATCCTTCCAACTCACTGCATACGACCTTAGTGGGAGTAGGGGGCATATTGGCCAATATATATAGATCGGTCAAAATTTGGGATAAGGGATTATCGGAAATAAAGGCTACGGCTTTTGTGAGCGAAGAGCCTTCGGTAGCCAGAAATCTTCTGGCATCTTTGTTTATCTCTATTATGCCTCGAATATCACAGAGTATAGGATATGCCTTGCCTTTTTGCAGTTGTAAACGATCCGACACTATTTCCATGGCACCGGCCAATTGAATTGTAATATTTTGCTTGTAAATAAATCGGACAATTCCATTATCTATACCATACTGAGCATATTCATTTTCGAAACTATTTTTCATGGTAACTTTTCAAAAATGCAACTCAAAGTAATAATTTTTATACAAATTTTGTAGGATTATCGATAAAATGCTTCAGAACTTATCTGTAAGGGATTATTAATGTTCTAAAAGGGATTTATTAAGTATCAAGGTCTTGGAATAAAGATTTATACTATTGATTTTATGTAGTTTATATGTCCAAAACTAATAATACGACCATTGCACAACCAATAAATCCGATTCAAAATGGCAAAGATAAAACCCAATAATTTTCTTGATACTGTAGATAGTGTATTTAACGATGCCAAAAAGCAGGGCATATTACATCTGTATGCAGAAGGTGATCAGTTCACCGGTAGACATATAAGAATAGGGGATAAGAATTTATTTCATTTCGGAACTACCGGATACCTAGGTCTGGAACAAGATCCAAGATTAAAAAAAGCAGCTGTAGATGCCATCAATAGGTACGGGACTCAATTTCCCCTCTCCAAAACCTATATCTCACATCCCTTGTACAAGACTTTGGAGGACAAGGTCACTGAAATGTATTCCAGTCCCGTTATAATTACTAAAAACAGCACTCTGGGTCATATTGGGGTGATACCCAGTGCAGTTGACGATCAAGATGCCATTATTCTAGATCACCAAGTTCATTGGAGCGTACAAAGTGCCGCAAAACTTCTAAAGGCCAGGAGCATTCCCATAGATATGATCAGGCACAATAATCTGGAAATGCTGGAGGACAAAATCAGAAAACTTGCTTCTAAACATAAAAGGATCTGGTACATGGCCGATGGGGTATATTCCATGTTCGGCGATGTTTCTCCAGTGATGGAGCTTATGAAACTTTGCAACAAATATCAACAACTACACTTATATTTTGACGATGTGCACGGCATGAGCTGGATAGGGAAGAATGGTACCGGATATGTCCTGGACATTTTAAAGGAGCTACCGGAACAGGTATTGCTTTTTGGAACTTTAAGTAAGACATTTGGGGCAAGCGGTTCCGTATTTACATGTGCCAATGCCAAAATGTACTCCAAAATTAAAAACTTTGGCGGGCCCTTGACCTTTTCGGCCCAATTGGAACCGGCATCAGTAGCAGCCGCGATTGCCTCGGCTGATATACATTTATCTTCCGAGATCTATTCCTTACAGGCCGACCTTGTGGATCGTATCACATATTTCAATATGCTCCTTTCCGAATCGGAGCTCCCATTGGTTGAACATAACAATTCACCCGTATTCTATATAGGCACCGGAATGCCGGTAACGGGATATAATTTTGTAAACCGCATGATGAAGGAAGGATATTTTGTCAATTTGGGATTATTCCCTGCCGTTCCTGTAAAAAATACCGGTGTGCGCATTACTATTTCAAGGCACAATCAAAAGGAAGAAATCAAAGGTTTGGTGGAAGCCATGCAATATCATTATCCCCGTGCTTTGGAAGCCACCAATACAACGGATAAAACTGTAAGATCAGCATTTAAACTAGCAGTAATTGAAAAAGGAAAAATTGACACAAAGCATAAAATTGAACTCAATGTGCACTATGCCAATAGTATTTTCAAAATACCGAAAAATGAGTGGGACGGTTTATTGGGGGAATATGGCATTTTCGATTGGGAAGGTCTCCGATTTTTAGAAGCGGTTTTTTCAAAGAACAAGAAAAAGGAGGAAAATTGGAAATTCCATTATTACATTGTTCGAGACCTATTGGATAAACCTATATTGGCCACTTTTTTTACCTACTCCCTTTGGAAGGACGACATGTTGGCCCCTGAATCGGTCTCCCAAAAAGTAGAGGAAATAAGAAAACATCATCCCTACCACATGACTTCTCATGTTCTTGGGATGGGTTCTTTGTTTACGGAAGGTGAGCACTTATATTTGGACACCTCCCATCCATTATGGCATGAAGCCTTACACCGACTACTCGACGAACTGGAAAAATTGGATCGTAAATTCAATGCTAAAATGTTAGTATTCAGAGATTTTACCAAGGACGAAAAACTACATGAGTTTTTCCATAATCATGGTTTCATAAAAGTGTCAATGCCGGATTCCAGCAGAATATCCAATCTCAAATGGAAAGATAACACTACCTATATTTCAAACCTATCCAAACGCTCCAGAAGTCATTTTAGAAAAGATATTGAGCCTTATATAGAACGATTTAAAGTAGTGGTCACGGATAAAATCGAACCCAGCCAACATAACAATTTATTTAACCTAATGGACAACGTTAGGCAAAACAATCTTGGCCTCAATACCTTTCCTTTTCCGAAAAAAATATTTAAAATAATGAGTGATCACCCAGGTTGGGAGTTTATAATACTGAGCCTTAAGGCAGCATTTGCCAAGGATGGCAGGGAGTTAGTGGTAGGAGTAATGTTTTGCTACAAAAATGTTGATAATGCCTATGTTCCTGCCTTTATAGGAATGGACTATGAATATGCCAAGGTTCATCAGGTATATCGTCAGCTATTATACCAGACCATAAAGAGGGCAGGGGAGACGGGATTTGACAAAATACCATTTGGAATGACTTCTGCCTTTGAAAAAAGAAAGCTAGGCGCAATGGCCATATCACAAATTGCCTATGTCCAATCCAAGGACAATTATAATTTGGAATTGGTAGGGATGCTTGAAAACAGTGGTTGAAAAAGTGAACTCGCCCCACTAGAATATAATATACCTAAACTTAATCTTCTGAATTGCTTTTCACCAACATAGCATTAAAAGTTAGTAGGATGGATAATCGATTCAAGCACATTATTGATGGCTATTTTCAAAAACTGGAGGAAATTCAATCAAGTAAAAGGATTGACCTAAAAAAAAGCAATGAAGGAATTCATCTAAGCAATAATGCTCTTTATTTGCTGAAGTTAATAGTGGAAAAAAAAGGCTTCAAATCCATTGAGGAAGAAATATACTTCTTTAAAATGGTAAAATCTGAACCCTTAAGCTATCTGGTCTATTTTAGCGAAGTCAGGTCTTGTGAACTATTGATGCCCAAGATAGGTCTTGGAAATCAATTGAACTTTTTGGAAAAGAAAATTAAGCGCATCAATAAATTCTTTAATAGAAATTGGGATTTTGTCCATTACATGGAACAAGAGCTCACCTATCTGGACGTTCAGTACTTTACAAGGTCCAACCAAGTATTTCCCCTTTACTCCCTACCAGAAGCCTGTTATCTTGACCCCAAGTTCTTTACTTCACATGATATGCTCTGGGCACGAATAAAGGGCATGAATAAGTTTATCCTATACCTCCAGGAACTTATAAAACTATTAAAATTACAAAAACATAAAGCTTTGCAGATTGAGAAACCCAAGAGAGCATTGGTTTGGAGTGCCTCCAAAGCTGCCTTGACAGAATTGATATATGCGCTTTATTCGAGTTCTGCGGTTAATAATGGTAAGGAGGATATAAAAGGCATTGCATCCGCATTTGAGGATTTGTTCAATATTCGTCTGGACAACATTTATAAAACGTATGCCGAGATAAAAAGTAGAAAAGATAGCAAGACTCGATTTTTGGAGGAGCTCATCATAAGATTCAATCAAAAAGTATATGAAGATGATGGCCTATAAAAAAATCAGCCTCGAATGGTATTGTTCCTATTGAAGATTGACAACATGTACAATTATAAATAGAAAAGAGGACGCACCCCTACGCCCTCTTTTTTTTTGAAGTTTGAAAAATAGATTTGTTAATACAAACTTATTTTTCATGTCTTAACTTATGAATAACAAATATAACCTCCAACTGTCATCATGAGGTTCTTATTAAAAAAGAAAATTGCCGCAATCGCTAAACAACAACTTGTATTACCTTGCTAAAGGCCTTAAAAATCTCAGAATAAATTTCTAATAATTATATAAATATCTATAAATTATAGGTAGATTTAAATAAAGTAATTGATTTTGAATAATTTATTTAAGCTTAAGGTACAGTCTTATTTTGTTGATCAAAGTATCCTTACAAAAAATCAATTGGTAGAACTCATCAAAAATGATCATCCCAAAATGAAATATAGCACGATCATGACCTATATCTCCTTATTAAAGTCGCAAGGGGTCTTAGATAATCCCTCTAGAGGAATGTACACCCTTAAGCATAAAGATTGATTTTACATTTCAATGTACAATATCAAATTTGGACACTAAAAAATGTTTCAAGGTAACTGCTCTGATCTAGCTGTTAAAATTTAATCTCTTCCTCAACATTTTCATATCATCACTTACTTTCCTGTCCAATATTTTGGCATAATGTTGGGTGGTTTTCAAGGATTTATGCCCCAACATTTTACTTACAGATTCAATAGACACGCCATTGGTCAAAGTTACGGTTGTGGCAAAAGTATGTCTGGCCAAATGAAAGGTTAAATTTTTATTTATGCCACAAAGATCAGCTATCTCCTTAAGATAGGCGTTCATTTTTTGATTGCTTAATACAGGTAATATTCTATCTCCGTTCAGAATAGCAGGATGTTCGGCATACTTGTCAATAATAGCCTGTGCCGAAGGCAGAATGGGTATATTGCTACGGGTGTCCGTTTTGGATCTTTTTATTTTTATCCATTTTTCACCGTCTATTCCCAAAACTAGGTTGTTATTGGAAAGCTTTTTCACGTCCGAATAGGCCAATCCCGTAAAGCAGGAAAAAAGAAAGATATCCTTTACTTGATCCAACCTGGCATTACTGATTTCTTTTTCCAACATCTGCTGAATTTCAGATTCGGTCAAAAATTCACGGTCCACAATTTTCAATCTGCCTTTCCAATGAAGGAAAGGATCTTTTTGGATCCAATCATTCGCAAATGCAATCCGGACTATCTTTTTAAAATTGGTAATATACTTCACCGCAGTATTATGGGAACAATCGCGTTCCGTTTTTAAATAATATTCAAACCCATCTATAAAGGCGTGATCAACTTTCTTGATTGGGATATCCTCTACCTTATACTCCTTTTTAATATATTCTTCTACATGTTTTTTGGCCGTACAATACCGTTCTACAGTGCCAGGAGCATAATCTTTGCCCACCAATGCAGCTATCTTGTCATTATGATCTTGGAAAATTTTTAACAACATTTTATCCTTGTCTGATTTACCAAGAAAAATATTCTTAATCAAATCAGCGGTAATCGGATCGTTACGATCCATGAGATTTTCATGAATTTGGTATATCTTATAACGAATCTTGTCGATATAAGCGTTCAATTCACGAACCTTAGACGAATTACCTTTCATTTTTCCAGCTGAAGCGTTCCATTTTGCCATTAGTACCTTCCGTTTGATACTGAATTCACTCCGCTTACCATTTACGGTTATTCTAGCATAAACAGGGGCCTCACCTTCATTATCCATATCATTTCCTCTTGGATAAAAAAGAACTGAGAATGTTGTTTTCATAGGTGCGTATTTAAAATGCGGAATAAATATAAAAAATTAATTGTAATATATAATCGGTAACCGATTGAAAATTACATCATTACAGCTAATTCGGTGCGTAAATTTTGTTTAAAAAATACGCACCGAATACCGCACCTTTTCTATGATATTTTATGGTTTTATTTGATATTTTGGAAAATTAAAAAAGCCCGAAAACATAATGTTTACGGGCTTTTGGTGGAATTTGGTAAATTCCCAGCGGAGAAAGAGGGATTCGAACCCCCGGAGGTGTGACCCTCAACAGTTTTCAAGACTGCCGCATTCGACCACTCTGCCATTTCTCCTTAGCGGGTGCAAATATAGAAACCTTTTTATTCTTTTTAAAAGAAAAACGATTTTTTATTTAATAATTTTAATAATGCTAGATTCTTCCCAAGACCTTATTTTTGCCCGATGGAAGAATGGTACCACTATGTACTTTTGGCTTTGTTAGGCTTCGTAGTTGGAGCACTCAATACTTTGGCGGCCGGAGGCTCCCTTCTCACCTTGCCCATACTTATTTTTTTGAGCCTTCCCACAAGCGTTGCCAATGGTACCAATAGAATTGCGGTTTTGACCCAGGGAATTGCCAATGTTGCCGGCTATAAAAGCAAGGGAAAGGAAGTAGCAAGTCCGTTTATTCTATATCTGTCCATTGTGGCCACAGCAGGCACCTTAATTGGTTCCAAACTGGCCATAGACATCAATGACTCCGCCTTCAATAAGATCTTGGCCATTGTAATGGTCTTGATCGTTGTTATAATGCTAATCCAGCCCAGATTACAAATCAGTAATTTTGAAGAGCAAATAACAGGAAAACGTCAGTTTTGGGGAATCGTTGCCTTTTTCTTTATTGGTATTTACGGTGGCTTCATCCAAGCCGGAACAGGTATATTTGTATTGTTGGTACTGTCATCCATCAATCACCTAACATTAATGAAGTCCAACGTCATTAAGGCGGTGGTAATGGTGGTTTACACCTCTGCCGCTCTCATACTTTTTGGATTGAATGGCAAATTGGATTGGGAAATAGGCTTAACTTTGGCTTCAGGACAGACCCTAGGGGGATGGTTCACAAGCAGATGGTCGGCGGACAAAGGAGATGGGATTGTAAAAATTCTTTTGATTATAGTGGTCATTTTCATGTCCATTAAACTATGGTTTTTTAATTAAAATAAATTATTTTGGATATTATCAAGAAATTGGAATGGCGCTATGCCGTAAAGAAATTTAATACTGATAAGTTGTTGACAGAGGATCAACTGGATAAATTAAAGCAAGCCTTTAACTTAACAGCCACTTCGTACGGATTGCAACCCATTAAATTATTAGTGGTTCAAAATAAGGAGTTACAAAAGGAATTGGTAAAGTTTTCCTTTGGCCAAAAACAAGTAGCACAGGCATCCCACGTTTTTGTTATATGCATTGAAAAACAAATTAACAAGAAATTTATACATGACTATTTCGCCAGGGTACAACAAATTAGAAATACTTCCGATGAAATACTGGATCCATTCAAGGGTGCATTGGTGGAAACCTTTTCCAAAAAGGAAATTGAGGAGGTCAGGGGATGGGCCACCAATCAGGCCTATCTCGCATTGGGCACGCTGCTCACCGTTTGTGCCATGGAAGAAATTGATTCCTGTCCTATGGAGGGATTTGTACCCAAATCTTACGACAAGCTGTTAGGTCTGGACAAACTAGAACTCACTTCGGTCTTAGTACTTCCCGTCGGATACAGGGCAACAGACGATATGTTCGCAACCCTAAAAAAAGTGCGTCGGGACTTGGATGAAAGTATCATTCATATACCCTGATCCAAGCACAAAAAATCAATTTAATAACCTAATAATTAAGAATTAAAATATGCCAGGATTTGAACTTTTTGGAGACAAGGAACGCGAACAGGTCAATGACGTTTTGGATTCAGGAGTATTAATGCGGTATGGTTTTGATGGCATGAGGAATGGCCATTGGAAAGCAAAAGAACTGGAAAAGGCCCTAGAAAAGCGAATGCAAGTGAACCATGCCCAATTGGTGAGCAGTGGAACTGCAGCCCTGACAGTGGCTTTGGCCTGTGCCAAAGTAGGTGCGGGGGATGAAGTTATATTGCCCACATTTACCTTTGTGGCAAGCTTTGAAGCAGTCCTCTCCGTAGGGGCTGTTCCTATCCTAGTGGATGTAGACGACACACTTACCCTAGACCCCCTTGCCGTCGAGAACGCAATTACCGATAAAACCAAAGTAGTGATGCCTGTTCATATGTGTGGATCCATGGCAGATCTGGCACCATTAAAAGTGATTTGTGAAAAACACGGCCTAATTCTCTTGGAAGATGCCTGTCAGGCCATTGGCGGCAGTTACGACGGTAAACCTTTGGGAAGTTACGGGGATTTGGGATGTTTTTCGTTCGACTATGTAAAGACCATTACCTGTGGAGAGGGGGGTGCAGTGATTACCAATAACCAGGAATTTTATAAACTCGCCGACCAATATTCAGATCATGGACATGATCATATTGGTAAGGATAGGGGAGCGGAAGGCCATCCGATCTTGGGCTATAATTATAGGATTTCGGAACTGCATGCCGCCGTAGGCCTTGCCCAAATAGAACGTTTGGACGATTTTATAACTACCCAGAAAAAAAATTATTCTATAATACGTTCTACCTTGGAAAAAATCCCTGGAATTAGCTTTAGGCGAGTCCCAAAAAATGGTGTTGAGAACTATTCCTTCCTCAGTTTCTATCTGCCAACAGAAGAAATGGCCAGAAAGACAATCAAGGTTTTTTCTGAAAATGGCGTGGATGCCTGCTTTTATTGGTTCATTAACAATTGGCATTATTACAGAAAATGGGAGCATTTAAAGGATTTGAATAGCCTGAACAGTTTTTCCATGGAGTTAAGAGAGGGATTGCCGAATTATAATATGTCCGATTTTTCCAAATCTGATCAATGGGTGGGCAGAAATATTTCCTGTTTAATCAAATTGGGTTGGACAGATGAGGAGGTTACTTCAAGGGCTGAAAAAATGGCAAATGTTCTACGAAATATTGTGGATTTCTCCAATTATTGAGTTATTATTGATACAAAAATGTTATTCAACATAAAATCAACTTAATGAAGATTAATCAAGCATCTATTTTTTTTCTTTTGCTACTCACCATTTTTACATTTAATTCTTGTAAAGAAATACAATCGGAAAACCCTAAACCTGATAATTTTGTTGACCTAGTATATCCACAACTCGATTCGGAAAACTCACGATGGTTCTTTTTCTCTTCGGCATCCAGACCCTTTGGCATGGTGAATTTAAGTCCGGATACAGAAATTGACGGAGCATGGGGAAGTGGTTATAGACACAAGACAGATACCATCAAAGGCTTTAGCCATGTTCACGGATGGCAGATTTCAGGGCTATCAGTAATGCCGGTAAGCATTACCTCTGAAAACGAGACTGGGGTATTTAAAGATTTTTATTCCAAATTTAATCACCAAGCAGAAAAGGCTTCTCCAGGCTATCATCTGGTAGATCTAGAGCGCTATGGAATATCAGCGGAACTTACCAGTACCAAAAGAGTAGGCTTCCACAAATACTCCTTTCCTAGCGAAGGTAGTCCTGCCATACTATTTAATCTGAATACCCTTTTGGGACCCAGTGAAAATGTAAATGGAAAAATGGAAAAAATAGGAAACAAAATTCTTACCGGTGAGTTGGAAATGAGTCCTACCCATAGAAGGCCCAAACCCTTCAAATTGTTTTTCAAGATAGAATTCGACTCGGAAATAAGTGCTTTTGTCCAAGATCCGGAAACTGGCAATTATTTAGTTTTCATGGATGAAAAAAACCGGAATGTATTAATGAAAGCCAGTATATCCTATACGTCTGTCGAAAATGCGAAAGTAAATATGGATTCGGAACTGAACCATTGGGATTTTCAAAAGGTGGTGGACGAATCCGAAGAAGAGTGGAATGGTTTTCTTGGTAGAATTAAAATTCAAGGAGGTACAGAAACACAACAGCGCAGATTTTATACGGACCTTTGGCACCCTTTGCAAGGTAGAAGGGTAATAAGTGATATTAATGGAGCCTATCCCGATAATACTGGAGATAACCTTAGAATAGGACAAATACCCTTGGATCCTGCCGGACAACCTAAATTTAACCATTATAATTCCGATTCCTTCTGGGGAGCCCAATGGACTATAAATACGCTTTGGGGCTTGGTCTATCCAGATATTATGGAAGATTTTGTCCATTCCCTGATACAATATTATCGGGATGGTGGTTTGGTCCCACGGGGACCTTCAGGGGGCAATTACACTTATGTTATGACAGGTGCCTCGTCTACCCCTTTTATAGTCAGCGCCATTCAGAAAGGTATTATTAAGGAAGATACCGAATTTATTTATCAGGCATTAAAGAAAAATCATATGCCAGGAGGAATTATGGAAAAGGCTGGTTATGAACATAAAACAGCGCTTGGTGGAGGCTTTAAGTATTACCTGAATAACGGTTTTGTTCCCTATCCGATTCCCGAGGGTAAATTTGGAGGACACCAGGACGGAGCTAGCCTAACTATGGAATATGCCTACCAAGATTGGACCTTGGCACAATTGGCCAAAAAACTTGGGCATAAGGATGACTATGATGTGTTTGCCCTGCGTTCCTATAATTACCAAAATGTATTCGACAAAGTTTCCGGTTGGATGAGACCAAAGGATGTAGAAGGAGGTTGGTTGGAGAATTATGATCCTTACGAACACCAGCATGGATTTATAGAGTCGAATGGGGCACAATCAACGTGGTTTGTACCTCATGACATTGGCGGTTTGGCAAACTTGATGGGCGGCAAATCGAAGGCCGCTGAAAAATTGAATCATCAATTCGAGGTGGCGGAAAAACTAGGGTTCACAGCAGGTAATTCGCACTCGCAGGAACTTCACCCGGAATATAGACGTATACCCATCAATTACGGTAACCAACCATCCATTCAGACGGCATTTGTATTTAATCAGTTGGACAGGCCCGATCTAGCGCAATTTTGGTCTAGAAAAGTGGTAGACAAAGTTTTTAGTGGACTTTCTCCTGCAACTGGCTACAATGGCGATGAAGACCAGGGACTTATGGGAAGTTTATCCGTTCTAATGAAAATAGGTCTTTTTCAAATGAACGGAGGAACCGAAAATGATCCGGTTTATGAATTGGGAAGTCCAATTTTTGACACCATAGAGATAAGTCTTCATCCCCAATATTATAAAGGCAATAAATTTACTATAAAGGTAAAAAACAGCGATATGGATAACTGGCTTATAAAAAGCTCCAGTTTGGATGGTAAAGCTCTAAATGGATTCACCGTAAGACACTCACAAATAGTAAAAGGAGGGGAACTCGAACTTGAGATGGGTCAATAGAATTATATATAAGGTGAAACATAAGGATCAAAATCCCTAGTTTCACTTGAAATATATAAACAGCCATTGGTTTATATCAACTACATGTATCTTTCGCCATAATTGGGGTGATGAAAACTGAACAAGTATTGACCTTAAGAATATTAATATATATCCATGTAAATCTTGAGGAATATAAGTATATTTAAAATAGCAAATCAAATCACCATTAAATCTTTTAGTAATATGAATTCCAAGACTATTTTCCTTTTCCTATTTTCTATTGCTTTTTGTTTGCAAATAGAAGCACAAAACAAACATATCAGCACTCCTCCTGAAGTATCCCCTATGCCCATGAAGGCAGAAATGACGGAAATATGGGAACCAGAAGTAAGTGTAGTGACTCCTGCAAAAACATTGGGAGACGCCCCTTCGGATGCAATAATTTTATTTGATGGCACAAACTTGGATCAATGGGTAAAACAAAAAGACAATGCACAACCGGCACCATGGAAAATTGTAGACAATAACCATATGGAAGTAGTTCCCGGATCTGGAGGTATAAGTACAAAGATGAAATTTGGTGACTGCCAGATTCACATAGAATTTAGTGCTCCGGATGTGGTGGAAGGTTCAAGCCAGGGTAGGGGCAATAGCGGATTATTTTTGCAGAACAGATATGAATTGCAAATATTGGATTCTTACAATAACCGTACCTATAGAAACGGACAGGCAGCTAGTATTTATAAAGACCACGCACCCTTGGTAAATGCGATGCGCGGTCCATTGGAATGGAACACTTACGACGTAATCTATACGGCCCCTAGATTTAAAAAAGATGGCCGATTGGATGCCAAGGCGAGGATTACGGTTCTACACAACGGTGTTCTAGTACAAAATAATGTAGAGATTAGTGGTAACACCTATTATATTGGTTTGCATGACTACCCCTCTGCCCATGGTGATGATGTACTTTCACTACAGGACCACGGCAACAAAACTCAATTTAGAAACATCTGGGTAAGACCCTTGTAAGTCGGGACTACCTTGAGCCAAAATAAAATGCCAAAGGAAATTGAACCTTCGGCATTTATTATTTAAGATTTAAACGTCCTTATTAATACGTTACGTAATCCACAATTTCCAGTCCGTAGCCTACAAGTCCAACCCTTTTAGTGTGGGTAGAATTGCTCAACAATCTAATTTTAGCGATATCCAAATCGTGCAAAATTTGGGCTCCTACACCAAAATCCTTGGCATCCATATCAACTTTGGGAGCCTTGTAGATTCCCTGTTTTTGCAATTCCTTTAGTTCTCCCAATCTACCCAATAAATTCAAGGATTCGGATTCCTGATTTATAAAAACAATAGCGCCCTTGCCCTCTTCGTTAATGGCATTGAACATATCCTCTAATTTTTTGTCCGGATTATTGGTAAGGGTGCCTAAAATATCATTGTTGATCAAGGTAGAATTTATTCTGGTAAGTACCTTTTCATCCTTTTTCCAGGTACCCTTGGTCAATGCTATATGTACTTGGTTGTTGGTCGTCTGTTGATAGGCCCTCAATCTAAATTCCCCAAATCTGGTTACAATATTAAAATCTTCCTTTTTCCTGATCAGACTGTCGTGTTCCATTCGGTAAGCAATAAGGGCTTCGATAGACACAATTTTTAGATCGAATGTCTTGGCTACTTTTACCAATTGTGGCAATCTGGCCATAGTCCCATCTTCGTTCATGATTTCCACGATGACCCCAGCAGGCTTAAGTCCGGCCAAGCGGGCAAAATCTATGGCAGCTTCGGTATGTCCAGTTCTTCTTAATACTCCACCTTCTTTGGCCACCAGGGGAAATATATGCCCCGGCCTTCCCAAATCATGGGCTTTAATGCTTTCATTGGTTAAAGCTTTCACTGTACTTGCGCGATCGGCAGCAGAAATACCCGTTGTTACTCCGTGTCCCCTTAAATCCACAGAAACGGTAAAAGCGGTGTCCATAGGGTCGGTGTTATTGTGCACCATCATGTGCAGACCCAATTCCTTACATCTACCTTCGGTAAGTGGAGCGCATATAAGCCCCCGGCCATGGGTAGCCATAAAGTTGATCAATTCTGGAGTGGCCAGTTCTGCAGCTGCCAAAAAATCCCCTTCATTCTCCCTATTTTCATCATCCACAACAATAATTACCTTGCCTTGCCTTATATCCTTAATAGCTTCCTCAATGGTATTTAACGTAATGGTCTTATCAACTTTTGTTGTCATGTTGCAGCAATTTTATCTTTCTTCTTAAATATGCCCTTAAAATAATCCAATATACTTCCAAAAGACATTAAACCCTTGTCCGCTGTGGCCCGTCTGGTTAAGAAAACACCTAAAGGTAACATTATTAACGTGGATAGCCATGCCCCAATAATGGGATTAATATTTCCTTCCTTGGCGTAATTACCAGCAAATACACCAATAAAGTAATAGGTAAGAAATAAGATAATGGCAATTACCATAGGCAACCCTAATCCTCCTTTCCTGATGATAGCTCCTAATGGAGCCCCAACAAAGAACAAAATAATACAAGACAATGCCAAGGCATATTTTTTATGTAGCGATAGAATATGAAGGCGATAGATCTTATATTTTATTTGAAGTTCATTTTTCTTTCCCTGTATGCTTGTAATAATATTGGAAGTGGAACTCTTGGCAGAATTAATGATCTGCGTTTGGTGCCAAGATGGAAAAAGTGCTATAATACTATCTGTAGATACCACAGTGCCCAAGGAATCCCTTTCCTTCTTTTTTTGGTCAATAGTTATTTGAGATAAGGAATCGGGCTTCTTAAGCGGCACAAAAGCGCCCATACGGCCGACAATGTTTTTCGAAAAAGCCGTCACCAATCTTACGTTATCTTCTTTAAGGGAATCTATATCCTTGGTTAAACGCGAGATGTTTTTCATTTTATCGGTACTTACATCGCGCTCTTCATCCAAATCCACATCGTTAAGGTCTGAAAGATCCTTGTTTATGGTATAGGTCTTAAAATTGGCTTTGGTAAAAGGGTTTTTCTTCTTGTCCTTGTTATTCTTCGTTATCATGTCCTGATAATAATGCCCATCTTTCAATACCAATTGTAAAATATCTGATTGCTCACTACTAATAAGTTCCCCTGATTCAGCCTTGATTACTGTAGTATTGACCTTATTCTTGGATTTTTCATGAATGATCACCTTGTCAAGGAACCGATCTTTTTCCCCGTATTTTCGGTCCACCTTCATATTCATCTCCGTACCCTCCAGATCACTAAAAACTCCTTCCGAAATAATGGCCGCCGGTTTTACCTTAGCGATATTCCTTCTTAAATTGTAAATCTTCTGTTCCGAAACAGGGATAATATTATTTGCAAAATAAAAAGTAACCCCACCTAAAAAGATTACAAAAATAATAAGGGTCAACATAGCCCTTTGCAAAGAAATCCCGGAGGCCTTCATAGCGGCAAATTCATAATTCTCCGCAAAGGTACCAAAGGTTAGGATAGAGGAGAGCAGCACCGTTAAGGGTATTACCCGCTCCATTAGGTTGGGCATAAGATAAAAAAGGAATTTCCCGATAATAAAAATATCCAGGCCCTTACCGGCAAAATCATCAATAAACAACCAGATCGTTTGAAATACAAAGATAAACATCAGTATCACAAACGAACTGAAAAAATTAAAGAGGAACCTCGATAATATATATCGGTCTAGAATTCTCAATGTCTAATTTCTTATGATGTAGTAGCCATCATTCTTATACTTGTTCTCATCAAAAGTAAATAAGGTTTTGGACAAGGGCTGGTCTATTTTAAAAGAATTAACAGTAATAGTTGTTTTTGTACCATTCTTACCCGTTTCAATAAGTTTATAAATGTGCTTGGTCTCCACATCTATCCCCAACAGAATAGACTTAATTTCAGAATTGGTATCAATAGGCGTCAACTTCACAAACTGTATTTTTCTGCCTTGGATATTTTGTAAAATGTCCCAATCATAGTTGTGCCCTTGTTTGTAAAAAGTGAGCATTTTGGAAGGGGTAATGGTGTTCTCATCATCCAATTTTTCTTCAATGGTAACCTCTTCATTTTCTGGAACAACGGTATATACCATTTTACCATCATACACTTGCTTGGAACCCAAATAATTGAACAAATACTTGTCGCCTTGCATAGTAACATCCCCGCGGGTTTCGGTATTAATATTGGCCTCCTCATTGTGTAGGCTATATTTAAAGTCTACAAAAATATTGTCATAACTTTTTACTTTATTATACACTTCATCCAACAAAGTTTTGGCCTTCGAAGCGCTTTGGGCCATGGAAAATGAAGTAGATAATACCAATACTATAATAGATAATTTAAGTTTCATTTGTCTTCTATTTAATTTTTAATAGTGCCTCTTATGCACTTTCATTGCTCAAAAGTTGGTCTAGGGCATAAATATCGGGTACGAGAACCTGACGAGCCTTACTACCTTCAAAAGGACCAACAATACCTGCCGCTTCCAATTGGTCAATAATTCTCCCGGCCCTGTTGTATCCCAACTTTAACTTTCTTTGTATCAAGGAAGCCGAACCCTGTTGTGCAATTACAATTACTTCTGCCGCCTCCCTAAACATGGCATCCCTATCAGATATGTTGTAATCAATACTTGTGCCAGAATCATCATTTCCTAGGTATTCCGGAAGTAAATGCGCATCCGGATAGGCCCTTTGCGAACCAATGAATTCTGTAATCTTGGCTACCTCCGGGGTATCCACAAAGGCACATTGAATCCTTGTTACGTCATTGCCTTGAGTAAATAACATATCTCCACGACCAATTAATTGATCCGCTCCTTGGGTATCCAAAATGGTCCTAGAATCTATTTTTGAGGTTACCCGAAAAGCAATTCTAGCCGGGAAGTTGGCTTTTATAATCCCGGTAATTACGTTGACCGAAGGTCTTTGGGTTGCAATGATCAAATGTATCCCAATGGCCCTAGCCAATTGTGCCAGCCTGGCAATAGGTGTTTCCACTTCCTTCCCGGCGGTCATAATCAAATCGGCAAACTCATCAATAACCAAGACAATATAGGGGAGGAACATATGCCCGTCATTTGGATTTAGCTTCCTAGCCTTAAACTTGGCGTTGTATTCCTTTATATTACGTACCATGGCCGCCTTTAACAACTCATAACGGTTGTCCATTTCTATACAAAGCGAATTTAAGGTATTTATTACCTTGTTGTTATCCGTAATTATAGCTTCCTCGGAATCCGGTAATTTGGCCAAATAATGTCTTTCTATCTTATTAAATAGGGTAAGTTCCACCTTTTTGGGGTCTATAAGAACAAATTTCACCTCTGCCGGGTGTTTTTTATATAGCAAAGAGGTCAATACTGCATTTAAACCAACAGATTTACCCTGTCCCGTAGCCCCTGCCATCAATAAATGGGGCATTTTAGCCAGATCTACCACAAAGGTTTCATTGCTAATGGTTTTTCCAAAGGCAATTGGCAATTGCATTTCTGCTTTCTGGAATTTGCTGGAGGCAATTACCGAACGCATGGAAACAATAGTGGCATTTTTATTGGGGACCTCTATACCAATGGTTCCCTTCCCAGGAATGGGAGCTATAATACGTATGCCCAAGGCAGCCAAAGAAAGGGCTATATCATCCTCTAAGTTTTTAATTTTTGAAATTCGCACCCCTGCTTCGGGAACAATCTCATATAGGGTAACCGTGGGACCTATGGTTGCCTTAATTTGTGCAATACCAATTTTATAGTTCTTTAGTGTCTCAACAATTCTATTCTTGTTTTCCTCCAGTTCCTCCTGATTGATGGTAATACCACCACTGGCACCATGCTGGTCCAAAAGGTCCAATGGGGGAAACTTAAAATTGCCCAATTCCAAGGTAGGGTCAAATTCACCAAAATCCTCCACAAGTTTATCGGAAATATTGTCGGACTCCTCTTTCTCTTCCTTAATTTTTTCCACCTCCATGGCAATAGTATCCTCTTCGGTTCCCACCTTAACTTCAAATTCCTCGTCCACATCCTCTTTAGCCAAAACGGGAATATCTTTTTTATGGGTGTAGGTATCTATAACCACCGGCGTTTCTTCTTTATCCTTATCCTTATCGTTGGTATATAAAATATCGTTCTCCCTGTCATTATCGACAACCTTCCCTGCCTTACCGTTTTTAAACTCAGTGGCCAAAGATTTTCCCTTATCGCTTATATAAGCAACTGCCTTGTCCGGGGCAAATTGGAACAATCTTACCAAAATAACGATCAGACCAAAAAGCAATAGTAGAAATACCCCTACTTTCCCCCCATAATCTTGAAGGTAGTCGTTGATCTCAAAACCGACCATACCTCCTAACAGCGGTTTTCCCGCTGCCAAAAATCCAAGAGCTACGGAGAACCAGATAATCAATACCAATCCCCATATCCATTTTTTTAGCAGCCCCTGTTTTTGCATGCTTAAAAATAGGTGTAGACCCGAAAGAAATAGTAGAAAGGTAAATATGATGGATGAAATACCAAAGCCTTTGTAGAGGACAAAATGACTCACATTGGCTCCAAATTTGTTCAATAAATTTTTGGCCTGTTCATTTCTGTCAGCAAATTCGGTAAGTAAACTTTGATCATCCTGCCAGGTAAAATAAAATGATATAAAAGAAAAGAACAGTGCAATACTTAAAAGCATTAACAACCCCCCAAAAATAACTTTGTTCTGTTGCGATAATTTTAAGGAAAAGCCTTTTTTACTGGTTGCTGACTTGGGTTTTTTTACCTTCTTTGCCATTAAATCTTAAATTCTGGTGGCTAAATTACAAATTTACTTATGAACTCATCAGAACTTTTCCGTTTGAAATAGTATTTTAAGGAAACACTGTATAGGCCGCGCAGACAATTGGGTATAATTAAAGTTCCTAAAAGATCTTGGGAATATAGATGATAAGACCTACAATAGATGCAGCAATGGCTACCAGCATAACCGCCCCTGCAGAGATATCCTTAATAAACCCAATTTTTTCATCAAATTCTGGATGGACAAAATCAGCTGTTTTTTCAATAGCGGTATTAAGCCCCTCAATACCCAATACCAATCCAATTGCCATAACCTGAAAAATCCATTCCGTGTTGGAAATTTCATAATAGAATCCAGCAGCGGTCATCACCAAAGTGATAAAAACCTGAATCTTAATGCTGGATTCTGTTCTTATCAAGAGAAAAGCTCCCTTGAAAGCGAAGCCCACACTTTTAATGCGGTTCATCAAGAAGCTCTCCTTAGGCATCCAGCAATGCTTCTAAGGCCGCCTCATAATTAGGCTCGTCAACCGTTTCCGCAACCTGTTCCGTATATGTTACCTTACCTTCCTGGTCTAAAACCACAACCGATCTGGCGTGAAGGGACTGAAGTGGCCCGTCTATAAACTCAACACCATAGGCTTTCCCAAAGTTACCATCCCTAAAATCGGACAACATTTCTACCTTTTCAATTCCTTCCGCACCACAGAAACGCCCTTGGGCAAATGGAAGATCTTTGGAAACACATAAGACCTTTGTGTTTCCCAATTCAGCAGCTTTTTTATTGAATTCCCTAACGGATTGGGCACATGTACCGGTATCTACACTAGGAAAAATATTCAATATTACTTTTTCACCTTTGTAATCTTCTAAATTTACGATGGACAAGTCTCCTTTGGTCAACGAAAATCCTGGTGCCTTGCCTCCTGCCTGAGGCAATGTTCCTATAGTGTTAATTGCATTTCCTTTAAGTGTTACTGTAGCCATGTTTGATTTTTAAAATTTGCGTGAAAATAAAAAATATATGATTGATAAATAAGGAATATTGGTTAAAATTAAGTCGCGCTTGGTCACTTATATAAATAGCAAATCCCTCTATATATATAAATGAGGGATTTGGCGCTATTGGATAAAAGATTCTATTGCAGTTACTTGTCAATGGAACCAACCACCCGCTGCATAAATTCGTTCAAGGCCTCTTTTTGTGGCTTACCTTCCTTTATGGATTTTTGTACCTCCAGAGCCCCGTATAAATTGGAGATCAATTCACCAATAACATCCAATTCCTCATCTTTTAGCGAAGAAACTTCCGTTAAGGACTCCAATGTTTCTATGGTTTCCAATACATAATCCTCGTCATTTTCAGCAATAAAGCTGGTAAGGTGTTTAATTACTGGTAATTTCACTGATCAAATCTTTTAAAACGTCATATTTATTTGTCTGAACCTGATTCTTGAATTCACCATTACTGAAAATGGCAAAAGTGGGAAGATTGTCCACATTGGCCATCTTTCTGGATTCAGGGAACTTTTCTGCATCTGCAAGAACAAAGGTAATATCCTCATTAATAGACGCTTCTTTTTTAAACTTTGGTTTCATTATTCTACAGTTACCACACCAAGTAGCCGAATATTGAACCACTACATTTTTATTTTGATCAATAATCTCTTTTAGATTATCATTTTCTAATTCAACTATCATATGTTCTAAAATTAATTTTATAAAAAAGGAGTCAATTTCACATTTCAATTGACCCCTTAATTTGTAATTCCTAAATTTAGTTTGCGTGTGCGGACAAATAACTGGCAACGCCATTTCTATCAGCCGTCATTGCGTCTTTACCTTCTTCCCAGTTGGCTGGACATACTTCACCTTTTTCTTGCACATGGGTATAGGCATCTATCAATCGAAGATATTCGTTGACATTTCTTCCCAAAGGCATGTGATTGATCCCCTCATGAAAGACAGTACCTTCTTCATCTATAAGATAAGTGGCACGGTAGGTTACATTGTCGCCATCTACCATAACAACACCGGTTTCCTCATTATACTGTTCATTGGTTATGTCCAAGATACCCAAAGTAGAGGCCAAGTTTCTGTTGCTATCGGCAAGAATAGGATAAGTAACTCCTTCAATACCGCCATTGTCCTTAGCAGTACTCAACCACGCAAAATGAACTTCGGCAGTGTCACAGGAAGCACCAATTACCAAGGTGTTTCTTTTATCAAATTCACCCAATGCAGCTTGAAAAGCATGTAATTCCGTTGGACATACAAAAGTGAAATCTTTTGGATACCAAAACAAGATCACCTTTTTATTATTTTTTTGAGCTTCTTCCAAAACATTCAATTTGAAAGTATCGCCTAAATCGTTCATTGCGTTAACGCTAAGATTTGGAAATTTTTTACCTACTAAAGTCATATTTATAAAATTTATACTATTAATTTCTGATGTAAAATTACGTCTAATTACAGGGGTTTGTGCTAATATGGATTTAAAAAACTTATGCCAATATAATTATTGTATATACCTCTGCCGATTCTTGTATTTGCTTGTGAAATTGCAAAAATTTGAACCTTAAATTTCTTGATTTCACAATTAGCATAGGCTAAAAATATCATGTTCGTTTTTGGACAAAATCAAGAACTTCCAAAATAATTCCATTTATTTAAATATGACCTTTTTTTGGCCAATAGCAGTTAGAGCACGCCGATTTAAAAACACCCTGATTGCGGGGTGAAGTTCAGAATAAAAAAAAAGACTACAAGCAATTAGCTGGGCCTAATTTACAGGAATTGCCTACAAGGTGCATTATTGGATTATTGAACTCTGAATTGCAATTGGATCAAACTGTCGCCGTAGATCTTTTAAGCTGTCTTATCTTTAGGTTTAATGCAGCAAAGAACAAGGTCATAAACGGACTTAACCAATTGAAAATGGCATAAACAAAGTATTCGGCAACACCAACACCCAATACACCGGACTGATAAGCCCCGCAGGTATTCCAAGGAATTAATACAGAAGTTACCGTTCCCGAATCTTCCAAGGTCCTACTCAAATTTTCCGGGGCCAAGCCCTTGTCCTGAAAAGCTTTCTTAAACATTTTCCCAGGGATAACAATAGCTAGATATTGGTCGCTGGCAATGGTGTTTAGACCAATACAGCTCATAACGGTACTGGCAAACAATCCAAACACAGAACGTGCAACGGACAATAAGGATTTTGTAATTCGGGCCAAAGCTCCAATCCCGTCCATAATACCGCCAAATACCATTGCACAGCAAATAAGATATATGGTCCAAAGCATACCTTGCATACCTCCAGCACTAAAGAGCTCATTTAACTTTTCATTTTCGGTTACAACGGCCGTATCGGTAAATATGGCATTAAAAATGGCGGTCACATTGGAGTCCGATAGTTCTTTTAAAACTTCTGTTTGGAAAAACAGGGCAAAAACCCCTGCCATAGCCACACCTGAACCCAGCGCTATCAATGGCCTGGTCTTTAAAAGTATAAGTGCTATTACCACCCCAGGTACGATAAACAAATAGGGAGTGATATTAAACGTATTTTTAATGGTTTCCAAAAGCGCACTTACATCCGCGCTCCCCGAGGTTTCTATGTTTAAACTTATAATCGCAAAAACCGCCAATGTTATTAAGATAGTAGGAACGGTTGTAATAGTCATGTATTTTATATGGGTAAACAGATCTGTTCCGGCCATAGCAGGGGCCAAGTTGGTAGTATCGCTCAAAGGGGACATCTTATCCCCAAAGTATGCCCCTGAAATAACAGCTCCGGCCACCATGCCCGGATAGATACCCAAAGCCGCTCCAATCCCCACAAGAGCTATCCCCACCGTAGCGGAAGTAGTCCATGAACTTCCGGTAGCTATAGAAATAATTGCCGCAATAACAACAGAAGCTGGCAAAAATATGGATGGACTCAATACTTGCAAACCGTAATAGACCATGGCAGGGATAATGCCACTGACCAACCAAGTACCGGCCAAAGCGCCTACCAATAACAAAATCATAATAGGAACCAGGATACTTTTCAAATTTTCCAAGACTTCCAACCACATTGTTTTAATAGTGGTTTTATTAAAAAAACCCACAACGGCAGCTATGGCCCCACCTATCAATAAAATAATCTGATTGGAATACTCCCCGAACCATTCCCCATTGGCATAGAAAATATTGTAGGCGAGCATCATCATTAAAATAAATACAGGGATAAGAGCCTCCCACATATTTAATTCCTTATTCTCTACAATATGTTCATTTTCAGGTCCAGCGGGATTGGTACTTAGGTTTTGCATCTATAAGCTATTAGTTTCTTCGTAATATTACAATTTTGCCAACTGTTCTGCAAACCAAATATTAAGTCCCTGACTCCTGTGGGTATATGATTCCCAATTCGTTTAAACAACCCTTCATAGCTATATATGTGCGGTGTATATGATCATCCAATCCTATGGAGAACCGAATTAAACCGTTGGACAAGCCCATTTCTAATTGCTCTTCCATAGGAATTTCGGAAGAGGTGGAAGTTCCAGGTGCACTAAATAAGGTTTTGTAAAAGCCCAAACTAACCGCTAAATATCCCAAATGTTTCTTCTGCATTAATTCCATTAAGGCATTGGCATTTTCCAGAGATCCCACATCCAAGGTCATTAGTCCACCAAATCCATATTCCATATTATATTGTTTTTTCATCACCTCATGTCCCATATGCGATTTTAAACCTGGATATACCACACGCAGTCCGTCTTTTTCAAAATTCTTTGCCAGGTACATCGCATTTTCACTGTGCTTTTTTATTCTAATATGAAGGGTTCTCATGTTTTTCAAAATGGAAGAGGCTCTTAGGCTATCCAAAGTGCTACCCAATAACATCCCTGCTCCGTTATTAACATCCTTTAGACCCAAACAGAAATCTTTAGTTCCACAAACTGCTCCGGCAACGCAATCGCTAGTCCCGTTTATAAACTTGGTTAAACTGTGGATCACAATATCCGCCCCCAATTTTGCAGGAGAGATGGATAGGGGAGAGAAGGTATTATCTACCACTAAAGGTGTGTTGTGTTTTGTAGCGAGTTTGGAAAGTGCCCTTATATCGGCTACTTCCAATAAAGGGTTGCTGACCGACTCACAATATATCATTTTTGTTTTGGGGGTTATTGCCATGGCCACCTGGTCCAATTTAGTGGTATCAACAAAGGAAATCCCAATATTGAATTTTTTTAAAAAATTCTTCATCAGGGCGTAAGTACCTCCATAAATGGTTCTACTACTAACAATATGGTCGCCAGCATTGCACAACTGCAAAATAACAGCGCTTATGGCTCCCATACCGCTTGCAGTTACATTGGCCGTTTCCGTACCTTCCAAAGCAGCCAAGGCCTCGCCCAAATATAGATTGGAAGGGGAGGAATGTCGACTATAAAGATAACAGCCTTCCGTGTTCCCCTCAAAAGTGTCGAACATAGTTTTGGCAGATAAAAAAGTGTAGGTTGAAGAGTCCGATATAGAAGGATTGACACCCCCATATTCTCCAAAATACTGCAAATCCTGTAATTCATCAGATGCTTTAAAATCCATAATAACATATTTAATTTACTATAAAATTACATTTATTGCCGATAATAATCAATATATCGACACTTATGTAGAATACAAAACTACAATATGATATTTATTTAGTTTATTTTTGTGTTAACCATGAAATAATAAGTAAGTTATAGAAAATATATCAGCATGAAGTTTGACGAAATAGACACTAGATTATTGGGATTATTGCAAAATGATAGTAAAAAGACCACTAAGGAATACGCTCTGCATTTAAATTTGTCGGTTACAGCAGTATACGAACGTATCAAAAGGCTTGAAAAATTAGGTGTAATCACCAATTACGTAGCCCTGGTGGACAAAAAGAAAGTAAACAAAGCCTTTACCGTCTTGTGCCATATTAAATTGGTACAGCATATAAAGGAGTATGTTCTTCAATTTGAACGCGAAGTACTTAAATTGGAAGAGGTGGCCGAGTGTTATCACATAAGTGGCGATTATGATTATATCCTTAAAATATATGTAGCCGATATGGAAGAGTATCGGGAGTTCATGATCACCAAACTTACTGCCATAAACCACATTGGCAGTACTCAAAGTTCCTTTGTTATAAATGAATTAAAAAGTACCACAGAAGTGTTTATTTAACAAAAACGATCCTTAACACACCAATATCCCATGAAATATGAGTGTTGCCCAACAATAAAACATTCGTATTTTTGTATTCACAAAAATGAAACTAATCTTTTCAATACAATAATAATATGACCCAATACGATGTAGCCATAATCGGCTCAGGTCCTGGTGGATATGTTGCAGCAATCCGTTGTGCCCAGTTAGGAATGAAAACTGCGATAATAGAAAAATATTCATCTTTAGGGGGCACCTGCCTTAATGTAGGATGTATTCCTTCCAAAGCATTGCTGGATTCTTCCCATCATTACGAAGATGCCGTTAAGCATTTTGAAGATCACGGAATTGAAATTCCTGGGGAAATTAAGATAAACCTTGAAAAAATGATTGCCAGAAAGCAAGCCGTGGTCGATCAGACTTCTTCAGGGGTTAAATTCTTGATGGACAAAAATAAAGTTGATGTTTATGAGGGCTTGGGAAGCTTCAAGGACGCAACCCACATCGACATAAAAAAGAACGATGGCAAAACGGAGACCATTGAGGCAAAAAACATCATTATTGCCACTGGGTCCAAGCCATCAAGCCTACCTTTTATAAAATTGGACAAGGAGCGGGTTATTACTTCTACCGAGGCCTTAAAGCTTAAAGAAATTCCGAAACACCTACTGATTATAGGTGGTGGCGTAATAGGATTGGAATTGGGACAGGTCTACAAGAGATTGGGTGCAGAAGTAACTGTCATAGAGTATATGGACCGTATAATACCTGGAATGGACGGAGCGCTTTCCAAAGAACTATTAAAGGTTTTGAAGAAGCAAAAAGTAAAATTTAATTTATCCCACAAGGTTAAAGCTGTAGAAGCCAAAGGCAAGGAAGTAATTGTGAAAGCTGAGGATAAAAAGGGAGAGGAGATTACATTTACAGGTGATTATTGCTTGGTTTCGGTAGGTAGAAGACCGTTTACGGATGGTTTAAATATTGAGGCTTCCGGGGTTAAATTGGAAAAGAACGGTACCATTGCCGTCAATGACCACCTACAGACCAACATATCCAATATTTATGCTTTAGGTGATGTGGTAAGAGGTCCTATGTTGGCACACAAGGCTGAAGAAGAAGGAACCTTTGTGGCCGAAATATTGGCGGGACAAAAACCCCATATAGACTATAACTTAATTCCAGGTGTAGTATATACTTGGCCTGAAGTTGCCGCAGTAGGCAAAACTGAAGAAGAACTAAAAGAGGCCGGTGTAGAATACAAGGTAGGTCAGTTTCCAATGCGTGCCTTGGGACGCGCTAGGGCAAGTATGGACTTGGACGGATTTGTAAAAATTCTGGCCGATAAGGAGACCGATGAAGTCTTGGGAGTACATATGATCGGAGCCCGTATGGCCGATGTAATAGCCGAGGCAGTAACTGCAATGGAATTTAGGGCATCCGCCGAGGATATTTCCAGAATGAGCCATGCACATCCTACCTTTGCAGAGGCCGTAAAAGAGGCCGCTTTGGCCGCGACCGATAATAGAGCCCTACATGTTTAAGTAAACTAGCTCGGGGTAAGCCTATCGGCCGACAAAGGCAGGCCCGCGAAGCATTGAAAGAACGCTTATTTTAGATTTCGACGCCCGCATGAATTGAACGGGTAGGCAGGTTTTAATCTCGATTATCGAGTAAAAAAGAGTTCAGTATAAAAAGCCCCGCTAGATTTTATCCAACGGGGCTTTTACTTTGTATCCTACAACCTTTCAGAAGTGTATTTACAACTTGTGGGTACCATCACAAAAAGGTGGGTTCTTTGTTAATTTACAGGTACATAAATGTGCCCTTTTATCCTCTTCGGCAATAAAAACCATAGGAGGGGAAGCGTTTTCCGCTTTATGGGAACCATCGCAAAAAGGTTGAATGCTACTATGGCTGCAAGTACACCACTTATATTTTTTATCCTTCTCCAATTCCACAGCAATTGGGGAATATTTATTATTCGTATCGCTCATTTTATATTTTTAAGCGAAAATAAGGCAAACGTAAGTAGGAAAAAGATTGATCAACTAATTTTTCACCATTCTAAATAAGCGTATCAAAGTCAGTTTGGATTTTAGCACGAAAGCTTTTAACAAGGGCTGACCTTCCTCGTTCAACCAAGCATCTGCCATAAGTTGAACCGTCTTAACAAAAGTGGATAATTGCAACTTTATATAAACTTTGTTCTTCTCAAATTGAAGCGCCAAGACTGTAGTTGCCAACATAAAGGCCAGTGCTCCCGGAATTACGACAGTAGGGGAGAGACTGTGGTTCAAGAAATAATACAGCCCCAAACCGGTGAAACTTCCGTACAAAATAATATAATGAATCACATAAATAGAGAGGGTACTTTGCCCGATCTTAAGTACGTTACTATTGCCCATAAATCTTCTGAACAACATAAATACGGCAAATACCAAGGAGACATCCCCTAGGCGTATAAACAAATAGTTGTTAAAATAGACTTTGGAAAATACGAGCATCCCGGTCCAGTTATACAACTTTAAAAAGAAGCCCGAGGAATAAAACAAAAGCCCAATACCCACAATGGAAAAACTTGCAATGGCGGCAGGATATAAATATTTGAAATTTTTGAACCTATTGAACAACACGGACATAAATGCCCCAATCGAAGCATACCCGAACCAAGGAATTATAGTAAACACCGATCCATTGGCCTTAGTCAAATAATTGGCAAGTAGTTCCGGCATATACACATGTGCGTATTGCTTATAATTGGGTTCCAGTACAAATAAAATTAGGGTAGTAGCCAATAAAACTCCAGGAAACAGGTATTTATTTCTGGAGATAGTAAGAAGATAAATAGCGATTATACCCAAAATTGAAAGACCAATGCAATGCAGAACATCTACCAAATAAAAAGAACCATAAATCTGGCCCTTTAACAATCCAAAAAAGTTTAGCCTTAGCAAGTATCCTATTGCCAGCAATTGCAATCCCCTTTTAATACCTTTTTTCACTCTTGGGTTATTAAACCCAATTTCATTCCCTTTAATTAAGAGGTAGGTAAATATAAATCCAGAAACCGTAAAGAAGACCGGTGCCGTAACCCCCCGAAAATATTTCCAAACCGAATAAAAAGTATTGGAATTATCCCTAAATGCATTGTCGAGCAAACCATCCACGAAATGCCCCTGCAGCATCATAAGGATAGCCCATGCCCTAATAGCATCAATAAAATACAATCTCAGGTTGTTATTCCCCATATTAACTTTAATATACATCCTATATACTTGTAAAACAGTGGTTTTGGATGTTTTCGCGTGCAAAATTATGCAATTTCCTCGCAATTCAATCTATTTTGCGGTATTTTCGTTGTGCAAACATTTAAATAAACAAGATGTCCAGTATATTGGCCTTTGCAGGGAGTAATTCCAGCACCTCCATCAATTATAAATTAGTAAAATACACCTGCTCCCTTATTAAGGATAATGAGGTTGACCTTATTAACATGGTGGATTATAATTTTCCGGTCTTCAGTGAGGATTTGGAAAGGGAAGAGGGTTACTCGGATTTATTAAAGAAACTAAGAGATAAGATAGTCAATTCCAACGCCTTGGTTATTTCGGTAAATGAACATAACAGTAATCCTTCCGCCTATTTCAAAAATGTGCTGGATTGGTTATCCAGAGTGGATAGAAATTTCCTGACCGATACTAAGATTTTACTAATGTCCTGTTCTGGGGGCAGAAGGGGAGCAACTGGTTCTTTAGAGGTAGTGAAAGGAATGCTGACTCGATTTGGGGGCGAAATAACGGCCACCTTTTCTTTACCGTCCTTTAATCATACCTTTGAAAAGACAAAGGGTATAACTGAGCCAGAGCTTGCCGAGGCACATAAAAACGCTTTGGAAACATTCTTATCACAAATTTAAAAGTCTTTGCGAAAAAAGGTTTCATTTACGGTTCCGGACATAATAAGTTTTAAACAATCCCTATTACATTGGTCCCAACAATTTTATGAGGTTGTCTGGCTAGACAGTAATGGGCACAAGAACAGGTACAGCTCATTTGATGGTTTGCTTGCTGTGGACGCACTAACATCGATAGTCACCGACGCCAAAAATGCTTTTGACGATTTGGGCAGCTACCAATCCAGCACCAAAGACTGGATTTTCGGCTATTTAGCCTATGACCTAAAAAATGATACTGAACTGCTTAGCTCTTCCAATACGGATGGTCTGAACTTCCCAGAACTATATTTCTTTCAGCCCAAAAAATTAATAGGAGTAGAAGGAACAGTAGTTACCTTCCATTATCTAAATATGGTAGCCGATGAAATTGAAGAAGATTTTAGGGTTATCAACGAAATGCTTGCTACACCAACCTCTGAATTCGAGGATCGGTCCAATATTCGAATTAAACTCAAAATATTTAAGGACGATTATTTCAGTCGCGTAAATAAAATGTTGAACCATATACATAGAGGGGATATCTATGAAGCCAACTTTTGCCAGGAATTTTATGCAGAAAACACTGAAATAGATGCTTTAAAGACCTATCTAAAACTGAATTCCATAACCCGAGCGCCTTTTTCAGCTTTTTTAAAGGTAAACGACAAATATCTTTTATCTTCTTCCCCTGAACGCTACATTAAAAAACAAGGTAACAAGATTATTTCCCAGCCCATTAAGGGCACTGCAAGACGCTCATTGGACGTAAACGAGGACAGGCAATTGGTGGCAGCTCTGGAAAAGGACCAAAAGGAAAGGGCGGAAAATATTATGATCGTGGATCTGGTAAGGAACGATCTATCCAAAAGTGCCTTAAAGGGGTCTGTGAAGGTGGAAGAGCTTTGTAAGGTATATTCCTTTGATCAGGTGCACCAGATGATTAGCTCCATAACAGCAGAGGTTTCCAACACCAAAAATCCAGTGGACATTATTAAAGAAACTTTTCCCATGGGCAGTATGACAGGTGCACCAAAAGTGTCGGCCATGCGGATCATAGAGGAGCTGGAAGCTTCAAAAAGAGGACTCTATTCTGGCACCGTGGGTTATTTTACGCCAGAAAACGATTTCGATTTTAACGTTGTCATCCGAAGTATTCTTTATAACAAAACAGCCCAATACGTGTCTTTTTCCGTGGGAAGTGCTATTACCGCCCAGGCAATTCCGGAAAAGGAGTATGAAGAATGCCTACTCAAGGCAAAGGCCATGAGGCAGGTGCTCGAAAATTAATAGGTGATTTGGTTATGATCAATATTCAGTCTACCTTGACCATTTATAAATTATAGGTGTCAGTAAGATTCTTTGTTTAAATACTATGGATATAAGAATACTTGATCTTCAATATAAAAACATCCCAATTAGCGCATGGTATGCAAGACCTAAAATAGTTAGAGGAGCTGTTGTTCTGGTCCATGGCTTTGGGGAACATTCGGGCCGTTACCAGGACACTGTTATCCCCAGACTTTTGGAAGAAAATTTGGCCGTCTACTGCTATGACAATATAGGACATGGAAAATCAGGAGGAAAACGCGGACATTGTTCCAGTTATTCGGCATTGTTGGAACTTTTGGACAACGTAATTGCGAAAGCAAGATTGCTAAATCCCAATAAACCGATATTCCTATACGGACATAGTATGGGCGGAAATTTGGTATTGAACTATGGCTTGAGAATAAAATCGGATTTGGCAGGTATTGTAGCGACAAGCCCATACCTTAAATTGGCTTTTCAACCACCTAAATGGAAAATGGTCTTAGGCAAGGCAATGCTGAAAATATTTCCTTCGATAACTATGTCCTCTGGCTTAAATCCACAACATATCTCTAGAATAGACCAAGAAGTAGAAAAATATATCGCGGATCCCTTGATACACGATAGGGTAAGTCCCATGTACTCTTTTCCCATAATTGAAGCAGGGGAGTGGGCTGTGGACAATGCCTACAAACTAAAGACCCAAACCCTTTTATTGCATGGCACCGGGGATAATATTATAGATTATACGGCTACCGAAAAATTTCATAAAAATTCCAATAAGACCCAACTACATTTGATTGAAGGCGGCTATCACGAATTACACAATGACGTTGGAAGTAAAAATACTTTGGATATGATCGGAAAATGGTTGGGGAACCGCTTGGACCTCTTCTACAGCTGAATCTAGTTGCTATCATATTTCTTACGTAAATTAGCCGTGTGTTAGAAAACTTTAGGAATCACATAGACCTGCACTTTCCCCATCTAAAAGAAGGTAAATTTTTATTGGCCTGTAGTGGAGGTGTAGACAGTGTTGTTCTGGCTCATTTATCTGCTTCCTACGAGTTGGATTTCTCAATAGCGCATTGCAACTTCAAATTGCGCGGTTCGGAAAGTGATAAGGATGAAGATCTGGTCAGGAAATTGGCTAAGGATCTGGGCAAGGAAATTTTTGTAACCAGTTTTGATACCTATGGGTACATGGCAAAACACAAAACCAACCTGCAAATTGCTGCCCGGGAACTCCGGTATAATTGGTTTTTACAAATAATGACAACGCACCATATTAATACCCTAGTCACGGCCCATCACGCGGACGATAGTTTGGAAACCTTTCTTATCAACCTCTCCAGGGGAACGGGAATTGAAGGCCTTACGGGAATTCCATCACATACCGCCTCTATCTCCAGACCCTTGTTGCAATTTTTCAGAAAAGAGATCAAAACATATGCGGAGGCAAATGATATCATTTGGAGGGAGGACGCCAGCAATGAGAATACCAAATATTTAAGGAATAACATCAGACATAATATTATTCCAAAGCTCAAGGAACTCAATCCTAGTTTTCTAAACAATTTCCTTAAGACACAGGAATTTCTTGGGCAGACCCAAGAAATAGCAAATAACCATATCAGCGCTTTAAGAGAGCAGTTGTTTAAAAAAGAGGGGCAAGTGGAAAAAGTAGCTGTAGCCCCGTTGTTGGCTCTTAATCCCACCAAAGCCTATCTTTTTCATTTTTTTAGGGAATACGGATTTACACAATGGGACGACATTTATGGGCTTCTAAAAGCAAACAGCGGAAAAGAAGTGCACTCCAACACCCACAGATTACTGAAGGACAGGGACATTTTGCTGCTAAAACCTATTGCCCAAAATAGTACCGAGGTTTTTACCATAGAAGAGGGACAAGCCCTAGTATCAGAACCTATTTCCTTGAAATTTAGTAAGGTTAAGACAATTGGGGAGACTTCTTTAAAGATAATATACCTAGATAAAGAAACGTTAAAGTACCCATTGATTGTCCGTAAATGCCAAAAAGGAGATTATTTTTATCCACTTGGAATGGGAGGAAAGAAAAAAGTTTCCAAATATTTTAAGGACGAGAAGATGGATATCTTTGCCAAAGAAAAACAATGGTTGTTGTGTTCAGGTAATAATGTTGTCTGGATTATAGGAAAACGCGCCGACGACCGTTTTAAAATTACGGATAGGACTAAAGAAATTATAAAGATTATTTTAGAATAATGAAGCATATATTGGGATTGTTTTTAATGGTGTTCAGTTTTTTCTTGGGATTTTCCCAATCGGATGATAATCCGGCCATATGGACCTATGCAGCGGAAAAAATATCGGATACCGAGTACAAGATTATAGTTAAGGCCGATATCTATAAAGGCTGGCATATCTATTCCCAATTTACGGATGAAAACGGCTCCTTGCCCAGCGAATTTACGTTTGAAAAAGCAGGTGAGGACTATGAGCTGGTAGGAACCACTTCAGAAAGCGAAACCCTCACCGAATACTCCGATATTTTTGAGGTAGAGGAAACTTTCTTTAAAGAAAAGGCCGTATTTACACAAAAAATAAAATTACTTGACCCAAATGTCAACCAGATCGATGTTGGTCTGTTCTATCAAATCTGCAAGGAGGTTTGCATTCCTAAGGATGAATTGTTCCATATCTCCCTGACAGGGGAAGAAATAATTGTTGCCGACCAGAGCGTGGACCAACGTAGCCTGGATATGAGCGAAGCACTAACATTGGACCTTAAAAATAGAGATTTGCTTGTTGATGGGGACGACAATGCCGTGAATGAAAAATCGGGTCTATGGACCATTTTCGTATTAGGGTTTTTGGGAGGCTTGATTGCTTTGCTTACGCCCTGTGTATTTCCCATGATACCATTAACGGTGTCCTTTTTCACCAAACAAGGAGCCAACAGATCCAAAGGCATTGCAAATGCATTGCTTTATGGGTTTTTTATAGTATTGATTTATTTTCTATTGAGTTTACCCTTTCATTTGTTCGATTCGGTGGACTCGCAAATCTTGAATACCATTGCTACAAATGTTTGGCTAAACCTATTTTTCTTTCTCATTTTTATTTTCTTTGCCTTTTCCTTTTTCGGATATTATGAATTGACGCTTCCTAGTTCCTGGGCCAATAAAATGGACTCGGCTTCCTCAAAGGTAGGAGGGGCTTTTGGAATCTTTTTTATGGCGGTTACCTTGGCTATAGTGTCTTTTTCCTGTACTGGTCCAATTTTAGGGGGACTACTGGGAAGCACGGCCTTGGCTAAAGGAGATGTGGCCACCAACCTTTCTATGGGGATGATCGGTTTTGGAGTTGCGCTAGCCTTGCCTTTTGGTCTTTTTGCCCTGTTTCCTGCCTGGCTCAATACCCTGCCAAAATCTGGCGGATGGATGACTACGGTGAAAGTTACCCTAGGGTTCTTGGAGTTGGTATTGGCATTTAAATTTTTATCCAATGCCGATTTAGTGGGCAATTGGGGGATTTTTAAACGGGAAATATTCCTGGGAATTTGGATTATATTATTCGTCTTGCTTTCCCTTTACTTATTTGGGATATTTAGATTTCCACACGATGGTCCCAAACAAAAACTGGCTGCTGGAAGAAAGCTTACAGCAATCCTTAGTACCGCTTTTGCAATCTACTTAATACTTGGGCTATCAAAAATTACCGATTTAAAATTATTGAGCGGTTTTCCACCACCTCATTTTTACAGCGTTTTTGAAACAGAGAGCGATTGCCCTTTGGGTATTGATTGTTTTAAGGATTTTGACAAAGGGCTTGCCTATGCCAAAGAAGTAAACAAGCCTGTACTTTTGGACTTTACTGGTTGGGCTTGTGTAAACTGCAGAAAAATGGAGGAAAATGTGTGGAGCGAACCGGATATCTATCCTATCCTTAAGGACGAATATGTTTTGATATCCCTGTACATAGACGACAGAAAGGAACTGCCTACCGAGGAACAATTCGATTTTAAATATGACTCTGGACGCGTAAAAAAAATCAATACAGTTGGTGAAAAATGGGGTACTTTCCAAACTTTGAATTTTAACGCCGCCTCACAACCTTATTATGTGCAACTGTCCCCTGATCTGGAAATTTTGAACACTGCTGTACAATATACCGATCGGGAAACGTATAAGGAGTGGTTGAAAAAAGGGGTGAGCAATTTTAAAGAATTGGGGCTACTTAAATAGGCAACATTAAATCCACATTAAGAAATTTGTCGTCCAATCTATTTTTTTTGGTTGGTGCAATTATTTTTTAAACTAGGCATATTATTCTACGAAAACGGCAAACAGAAAATTAAACTTTATGAACAAGATTTTATTCCTTTTATCAGCCATCGTTCTGGTATCATGTGGAAGAACAGGGGTTCCAACTTCCACCAATAGAACGAATACTGGAATTACCGATACTTATAATCCTAGGGATTTTTACAGCAAAAAAGAGATTGCCATTCCCATGCGGGATGGTATCAAATTACACACCACCATTTATTCTCCCAAGGACACATCCAAAGAGTATCCCATTATCATGTCCAGAACACCCTATAGTTCCAGACCCTACGGTTCCAATGAATACAAAGCCTTGATATCTCCCAATAGAAAAATGATGAAAGAGGGAAATATAGTGGTCTATCAAGATGTAAGGGGAAGATGGAACAGTGAAGGGGTTTATGACAATATGAGGCCCTATATCCCCAATAAAAAGGAAGGGGAAGTAGATGAGGCCTCGGATACCTACGATACTATAGAATGGCTAATAAACAATGTGCAGAACCACAATGGCAATGTAGGCGTTTGGGGAATTTCCTATCCGGGCTTCTATTCCACCTATTCCTTATTGGACGCGCACCCTGCGCTAAAGGCAGTTTCTCCACAAGCCCCTATTGGAGATTTCTTTTTTGACGATTTTCACCATAACGGAGCCTATTTGCTGAGTTACTGGAGGGCTACGGCGGTATTTGGTTATATGAAAGACCAACCTACCACTGAAGAATGGTATTCTTTTCCCGAACTGGGGACCGAGGACCAATACCAGTTTTTTTTGGATGCCGGTCCCTTGTCCAACTTGGACAAGTACTATAAAGAAGATAATGTTTTTTGGCAGCAGCTCAAGGAGCATCCCAACTACGACGAATTTTGGCAGCAACGTGGCATAATCCAACATTTGGAAAATATTAAACCCGCAGTTATGACCGTCGGAGGGTGGTTTGATGCCGAAGATCTATATGGACCCTTAAATACCTATGATCATATAGAAAAAAATAGCTATAATTACAACACTATCGTAATGGGCCCTTGGAGCCACGGGGATTGGTCCAAGGAAACACAGCGCCAAGCCATTGGGAATGTCTATTTTGGTGATGATATTTCCAAATTCTATCAGGAAAATATCGAAACCCGATTTTTTAATCACTTTTTAAAAGGGGAGGGAGGAACCACCAATCTGCCCGAGGCCTATGTTTTTGATACGGGTACCAAGGAATGGAAAACTTTTGATGCCTGGCCTCCCAAGAATACTACTAAGGCAACCTATTCCTTACAGCGCAATCAACGCTTGGGACAAATTGCAACTAGGGAATACTCCTTTCAGGAATTTGTAAGTGACCCTAAGAAACCGGTTCCCTATTCCGAAGATATTAAAATGGTGTTTACGCCCCGTAAGTTCATGACGGATGATCAGCGTTTTGCCGCCCGTAGACCCGATGTTTTAATTTTTGAAACCGAACCCTTGCAGGATCCGCTTACCCTTGCTGGAGATATTCTGGCAAAACTAAACGTATCCACCACTGGAACCGATGCCGATTGGATCGTAAAAGTCATTGATGTATACCCTGCAGACCATAAGGATTATGAGGAAACCCAAGCGTATTTAAAAATGGGCAATTATCATCAAATGGTTCGTAGCGAGGTAATGCGAGGCAGATTTAGAAACGATTTTACAAAACCCGAACCCTTTGTGCCAGACCAGCCGACACCGGTTAACATACAACTTCAGGATGTTTTCCACACTTTTAAGAAAGGTCATAAAATTCAGGTTCAGGTCCAGAGTAGTATGTTTCCATATATAGACATTAATCCACAGACTTATATTGAAAATATATTTGAAGCAAAACCCAAAGATTTTCAAAAACAAACGCACCGCGTGTACAACACTTCTTTAATAGAATTTACCTTGTTAAAGCCCTGAGTTTTTGAAAGAATCTTCTGATATAAAAAGTTTAAGTACCGCTTGCGGTACTTTTTTTATCCTAGAAATTAATATACCTTTAAACTAAAACCTTTAAGCGTGAAAGTATTTAAAAGGCTGCTCTGGATAGTTTTGGGAGTTATTGCGATAACGGCTCTAAGTAGTGGTGTATATGTGTACACGCACACACCGGAATATAGGGGCACCAAGACCCTCGACAAACTAAGTGGGAAGGTAGATGTTTATTTTGACACCTATGGCATACCACATATCTATGCCAATAAGGAAGAAGATGCCCTAAGAACACTGGGTTATGTACATGCCCAAGATAGATTATGGCAAATGGAATTACTACGAAGGATCGGGAAAGGCGGACTTTCGGAAATTTTTGGTAAGGACATGCTTAAAACGGACAAATTCTTTTTGTCCTTGGGTATAGATGACGCCTCACAGCGCACAGTGGACAAAATTTCAAAAGACAGCCCCATGGTTACTCTTTCCCAAGCCTATCTGGATGGAATAAATAAATTTATAGAAGAAGGTCCAACTCCTATCGAATTTCATCTTACCGGCTTGGAAAAAACTCCCTTTACCCTGAAGGATATTTACAATACTGTGGGTTACATGGCTTTTAGTTTTGCCATGGCACATAAGACCGACCCCTTGTTAAGCAATATCAAAAACACTTTGGGTCCGGAATATTTAACGGATTTATCAATAGATACAGACCCTAAAACTACATTGCTCAAAAATTACAAAACCGGCAGTCGGGATTCCATTAAAAACGAAATGGCCAGCTTGATCTCAGATGTGTTGAAGGATTTTCCAGTTCCCCAATTTGAAGGGAGCAACAGTTGGGTAATAGCACCCAATAAGACCAAAAACGGCAAGGTTATTTTTGCCAACGACCCCCATATCGGTTTTGCCCAACCCTCGGTATGGTTTGAGGCACATGTAAATGTACCCAACTACGAAAAATATGGCTATCATTTAGCCGGTGTGCCCTTTCCGCTATTAGGCCATGACAGAAAGTTGGCCTACGGACTCACCATGTTCGAGAACGATGATATAGATTTTTATTACGAAGAAGAAAATCCTAACGATTCCAGTTCCTACAAAACTCCAACCGGATGGAAAGATTATGAGATCATATCCAAAACCATAAAAGTAAAAGGGAAGGATGACGTTAATTTCACTTACAAGAAAACGGATCACGGCCCCGTTCTCAACGGAATTGCCGATCAGGTAATGGACCAACGTCCCATTGCCATGTCCTGGATCTATACCAAAATGGAAAATATGGTCATGGATGGCCTATATACCATGTCCCATGCCCAAAATTTATCGGAATTTCGTGAAGCACTCCCCAATATTCATGCCCCAGGATTAAATATTATGTACGGGGATGCTGAAGGCAATGTAGGATGGTTTGCAACAGCTAAACTATACCAAATGCCGGATAGTACGAATACCAAATTTATATTGGACGGTAGTTCGGGCAAGGAGGAACCTGTACGTTATTTGGAATTTTCTGAAAACCCCATGGCCATAAATCCGTCTTGGAACTATGTTTATTCCGCCAACAATCAACCAGATTCGATCAACGGTATATTATATCCAGGATATTACTTGCCCGAAAACAGGGCGAAGAGGATCGTAACGCTTTTGGGACCTAAAAATGACTGGGACATAGAATCCGTACAGGAAATGCTTCTGGATGTCACCTCCGGTGTAAACGCCAAAGTGGTAACCAATTTGGTCAAAAGTATAGAGGTAAAACAAATGACCAACACTCAAATTGCAGTCTTGGACCAAATGAATGTATGGGACGGCAATAATCAACTAGAGCAGATAGAGCCCACCGTTTATCACCGTTGGATCTATTTCCTTTTAAAAAATACTTTCGAGGACGAATTGGGGACCCGGATGTTCCAGCAAATGTTGGATACCCATTTTCACAAACGACTAATTGCTCCTATGGCCGCAAAGGAAAAATCTGTTTGGTGGGACGATATTAATACCCAAGACAGTGTAGAAACAAAAAATGAAAGGGTGAACCTCTCGTTCAGACAAGCTTTCCAGTCTTTGGAGGAAGATTTTGGCAAAGATCCCGACATCTGGACATGGAATAAGGTGCACACCTTGGAGCACGGGCATCCCATAGGGCAGATGAAGGCACTTAGGTCTTTTTTTAATGTTGGACCCTTTCCTATTTCCGGAACAAGGGAGGTAATCAATAATATGTACTTTAAATATGACGAAACGGGTCTATACCCAGCTACCTCCGGGCCATCTACCAGACGGGTAATCGACTTTTCTGATGTTGAAAACAGCACCAGTATCCTACCAACAGGGCAGTCCGGTAACCCATTCAGTGAACATTATGAGGATCAGGCCGAAATGTACAATCAGGGGAAATTTCGAAAAATGATGATGAACAAGGAGGAAATCATTAAAACCCAGAAGTCCTTACTGATCTTTGAACCTAAAAAGTGATTTATTTGCTGTAGTACTATTTGATGGTATAATTATCAGTGAACAGTTGGCAGTTACATGGTCCAAGGTTCAAAAAAAGTTGACAGTGATAGTTCGCTGTGGGGATAATAGGCGCGGGATTGGGAGTCTAATGAAGGGAAAAGCCTCTACCATAATGCTAATTTGGACTGTACTAAAAAGCCCAGTTTTTTGAATATGGCTTCGGCGCTGCTAAGCTACCACAGTCTATGGGAAATAGAGCAATCCCCTATTAAAACTAAAGAAAGCTCCTTTCCCTGGAAAGGAAAAGGTGGCTTCGACAGAGGAGAGGGCGGAAGGGGTAGACTGGTTGGCAATCCGTTTATAAAAATGGGGTGTGGGCAGTTCTAATTGCTAATCCAATGTTTTAGTTATAATCCCCTCTAATTTAGCTCATTATCTACACCTAAAAATTTATTTTATTTGTTTACATTTAAGACAAATAACAAGTAAATGCTTACAAAAGTTTATGGTAGTGCGGTTTTTGGGGTAGAGGCTACTACCATCACCGTTGAAGTAAATATCGACAAAGGCATCGGATACCATTTAGTAGGTCTTCCGGATAATGCTATAAAAGAGAGTAATTACCGTATAGCGGCCGCCTTACAGAACAATGGCTACAAAATTCCCGGAAAAAAAATCACCATCAATATGGCACCCGCCGATCTTCGCAAAGAAGGTTCTGCCTACGACCTTACCCTTGCTTTGGGAATTCTAGCCGCCTCCAATCAGATTAAATCGGAATCAATTGAAAAGTACATTATCATGGGAGAGCTTTCTTTGGACGGGAGTTTACAGCCCATAAAGGGAGCCTTGCCCATAGCCATTAAAGCCAAAGAGGAAGGGTTTAAAGGTTTTATTTTACCCAGTGAAAATGCTAAGGAAGCTGCTATTGTGGATGATTTGGAAGTATATGGTATAGATAATATTAAAGAGGTGATGGATTTCTTTGATAAGGGCATTCCCTTAAATCAAACTATAATCGACACTAGAAAAGAATTTTATAAAAGCTTGGATTTCCCTGAATTCGATTTTTCGGATGTGAAGGGGCAGGAGAGCATAAAGCGTTGTATGGAAATTGCCGCCGCGGGCGGACATAACATTATTTTAATCGGTCCACCGGGGGCCGGGAAGACCATGTTGGCCAAACGCCTACCTTCCATATTACCGCCTATGACCCTGCACGAGGCCCTGGAGACCACCAAAATTCACTCCGTAGTGGGCAAGATCAAAAATATGGGGCTTATGAACCAAAGGCCGTTCCGCAGTCCACATCATACCATTTCAGATGTTGCCCTAGTAGGTGGTGGAGCCTATCCTCAGCCGGGCGAAATATCCTTGAGCCATAACGGAGTATTGTTTTTGGATGAACTGCCAGAATTTAAAAGGGGCGTATTGGAGGTTATGCGCCAACCTTTGGAAGATAGGGAAGTGACGATTTCCAGGGCTCGATTTACAGTAACCTATCCAAGTAGTTTTATGTTGGTGGCGAGTATGAATCCTAGTCCGGGAGGTTACTTTAACGACCCCGATGCCCCAGTGACTTCCTCCCCGGCAGAGATGCAGCGCTATTTGAGCAAGATTTCAGGGCCATTGTTGGACCGTATCGATATACATATAGAAGTAACCCCGGTACCCTTTGAAAAGCTGTCCGAGGATCGCAAAGGGGAAGGCAGTGTGGAAATCAGAAAGCGAGTAACGGCCGCTAGGGAAATACAGACCCAACGCTTTGCGGAAATGGAGAACGTGCATTACAATGCCCAGATGAACACCAAGCATATCCGCAAACATTGCAAAATGGACGATGCCTCCAAGGAATTGCTAAAAAATGCCATGGAACGCTTAAATCTCTCTGCCAGGGCCTATGATAGGATCCTGAAAGTAGCCAGGACGATCGCAGATCTGGAAAATGCCACGGATGTCAGTGGATCCCATATCGGAGAAGCCATACAATACAGGTCGTTGGATCGCGAAGGCTGGTTGGGCTAATGAATTCTAAAAATGACCTTATGCAAAGAGACTAATTATGCATTGTAATTGTCAGAGTCAAATTCTGCCCAGCTTTAATCCCCCTCCTTGGGAAGGGTTAGGGGAGGTCCACCCATATCCGAGAAGCCATACAATACAGGTCGTTGGATCGCGAAGGCTGGTTGGGGCAGGATCAACGTTATTTTTAATTATCAAAAAACAACCAAATAAACCATTATCCACATTATGAACAACATTTCTAAAATTCTAATTACAGCAATCTTTTTCGTAGGGCTCCCTACCATGGGCCAAACTAAATCCCTTGCCCTTTCTAAAATTAATACAGAAGGCTTTCAGGGATCGCAGGTCATGAGTCTAGTGTCTGACTTATCGGATGTTTATGGTCCAAGGTTGACAGGAACTGATCAATACTATTTTGCGGCAGATTGGGCAAAGAGAACCATGGAGAATTGGGGGATTGACAAGGTGTATTTCGAAAATTATTGCGATGATTGCATGGGCTGGGAAGTAAAATCCTTTAACGTAGAAATGACGGCACCTACTTATATGAAAATACAGGCATATCCTTATGCGTGGACAGAAAGCTCCAAGGGCGTGGAAATTGGGGATCTGATTTGGATAGAAAGTTATACCGATTTAGATAAAGTAAAAAAGCAATGGAGCGGAAAATTACAAGGAAAGACCATATTGATTGGGTCGACACCAGAACAAAATATGCTATTTGAGGCACTATCAAATAGGTTTACCTCAGATCAAATTGAAGAAGCTGAAAAATCAATTGTCCCCGTCCCAAGCAATCCTTTAGGCCCATCTGCCGGTGATATCGACTTAATTGAAGATTTAGAAGTTGTTTTTGAAAGATTTATGAGAAAGGATGACGCTTTTTTTGCCTTTTTAAAAGCAGAAGGAGCCTTAAGTATTTTGGGAACTACACCTTTTTATCCTGGTATTGTTCATCCAAGTGGCACATATAACTATAAAAAAAGTCATATAAAACCGGTTCCATATTTCGCTATTTCCCCAGAAAGCTTCGGAAAATTAAAACGGCTAAAGGATAGGGGAATAAATCCTAAAATTAAATTCCATTTGGATTCCGAACTTTATTTAAAACCTGAAAACAATGTTAATATTATTGCCGAGATTACAGGTTCGGATTCAAAACTAAAAGACGAAGTTGTCATGATAGGGGCACATTTTGATTCTTGGCATCCTGCTTCTGGAGCAACGGATAATGGTGCGGGTTCCGCAGTTATGATGGAAGTGATGCGAATAATAAAAGTCACTGGATTAAAACCAAAACGAACTATTAGAATTGCACTCTGGGGAGGCGAGGAGCAGGGTTATTTAGGTTCTATGGCATATGCAGAAAATCACTTTGGAAAAGTAAAGGAAACTGCTAGAAAGAAAGAGGTCGAAAAAATATCGGCCTATATTAATATGGACAATGGTGCTGGACAAATGCGAGGCATCTATCTTCAAGGGAATGAGGCAGTAAGACCTATTTTTGAAGAAATGTTGGCTCCTTATGAGTATTTGGATGTGAACAATCTAACCATTCAAAACACCAATTTCACCGATCATGATGTTTTTGATTATTATAAGATACCCGGATTTCAGATTATTCAAGATGAGCTAAACTATAAAACAGTGACGCATCACACCAATTTGGATGCTTTGGAATATGTCCCTGAACGAGACATGATGATCAATGCAACCGTGATTGCTGCACTTGTTTATCAAATTGCAGAAATGGATGCTCGTTTGCCTAGGGAAGATTAAAGGTTTCTTAATGTTGACAGAGCAAACCCCCTATAAAATTAGCCTACTGTCCATTGGGACTTATTTTCACCTAAGTCCAACAACATTCAAAAACTGATAAAAAATAAAATATTGACTTTAAGGTCCCGATAAATATCGGGATGGACCAGCGCTTTTCATTGGATACATTGATAGCATTGGTTTTATTCTCTTGGTTTTATTTTTTTGAGCATTTCGATTTATTTTTGTTTTGAATATTCGATTAATTCCTCTACATATAAAAAATCACCTTGATTCTGAGTAAGTTTTATAAAATTTTTTATAGCAGGTGCATACAGCCAAACTTCCTTTTCATTGGCACTATATCCTCTGGAATTGGTGGTCTTACCTGTGTATTGAATCGTGTAGGCCATAAATGTTCCAGCTTCTACTGTCTCTTCTTGGTATGACATTACTTCGGCATCTTGACTTTGGTTTCCAGTTGTTCCATCTTGACTTGTCCAATTGTTTTCATATTTCCACTTTTTACCCACTTCCAGAGGCCAGTCGTACTTAGGTGTTTCGCTTTCTTCTGGTTTAACAATGTCAGAAACGGGAATGGTGTCCTTACCGATTGTCATACCTAAAACTCCGTCAATACTGACTATTTCCCTTATATCCTCCCCATCTGACCGCACCTCTCCTTCCGTTGTTACACCTTTATATTTCCAAATCCATTTTTCACCAGCCTGATAATCGGCTAAAGTTGGCTGTTTGGTTACGCCATTTTTCGTAGGACTGTTACAGGCACAAAGCATAACCAATAAAAAAAAAATTGTAATTTGACTTTTCATGATAAAATATATTTTCAAAGTACTTACTTCCCTTTAACGCCTTTTTTCAGCTTGTTCAGGCTATTCTTTAATAAATGCTAACGCAGCGCTAAGTGCATTTGCGTGTTTAATCACGTAATTTAGCAAATAAGAACCGAATAGGAAATCTGCGAAGTTTTTCGAAGGTAGGCAAGAACAAGCAACCCGCCAGACTAGCTTGTCGGGCTGGTTATTTATGGCCATTATTACAGTTTTTTTAAATTTGTTCAATCTTTTGGTAGATCTCTTTTTTAGAGTTTTCAAATATTTCTCCACCAAACTCTTCGTTGTCCAATGAAATTATAGAAATGTCTTTTATTCCCATAATCCCGAAAACGAATTTCAAGTAGGTTGTTTGGAAATTCATATGTTCATTTTGTTCGTTTTCCCCATAACCTGTGTCTCCTCGACTTGAAAGAATGAACATTTTTTTATTTTTAAGAATTCCAACATAATCTCCATCTGGCTCGCCTGAACGGAATTTCCAAGTTTCGTTAATTCTCATAAGATGGTCGATGTAAGATTTTAGTCCACTGGGAATTGACCAATTGTACATTGGCGTTCCCAAAACATAAATATCATGTTCCTTAAACTCTTTAACTAATTCATTGCTAAGCTCAACACCCGCCTGATTTTCTTTTGTCCGTTCATTTGGTTTGATAAATGCGCTTGCAATCCATTTTTCATTTATGGGTGGAATTTCCTTTATCCCAACTTCTCGATGGGTAAAACTGTCGTTAGGATTTTTCTTTTTCCAATTATCCTCAAAAAGTTGCGTTAGCTTTCTACTGTGCGATTTTTCTTTTCTTACACTTGCATTGATGATTAATACTTTGTTCATAGTCTTAAATTTTAATTATGATACAAAGTTCTGGATTGGGAAAGTAAAAAAAATTGACCTAGTTCAAGATGCTTTAATTTTTTTTCGCATTCTGCTCAAAAATTCGGCAGAGATTCCCAAATAGGACGCAATAAGATAATTTGGTACCTTCTCAGAGATTTTCGGATAATTTTTCAAAAAATCTAAATATTGTTGTTCTGCATCAAGAATGTTATTTAAGATTATTCTCCTTTGTAAACTCCCAAGATAGCTTTCAAGGATGATTCTAAAAAATCGCTCAAGTTTTGGGATTTGCTTTAACATATCTTTAAAAGAGTGGTAGTGAATTTGTAGTAGTGTAGTTTTTTCAATGGCTTGGATATTGTAAATCGAAGGGCTTTGTTTTTGAAAACTTTCAATATCTGTTGCCCACCAATTTTCAATTGCAAAATATAGGATTTCTTCCTTTCCTGTTTCCGGATTTATATAAAAAGCCTTCAATGTTCCATTAACAACATAATTATCCGTTCGGCAAGTTTCTCCATTTCTCAAAAGATAATCTCCTTTTTGAAGGGTTTTCTCTGTCCAAAAAGTCTCAATTAAGTTTTCTTCTTCAGAACTTAATTTAATGTATTTTGAAATTGAATTGGTTAGTTGTTCTATCATTCAAATGTTCGTTAAGGCACATAATTTACACAAGTTAAAGATTAGCCTTTACACTAAATTAGTCTCTAACCTTGTTGCTTGTTCTTTATTTCTTAAATACTTTTCATCAAAGAAACCTAATAATGTGTTTCTATAAAATACCCTCCAAATCCCGTTGCCCATTTCCTGGATCCCCACATATTTTCCCATTAATGCTGCGATCACGTATACCCAATAATAGGATTTCCACCTTATAGATCCATTTTGTGTCACTTTAAGAACTTTATAGTTGGCATCGTAATCAAAGTTAGGTATTTTTTCAGGGAACGGCCTACTGGAAAAATCATGCATGTCGGCAGGTGTTTTCATGTCCAGTGCTTCCTGTGGTCTTATGTGGTTATATTCCTTTACAAAGTGATTCAGACGACTTTGCTGCGCTTTTTGGTCATACCCTTCATAACCTTCATTTTCAAACCGGGCAATGATTTTGTAAGCTGTTGGTCTTGCAATTTTAAAGACACGGCAAAGCTCCGTTATGGTATATTTTCCAGTACGCCATTCACAGATAAATTCAATTTTTTGTTCCATAATCGTCTGTTCTTTCAAGGCATTGCATCTGAATTTTGGTTTCAAATGCAACTTAAAAAGTGTAAACGATGTTTCTATAACTCTGTAAAGGATGTTTGTATATCGTACCTTATGGCGACTAACGGTTCGGCTATGAGCAGTTGCGATTTTTAGAACGTTTTTAGTTTATTTGTATTGCCGATAATCGATTGCATGGATTTCCATATGGAAATTCTGTCCGCACTTAAATATAGGACACAATGTTGAACTAAACCTAAAGGTAGCTTCAAGCAAGTGTTACCTTACCGTTCACTACCTTTAGGATAGGTTTAATCATAAAATTTAAAGTTATGAAA
>NZ_JALKBD010000025.1 GCF_023015905.1 Arenibacter sp. F20364 | reverse complement strand
CCTTCGTACGGCACTTCAAAACCGGGTGACTTTGCGCAGCGCGTACATTATTTGCGCATCTTCAAATCAATCAATTGTCAAATTTCCAAATTAAATAATGGCTACATTGACCAATTGTTACATTAATTAATTGGTACATTTTCAAATAGATTAATTGATAAAAGGTAATTGTTGAACCAATTACAATGATGCCTTTAAACCGAATTGTAGCAAACGGTCTACATATTTAACTGCTCTTTTCGGTAAAGTTGTGGTGATTTTCCAGTAAATCTTTTGAATATTTTTGAAAAATAGGAAACATTCTCTAAACCTACTTTTTCTGAAATCTGTAGCAAGGAATCGGATGTTGTAAAAAGTAAAAGCTGGGCTCGCTCAATGCGCTTCATTTGAATGTATTTAATAGGACGCATACCAATTTTTTGATTAAAACTTCGTGAAAAATGGTCGTTACTTAAATGGCAATATTTTGCCAAATCCTCTATTTTTAAGCTAGTATGAAGGTTTTGTAAAATGTATATAACAACTTTGTCTAATTTACCTTGGGTCATATGTTGCTCATGTGGAGTATTTTTCTTTAAAAATCTTGCCAATAGAATTAGTAAAATTCCATGATTCTCAAGATAGTGTTTAGTAGGTAAAGCTTCATTTTTCTTATCGTATTGTTCCAAAATAGGTTGTTGGTCATATACTTCGGGGTTATTGTTAATAAGCGTCCTGTTAGGGTTCAAGTCCAATAGTCTTTTAAAATATTTTAAATCGTTATCGGTAGCCTTAATTTCGTAGTTAAAGTGTTGCAGACTGTAAATAGATAATTGGTTTCCAATAGTCTCTAGAAAGCTGATATAATACTGCTGGTGGTGTTCATTACATTTATACCTGCTATAGGTATAACTAGGTATTAAATACATATGCCCAGGGCGTAAAATAAACACCCTGTTGTTATGATAAACTTTGGCTGTACCTGAGGTAATATAGTACATCCGGGAAAATGGGCTAATGACATTGTCGAAATCCCATTTGTTATCGAGTGAATCAAACCCTATGTTCAATAAGCTTAACTTTAATGCCTGTAGATATTCTTGCATAATTACTCGATTACAGTGTGAATGCCATTTTAGGAGTTTAGTTGTTTTTTTCTGAATTTGGCAGGTGATTTGCCCGTAATTCTTTTAAATACTCTTGAAAAGTAGGACATATTTTTCATTCCCACACTTTCAGCAATTTGTTCCAAGGTATCATTTGTGGTAAGTAATAATAATTGTGCCCTTTCAATTCGCTTTTGTTGAATATACTTGTTTGGTCTCATGCCAAATTTATGTTTAAATGCTCTCGAGAAATAGTCTATATTTAGGGAACAATGGTGGGCCATCTTGGCTACAGTTAAATCCCCGTGTAAGTTTTGTACTAAATAATTCAAAATTTTGTTAAAGTCTCCCTGGTTTCCTTGTTGTTGTTCGGAAGTGCCGGAGTCCCTGATAAACTTGGAAAGTAGTATAGATATTATGCCCTTTGTTTCCAAATAATGTCCGGCGTCTATCTCATTGTCCCTTTTGTTGAAATTGCGCAATGCTGGTCTATTAACGGAAACCTTTGGATCACTATTTTTAACAGCCAAATTAGGAAACAGGACCAAAAGCCTTTTGAAGTGGTTTAGGTCGGTTTCGGTTGCCTTAACTTCATATATGAATTTTTTTTGGCTGTAAATAGATAAACCATGCTCTATTTCCTCAAAGAATCCAATATAGTATTGTTCATGATAAAGGTCACATTTATACTTGTTATAGGTATAACTAGGGATTAAGTACATATGCCCCGGTTTTAAATCAAATGCCTGATTTGTATGATAGGCTTCAGCTTTTCCAGTGGTCACATAGAATAGCCTTGTAAACGGACTAATGACATTTTCATAGTTCCATTTCTTATCTAATTTGGCATGTCCTACATGTAATATGTTAATCTTTAGGGATTCACAAGTCACATTCATAGATATTAAAACATTATAAAGATAGGGTTGTAATTTTGTAAAACTGGTTTAAAGGGGCTTTACCTGTTATAAATTTACTATAAAAGTCGGAAATGTACATTTTATCGTCTGATTGGCATGAAGATTAATTTACCTTATCCTTTAAATTTGTACATATAGTAACTTTAATGGGTATGGTCAGAAGTATAAAATTTTTTCTCTATGTGTTTGGCATTTTCTTGGCTTGGGCTTGTGGAGGACCTAGTCTTCCAGAAGACGTGGCAATGGCATATTCCGAACTTCCAGAAAAAATAGACTTCAACTTACATGTTAAACCCATTTTGTCCGATAAATGTTTTATTTGCCATGGCCCTGATAAAGCCAAGGTAAAAGCAGATTTACAATTGCACTTACCAGAACTGGCATATTCCGAGTTAAAGGAATCTCCAGGTAAGTTTGCCATAAAACCAGGAAATCTTAAAAAAAGCGAAACCTTCTATCGCATCATTTCAGAGGACCCCAATTACGTTATGCCAGAGCCGGATTCTCATCTCACTTTAACTGACTATGAGAAGGCCCTATTGATTAAATGGATTGAGGACGGCGCCGAATATAGGGATCATTGGGCTTTTTTGCCACCAAAAGGACAAGGGATTCCTAAAATAAAGCATTCGGATTTGGCGGTAAATGCAATCGACAATTTTGTAATTAGAAAAATTGAGGACCAAAATATTAAACCTTCGGAAAGGGCAGATAAAGAAACTTTGTTGCGCCGTGTTTCTTTTGATTTAATAGGGCTACCGCCAACTCTGGAAGAAATTAACGCTTTTGTACACGACTCGGATTCCAATGCATTTGAGAAACAAGTGGATCGACTTTTGGCCTCCGAACATTATGGAGAACAAAGAACATTGGACTGGATGGATCTGGCGAGATATGCCGATACACACGGTTACAGTGTAGACAGATTTCGAGATGTATCCATATGGCGCGATTGGGTAATCAAGAGTTTTAATGAAAATATGCCATATGATCAATTTCTAACTTGGCAATTAGCAGGGGATATGTTGCCAAATGCTACCAAGGAACAAATTTTGGCAACAACTTTTAACAGATTACATCCTCAGAACTTGGAAGGAGGTATAATAGATGAAGAATTTCGGTCAGAATATGTTTCAGATAGGGCCAATGTAGTGGGTGAAGGTCTTTTGGGCCTGACTGTAGCCTGCGCCAAATGTCACGACCATAAATACGACCCCATTTCCCAGAAGAACTATTATGAAATGTACAGTTTCTTTAATAATGTGAATGAAACTGGATTGATTCCTTGGGATATGGCAACACCTGTGCCTACCTTAATGTTGCCAACAGAAGAACAGGAACAACTCCTAACCTATCTGGAAACATTGGTTGATGAGAAGGGTAAAGAGATCAAAAGTATAATAAGGACAGAATCACAGAAAGCCAAAGATTGGATTTTGAATGAGGGCTACAAAGACATTTCCATAAGCAGCAAACCATCTGGCCTAGTGGCTGATCTGGATTTTAATCAAAAAAAATTATTCAATAAAGTATCTTATATAGGACAACAAAATATTAGAATGCGTCAGCAGTTTGCGGACAATCAAAAAACTATTTTCCAAGAAGGTTTTAATGGATATGGTCTATCCATGGATGGGGATACATGGCTGGATCTGGATAAATTGGGAATATTCAAAAGAAGCGATGCCTTTAGTGTAGGAATACAGGTTTATGTGCCTAAAGAGCTTGAGAAGGGCGTTATTTTTCATAAAATGCAAGGGCCGGAACTGCATAGTTATAGAGGTTATCATGTTATGATAAAGGATAACAAATTGGAAGTATTATTGGCACATGTTTGGCCGGAAAATGCAATTGCCAAACATTCCTTAAAGGATATTCCTAGAAACGAATGGGTACAACTTACTATGACATACGATGGATCCAGTAAGGCTGAAGGTTTGCATTTATATTTAAACGGTAATAAGTTGGATATGGAAGTGGTGGTGGATAACTTATATAAAGATATCATTTTTAATAATTTAACAGATGTGATATATGATGGGCCAATAGAACCAGGATTAAGGGTTGGGGCTATCTGGAGAGGTAAAGGCATAGGCGGTGGTAAGATAGATGATTTGTTGGTTTTTGACAGGGAACTATCGGAAGTGGAAGTTTTACAAATTGCCGATCCAGAAACACTCAAATCAATTATTGCCAAGTCCAAAAGTGGATTGTCCAAGGAGGAAAGGCAAAGCTTGGAAAGTTATTATTTGGCCACAAATTCTATTAAGTATAAAGAATCGTTGAAAGCATTGGAAAAAGCTAGGGAAGTTTATGTGGATTCAACGGAGGTTATAGATGAAATAATGGTCATGAAGGAAATGGCGAAACCAAGACAGGCGTATATTTTGGAGCGTGGGCAATATGATGTATATGGTGAGGCCGTGTTTCCAAATACCCCGGAAAGTATTTTTCCTTATCCCGATAGCTTGCCAAAGAATAGATTGGGACTGGCCAAATGGCTAACGGATGATAGAAATCCTTTGACAGCTAGGGTAGCCGTCAACAGATATTGGCAACATATTTTTGGAAAAGGGATTGTTAGGACCTCTGAGGATTTTGGTAATCAGGGCGAGCTGCCAAGTCATCCTGAATTATTGGATTGGTTGGCATTGGAATTTATTAAGTCTGGTTGGGATGTCAAAGCCCTTCATAAATTAATGGTGATGTCCTATACTTATCAGCAATCCTCTAAGCCCACTACGGAATTAATGGAATTTGATAAGGCCAACCGCTTATTGGCTAGAGGACCATCCAAACGCCTAACCGGCGAAATGTTGCGGAATAATGCCCTGATGGGGTCTGGATTATTGAACAGAAAAATTGGAGGCAAAAGCGTTAAGCCGTATCAGCCTGAAGGATTATGGAAAGTAAATGGAGCAGCCTATGAAGAAGATAAAGGGGAGAAATTATACCGAAGGAGTATGTATACCATATGGAAGCGATCAGTGCCGCATCCTACCTTAGCTACTTTTGACGCGCCTGAGCGTTCCTTTTGTACTGTTCGAAGACAAGAAACCAATACGCCCCTACAGGCATTGGTGCTGCTTAACGACCCTACTTATATTGAAGCTGCCAGGGTTATGGGGAAAAACATGCTTGGAGAGGAAAATATAAGTTTGGCCATTGCCAAAACCTTCAGGAAGTTAACAGGTCGTACCATAAAGGATAAGGAATTGTCTATTTTGGTGGAAATGCAACAACAGGAATATATGGCGCTACAGGAAAATAGATCAAAGGTTAAGGGGTGGTTAAATACAGGTGAATTTCGCATAGCTTCTACTGATGATGCAGCACTTGTGGCAGCAAATGCCATTATTGCAAGTACAATTATGAATTCTGACGCGACTATCACCAAAAGATAAAAACAAACATATTATGTGTAACCATCATGATATTTTAAGTTCTAATAATAAGGATTTACAACAGCTGGAAAAGCAGGCTAGCCGAAGGGATTTTTTAACCAAAACCTCCTTGGGCCTTGGAGCGTTGGCACTTGGTTCCCTTTTGGGGACAGAAAAGGCCTGGGGTAATATCAAGGGATCAAGCCCCAAAGCTATTTTGGATTCCTATAATAGGAATAGACTGGGATTGCCACATCACTTGCCCAAAGCAAAGCGTATTGTGTATTTGTTTCAGAGTGGGGGACCGTCTCAGATGGATTTGTTCGATTACAAGCCTAAATTGGCAGATTTGTTCGGGAAAGACTTGCCCCCCTCAATTAGAAAAGGTCAACGTCTTACCGGTATGAGTGCCGACCAAACGGTGTTTCCTATAGCCCCATCCATTTTTAAGTTTAAACAGTATGGGGAGTCACGGGCCTGGGTGAGCGAAATGATGCCGTATTTGTCCGAAGTCGTAGATGATCTCTGTTTTATAAAATCCATGCAAACAGATGCTATAAACCACGATCCAGCCATTACTTTTTTGCAGACAGGGAATCAGCTTCCGGGCAGGCCGTCCATTGGGTCTTGGCTAAGCTATGGTTTAGGATCCGATAATGATAACTTACCAACCTTTATCACCTTTATTTCGAAAAACGGCAAGGGCCAACCTTTGTATTCACGTCTTTGGGGCAATGGTTTTTTACCTACAGAGCATCAAGGTGTTCAATTCCGTTCAGGAAAAGATCCTGTATTGTATTTAAATGATCCAGAGAATTATGATGGGACGGATAGAAGACGTATGTTGGATTATTTGGGAAAATTAAATGGGGTTCAACAAGATGCTTATGGCGATCCGGAAATCAATGCACGTATGACACAGTACGAAATGGCATTCCGCATGCAAACCTCGGTGCCGGAAGTAACCGATCTATCCGATGAACCCGATTATATTTTTGATATGTATGGCCAGGACAGTAGAGATCCCGGAACATACGCAGCCAATTGTTTAATGGCAAGAAAATTACTGGAGAAAGATGTTAAGTTTGTGCAGCTATACCATCAGGGCTGGGATCAGCATATTGGCTGTCCGGGAGGTGTTAAGAGTCAAAGTAAAAAAACCGATCAAGCCAACGCTGCACTTTTAAAAGATCTTAAGCAAAGGGGGATGCTGGAGGATACTTTGGTAGTCTGGGGAGGTGAGTTTGGACGTACCGTTTATTCCCAGGGTCAGTTGACCGAGAAAAATTATGGACGGGATCATCATCCAAAGGCCTTTACCATGTGGATGGCCGGAGCAGGTGTTAAACCAGGCTTTACATATGGAGAGACCGATGATTTTAGTTATAATGTGGTAAAAGATCCAGTGCATGTGCACGACTTTCATGCCACTTTATTGCATTTGTTCGGCATTGATCATGAACGGTTAATTTTTAAACATCAGGGTAGGCGATTCAGATTAACCGATGTGCACGGTAACGTAGTCAAAGATTTACTTTCTTAGAGTATCGGAATCAAGGTAAATTTAATGACATGGAGAATAGAAGAAGCTTTTTAAAAAATCTTCTTTGGCTGGAGTAGCAATCTCTTCTGCACTGGCCTTAGGGTTTAATGGATTTAAAAAAACATCTCCTTTTGATGTTGTTTTGGGACATGGAAATTAGAAATAGAATTAGGTTGATAGTTGGGCACCAATAGGCCTTTTTACGCATAGAATCCAATTTGGGCAAGCCTGTGGCATGGTCAATTCCCCTATCCGTTTTCGCTGTGCCCCACTGGCGGAATAGAGTACTACCGGACATTCATAAATTTTAGAATTGTTGCATTTCCAAATTAAAAAATAGATACATTGCTACACTGAACAAATAGTACATTGTAGCAGCATCTTAAAAATCAACTCATCTTCAAATTGCCTAATTGACCAATTGGTACACTAGTACATTGAATAATTGGTACATTTCAAAATTGAACAATTGATACAGGAAATAAATTGACCCTTGGGTTATTACAGCAATAAACGCGCAACCTCCAACCAATCGTTGGCACGTTCATATCCTGTGGTATGTACATTGTGTGGAGAGGTAAACAGTATTTTTCTTCCCTTAAAATGTTCCAGATTATAACTGCGGTCATCTATTAAAATATCTCCATATAAAATATGCTTGCTACCGCAAAGAATTCGATTTCTCCAATGAATAAACGGATAGTGCTCATCCAACCAGTCGCTTTTCTCACGTAAAGAATTGGGGTATTCCATGGCTGCAGAGGCTACATATAGATCATATTTAGAGGATAGTTCCTTTAAAACTTCCTTGCTGTCCTTGATGGGTTCAAGAGAGCGAAAGAAACCCTCTGTCCTAGCGTGGTTCCTTACACTGGATTGCCGATCTTCTGGAACACATTGCCAAACCTCACGTCCCATGCAATCCATTTCCGTAAGGTTTTCATTAAATTCAGCATTGTAAAGTGTTATATGCGCTTTGAAAGCATCTGCAAACACCTCGTCCATATCAACAAATAAAGTCATTCAATAAAAATTTAAATACGAAAATAATGATTTTTCCCTGAAGGGCGGAACGATTAATTTCAGGAATTAATTAGATAACGCAAAGATTACATGGGATTAAGTAGTGAAAGGAATTTGTTTGGGATTTAAAATGAAATACGGTAAAACCAAACAAAATTATTGCTTTCAGGGTTTGTTATAATTATTCAAGAAAGGTTAACCCTGCTTCTTATCCTTATTAAACAGGGCATCCATTATTAATTTAATACTATAGAAACCTAGACTAATGGCTCCAATGGCCAATATCAGGCCAATAATCAAGACCGGCCAATATAGTGGGTGCCCCTCATTTTTAAAGGCCTGATATATTACAATGGGCGCCGTAAACATTAGGGCAATAGTATATGCAATATATTTTAGGCCTTTTAATAACAGTACTTTATTAGTTCTCATAGGTTTTATCTTGGAGACAGTCCAATATTGAATTAATTATTTATTTATCAATAATGTGTCTGAAAAAGTTTGACATACCGCAAAATAACCCAAGGCAAAATTACCGTTGGTCGCATTATTGCCTACAGTGTCATTTTCGTTGGTTATATTAATAATATTTCCTTTTACCGTGGTGGCGGGGGTACTAAAGGGGCCGGTATCAGGTCCACTTTGAGAAATCAATTGATTCATATAATTAAATAAATCCTTATCTATTCCTAAAAGACTTATGGTCACCATTCTTTGATCCTCCAATTTACTATCGTAAAAAAATGAAAACTGGAATCGCTGTCCTTGATAAAATTCATCTTCGGAGACTAAATATTCCCCAAAATCAAAATCGAACAAATAAAAATCATCCCTTTCCCCATCATCCGTGAAGGTAACAATTACTTCCGTTTCATCATCACCAAAAAGGGTAGTTGTTCCTTGCTCCAGTGAATCCAAGGGAACGGCTGGGACATATTTGGTCTGGGCCAAATAGTCTTGGCCATTATGACTAACTCGAAGTTCTAAATCCCCTTGGGTCAATTCTTCCACTTCCCATTCTTTTTCATAGACGCCCGTACCCGGAATAGATTCTGTTAAGGTTATTACAGACCCAGAAACTGTATTTCTAAGGGTTATTTCCTCCAGTTGGGCAGCTTGTACCTCTTCAAAAAAGGAACTTGTTAGACTGGCCTTTATTTGGACCAAAACCGATGGGTTGTCCACATCGTCCAATCTGATCAAGGCATCAATAACCAATCTAGGTTCTTCTGTAGGAAGTTCTACTTCAATTACATCCTGACAGCCTAAGGTTATAAAACACGAGATTAAAACTATAATTTTTTTCATTTCCTTAGAATTTGATGTTATAAGTGGCGGCGGGTACCAAACCAAATATTGAGGTCCGCACCGCTTCATTCACCCCAGTGTCCCCATTGCGATTGAAATTGATTGAGGCAGCATTTCTTCTATTGTATAGGTTATAAATGCTAAATACCCATTCGGCTTTTAGTTTTCTATCCTTATTTTTTCGAGGGGTAAGTGTGGCCGAAACATCTATTCTGTGATAAGCTGGCAATCGCTGTTTATTTCTTAGACCATAATAGGGTACCGCTAAATTTTGGAATTCAAATTGGCCAATGGGATAATTTGTAGGCTGGCCGGTCTGGAATACAAAATTGCTGTTAAAGCTCCACTTTTCATTTAATTCGAAATTTGCAAAGACGGAAACGTCATGGGTCTTATCATAGGGAGTGTTGTACCAATTTCCTGAATTAATACCTGTTTCCGTAGCATTTCTACCCGGGGTTCTTTGTTCCGACTTGGAGATGGTATAAGCCAGCCAACCTTGAAATTTATCCTGGTTTTTTCTTAAGAGTAACTCAAATCCATATGCCCTGGCTTTTCCGTTCAGGATTACCTGCTCTATGGCATCATTGGCAATTAAATTGGCACCGTCTATATAATCGATTCGGTTTTGGATGTCCTTATAAAAAACTTCGGTTTCCAAAGAATAATCTCCATCATTTATATTCTTGAAATATCCCAATGCATATTGATCCAATAATTGTGGTTTTACAAAGGGACCACTTGGGGTCCAAACATCGAGTGGGGTGGGGGAGCTCGTATTTGAAAGCAGGTGGAGATATTGGGACAATCTGGTGTAGCTTGCTTTTACAGAATTATTTGGGTCAAGTGTATAGGCTAGAGCCAAACGGGGTTCAAAATTTGTATAGGTTGCGAGTTGTTCGCTGCGTTTAGGGTTTATAACGTCTATTGGGTCCGCCTCCTTGTATATCTGTAGATCGGGATCAAAACTTACCGGATGGTCATTTTCATATACATTTAATTCATCCTGTCCCAAACGTATGAAATTACTTAGGCGTAACCCATATTCCAAACTAAGTTTTTCCGTAATGTTCTGTTCAACATCCACATAAACTGCAAATTCATTGGCGTATTTTTGGATCAACTGATTTTCAATTATACCTGATTCCGAATCACTGGGTTCTATCTTGCCTGGATTAAAGCGGTAATAAATATTATTGATGCCATAGTTAATTTGAAAATTATTGCTCAAATAGTGCTTAAAATCGTATTTAAGATTAAAATTTTGAATACCGGAATTCCATTTAAAGCCAACGAAATCCAGTTTTAGACCATAGTAATAATCAGAGTATATCAAGGATAAGTTGGAGAATAATTTGTCCGAAAACAAATGGTTCCAACGGAAATTAAAAACCGTATTACCGTAGGTGTTGACAAAGCTTTCACTTATGGAAAAAACATCCCTTCCAAAATATCCTGAGACAAAAATATTATTGTTTTCATTTAATTTATAGTTCAACTTGGTGTTTAAATCATAGAAATAGGCGGTGTTATCTATGTCGAAAAGTGGCAGGAACAAATGTGCATAGGAGGCCCTTCCACCAATAAGAAATGCGGACTTGTCCTTAATAATTGGTCCTTCTACCAACAGCCTGCTGGCAACGGCACCAATACCGCCATTAACTTTTAGTGCCTTGCTGTTCCCTTCTTTTTGAAAAATCTCCAGAACAGAGGAAACCCTGCCCCCGTAGCGGGAGGGGATACCGCCCTTGAATAATTTTACGTCCTTTATGGCATCTGGGTTAAAAACGGAGAAGAAACCAAATAGGTGGGAGGAATTAAAAATGGTTGCCTCGTCCAGCAGTATAAGGTTTTGGTCCACGGCACCTCCCCTAACATTAAATCCAGATGCTCCTTCCCCAGCATTGCTTACTCCCGGTAAAAGGAGAATGGATTTTATAATATCTGCCTCTCCTAGAATTACCGGTATTTTTTTTATGGTCTCTACAGAAAGGGTGTTAACGCTCATCTGAGGTTTGCGGATATTTAGTTTCTCTACATCATCGGTAACCACTACTTCGTCCAGTTGCTCCGCAACTTCAAGCAATTGAAAGTTTATTTTCTGATCGTAGGAGAGATCAATTGTTCGGAAAATATTTTGGTATCCCAATGAGCTTATGTGCAGCTCATAGCTTCCTTTGGGTAAGGTAATGGAATAGAAACCGTATTCATTGGTAACAACCCCTGTACTTAAAGCTGGCACAGCTACAGTGACTCCTATCAGTGATTCATTACTTGCTATTTCAGTTATTGTACCGCTTAAAGTGAATCGTTCCTGTGAAAATAGATTTATGGAAGATAATAATAGTAAATAAAACAGCAAACATATGTTTTTTCCCATTTATAGCATTTTTCATCTAAAAGTATCGATAATTTCTATGACGAAAAAAAAGTTTGCAATCTCTTAAAGTAAAAAGCCCTTTTCAATTGCTGAAAAGGGCTCTTTAATTAAGGAAATATTTGTTTATATAGTGTCCAAGATAGAATTAAATGTCGTGCTTGGTCTCATGGCTTCACTGATCAGCTTTGCATCTGGCAAATAATAGCCACCAATATTAATTGGAGCACCTTGAGCATCGTTTAATTGTTTTAAAATTTCATCCTTGCTATTGGAAAGTTTATCGGCAATAGGCGTAAAAGTAGTTTTAAGTGCCTGGTCCTTATTTTGTTGGGCCAGAGCATTTGCCCAATAAAGAGCTAGGTAAAAATGACTTCCCCTATTGTCCAGTTCACCAACTTTCCTTGATGGGGACTTGTCGTTTTCCAAGAATTGTTCTGTAGCCTTGTCCAAAGCATCGGCCAGAACAACAGCTTGTTTATTGTTGTTCTTGTCGCCAAAGAATTCTAAAGAAACACCAAGGGCCAAGAACTCTCCCAAAGAGTCCCATCTTAGGTGACCTTCGGATAAAAACTGTTCTACGTGTTTGGGGGCTGAGCCTCCTGCACCGGTTTCGAACAGTCCACCACCGCTCATAAGCGGTACAATGGACAACATTTTTGCACTGGTCCCAACTTCCAAAATAGGGAAAAGATCCGTTAAATAATCTCTTAGTACGTTACCGGATACAGATATGGTATCCTTTCCTTCTTTAAGTCTTTGCAGGGTAAATACCGTAGCTTTTTCCGGAGACATTATCCTAATGTCCAATCCCGAAGTATCATGGTCGGCCAAATAGGTATTTACTTTTTTGATCAATTCCATATCATGCGCCCTATTCTCATCCAACCAAAATATGGCGGGTACATTAGTGGCCCTAGCTCTGGTAACCGCAAGTTTAACCCAGTCCTGTATAGGGGCATCCTTTACTTGGCACATTCTCCAAATATCACCATCCTCTACATTGTGTTCTATCAAAACATTTCCGGATGTAGTATCTACAACGGAAACTTTTCCGTTATATTTAATCTCAAAAGTTTTGTCATGGGAACCGTATTCTTCCGCTTTTTGGGCCATTAATCCAATATTGGGTACAGTCCCCATGGTTGTAGGGTCAAAAGCACCATGTTTTTTACAGAAGTTTATGGTTTCGGTGTATATCCCTGCATAACTACTATCGGGGATTACTGCTTTTGTATCTTGGGCTTTTCCTTCGGCATTCCACATTTTTCCGGAATTGCGTATCATGGCCGGCATGGAAGCATCAATTATGATATCACTTGGTACGTGTAGGTTTGTGATACCCTTTTCTGAATTTACCATGGCTAGGGCCGGACCTTGCTCTATGGTATTTTCAATATCCGTTTCTATTTGTTCTCTTTCAGAATCTGGAAGACTCTTTATCTTATTAAGTAAGTTCTCTAGACCATCATTGGCATTGATACCAATTTTATCGAATGTTGCACTGTGCTTTTTAAAAACATCGGCAAAGAATACCTTTACCACATGGCCAAAAATAACAGGGTCCGAAACCTTCATCATCGTCGCTTTTAAATGCACGGAGAACAAAACCCCCTTTTCTTTGGAGTCTTTTACCTGCTCTTGTAGGAAGCTGACCAAAGCCTTTTTGCTCAATACAGTGGCATCGATTATTTCATCCTTTAAAAGTTTAAGATTTTCCTTTAAGGTAACCTTGGTACCGTCAGTTTTGGTTAGTACGATATTGACTGCAGTGGCATCTTTAAGAGTGACGGATAGTTCGTTGGACTTAAAATCGCCATGGCTCATTGTAGCTACATGAGTCTTGGAATCCGTACTCCATGCCCCCATGGAATGGGGATGCTTCTTGGCATAATTTTTTACAGCCCTTGGGGCTCTTCTATCGGAGTTACCTTCCCTAAGAACGGGATTTACGGCACTTCCTTTAATTTTGTCGTATCTGGATTTAATGTCTTCTTCGGTGTCGTTTTGAGGGTTTACCGGATAATTCGGAATATTATACCCTTTACTTTGTAATTCAGCAATAGCTTCGTTTAGCTGAGGAACGGAAGCACTAATATTTGGGAGTTTTATAATATTGGTTTCAGGCATTTTTGCCAATTCTCCCAATTCTACCAAATCATCAGAAATCTGCTGTTCCTCTTTCAAGTATTCAGGAAATACAGCAATTATTCTACCGGCCAGGGAAATATCCTTGAGTTGTATATCTATTCCAGCTGTTTTTGTAAATGCCTTGATAATTGGTAGAAATGATTGTGTTGCTAATGCAGGGGCTTCGTCTGTTTTGGTATATAAAATTTTTGGCATTATGATTTAGATTTTTAAGTTTAAGCGGAGCAAATATACAATTTTAAAAATGCCAAATAAACAGGGAAAGCCTTTAATATTACCTAAATGTCCAAGAGGAAAGAAGTAGCGGTAATATTCTTTAAATCGAAGTTGATATTATGGTAAAAATAAAAGCCATATCATTGTATAACTACCTTGATATGGCTTTCTAGAAATAGTTTACAAACTTGTTGTTCTGTTTTTTAACAAAACGGCAACCATTGATTGCATTTGCGTCGCTATTTCAACGTTTGAAACATTTTATGCCCAATAATAAAACCAAGCAACAAAGATGTTTCTCCCCAATGTTTAAATATTTGGTATTCTTAATGTACAACCTAGATCTTACATTAACAATATCACAATACTCTCAAATCTATTAACCTACATGAGCAAATTAATAGCAGAATGCAATGTACAATGTAATACACTATACAAGGACAAATAACAATGGGATAAAGAACGTAAACTTTATGTGACATTCATTAATCCGTGTAACGAATTACCAGCCACATTTTAAATGTAGGTAAATTTTATTTAATAAGCAAGTTTTGTAACGAATTTATTATCAACATATTATGAACTATCGTTTTAAACAAATGTTCATAAATAAAAAAAGCATCCTTGGGTATCCAAGGATGCTTTTTTCTAATTCTATTTGCCGAGTATTAAGAACGAACCTCTTTAATTCTCGCCTTTTTACCTGTAAGACCTCTAAAGTAGAAGATACGTGATCTTCTGACCTTACCTTTTTTGTTGACCTCTATTTTTTGCAAAGCTGGCATATTGATAGGGAATATACGCTCTACACCAACAGTACCGGACATTTTACGGATTGTAAATGTTTCGGTTGCCCCTGTTCCTCTTCTTTGAATAACAACACCTTTAAAAAACTGTGTTCTTGTTTTTTCACCTTCCTTAATTTCATAGTACACTGTAATAGTGTCCCCTGCTGAGAAATTTGGAAAATCTTTTTTAGGAATAAATTCGTTTTCTACAAATTTTAATAACTCTTCCATCGCTTTTTATTATTATTTACTTAAACCAACTTTCACGATTATCGTCAGAGGTTGATTTAATGGAGTGCAAAATTAATCTAATATTTATAATTTACAAGTGATTGGGCGATTTTTATCATTGTTATCCATGAAAAAATCGACCTAATTCATTTTGTTCTTTTATTCCTGATCCATTGGAATCCATTGCCTTGGAGGATAGGCATCATTTTCTTGGGATTTTGTTCCATAGGAAAATCGGTGCCTAAGCTAATCCTCAAGTAGGTCTGGACGAAGCTGTTCGGTTCTTTTGTACGCCTGATCCTCCCGCCATGTCTCTATTTCCGGAAAGTTTCCGCCCAATAGGATATCCGGTACTTTATGGCCCTTGTAATCGGCGGGTCTGGTATAGACGGGAGGGGCAAGTAAGTTATCCTGAAACGTGTCCGTAAGCGCAGAGGTTTCATTGTTCAATACGCCCGGAATTAATCGTATAACCGTATCACAGAGCACGGCTGCCCCCAATTCTCCTCCAGATAGGACATAATCACCTATAGATATCTCCTTGGTGACAAATAGGTCCCGGACGCGTTGGTCAACGCCCTTGTAGTGGCCACAAAGAATGATTACATTATTTAATAAAGACAACCCATTGGCGATCTTCTGATTCAGGGTTTTTCCATCCGGGGTCATATAAATTACTTCATCGTACTCGCGTTGACTTTTCAATGTGGAAATACATTTGTCAATAGGCTCTATCATTAGGACCATACCTGCACCGCCCCCAAACTGATAATCATCAACCTGATTGTAACTTTTGTCCGTATAATCCCTTAAGTTGTGTATATGGACTTCGACAATTCCTTTATCTATTGCCCGTTTCAAGATTGATGCTTCAAAAGGACTTTTAAGGATGTCTGGAACTACTGTAATTATATCTATTCGCATGGGTGAAATCAATAAGAATTAATGTTTTTTACAGGGAGGGATCAAAAGTAGTAAAATTAGACGCAATCCTTTGTAATATTTTGTTTTTGCCCATAAAGAGCAAAAGGAAAAAGCCCCTAAAAAGGAGCTTTTAAAATTCCATCCGTAAAAAATCCAAACGGTTCTTTAAAATTTATTTGGACTTTTTGTGCTTATTGATCTCGTCCTGCAGCTGTCTACTAATTTTTTGTTCCCTTTCCAACGCCCTTCTTCTGTGATCTTCATATTCGGTTTCCACTTCCGCTAGGGTCGATTTGGCTTCTTGGGTAAGAATATTGCTATTTCTGAATTTATATATAAAAAATAATAAAAACAGCAATAAACCCGCAATTATGGTCCAAAGAATAAAATTGTAGGTGCTTTTGGCCACTAGGATACCTAGAAAAGACATACTATCCTTCTCTTCGGTTACCTCGGAAAGATTGTTGGTTGTCTCTTCCAGTTTTTTGTTCAGCGATTCTATTGTTTCAACATGTCCGGCAATGGTACCATTTAGTTCATTGACCTTTTTGTTGAAGGCATTAATGGAATCCAACACGTTTTGTCTCAGTTTCTCCAAGTTAAATTCTTTAACTACTTCGTATCTTACCCCATCAGCCCTGTAATTGCCAGATTTTTTGGAGATATATTCGAATTGGGAACTAATTGGGCCTTGGTCCAAGGAAAGTTTATCCTCCTCCTCGGATTCCTGAGCAAAGTGTAGGTTAAATGACAATAGAGCCATTACGATAAAGAGTAATTTCGAAATTTTCATTTATGTAATTCTTATTGTTAATAATGATTTAGAGAGGGCTAAAATACTTTAATATTCCCGTATTTTAAAAAAAAGGGATACAACGTAGCTTAACTAAATAGAATAACCCACTATTTCGTATATTATTATACATTGGGTGAATTTTAATAATAAGTGTACCTGCGTACCTTAGCGATGTATTTGGCAAGGCGAATTACTTGGTGGGAATATCCAAATTCATTATCATACCAAATGTATAGCACTAAGTTCTTGCCATCGTCCGACACTATGGTGGCCGTACTGTCATAAATTGAAGGGGCAGAAGTTCCTACAATGTCCGTAGATACCAGTTCATTACTAAGGGAAAACTTTATTTGTTCTACCAAATCGCCTTCCAAGGCATATTTTTTAACAATGGTATTCAACGCTTCCTTGGAAGTTTTGTTTTTTATCTCCAAATTCAAAATCGCCAAAGAGCCATTGGGGACAGGTACCCTTATGGCATTGGATGTCAGCTTGCCGATGAGTTGAGGAAGTGCCTTGGCCACTGCCTTTCCGGCACCAGTTTCCGTAATTACCATATTTAGGGCCGCAGCCCGGCCGCGTCTGTATTTTCCATGCATATTGTCCACTAAATTTTGATCGTTCGTATAGGCATGAATGGTTTCTATATGTCCTCTTTTTATTCCCAAAGAATCATTTACCACCTTTAATATAGGGGTTATAGCATTTGTTGTGCAAGAAGCAGCAGAAAATATTTTAATGATGTCTGGGTCAAATTCCATGTGGTTAACACCATGAACTACATTGGGAACCTCTTTGCCAGGGGCGGTAAGTAGCACTTGATCACTACCTTTGGATGCCAAGTGCCTACTTAGGGCCTCCTTGTCCCTGAAAGCTCCAGTATTATCTATTATGAGAGCGTTGGTAATCCCATATTGGGTATAATCTATGTCCTCCGGATTTCTGGCTTCAATAATGTGAACAGTGGTACCATTTATGGCCAATGCTTTGTTTTTATAGTCGATGTCCACTGTTCCCATAAATTGTCCGTGAACGGAATCTGTTCTTAGTAAATTAGCTCTCTTTTCCAGAATTTCAGGTGTAATGGTCCCGCGGATAACAATAGCTCTTAACCTTAACTGATTTCCCTTGCCCGTTTTTGCCATTAATTCCCTGGCCAATAATCTGCCAATTCTTCCGAAACCATATAACACAACATCCTTGGGTATAATCTCATTGCTGGTATTGGCGCTTCTTAGCTTATCCAGTACAAAAGCCTTCACATTGTTATAATTATTGTCGTCGGAATGATATTCATAGGTGAGTTTTCCGATATCCAATTTGGAAGGAGGTAGTTGAATATCATCTATAGTTCTCAATATTTCGACCGAATCGAATATTGATATAGGTTTTTGAACAAATTCGCCGGCATACTCATGTAGGTTTATAATGTCGCTAACGTTCTTATCTATTACCTGATTTTTAAAAAGAACAATTTCTATGGATTTATCATACCATAAATCACTTGCAATTTTAATGAACTCGGTGGTGGCCTTCCTTCTGTCCGCTTGAAAAGCCAATTCCTTTTCATATAGTTTAATAGCGCTCATAGGTTTATTTTGAATTATGGGGTTTTGGGCAAAATTATATATTTCAAACGTTTTCGTAAAAAATAATGGCATAAAAAAAGCGCTCCGATCGGAGCGCTTTTTTTTTATATACTTTAGGTTTTATTGAATTATAAGTCGTTCTTTCTCGCCTTTTTTATTCAACATGGTAATGCTTGCCCTATCATATCTAGAGATGGTACCAAACTTGTTTTTGGCATCCTGAATGTTGTTGATTTCCTCTTCCCCAAAGGAAAGCAAAACTTTTCCTTCAAATCCATAATTTCTATATGTTTCGGGCACACCTATTATTTTAACTCCTTTTTTTGTCCTGAAGGCCTTTTTCTCCTCTTCGGTCAAGTTTTTGACTTCAAAGCCCAAAACAGGAATAATAATGGTTTGCCTTTCCTTCAACATCACTGGGAATTCCATCCGTTCATTACCACGTAATACGGTAACCAAGAGCTCATCTCCAGGCCTTTTAGAAGAAATATAGCCAATTAGATCTGCAAATTTGTGAATCTCAACATTGTCTATATTCTTAATAATATCACCTTCTTTCAATTCTGCATCATAGGCACCGGAATCTTCCTCAACGCCGGCTATATAAACCCCATCAATTTCATTTATTCCATTTTCAACGGCGTAGGGACTGTTCATGGGTACGGTATTGATACCTAATATTCCCTTTTGAACGTTGCCGTATTCCATAATGTCCTCTACCACTTTTTTTGCAATATTGCTGGGAACTGCAAAGGAATACCCTACATAAGAACCTGTTTGTGAGGTAATCGCGGTGTTTATTCCGATAAGGTCACCATTGGTGTTTACTAAAGCTCCGCCACTGTTTCCAGGGTTTACGGCCGCATCGGTCTGAATAAATGATTGATCCAAACTAGCCAATGCCCTGGCCTTGGCACTAACGATCCCTGCTGTAACCGTGGACGTTAAATTAAATGGGTTCCCTACGGCCAAGACCCATTCTCCCACCTTTGTATTGTCCGAGTCCCCAAAAGCTAGATAAGGTAATTGCCTATCAACATCTATTTTGATTAGGGCAATATCGGAGTTAGGATCGGTACCGATCAGCTCGGCATCGTAGGTCTTATTATTGTTTAGAGTCACCTGCAGTTGATCGGCATTGGAAATTACGTGGTTGTTGGTCACTATATAACCGTCTTGAGAGATTATAACCCCGGAACCCGTACCCACTTGGGGAGTTTGGCTGCCACTATATCCGTAAAAGTACTCCATGATGCTGGAGGGGCTTTTGCTTACGGTAACATTTTTAACGTGTACCACTGCATTCACCGTATTCTGTGCTGCCATGGTGAAATCTACTTCGTTAATGCCAGCGCCCTTGGCGGAAGTAGGGGTGTAGCTAGAGGAAATCATCTTTGCCCCACTGTCTTCCTGTATTACTGCATAATTTGGTTTCTCAAAAAAAAGTTTGTAAGCACCTAAGGTAACAGCACCTGCAAAAACAGAGACCAATAATAAACTTCCAAATTTCTTCATAAAAACATTTTTTTAATTTGCTCTTGTAAAATTAACACAATTCCATAGCAATTATTTGGCTTTAACGAGTTTTTAACTGATAAAAAAACCTTAATAAAATTATATATTTGCGTCATAAATTACAATATGCTACTGAATTTTTATAAGTACCAAGGAACGGGCAATGACTTTGTCATGATAGATAATCGCAAGGGAGGTTTTCCAAAGGACAATGTTAAGTTGGTCTCTTTTTTATGCGATAGAAGATTTGGCATTGGTGCCGATGGACTCATTTTATTGGAAGATGATGAGGATACGGATTTTAAAATGGTCTATTATAATTCCGACGGTAGACAGGGCACTATGTGCGGTAATGGGGGTAGGTGCATTGTAGCCTTTGCCAATTATTTGGGGGTTGTAGACCAAAATACCTCATTTATGGCGGTAGACGGACTTCATAAAGCCACTACTGCTAATGGTATAGTTAGCTTGGAGATGCAGGATGTGAAAGAAATTAAGGAAAAAACCAATTCATTATTTCTCAATACAGGTTCTCCGCACCACGTACAGATGGTGGACGGACTTAAGGATTTTGATGTACGCAAGGAAGGTGCAAAGCTTCGTTATGGTTTGTACGGGGAACAAGGAAGCAATATTAACTTTGTAGATCAAGCCACTGAGGATACCTTTAATGTAAGGACCTATGAGCGGGGAGTGGAAGATGAGACCTTTTCCTGTGGTACTGGGGTAACTGCTGTTGCGTTGGCCATGTATCATTCGGGGAAGACCAAAAAGGATTCCGTAAAGATCATTACCCCTGGGGGCAATCTCCAGGTGAAATTCAAAAGCAATGCAAATGGCTTTGATCAAATATGGTTGACAGGTCCGGCACAGTTAGTTTTTAAAGGGGAGATAAATGTTGAGCCTTAAAGGAAAACAGATTTACCTGAGAGCCTTGGAGCCCCAAGATTTGGATTTCCTGTATGAATTGGAAAACAATCCTGAAATTTGGGAAATTAGTGGCACAACTGCACCTTATTCCAAACAGGTGCTACAACTTTACTTGGAAAATGCCCATAAAGATATTTACGAGGTAAAACAATTACGGATGGGTATTTGCAGTTTGGAAGGAGATCTATTAGGTTTAATTGACTTGTTTGATTTTGACCCCAAGAATTTAAGGGTAGGGATGGGGATAATCGTGGGTCAAACTAGTGATAGAAACAAAGGGGTTGGCACTGAAGCGGTGGAGATACTTACCAATTATGCCTTTCTAGCATTGGGCATGAGGCAGGTTTATGTAAATGTATTGGAGGAAAACGCTTCCAGTATTCATTTGTTTTCAAAACTGGGGTTTGAGAAAGTTGGAGTTAAAAAGGATTGGATTTACTCCAATGGAGTTTATAAAAATGAAATCTTGTTTCAAAAGATAAATAGCTAATGTATATAAAGAAAATTTTATTGGTTATCGTCATTGCCGGAATGTTGGTAGGTGGGGCTTTTGCCTATATGGTTTATCGGGCCTTCTTTGTGCCCAACACGCAATTTAACAATGAAGTTGCCTACGTGTATGTTCCTTCAAATTCAGACTTTCAAGAAGTGAAGGGAATTTTGGAACCACTTTTGAAGAATTGGAAGACTTTTGTGTCCGCAGCGGATAGAAAGGGCTATAGCGCCAATATAAAAGCGGGGAAATATGCCATAAAAAAGGGGATGAATAATAACGATATTGTCAATTCCCTGCGAAGTGGCAATATTCCCGTTAAAGTTGCTTTTAACAACCAGGAGAATTTCGCGGATCTGGCCGGTAGAATATCACTTCAGATAGAGGCGGATAGTACGGCTTTATTGAGTGTATTCAGGGAGCAAGAATTTTTAAGGGCCAACGGGTTTAACGACAAAACGGCACTTTCCATGTATATTCCCAACAGTTACGAGTTTTTCTGGAATACTTCGGCCGAGGGCTTTAGGGAAAGGATGTTAAAGGAGTACAAAAGGTTTTGGAACGAAGAACGCATTGCCAAATCCAAATCTTTGGGGCTTAACTCCTCGGAGGTAACCACCTTGGCATCCATAGTACATAAAGAAACGGCAAAAGTAGATGAAAGGCCAAGAGTGGCGGGTGTATACCTAAACCGACTGGCTAAGGGAATGCTGCTGCAGGCAGATCCTACGGTAATTTATGCCATTAAACGACATACAGGTAATTTTGATACCATTATAAAAAGGGTGTTGTATAAAGACCTGGAATTGGATTCGCCCTATAACACCTATAAATATGCAGGTTTGCCACCAGGACCAATTGCTATGCCCGATATTTCGGCCATAGATGCTGTTTTGAATTCCGAAAAACATGATTATTATTACTTCGTGGCCAATGTGGAAAACTTTGGTTATCACAAGTTTGCAAAGACTTTGGCGCAGCATAACCGTAATAAAGAGCAGTATGTCCGATGGATCAATAGTCAAAAGATAAACCGTTGAACCGATTACCCTACTTTAAGTGTCATTTGCCCAATATTTCTTACATTTTGTACAAAGTTGAGTTAAAATAGGTCTGTTTTTAAAAAACGGGCATATCTTTGTCATGTGAAATTTAAGCAAACCCTTTTTTGGTTGTAAGTCTTAAGAAAACCAAAATATGAGAAAGTGGACAAGTTACTTGTTCCCCGTTATCATGATTTTTATTCTTATAAGTTATGGGTTTAAGCCAGTTAAAATGGTAATTCCCGAGGCTTTTAGAGTAAACGGACCTACAGAAGTTTTGTTTCCCAAACACAGAACTGTTTTGAAATCGACTATGGCTGCGCCACCCTTTTTAGGAACTTCCTACAACGGGTTTAAAGAGGCTTTGGCCTTTAAGGAATCTCAAGGAAATTATTTTATCACCAATGCATTAGGTTATCTAGGAAAGTACCAATTTGGTATTGGTACCCTGGAGTTACTAGGGGTTTATAACGCAACCTTATTTCTTAACGATCCAATTTTACAGGAAAGGGTATTTCATACCAATCTTTCTAGAAATAAATGGATTCTTAGAAGGGATATTAAACGCTTTGTTGGGGTGGTTATTAATGGTCAGGAGATAACGGAATCGGGTATACTGGCGGCTGCACATTTAGCCGGAGCAGGGAATGTAAAAAAGTATTTAAGGTCGTATGGTAAATTAAATGTAGATGATGACTTTGGGTCGTCCGTATCCTACTATATTAGCAAATTCTCCGGATACGATATTTCCCATGTAACCCCTAAGAGAAATCCAAGAATATAAAGATTTTGTAATTATGAAAATGGAAAGGCCCTAACATATTGTTAGGGTTTTTTTATGCGTGGATTATAAAAATAGTTGGCCTCTTATGGAGGTCAACAGAAATTTTATGCCAGTCCATCACTTTTTTGGTAGCAATAAACTCCGTAGGCAATGTAATGTCGCAAGCAACGCAAACCAAGGTTTGGGGAGAAAGTGTTTTTATAAGTTCGGCCAACAGTTTATCGTTTCTATAGGGGGTTTCTATAAAAATCTGTGACTGGTCATGATCTCGGGAAAGTTTTTCAAATCTCTTGATACTTTTTTTTCTTTCCCCGGCTTCTATGGGCAAATAGCCGTTAAAGGCAAAACTTTGACCGTTTAATCCACTGGCCATTAATGCCAAAAGAATGGAGGAAGGGCCAACCAAGGGTACTACCTGTATCCCTTTTTGGTGGGCAATGCCAACAATATCGGCACCGGGATCCGCAATTCCTGGGCAACCAGCTTCCGATAGAATACCTACGTTGTAACCTTCAAAACAAGGATCCAAAAAGGTGGGAAGAATCTCTGGTTCTGTAAATTTGTTAAGTACATTGATATGTAAACTTGGTTGCGACTTTTTGGAACTTATCTTTTTTATAAAGTGTCTAGCCGTTTTTTCATTTTCTACGATGTAGTGATCAATTTGTTCAATGGTCCTTTTGATAGATATTGGTAAAACTTCCAAGGGTTCATTATCGCCCAAGGTGGTTGGGATTAAATACAATTTTCCAATGTTGCCCTTTGTTTGGTCCATAGGGTTAGATTATTTATGAATTATATCCTGCACAATAAGGTTGCATGCCGAATCAATTAAATGAAAAATTTCTTCAAATCCATCTTCTCCACCATAATATGGGTCTGGAACTTCTTGGTTGGCCAAATCTGCTCTATAAAGTAATAAATTGACTTTTGCTATCTCGCTTTTATTTTCGGCCAAGGCAATTATGTTTTCGTAATTACTTCTGTCCATAGCATAAATTAGGTCGAATTCGTCAAAATCCCTGGCCGTGAACTGTCGGCAACGCTGCTGGCTAATGTCGATACCATATTTTTTCGCAATGGATATAGAGCGACTGTCCGGTTTTTTGCCAATATGATAACTGGCGGTACCCGCGGAGTCCACATGGATCATTTCCTGGTCCAATTTACTCTTTAGAATACCTTCGGCTAGGGGTGATCTACAAATATTTCCCAAACAGACCATAAGGATTTTGGTTCTCATGGTAATAGTGGTATTAGGAAAACTTCTTAGTTAAGTCGTCTATGTATTTTCGGAACTGCTTGTCGGTCTCGGCAAGGTTGTCTACGGTCTTACAGGCGTGTAGCACTGTAGCGTGGTCTCTTTTTCCGATTTGTGACCCAATACTTGCCAAGGAGGCTTTGGTGAATTTTTTGGCAAAGAACATTGCCAATTGTCTTGCTTGTACTATATGCCTTTTTCTTGTTTTGGATTGAAGGGTGGCCACATCCATTTCAAAATAGTCAGAAACTACTTTTTGGATATAATCAATGGACACTTCCCTTTTGGTATTTTTTACGAATTTCTCCACTACCAATTGAGCCAATTCTAAAGTGACTTCTTTTTTGTTAAAGGAAGATTGGGCTATCAAGGAAATTATGGCTCCTTCCAATTCCCTAATATTGGTTTTTATGTGTTTGGCTACATAATCTATTATATCTTCGGGCATTTCCACACCATCCCGATATAATTTGTTTTTTAAGATCGATATCCTTGTTTCGTAATCGGGTGTTTGAAGCTCCGCAGATAATCCCCATTTGAAACGGGACAACAAACGTTGTTCAATGTCCTGCATGTCTACCGGGGCTTTGTCCGATGTTAAAATGACCTGCTTGCCATTTTGGTGCAAATGATTGAAAATATGGAAGAAAACATCCTGTGTTCCGGATTTTCCTGATAAAAATTGTACGTCATCAATGATGAGCACATCTATCAGCTGGTAGAAATGAATAAAATCGTTTCTGGTGTTTTTCTTTACAGATTCAATATATTGTTGGGTAAATTTTTCCGCAGAGATATATAGTACTGTTCTTTCTGGGTATTTATCCTTGATTTCCACACCTATAGCATGGGCCAAATGTGTTTTCCCTAAACCTACACCTCCAAAAACCAATAAAGGATTAAAGGAAGTCCCGCCAGGCTTGTTGGCAACCGCCATACCAGCCGATCTTGCCAGTCTGTTGGAATCACCTTCCAAGAAATTGTCGAAATTGTAACTTGGATTTAATTGGGATTCAATTTTTATGTTTCTAATACCAGGAATTACAAATGGATTCTTTAATTCCGGATTTTTGGATTTAATGGCCACGTCCAATTCCTGTGGTTCCACATGGGATCTATTGGAGCTCGGTATTTTTTCTGTAAAAGGTTCCCGATTGCCATAGGTGTTTTCCATTTTTATGATATACACCAATTTAGCTGTTTCACCCAATTCTTTGGTAAGGGCTACTTTTAATAATTTAACATAGTGCTCTTCCAGCCATTCATAAAAAAATTTACTGGGAACTTGAATGCTCAAGGCATTATCGGCGAGCTTAATTGGTTTGATAGGTTCGAACCAAGTTTTGAATGCCTGCGGTTGGATATTGTCTTTTATAAAGTCCAAACAATGGTTCCATACGGACGTTGCAGTAACACTCATTTTTAAAATTTTCTTTTTTTGGTTAGTGTAAATTAAGGATGATATTCGGCCAGGTTCATTGGGACTATCAAGTGGGCAAATATGTGAACAAATATTCTAAAAAAAAAATCCAAAGTGGTTGAATTTTCTCTTTTTTTTTCTCATGTTGTACCACAAAATTTTATCACTTTTAAATATAAAGGTTTTACACGGAATAACATGGATTTTAATGAATTTTCTTTTAGGGTTAGGTATGGTGAAACGGATCAAATGGGTGTGGTTTATCACGGAAATTACCCGCAATATCTGGAGATGGGACGCGTGGAGTGGCTAAGGTCTATGGGTATTTCCTACAAAAAAATGGAGGAAAACGGAATAATGTTGCCGGTAATTTCTTTAAATATATTATATCGGAAATCGGCCGTATACGATGATCTTTTAACGGTAAGGACTTGTATTAAGAAACGGCCAATGGTAAGAATAGAATTTGACTATGAGATTCGGAATGAGGCCAATGAATTGTTGATAGAAGCCAATACCGTCCTGGCGTTTATCGATATGAAAACCAATAAGCCTATTAAGTGTCCAGATTATATTCTTGATAACCTAGACGTCTAGTTTTTTTATTTTCACGGGGTACATTGCTGCAAAAATATTTTCGGTATTAAGGGCATTGTTTTTCCTAACGGCAATTTCAATGGCGCAGTCCATTTCCATTTTTTGGGAGATGATTTCCATTTCGTGTTGCTTAATGGTTCGCATAACCTTATCCATTTCTGAATAATCAAAAAATAGCAGATAATGTTGCTGCAAAGTTTTTTCTATTATATCCGCGGATTCCAGAGCCATCTGGGCAGCTGTTCTATAGGCAGATATCAATCCACCCACCCCTAGTTTAGTGCCGCCAAAGATACGGGCCACTGCCACCAGTACATTGGTTACTCCAAAGGACTGTATTTGGCCGTAAATTGGCATTCCGGCAGAATTATTGGGCTCACCATCGTCATTGGCCCGGTAGTTCATATCCCCAAACCCCAACTGCCAGGCATAACAAACGTGGTTGGCGGTATGGTGTTGTTTTCTTAGTTCCTCAATAATGGGCTTTACTTCCTCCTCATGCTGTATGGGGAAGGCGTATCCAAAGAACTTGCTTTTCCGTTCTTTGAACAAAATTTCCTCCGAAGGTTTGTTTAAGGTTTTGTAGACGTCCGATTCCATATGGATTTATTAAAAAAAAGCTACTAGAAAGATGCTAATGATGGCAAGTGTAATCCCCATCCAGTTCTTGATGCTGATACGTTCCTTGAACAGAACAACTCCCAGAAGCGTAGAAAACATTACGATAGCAACATTATTTATGGTAAAAACAGATGCACTGTTAAGGCCCTCATGTTGAAGGGCGCGTAAAAGGTAAAATATAGAAAAATAATTTAGGATCCCTAGGGTAATTCCCCCCATTACAGTTGTTATATTGGGCGTCAACTGTTTTTTTAAGGATTTGATTGTAATAAAAATAATGCCCGTAAAGGCGGCGGAACCGAATACCACTGCCGAGAATAAGGGGAACTCTTCTTTAGGGACAAGGGTTTCCTCCAAATACTTAATGCTGGTATCTATTATCCCGGAACCAATAAAAACTAGGGCAGGCAGAATAATAATATTCCTCTTTAGCGGGATATCCTTTTCCTTTACCGAAGCAAAGTAAACAGCAGCCAAAGCCAACAGAATACCGACGGATTTTATGGCTCCTAGTTTTTCATTATATACCAGTAGACCAAATATGACGGGTATAACCAAAGACATTTTTGTAGCCACTGAAGCTACGGACACACCACTTTTTTGTGAGGTGGCCGCCATAAGGTTAAATACGAGTATAAACAATATGCCCAAAACCAAAGTTCCTAGGAACCATGGTTTCCCGGGAATTTCCAACAGCGCAATTTTTTTTTCGTAAAGAATTATTCCTACCGAACAGGCTACTAAATAGTTGACTATAATGGCGTAAAGGGTTTGAATCTTATAAGTGTCAAACAATTTAAAAACTACAAAAATTAAGCTGGAAAACAGTATACTCAATCCAAGATCCAACATGCTATAACCTATCCTTTAAATGAACCACATCTTCCTTGCCTACCAAAAGGTTCCAAGTTTTTATCCCCAGTTTATTGGCGGCATCCGTATTTTCCTTGGTGTCATCAATAAAAAGTGTATGCTCTGGATTTAAATTATTTTGTTCCAGAACAAACTGAAATACTTCATGGGTGGGTTTCCTTAAATGAATTTCGTGTGACAAATAAAACTGCTCAAAAGCGTTTTTGAACCTCCCATAATTTTCTGTCCCCATTACCTTGGTTACGTGGGGTATATGTAAGGCATTGGTGTTGCTTAAAAGGAAAAGCCTAAATCTATTCTCCCCAGCCAAGTTTTCCAAAAAGTTGAGGCGATATTCTGGAAAATCCAATAACATAGAATTCCAAATATCGATGATTGACTGTGGCTTTAGGTGTGGAAAATCAGGTTGTAGTCTTTCCACAAATTCCTGAGGGCTGATTTTACCAACTTCAAATTCCTCATTGATAATATGGTATTTAGGTAAAAATTCTTGAATGCCATTATCTTGAAGTGCTCTAAAAACTACCTGTTTGTCCAAGTTGATGAAGATGTCCCCAAAATCGAATATGATGTTTTTAATCATGTCTTAAGAGTGTTAGTGTGTCTGATTCTATTTGCGTTTCACTTTGAAGAATACCTTGTATCCTAGGAGATTCCAAGCCCTCCCCAAATCGACTCTTTCCCTTAAAGATTCTAGCCTCGTCCCATAATTCGGAGTCTATAAAACTTTGTAGTGTTTTTGCGCCTCCTTCAATGATAACACTAATTATTTCATGCTTATGTAGGATGGTACAAATTTGGGTTGCCAAATTATTTTCAAAATCGACAACCTCATATAAAATTTCCTGCTGTGGATTTTTAGGACGTTGGGCGGTTATAATGATGGTTTTTACGCTTCCATCCAAAACATGATGTTTATTGCCTATTTTCAACTCCCTGTCCAAAACAATTCTAATAGGATTCCTTCCCTTCCAATGACGAACGTTTAACTTGGGATTATCGACCAATACTGTGTTGGTGCCTACCAAAATGGCCTGTTCCTGACTGCGCCATTGGTGTACCAATTGTTGGGAGTAAGGATTGCTGATCCAGTAAGGTTCTGGATTGTTACTTCTCTTGTCTTGTTTGGGAGCTATGAAGCCATCGGCCGTTTCTGCCCATTTCAAAATAATATAGGGTCTTTTTTTGGTATGGGAGGTCAAAAACCGTTTATGGTGTTCCGTGCATTCTTTTTTCAGGACACCCACAGTGACATTGCAACCTACAGCTTTTAATTTTTCAATGCCCTTACCGGCCACTTTTTCATGTGGATCCAAAAGGCCTATAACAATATTCGGAATTTGATGCTTAACGATCAGGTCTGCACATGGAGGCGTTTTTCCATAATGGGAACATGGTTCCAAGGTAACATATAGGGTAGCTTTTTTTAAAAGCGCCATGTCCTTTACGGAATTTATGGCATTTACCTCGGCATGGGAGCCACCATAGGCACTGGTGTAGCCCTCTCCTATAATTTTACCTTCATGCACAATAACACTGCCCACCATGGGGTTGGGGAAGGTGGTTCCCAGTCCATTTTTGGCGAGCTGTATACATCTTGAAATATATTTTTCGTGTATCTTCACTTCGTAAAAATAGAACAATATAAGTAGATTATTGGTAATCACATGTCAGTCACTATTATAAGGGAAATTCAACCTAAAGACAATGAGAATGTTGCCGGGCTAATAAGAAAAGTTTTGGAGGACCTTGGTGTTCCTAAAGTGGGTACCGCCTATGCCGATAAAGCCTTGGATCAAATGTTTGAAAATTATGATGTACCAAAGGCCGACTATTTTGTGGCCGAGGAAAACGGTAGGATTATTGGATGTGCCGGAATTGCCCAGTTGGAGAATTGCGATGGCAACATCTGTGAATTGCAGAAGATGTATTTTCTGGAAGAGGCCAGGGGAAGGGGATTGGGAATTAAAATGATCAATAGATGCTTGGATAGAGCTAGCGAATATGGCTATGAACACTGTTATTTGGAAACCATGCCCTATATGGAAGACGCCCAGAAATTGTATCTAAAGTCCGGGTTTCACTATATCAGTGAGCCAATGGGTAATACCGGTCATTATTCATGTCCGGTTTGGATGCTTAAAAGTTTATAGACCCAATTACAGTCATTTAAAATCCTATTTAGGTACATGATGATTACGATGTTTGCCAAAAATTGAGAATGTTATTAAAAGAAATTAAAAATATTTACCATTTAGAGCTGGATCCCCTTTTCCCAAAAGAAGAGGTGGATAGTTTTTTTTATTTGGTAATAGATCATTATTTGGGTTTAGAGAGATTTGTTTTGGCCATGCAGCCTAATCTTGTAGTGTCCAAAGATGATGAGGATCCCTTGTTTTATGCTTTGAGCCAATTAAAACAAGAACAACCTATTCAGCATATTTTAGGGAAGGCCCATTTTTGTGAACTGGAGTTTTATGTAGATGAAAATGTTCTGATACCACGGCCAGAAACCGAGGAATTGGTTTATTGGATATTGGATGAGGTTCAAAAACGGGATTCTTCTGATGAAGTGAAAATATTGGATATTGGTACAGGAAGTGGATGTATTGCCGTTTCCTTGGCCAAAAACCTTCCGTATACAAAAGTATATGCCTTGGACGTTTCAAAAAAAGCAATTCAGATAGCAGAGCGGAACGCTGAGGAAAATGAAGTGGATATAAGCTTTATAGAAGCTGATATTTTACTTATGGAAAGTTTCAAAGGTAAATTTGATATTATAGTATCCAACCCTCCCTATGTCAGGGAATTGGAAAAATTGGAAATGAAAAATAATGTAGTGGGACACGAACCGGGATTGGCTCTTTTTGTTTCCGATCAAGATCCTTTGGTGTTCTATAAAAAAATTACACATTTCGCCTTGGGTCATCTAGAGAAAAATGGAGTCTTGTTTTTTGAGATTAATCAATATCTTGGAAAGGAAACGAAACAACTATTGGAAGAGGAGAATTTTTTGGAAATTGAACTCAGAAAAGATATGTTTGGAAATGATAGAATGTTAAAAGGGCAGCTTGATTCCAACTGAATAAGTTGAAATAGTAGACTTGGCCATGGTCCCTTAAGGCCCAGAGAATAAAAAAAAGACATAGATCACCAATATTTTCCTAAGTGGAAAGTTCGATAAAATGGAAAGCATAGTTGTATTTTGTGGAAGCAGTGTGGGCAATGACCCTGAAATAGCGAATTGCGCCTATGAGTTAGGGGGCATTTTTGCAAAAGAGGATATAACCTTGGTCTATGGTGCCGCGAAAATAGGTGTTATGGGTAGATTGGCCCAGGGAGCCCTGGACCATAAAGGCGAGGTTATAGGAGTTATCCCCGATTTTTTAAAATTAAAGGAAGTATTTCATACTGGACTTTCCAAACTTATTATTACCGAAAATATGCATCAACGGAAATTGAAGATGCATGAACTCTCCGACGGAATCATTACACTTCCAGGAGGGTATGGTACTTTAGAAGAGTTGTTCGAGATGACTACCTGGGCCCAACTTGGGCTGCATCAAAAACCAATTGGTCTTTTAAATATCAATGGGTTTTATGATGAATTGCTCGCCATGTTGCGTACCATGGTGAATAAAGGATTTTTAAAGCAGGAATATTACGATATATTGTTGGTAGATAATTCTATTGACGGACTTTTGGATAAAATGAAAAATTACCAACCCTTGCCATTGCCAATATGGATTAAAAAGGATCAACTATAAATGGAAATCAAACAAAAAATAGAAAACCTAAGAACAGAGCTTCGGGAGCATAATTATAATTATTATGTATTGGACAATGCAACTATTTCTGACTTTGAGTTTGACATGAAACTAAAGGAGTTACAGGCTCTTGAGGCAAAACATCCAGAATTTTATGATGCCAGTTCCCCAACCTTAAGGGTGGGAGGAACAATTACCAAAAGTTTTGAAACTGTGGTCCACGAGCATCGCATGTATTCCTTGGACAATTCATACTCGAAAGAAGACTTGGAAGATTGGGAGAAACGCATTCAAAGAATATTGGGCGATGCCCCGGTTGAATTTACCTGTGAACTCAAATATGATGGTGCCTCCATTAGTTTGACCTACGAAAATGGCCAGTTGGTAAAAGGGGTGACCCGTGGTGATGGATTTCAGGGAGATGATGTAACCAGTAATATAAAGACCATTAGATCGGTGCCCTTACAGTTAAAAGGGGGTTATCCCCCTAAGTTTGATATTCGCGGGGAGATTGTTTTGCCTTTTGAAGGCTTTGCCAAAATGAACCAAGAAAGGATAGAGAATGGAGAGGATCCCTATATGAATCCAAGAAACACGGCCTCTGGCAGTTTAAAATTGCAGGACAGTGCCCTGGTCGCCGAACGACCATTGGATTGTCTGTTGTACAGTATTGTTGGGGTAAATTTAAAATTGGAATCCCAATCACAAATGTTGGAGAAAGCTAGGGATTGGGGATTCAAGGTTCCAAAAGCGGCCAAATTATGTAAAACCACGGAGGAGGTGCTGGAGTTTATAGATCACTGGGACAAACATAGGCACGAATTGCCCTATGAGACGGACGGGGTGGTCATTAAAGTGAATAGTATTCAACACCAGGAGGAATTGGGGTACACTTCCAAGTCTCCACGCTGGGCCATGGCCTACAAATTCAAGGCGGAGCAGGTCTCTACCGTGTTAAATGAAATTACTTACCAAGTTGGGCGTACCGGGGCCATAACCCCCGTTGCCAATTTGGAGCCGGTACTTTTGGCGGGTACTACTGTAAAAAGGGCATCCTTGCACAATGCCGACCAAATAGAAAAGCTCGATATTAGGGAAGGTGATACCGTCTTTGTTGAAAAAGGAGGGGAAATAATCCCGAAAATAGTGGGGGTAGATTTTACCAAAAGACCGATAAGTTCCCAGCCTACCCAATATATAGATCATTGTCCGGAGTGCAATACCCCCTTGGAACGTACCGAGGGAGATGCCAAGCATTATTGCCCCAACGAGTACGGATGTCCTCCCCAGATTACCGGCCGTATACAACATTATATTTCGCGCAAGGCGATGGACATCGAGGGGCTCGGAGGGGAAACCGTTGAACTTCTCTTTAAGGAGGGGCTTATTGAGAATTACGCGGACCTTTATTTGCTTACCAAAGAGCAATTGATACCCTTGGAACGAATGGCTGAAAAGTCGGCCGAAAATCTGGTGAAAGGCGTTGCCGAATCGGTAAAAATACCGTTCGAAAGGGTGCTTTTTGCCTTAGGAATCAGGTTTGTTGGGGAAACTGTGGCCAAGAAACTGGCCAAGGCCTATAAAAATATAGATTCCCTTATGATGGCTACGGTAGAGGAATTAATGACGGTGGATGAAATTGGCCAACGAATTGCAGAAAGTGTGGTGTCATTTTTTAGTAATTGGATCAATATGGAAATTATTTCCAGACTAAAGGGTTACGGAGTGCAGTTTGAAGTGTCTGCCGATAAACTGGAGAATCAGACCGATCTTTTAAAGGGGCAAACTTTTGTTGTTTCAGGTGTTTTTGAAACTTTGAGTAGGGATGAACTTAAAAAATTGATCGAGGATAACGGAGGAAAGGTAGGCTCTAGTATTTCTTCAAAAACTTCTTATCTTGTGGCAGGGGATAAGATGGGGCCTAGCAAAAGGACTAAGGCCGAAGGTCTGGGAGTTCCTATTATTTCAGAGACAGATTTCATGAATATGCTATAATTGTCAAGTCCACGGGAATAGGAAATGAATAGAGTTGGAAGCAAAAAAATAAAGGTTTATGAGGGTAAAGGATATTTGTTCTAAATTGTAATTATGTATACCATACTACTACTTCTGCTATGCATTGTATTTATAATTGTGGCCTCGACCCGTTTTAAGCTTCACCCATTTTTGGCGTTGCTTGCCGCCAGTTTGTTATTCGGTATTTTTTCGGGACTCCCATTGGATGAGCTTATTAAAACCATTAATGATGGCTTTGGAAGCACCATTGGGGGCATTGGCATTATCATTATAGCAGGATTAATTATAGGGACTTTTCTGGAAAAATCGGGCGGGGCCTATACCTTGGCCAACCTTGTCCTAAAGATTATTGGTCCCAAGCGCGTTCATATGGCGATGGGTTTTATTGGTTATTTTGTATCCATACCGGTATTTGCCGATAGCGGTTTTATTATCGTCTCCCCATTGAATAGGGCACTTACAAAAAAGGCAAAATTGTCCTTGGCAGGAACTGCAGTGGCATTGTCACTAGGTTTAATGGCTTCCCACACCATGGTACCCCCAACTCCCGGACCCATTGCTGCTGCGGGAATCTTAGGTGCCGATTTGGGTCAGGTTATCCTCTTCGGACTAATGACCAGTATTCCGGCCCTGTTGGTCTGTATAATGTTTGCCAAAAAAATAGGTTCCAAAATTTTTATCGATCCAGCACCCAAAGTCACTGAGGAGCAGATTAATGCACAGTTGGAAAATGCTCCCTCCGTTTTTAAATCTTTTATTCCAATAGTGGTTCCTATCATCCTTATTGTTTTGAGGTCGTTCGCCGAGTACCCGACACTACCATTTGGGGACGGAAATTTTAAGTTCGTAATTGGGTTCGTTGGTAACCCTGTGGTGGCCTTGTTGATCGGGATGGTATTGTCTTTTACCTTGCCCAAGAAATTGGATAAGGAAATGTTGGGCACCTCTGGTTGGATAGGGGAGGCGCTGACTTCAGCAGCTATTATTATATTAATAACCGGGGCCGGTGGTGCTTTTGGAAAAGTTTTACAGACATCGGACATAAGTTCTTTATTGGAATCGAATGTTGCCACTGGAAACTTGGGAATATGGCTGCCCTTCCTTATTGCGGCCGGCATTAAGACTGCTCAAGGCTCCTCTACAGTGGCCATTATTACAACAGCCTCCATTATTGCCCCTTTGATGCCCGCCATGGGTTTTGATACTGAAACTTCAAAGGCTTTGGCAGTAATTGCAATTGGTGCTGGTGCTTCCGTGGTTTCCCATGCCAATGATAGCTTTTTTTGGGTAGTAACCCAATTAAGTGATATGAAGGTAAATCAGGGATATAGGACACATAGTTTGGGAACTGCCATTTTGGGGTTTTCTGCGATGATCGTTTTAACCATAATTAGTTTGTTAATATAATATAAAAAAGATGAAAGTTTTTAAGACCAACCAAGGTGCTTTAATTGAGAATGACAATAAATTATATCTGACCGATAAAGATTGGGATACGTTTATTGCCGATGATGATGTTTACGACAATACCCTAAGCCTAATTTCCCAACTTGAGCCTATTCAAAATAGTGAAGCACTATTGAATGGCAGTATATTGCCACCTGTGGGGCGCCAGGAAATTTGGGCATCCGGAGTAACTTACTATAAGAGTAGGGAGGCCCGTATTGAAGAATCCAAGGATGCTGGTGGGGGGGATTTTTATGACCGTGTCTACAATGCGGAAAGGCCAGAATTGTTTTTTAAAAGTACCGCTAGTCGTGCCGTGGGGCATAAGCAGAATGTTAGGATCAGAAAGGATTCCAAATGGAATGTCCCAGAACCGGAATTGACCTTAGTGGTAACCCCTAATGCCAAAATAATAGGCTATACTATAGGCAATGATATGAGTTCTAGGGATATAGAAGGCGAAAATCCATTGTATCTTCCGCAGGCCAAAAGTTATGATGGCGCAGCAGCGATCGGTCCTTGTATTTGGCTATCCAAAGAACCTATTTCTTTGGAAGCCAAAATAAAAATTGAAATTCTTCGTAAAGGTAATACGGTTTTCGAAGGGGAGACCGAAGTGGGGCAAATGAAGAGAAAGCTTACGGACCTTGTTCACTATCTTTATCGTGAAATGTCCTTTCCTTATGGGAGTCTTTTAATGACCGGGACAGGAGTGGTACCTCCCGATTCATTTACTTTGGATCACGGAGATGTGGTCAACATTACCATAGATGCAATAGGAACCTTGTCCAATACGGTGGCGTAGACCATCAAATTAAATTTTTTAAGATGTCCATTCCAAAAAGTTTTAAGGAGTTTGAACAATCCCTTTCCCTGCAAGCCCCGCCGCCTGACTGGAACGAAACCATACAGGCCATGTGGTTTGATGCCAAGGGGGATTGGGAGTCATCCCATAACATTGCGCAGGACATGCACGACACCAATGGCAGCTGGATCCATGCCTATCTGCACCGAAAAGAAGGAGATAAGTTCAATGCCGGATATTGGTACAGAATGGCCGGAAAAAATTTTCCTGTTATAAGTTTGGAAGAAGAACAACAGCAATTGGTGGAGTATTTTTTAGCCCAATAGCAGTAATGTTGCTTGTTTGCGTCAAAGCCTGATTGGAATAATACAAAAAAGCGGTCATGATAAATTTTCATGACCGCTTTTTTTTGTGCAATTAATGTTCATTGTTCCGAGGGGCATTTGCCAAAAAGGGAAAAAGACCCTGGCTTACGATCAATAATCGGAATATTCCGTTGGGTAAAAGAAACGGGTAACGTTTTTGGAAACGTTGTTTTGGTAATTGGGATCCGATTTTAGTTTGTTCCAGACTGGCGAGTCGGAAAAGGATTTCCAATGGGCATCCCTACTGGCTTGATTTTCAAATGTCGTCATGTACATAAGGTTTGGCATTGTGGCCCCGGACAATACCTCGCCATAGAATACGGCATTAAAGCCCAAATTGTCAAAAAGGGTCACTTCCCCTCCTTTGTTGAACATATCTACTTTGTTGATATACTTGGCCTCTGTTGCAGATTCATAACTTCTTAATTCGTATATACGGTCTTTTCGAGGCCCAGTTAAGGGAGACGCCTTCATCTTCGGCATATCCACAAAAGCCTTTAGAATAATTGATTCCTTCCGGCTATAAGGAGGGTTTTTAAAAGGGGCATCCAAAAAGCCCTTTGCTGCCGCCATATATACCTTATCCTTTTGTAGTTTGGAATTTAAGGTTTCCAGGTCGGCTATAGCCTTCATTGGGATCAGCACCTTAATACTTCGTGGATTTAAAGAGTCGATTGTCCTGGGCTTAAAGACACCAACATTCTTAATATTTAATCTTTTTAAGGCAGGCAATAAGGCTTCACTTAGGTATTTGTCCGTTTTTTGTTCTTGTTCTTCGCTATCCAAAAGGTAGGTTTTAAGTTGGTAATATTCACGTTGGCTGGCTTGGCCCCAAGTATTTAAAGTGAATAAAACTAGAAGAAACGGGAGATATACTTTTTTAAACATTATATAAGGATTAGAATAAATAGAAAATTTGTTTTATATGATCGGTAAGGTAATGTTTTTGAAAATAAAGTCATAGTTTTTTTAAAAAACAAACACTATTGGCAATTGCTTTGTATTGTCCGTAGTTGGGGATAGACAAATAACCGTTCTTTTTATAGAGTGCTATGGCTTCTGGCTGCCTGAGTCCCGTTTCCAGTATACAGGAACTGTAATTCTGTTCCAAGGCCCACTTTTCAAGCTCCTTTAAAATCTTTGATGCAATTCCTTTTCCGCGTTCATTTGGTGCAACATACATTCTTTTTACTTCCATAGTAGTGGCATTATATGTCTTAATGGCACCACAACCTATGGGTGTATTGTCCAAATAGGCCAATATAACATGGGGTAGATTTTCTATACCATTGAATTGGGCATAGAAGTCGTGGTCATCTCCATCCCTGATTTTTAAATCAGCATCCAGTAATTGAACCAGCTTGATAAAATCCGAATTCTCTGAATTGCTTCTTTTTATGGTCACCATATCAATTTGATTTAATGCAACTGTTGATCCCAGTGCCAGATTTCTTTTTAGGGTTCACTTTTTTTGATTTTTATAACGACCGATTTGGAAGTGGGAGTATTGCTCTGATCCGCGGTGCTGTTTAAGGGAACCAAAACATTGGCTTCCGGAAAGTAAGTGGCGCAACATTTTTCCGGGATATCGTAAGTTAAAGCAATGAAATTTGGGGCAAGCCTTTCTTTGTCATCGTGATAATTATAAAGGTCTACCAAATCCCTTTCCATAAGTTGATGATTTTCCATATCCCTGGCATTCATCAATATGACCCTTCGTTCATTAAAAATACCTCTATAACGATCATTAAGGCCGTAAATAGTGGTGTTAAATTGATCATGGCTTCTTATGGTCATCATTAATAGTTCATCCTGCTCTAAAACAACAGCGTCACTCTTGGAAATACTGAAATTGGCCTTTCCACTTGCGGTATTGTAAGAGTTGTCCCTTGCCCCGTTGGGTAAATAAAAGCCGGAAGGCTGTCGCACCTTTTGGTTAAAGTTTTCAAATCCGGGAACACATTCTTCAATACTGTCCCTAATGTGATCGTAATGTTGCAGATATTTTTTCCAATCTACTTTGGAGTTTTTCAATGTGGCCATAGCCATTTGGCAAACTATAGTTGGTTCGCTTAGCATTAGGGAGGATATGGGTTTTAGGCTTCCTTTGGAGCTATGCACAACGCCCATGGAATTTTCAACACTTACAAATTGCAATTCCCCATTAATAAAATCTTTATCCGTTCTTCCCAAACAAGGTAGGATCAGCGCCTCCTTGCCATGGATGAGATGACTTCGGTTAAGTTTGGTGGATACCTGAACGGTCAGGTCGCATTTTTGTAGCGCTTCGGCCGTAAACATCGTATCCGGTGTTGCGGATAGGAAATTACCGCCCATGGCAAAAAATACTCTCGCCTTGCCGGCATGCATGGCTTTAATGCTTTCTACCGTATCAAAGCCATGTTTTCGCGGTGGACTGAAACGAAATACCCTCTCCAGGCGTTCCAAAAATGCTTGGGAAGGCTTTTCGTAAATTCCCATGGTTCGGTCCCCCTGCACATTACTGTGACCACGGACAGGGCAGGTACCGGCCCCAGATTTTCCTATGCTTCCCTTTAATAATAATAGGTTAACGACCTCTTTTATGGTATTCACCGAATTTTTGTGCTGGGTAAGACCCATGGCCCAACAAGTAATAATTTTATTTTTGTCGCATAGTATCTTGGCTACGCCCTGTAGCGTTTGAAGCGGAATTCCACATTCTGCTATTAATTTATTTAGATCAAGTGATCTAATGTGGGACAAGTAGTCTATAAACCCTTTGGTTTTATCACGGATAAAATCTAAATCAAAAACAGCCCCAGGATGTTTGTCCTCCTCAAGCAGCATTAGTTTTACCAAGGCCTGAAGGAGGGCCATGTCGCCGTTTATTTTTACTTGAAGGTATAAGTCCGTTAATTTAGACCTTATTCCCAATGCCCCTTTTATTTCTTGGGGATTGTTGAAATTCAATAGTCCGGTTTCAATGATCGGATTTATTGAGATTATAGTAGCTCCATTTTCTTTTGCCTTTTTAAGGGCGCTCAGCATTCTTGGGTGATTGGTGCCCGGATTTTGGCCTAAGATCAGAATGACCTCTGTCTCATAAAAATCTTCCAGTTTTACGGATCCCTTGCCTATGCCCAAGGTATCCGTAAGGGCAACGCCACTGCTTTCATGGCACATATTGCTACAGTCGGGCATATTATTGGTGCCGTACTCCCTAACAAAAAGTTGGTAAAGAAAAGCGGCCTCGTTACTTGTTCTTCCCGAGGTGTAGAATATAGCGTCATCGGGACTTTTTAATCCGTTTAGATGTTCTGCTATTTTAGAGAAAGCTCCTTCCCACGATATTTCCTTATAATGGTCGGAGCCTTCGGGCAAGTACATGGGCTGTGCCAACCTACCTTTTTTTCCTATTTCATAATCTGAAAGCATGGAAAGTTTGGAAACACTGTTCTCTTGGAAAAAGGCAGTGTCCAGTTTTTTGGTCGTTGCTTCTTCGGCAATGGCTTTGGCGCCATTTTCGCAATATTCGGCTATTGAGCTTCGATCATCATCTGGATCTGGCCAAGCACAGCCAGGACAATCAATTCCACCTTTTTGGTTAAGGTTGGCAAGTGCTTTTAAACCTCTTCCCAAACCCATTTCACTTAATACGTGTTTTGCAGAGGAAATAACCGCAGGCATACCTGCAGCTACCTTTTTAGGTTCAGAGGTTTTAAGACCGGTCAATTTTTCCGGTCCCGTAGGACTAGGGTTTACTTTTTTAGGGTTGTTGGCCATTATTTTTGGGTTATTGCGGCAGGGTTGGGGTAATTATCCGATTGGTCCTCAATGCGGTCATCCAAACAAACAAAATCTTTTTCCAATAATAAGTTTAGCTCCTGACCGTCGTTTAAGACCATCTTGTTTTCATAGCCTACCCGTTCACTGTCTGGCCATTTTACACTTTCTTCCTTTGGTAAAAATAGGGTGATGGTGTCTCCATTAAACTCTGCTTGCAGCTTGGTAATGTTCTCCTTGGCAGCTACCGCATAGGTAAATTTTTTTCCATTAAATGCGGTCTGTTCCTTATGGTAACCGTCTTTCTTCAATATAGCAACTTCTGACCGTGTAAGTCTATAACGAACGGAGTTTCCTTGTATCCTAATTTTCATTGCAACTAAATTTAAACCTTATTCTATAAAGTTAGGTATTAGACTATCAGTCTCAAAGCTTAGGTTCCTAAATTTTAATCCGATTGGAGCCAGTGTAGATATTATATCGGGTTTTGTTAAGAAAGCCTATCAGGGTTATATCATGTTCCAAGGCCATTTCCACGGCCAAACTGGATGGGGCTCCCACGGCCATAATGAAGTGAATCCCTGCCATGGCCGCTTTTTGTACAAGTTCAAAACTTGCACGACCACTTAGAAACAATAGATGTTGGTCCAAGGGCAATAGATCTTCAGTAAGTACTTGGCCAATTATCTTGTCCAAAGCGTTGTGCCTTCCAACATCCTCGCGCATTGCAATTAGTTCTCCTTGAATATTAAATAGTGCCGCTGCGTGTATTCCTCCAGTATTGTTGAAAATATTCTGCTCCTGCTGAAGTATGCTAGGAAAAGATTTAATGAGATTTTTTTCGATCTGAAAAATCGGAGAGGAAAGAGGTATGCGACACACTGTTTTTATGGCTTCAATACTGGCTTTGCCACAAACACCACAACTACTACTAGTATAGACATGTCTTTCCAGTTTACTAAGATCTAGGTTTTCCGAATCGTTTAATTGTACATTCACACTATTTTCATCCAGGATAACCCTTTTAATTTGATGGGAAGCCATAATAATGCCCTCGGTAAACAGAAATCCAATGGCAAGGTCCCGGTCATGTCCCGGGGTTCTCATAGTAATGGAGATATCTTTGTTGTTGATGGGGGAACCCACTTTTAAAACGCCAATGCTAATTTGTAAAGGCTCCTCAACGGCTATATCATCCGTATGTTCCACAAAATCATCTCCCAGAATCTTAATTATTTTTTTTGAAACTATAGGTTTTCCTTTTTCCTGAATCATAATATGTGGTTATACCTTTATAGACACTCCCTCGGAAGTGTTTTGTTTGCCATCATCAAAATAATAGTCGATTCGGCCTAAATTAATACCGAAACAGCCTACCTGGTTTACTAATATTTCATGGTTTTTTCTATTGTTTACAATGGTGGGCCTATCCAAAAATGTATGTGTATGGCCGCCAATAATCAAATCGATGTGCTCTGTGCTGGCCGCTAATTTTAGGTCGTCGGGTTTTTGAAGGTTTTGATATTGGTATCCCAAATGGGATAGACAAATTACCAAATCACATTTTTGTTCCCCTTTTAAAGTGCGGCTTATGTCTTGGGCAATTTCTATGGGATCGAGGTAAACGGTTTCTTGGTACAATTTTTTGGTGACCAGTCCGGCAAGCTCTATCCCCAATCCAAAGACCCCAATCTTTATTTCGTCTACAGTATAAATTTTATAGGGCTGCACATGACCCTCCATGAGGGTATTTGTAAAGTCATAATTGGCAGATAAAAAATCGAAGGAAGCATAAGGCAGTTGGGCATAAAGGCCGTTTAGGCCGTTGTCAAAATCGTGATTGCCAATGGTAGCGGCATCGTATTTTAACATGCTCATTAATTTGAATTCCAATTCGCCCCCATAAAAATTAAAGTAGGGTGTTCCCTGAAAAATGTCGCCAGCATCAAACAATAGTGTATTAGGGTTTTCTTTTCTTATTTGATCTACCAAAGTTGCCCTTCTGGCCAAGCCGCCTAGGTTGGGATATATAGAATGGTTGCTTGGAAAGGGGTCAATATGGCTGTGCACATCGTTCGTGTGCAAAATAGTAATGTGCTTTTTCGCAGAATTTTGACAAGAATTCATAGATAGTCCTCCCATGCCAATAAAAGCGGTGGAAGCTGCTGTTCCAGAAATAAATTTTCTACGTTCCATAATTATTTGATTTGCATAAATCGGTCATCCGTAGCTGCAGTTAGGGTATCTATTTTCTTAAAATAATCTACTAAGGTATTTCTAATCAGATAATCGGAATCGGTCAAGGAAATATATTCTTTTAAAAAGTCCATTTTATCACCACCGGTTACCAAATAATCTGAAGTGGCAACATAATACGTCTTGTTTTCGTCAAATGGTATTCCTTGTATGTTTACCGCTTGCAAACTTTTATTTTTATCCACGATTATTTGTATCCCAGCAATAGGATGTGCAACGCTTGACTTTATTAGGAATGATACCATTGCTCTGATAGCTTTACCGTCCAGTTCGACAATGACCACCGAGTTTTCAAAGGGCATAACCTCATAGGCTGTGCGCTCGGTAATGTTGCCTTTAGAAATGACGGATCTAATACTGCCAAAGTTAAGAAGTACAAAGTCTATTTTCTTGCCGGTTCTGGCACTAAACACCGGGTTTACTTCCTGCATTACGATGTCGGCCATTAAATTGCCTGCAGGAGTGTTAAGGGTGCCATCTGTTTTAGATATGGCCATCGGGGCGTAGGCCAAAACACTATCCAATATCTGGTTGATCCTCCTGCGATAGGGAGCAATGACGTTTTCTATTGAATCTTTTGGATTGGAAGTGTAATTAATCTGAATCCTCTGTCCCTCAATGCCTCTCAATTTGGGAATGGATTCCTTGCACCCCATCAAGCATACAATTGTTGCAATTATAACAAAATGTTTGTTTTTTAAAATCATATACTTCTTACCTTCGTATAAATGTTGAGGTGATATTATTTACATTTACATTCTTGAAAATGTAAAAATACATGTTTTTAAAAGCGCTTAAGGAAAAAATTAAATTTAGGGCCGGTAAAAAGTTTTTACAGCAGGGGTTGAATGCTCCGTCAGAAGCTGTGAACAGGGATAAAGGCATAAGTTCTGTGGGTTGTATTGTGGATTTGGACGAGTTTGAAAATGCAAATGCTTTTTATGAGTTTGTGGATGAATTTTCGTTACGGCCCAATTCTGTGAAAATAATTGGATACAAGAAATTTTACGACAAAAATTCTCCATATTCCACACCAGTTTTTTCCGACAAGGATTTGGGATGGAAGGCGAACATAGAAAACAGTTATGCCCTTGAGTTTTTAAATAGGGAATATGATCTTTTGGTTAATTATTATACGGATGAAAAATTATTATTGCAATTAATGACTTTAAAGACCAAGGCCAGATTAAAGGTTGGTTTTGGAAATGTGGATAAAAATTTAAATGATTTGATATTGAATACTCCCATCAAGGATTTCCAAACGTTCAAAAAGGAGTTGAGGAAATACTTAAGGGTTTTAAATGAGATTAAATAATGGAACAGTTAGTTGGTACGGGTGTTGCCCTGGTGACTCCTTTTAAGGAGGATTTTTCTATAGATACGATAGCTTTGGCAAAAATCGTAAACTATTGTGTAAATGGTGGAATAGATTATTTGGTTGTTTTAGGGACCACAGGGGAGTCCGTGGTATTGTCCAAAAAAGAAAAACAACTGGTTATAGACACCATTGTAGATGCCAATGCAGGAAGGCTTCCATTGGTTTTGGGAATAGGCGGCAATAACACTGCAGCCGTGGTGGAAGAACTTCAAGAAACCAATTTAGAGGATTTTGTAGCTGTTTTATCGGTTTCCCCTTATTACAATAGGCCTACCCAGGAGGGTATATATCAACATTTTAAAGCCGTTTCCCTAGCTTCGTCCAAGCCCATCATTTTATACAATGTACCCGGTAGGACTGGTAGCAATATGCTGCCCGAAACGGTTTTGAGACTGGCCAATGACTTTAACAATATTGTGGGCATTAAGGAGGCTTGCGGTGATATGGTCCAAATAATGCGTACCATAAAGGACAAACCTGCAGATTTCATGGTAATTTCCGGAGATGATTTTACGGCGCTTTCTACGGTATTGGCCGGTGGCTCTGGGGTAATATCTGTTTTGGGCCAGGGACTGCCTTCAGAATTTTCCCAAATGATACGTTTCGGATTGGCCGGTAAGGTCAAGGAAGCCTTTGCCTTACATTATGCTCTTCAGGACGGTATGGATTTAATTTTTAAAGAAGGCAATCCTGCAGGGATCAAGGCCTTGTTTGAAGCTGTAGGCCTTGGAACCGCAGTTGTTAGGTTGCCATTGGTAGAAGCCACCGCAACCCTGAAAAAGACCATTAAAAGTTTTTTGAATACCTTGCTAAAGACGGCTGTATAGTAAAATACAACCATCTCATAAAGGATTTTATACCTACAAAGTTAAAACTTGCACAAAAATGTTGCGGTTGGTAAAGCGGCGGGCTATTTTAGCACTATAAAAATGTTTTTTATATCCGTTTAGAATCCTTAATTTTGCAAAATGTTTTTAAAAATGAAGCGTCTATTTTCCTTTTTATTATTGGTTGCCATCCTTAGCTCTTGTAGTGAGTACCAAAAGGTACTTAAAAATGAAGATGTTAAGGCCAAATATGATTTGGCAGAAAATTTTTATGATGCTGGCGATTTTAAAAGGGCAAACCGCTTATTGGAACAAATTGCCCCAAAGTATATAGGTAAGCCACAAGGTGAACGTGTTATGTTCTTTCTTGCTAATTCTTATTTCCAGACTAGGGACTACAATATGGCGGGCTACCAGTTTGAAAGGTTCTTAAAGTCTTACCCCAAGAGCGATAAAGTAGCTGAGGCGGGATTTTATGGTGCGAAAAGTTATTATGAACTCTCCCCTAAATATTCTTTAGATCAAACCGATACGGATAAGGCGCTAATTAAATTGCAAAATTTTATTAATACATATCCGGAATCCGAATTTTTGGTAGAAGCCAATATTATGGCTAGGGAGTTGACTACGAAGAAGGAGCGAAAATCCTATGAGATAGCAAAACAGTTCAATACCATTGGCGAATTTGATTATACCTTCCTGACCCCTGCGGTTGCTGCCTTTGATAACTTTATTTCGGATAACCCAGGTTCAGTTTATCGGGAAGATGCCCTTTATTACAAGTTTGACGCCTCTACCAATCTAGCACTGAACAGTTTTGATTATCTTAAAAAAGAAAGATTGGACAATGCCAAGGCAGCATATGTGGCTTTCAAAAAATACTTTCCGGAGTCCAAGTATCTAAAGGATGCGAATAAGACGATGGCAAAAGTTGAAAAAGAATTAGAAATTTATTCCAAATAAAAATACCATTTGATATGAATATGAACGATTTAAAAAACTCGAAAGCTCCTGTTTCTACGGTAACGATCAACAAGAATGATTTCGATGCCAAAACCGGAAATATCTATGAGGCCATTTCCATAGCGGCTAAAAGAGCTGTTCAGATAAATTCTGAAATTAAGAAAGAGCTTTTGGAGAAGTTGGAGGAGTTTGCAACTTATAGTGACAGTTTGGAAGAAGTTTTTGAAAACAAAGAGCAGATAGAGGTGTCTAAATTTTACGAAAAATTACCTAAGCCACATGCATTGGCGGTGAAGGAATGGTTGGACGATAAAATTTATCATAGGAATACAGAGAAAGACGCTTAAAGGATGTTGGGCGGTAAGAATATACTTTTGGGCATTACTGGGGGTATAGCTGCTTATAAAACCACCTTTTTAGTTCGTTTACTTATAAAAGCTGGCGCTAACGTTAAAGTTGTTTTAACGGAAAGCGCCAGCTCTTTTGTTACCCCCTTAACCTTAGCAACCCTGTCCAAGAATGCAGTGCTTACTTCATTTATAGATGAGGAAAACGGAACTGTATCCTGGAACAATCATGTGGAATTGGGGCTTTGGGCAGATATTGTTCTTATTGCTCCGGCTACGGCAAATACTATGTCAAAAATGGCAAATGGTACTTGCGATAATCTGTTGATGGCTACCTATCTATCGGCGAAATGCCCTGTTTACTTTGCGCCAGCCATGGATTTGGATATGTATAAACATCCGTCCACTACGGCTACTTTTAAAAAGTTATTATCTTTTGGGAATATTATGATTCCGGCCACATCGGGAGAGTTGGCCAGTGGATTGATAGGGGAGGGCCGTATGGCCGAACCCGAAGATATCGTGGACTTTCTTAATGATCACCTTGGCAAGGGGCTGCCGCTAAGCGGTAAAAAAGTATTGATAACGGCAGGGCCGACTTATGAGGCTATTGATCCGGTCCGATTTATAGGAAATCACTCAACAGGTCTAATGGGCTACGAATTGGCAAAAAATGCTGCCAAGCTTGGGGCTAAGGTGTATTTAGTTTCCGGGCCGTCCCATTTAAGCGTGCCACATACCCTTGTGGAAGTTGTTAGGGTGACATCGGCCGATGAAATGTTTAAAGAAACTGTTGCTTTATATCCGGATATGGATATTGTTATTTGTGCTGCGGCGGTAGCCGATTACAAACCAAAATTAGTGGCAGAACAGAAAATTAAGAAAACTTCAGAGGAATTTACCATTACCTTGGTTAAGAATAAGGACATCTTGTTTGCGTTGGGTGAAATGAAGAAGAATCAGTTTTTGGTCGGTTTTGCATTGGAAACCGAAAATGAGGTAGAAAACGCCATTGGAAAATTAAAACGAAAAAATTTGGACGCCATTGTCTTAAATTCCCTGAACGATACCGGTGCTGGTTTTGGAAAATCGACCAATAAAATATCGGTCATAGATAAGAATTTGGATATTAAAACGTTTGAGTTAAAAACCAAGGCGGAGGTGGCCTTGGATATTTTAAATGAAATCAAGAACAGCATCCATGCGTAATCTATTTGTAGCCATAATTTGTTTTATAACTTCCATAAGCTTGGGAGCACAGGAATTAAATTGTGTGGTTACCATAAACTCGGATCAGGTAGGGCAGACCAATCAGCAAATTTTTAAGACACTTGAACGTTCCTTAAACGATTTTGTAAATAAGAACAGATGGTCCAATAGGGTCTATAAGGAAAATGAAAGGGTGAACGCCCAAATGTTCATAACCATTACGGAGTATGAATCCAGTAGGTTTAAGGGCAATATTCAGATTCAATCCTCAAGACCGGTTTTTAATACCTCCTATGAAAGTCCTATTCTTAATTATAAGGACAATCAACTCAGTTTTGATTATATAGAGTTTCAACCATTGATTTTAAATGAAAACAACATAACTTCCAATTTGGTAGGGGTTGTATCTTTCTACACCTATATGATTCTGGGGTTGGATGCGGATACTTTTTCCTTGGAGGGAGGAAGCGACTTTTATAAGAAGGCACAACAGATTGTTACCTTGGCCCAAAGTGCCGGTTTTTCAGGGTGGGCGCAAACATCTGGGGAAAGAAGTAGGTTTGAGTTGGTGGACAACCTTCTATCCAACTCTTACAGGGAGTATAGGATAGCCATGTACAATTACCACAGAAAAGGATTGGATGTGTTGGCGGATAACAATAGTACCGGAAAACAAGTGGTCGCAGGTACCATGCGTTTGCTGGAGACCATGTCCGGAAGGCATCCCAACGCTTTTTTAATTCAAACTTTTTTCGATGCAAAGTCCGAAGAAATTCAAAATGTATTTTCTGATGGTCCAAAAGTTGATATTGTACAACTTAAGCAAACCTTGAACAAAATAGCCCCTCTTTATTCGTCCACTTGGAACGAAATAAAATTTTAACCCAAACATTCTCTAGTGGCTTTGCCCAGGGGATAATCGTTTCAGGAATTTAATTATTTTCGAAAAATGTCTTCTTCAAATCCTGTTCTAGAATGTAATTCGGTAATTCATTGGGATGCGACACTAAGAAATTTTTAACTACACATTTTTTTCCAAAGCAATATAAATTATCTTTACGGCAATCTTAGAGAATAAACATTGCTGACAAATCTTTCCATAAAGAATTACGCATTAATAGACCATTTAAACGTTACGTTTACCAATGGCTTTACGGTAATAACTGGTGAAACCGGTGCCGGTAAATCCATTTTATTGGGTGGACTATCCTTGGTATTGGGTAAAAGAGCCGATCTTTCCTCATTAAGGGAGAAGGAGGATAAATGTATTGTTGAGGCAGAATTTGAAATATCCAAATATGGTCTGGAATCATTTTTTTTAGAAAATGACCTTGATTATGAGGCAAAGACCATCATTAGAAGGGAGATTTTGCCCAGTGGAAAATCCAGAGCCTTTATCAATGACTCTCCGGTAACCTTGGATATTTTATCCCAACTGGGGGATCAATTGATAGATGTGCACTCTCAGCATCAAACGTTGCGACTTGCGGACAATGATTTTCAGCTGAAGGTTATAGATGCCCTGGCCGATAATGGAAAAGTGTTGAAGGAGTATTCTTCTAAGTTGTTCTTATATCAGTCTACACAAAGGGAATTACAAAAACTGGTGGATTTTCAGGATAGTGCTACCAAAGAACACGAGTACAACAGTTTTTTGTTGCAGGAATTAATTGCTGCTCCTTTGAAAGACGGAATATTGGAAGAATTGGAGGAGCAGTACGAGCAGCTTAACAATGTGGAAATTATTCTGGAACAATTGTCCCATGGGCAACAGTTGTTGAACGACGAGCAGGTCGGGCTGGTAAACCTGCTTACAGAACTGAAACAGGTATCCAATAAATTGGCCAGTTTTGGTCACCAATATTCGGATATAAATGAGCGTGTAAAATCGGTTTTTATAGAGTTGGATGATATCTCCAATGAGCTTAATATTCTAAATGAAAAAGTAGAGGCGGATCCACAAATGTTGGAACAGGTAAATACCAAATTACAATTGTTGTACGATCTTTTAAAGAAGCATAAGGTTCAGGGTATTCCAGAGTTGTTGGAAATTAGGGATGAGCTTGATGAAAAGGTTAGTGCCACAGAAAATGTTGGTGCGGATATAGACCGTAAAAAGAAGCAATTACTACTATTGGAAGCCGATTTGAATACCGAAGCGGCCAATATAAGTAAGAAAAGAAAGTCGGTCATTCCCAATTTGAAAAAACAACTGGAAGACACTCTGGTCGATCTGGGGATGGCCAGTGCTACCTTCAAAATTGAAATTACCCCATCCAAGGAATTTAAACTTTCAGGGAAGGATGAACTAACCTTTTTGTTTTCAGCCAATAAGGGATCTGCCTATGGTGATCTCAAAAAAGTGGCCTCAGGTGGAGAACTGTCCCGTATTATGTTGACCATAAAGGCTATTTTGGCCAGATACGAACAGCTGCCTACCATGATGTTCGATGAGATCGATACTGGTGTTTCCGGGGAGATTTCCAATAAGATGGGAGATATTATGCAAGCCATGAGCAATACTATGCAGATATTTTCTATTACCCACTTACCGCAGGTAGCAGCCAAAGGAGTGCACCACTTTAAGGTGTATAAGGAGGAGGAGCTTATGGGGACCAATACCAAAATGAAAAGACTTTCCTCGGAAGAAAGGGTGGTGGAATTGGCCGAAATGTTGGGTGGAAAAACCTTGTCCGAATCGGCTTTGGCACACGCCAGGCAGTTATTGGATTGACCTTTTTTTATCGGCAGGAAAAAGCCGTATTTCAATGATTGGATTGGATGGTACTTGGAGAAGGATTGATCGTCATATAAAAATAATTTTTTTATCCCCAGGGACAGAACAGCTGGATCTGTTGGCAATAGTTTCATTAACTTTTCTATATAAGGCTTTCTGCGGTCTACCCGTTAATTTTTAATATCTTTGACGATCTACAATTCACAAAGAAAATAGACTATGTCGTTTAATTTATTAAAAGGAAAGAAGGGGATTATATTTGGGGCACTAGATGCCAATTCAATAGCCTGGAAAACTGCGGAAACCATACATGCTGAAGGTGGCACTTTTGTCCTGACCAATGCACCCATAGCAATGCGCATGGGACAGATAGACGAACTTGCGAAGAAGACAGGTTCTAAGATTATTCCTGCCGATGCCACGAGCGAAGAGGACTTGGATAATTTGGTAACGCAATCAATGGAAATCCTTGGAGGGAAAATAGACTTTGTCCTACACGCCATCGGAATGTCGGTCAACGTTCGCAAAGGCAGGGCCTATACGGATGAAAAATACGATTTTACTACCAAGGGTTGGGATGTATCCGCACTTTCTTTTCACAAGGTAATGCAAAGTCTTTACAAGGCCGATGCCATGCAGGAATGGGGTAGCATCGTAGCTTTGACTTATATGGCTGCCCAGCGTACCTTTCCCGATTATAATGATATGGCCGACAATAAAGCGTATTTGGAATCGGTAGCCCGCAGTTTTGGATACTTTTTTGGCAAGGAAAAGAAGGTAAGGGTGAACACCATATCCCAATCCCCCACACCTACAACAGCAGGACAAGGGGTTAAAGGTTTTGATAGTTTTATCTCCTATGCCGATAAGATGTCACCTTTGGGAAATGCAACGGCTCAAGATTGTGCAGATTATACCGTTACCTTGTTCTCTGATTTGACAAAAAAGGTTACTATGCAAAATTTGTTTCACGACGGAGGCTTTTCCAATACTGGTGTTAGTCAGGAAGTAATTGACAGGTTTTCGGAATAGGACCTGGGCTAATTCGGCCAGATGACTTAGTATTGTCCTTGGAATATAGGCAAAACACCATGGCTATATATTTAGATTGGCCCGAGGCAATTGTGGCAAAGGAATAGGCAAGCCATACTTTTGTTCACCTCTTTAATTTTCATCAAACCCCAATGGATTTATTCTTTTCTTTTATAGTGCCGGTTTACAACAGACCCAACGAGATTAATGAATTGCTGGAAAGCCTTTCATTACAGGACTACGATAAATCTTTTGAGGTGGTTGTAGTGGAAGATGGTTCTTCGGAAAGTTCGGAGGAAATCGTGGAAAAGTATAAAGATAAATTGTCCATAACCTATATAAAGAAGAAGAATTCTGGTCCTGGTGATTCTCGAAATTATGGAATGAATCGCGCAAAGGGCAATTATTTTATTGTGCTGGATTCCGATTGCATTATTCCCAGTCAGTATTTATCGGTGGTGGATAATTTTTTGGCAAATGACTATGTGGACTGTTATGGGGGTCCCGATGCCGCGCACCCTACGTTCACCAATGTGCAGAAGGCCATTAATTACGCCATGACCTCCATGTTTACGACTGGGGGAATACGGGGCAATAAGATGTCTATAGGAAAATTTCAACCCAGGAGCTTTAATATGGGGATATCAAAAGCCGCTTTTGAAAGAACCCAGGGATATGGGAATATTCACCCTGGTGAAGATCCTGACCTTACCTTCAGGATATGGGAAGCAGGGTTTGAAACAAAATTGATCCAGGAAGCCTATGTATATCATAAACGCAGGATAGATTGGAATAAATTTTATATCCAGGTCAAAAAATTTGGAATGGTAAGGCCTATTTTAAATCATTGGCATCCCGGTACGGCCAAAATCACTTATTGGTTCCCCACTTTGTTCTGTTTCGGATTGATTGGGGCCATTCTCTTTGCGATTTTTGGGATTTTGTGGCCAATTATTATTTATGCCCTCTATTTTGGTTTACTTTTTGTACATTCTTTGGTGTGTAACAAAAATTTTATGGTGGCATTATTGTCATTATTTGCGGTGGTCATTCAATTTGTGGGATATGGTTTTGGATTCTTTAAAAATTCGGTTCAAATAGCGTTAAGCAATAAGAAACCGGAGGAGTTATTTCCGAAGCTTTTCTTTAAAACTCTGTAATAGGTTGATAGATAAAATAAAAAAAGGACTCAATAAAAGAAAGGTTAAACTGTTTCTAGTCTTTTTGCTATGCTCTAGTCTGGCTTGGTTTATTAGCAATTTGGGAGAACAATATACCGACAATACCACCTTTGATATTTATTACGGTAGCACACCTGACAGCTTGTTGCTGAACAGTGTTTCCAAAAGAAATATAAAAGTTAGGCTAAGGGCAAGTGGGTTTCAATTTTTGATGTTCGGTTTTAAGAACAAAACAGTAGTGGTGGACTTATCTGAACTTGAAAAAAAAGGGTCGAAGTATTTCGTTTCTCCAACAACCTATAGAAGTCAAATAGAAAGTCAACTTTCAAAGTTTATAACGGTTGAGGAAATGGATAGGGATACTTTGTTTTTTGATTTTCAAAGGCTTTTCAAAAAAAAGGTTCCGGTACTTCCTAAAGTGACCATCGATTTGGAACAAAATTACCTAATGGATAAAAGTTATACTTTGTTGCCCGATTCCATTACGGTACTGGGACCTAAAAAGGAAATAGACACCTTGACTGGTATTGCTACCCAAACTTTGGTCTTGCCACGTTCGACAAGTGATATTTCCAAAGAGTTAAAACTGAATCTTCCAACCAGTCTAAAAAATACTAAATACTCGGATTACAGTGTAACCCTATCGGCCAAAATATTTAAATTTTCAGAAAGGGTATTTGAGGTTCCGGTAGAGGTGATCAATGTACCTGAAGGGGTCGGGATAAGAACGTTTCCAGAAAAAGTTTCTGTTTTAAGCAGGGGGCGATTAAGTACCGTTAAGGAATTGGGGGTGTCGGATTTTGTGGTTACTGCCGACTATGCCAATCTAAAGGATAAGGACGAAAATGTTTTGGAGTTGAAATTGACCAAAAGGCCCGATAGTGTTGCCGTAGTGCAGTTAAGGGAGAATAAAGTGGAATTTATACTTAAACGGCAATGATGATCGTAGGTTTGACCGGAGGTATTGGTAGTGGGAAATCTACTGTAGGGGCAATGTTCCAAAAATTGGGAGTTCCTATTTATAATTCCGATCTTGAGGCAAAGAATTTAATGTCCCGATCAAAGAAGATTAGACAGGACATTGAGGCCTTATTGGGAAAGGGGAGTTATTTGGATGGGGAACTCAATAAAGAGTATATCTCCAGAATAGTTTTTAAGGATAAGAAATTACTGCAAGGCCTTAATAACATAGTCCATCCAGCCGTAAGAAACCATTTTAAAAGCTGGTGCAGACGGCAGAATGCACCTTATGTAATTCAAGAAGCTGCCATTATATTTGAAAATGGGACCAATGAATTCTATGATAAGATCATATTGGTGACCGCACCAAAGAACATCAGAATCCAAAGGGTTGTTGATAGGGACGGAATGGAATCGGAGGCAGTAATGGAACGCATAAATAATCAATGGCCAGATAGTGAAAAAGAGAAGCTTTCGGATTTCGTTATTGAAAATATTGACATAGAAGCCACCGAAAATGAAGTTTCCCAGATTCACCATAAACTACTTAAAATAAGGGCTTAAGCACGAAATTTTAACATTTTTGTTAAGGTTAGGTTAAACGTGCAATTCGCTAAATGTTAAATTTATAATTTTGTTAATAAATGAATAAGAGGTTATTTGGTCTTTTGGTAGTCTTAATGAGCCTTTCCTTAATAGGGATCATCTTTGTTCAGAGCTATTGGATCAATAAATCCGTAGCGGACAAGGAGGAACAATTTTCTAATACGATCAACCAAATATTGAGTAGGGTTGTAGAGAATATTGAAAAAAGGGAAGTACAGGATTATCTTAACGAGTTTTACAAGCTAAAGGATAGTATAGGAAAGCCAAAGGCTACCCATCTTAAGAATTTTTTCTTTTTTGATCGTGATATCAATTCCAATGAAATACGGTTTTATACCCATGGTATTTTGGAGGAAGATTACAATATGGCATCTACGTTCTTTGATATAGGCTTGGACACAACAACCTTTAGAAATATTACTAGCAGCAGGACAACGGAAATCTATAAAGAGGATTTTGGTCTGGACGGTAGACAATATTCCTTGACACCCGTCCAAAAGCTCGAGAAAATCGGTGGACTTTCTTCTGTTGATAAGGCAGCATTGGATGATGTTTTTAGGGAGCAGGCCAAATCCAGGTCTATCCATAAGCGCGTATCCAAACAGGAAATAGAATTGTTTCTTAGTAGGGAACTTAATAATAGGGGTATAGATATAGACTACGAATACGGGGTTTATAGCAAAGGCCTGCCTACTAAGGTTAAATCCAAAAAATTCAAGTTTTCCGAGACTACACTTTATAAGGCTCCTCTATTTAAGGATAGTGAAGGGAATACAAATTTTTCGCTCTTACTTACCTTTCCCAAAAAGAAAAGGTTCCTTATACAGTCCATTCTTGGAATGGCTATTTTGTCCTTAACCTTTACTTTGGTTATCGTTGTGGCCTATTCAAGTGCCATCTATCAGTTGATTAAGCAAAAACAGATTTCCGAGATTAAATCGGACTTTATCAATAATATGACGCATGAGTTTAAAACTCCAATTGCTACCATAAATTTGGCGGTTGAAGCAATAAAAAATCCTAAGATTATTGATGATAAGGATAAAGTGCTGCGGTATTTACAAATGATAAGGGATGAGAATAAAAGGATGCATGCGCAGGTGGAAAATGTATTGAGGATATCCAAGTTGGAAAAAAACCAGTTGGATATTAGTAAGGATAGGGCAGATATACACGACATAATAGAAGATGCTATTACCCATGTAGAACTTATCGTTGCAGATAGGGGAGGATATATTAAATCTCACTTAAAGGCGGATCGCTCGGAGGTATTGGCCAATGAAATGCATTTTACCAATGTAATTGTGAATATATTGGATAATGCTGTTAAGTATTCACCGGAAGTGCCCAAGATCGATGTTTTTACCGAAGTGGTCGGTAATTATATCATTATAAAAATACAGGATCAAGGAGCTGGGATGAGCAAGGCGGTGCTTAAAAAGGTTTTTGAAAAGTTCTATAGGGAACATACAGGAGATATACACAATGTAAAAGGGCATGGATTAGGGCTCGCTTACGTAAAAAAAATAGTTGATGATCATCAAGGTGAGGTTTATGCAGAAAGTGAAAAAGGAAAAGGAAGTACTTTTTATATAAAACTACCTTTAATTTAAAACAATAATGGAAACAGTAGATAAGAAAATATTACTCGTAGAGGACGATCCCAATTTTGGAATTGTACTTAAAGATTACTTGGCAATGAACGATTTCGACGTTACGTTGGCAAAAAACGGAATGGAGGGATTTGAAAAATTCAAGAAAGATAATTTTGATGTCTGTATCTTGGATGTAATGATGCCATATAAGGATGGCTTTACCCTAGCCAAGGAAATTCGTGAAAAGAACGAGAACGTACCTATCGTTTTTCTTACGGCCAAGACTATGAAAGAAGATGTTCTTAAAGGATATAAAGCTGGTGCGGATGATTATTTGAATAAGCCTTTTGATTCGGAAGTCTTATTGATGAAACTTAAAGCTATAATTCAAAGAAAGTCTTCCAGTTCTTTGGCGGACAGCAAACAATTTGAATTTACTATTGGTGGTTTCCAATTGAACTCCAAGCTTAGATTTTTGAAATACAAAGATGAAGATGCTATCAAATTATCTCCTAAGGAAAATGAGTTGCTTAGGCTGTTGGCCTTGCACGAGAACGATTTGATGCCCAGGGAATTGGCCTTGACCAAAATCTGGAGGGATGATAACTACTTTACTTCCCGAAGTATGGACGTTTATATTGCAAAATTGCGTAAATATCTTAAGAAAGATGAAAACGTAGAGATATTAAATATCCACGGAGAAGGGTTTAGATTGGTAGTTAAAACAGAGTAAGCACCACGTAACTAAGATTTTTGAAGCACCAGGTTTTTTCTTGGTGCTTTTTATTTTTATAAACTCTGTTTAACGGGAGTTTCAAATTGTATTTAATAGTTAATGAGTTATTTATGATGATTTTGTCCGTTCCAGCCTGTCTACAGCGGGCAGGCGCATCCCGATGTTTATCGGGAGAGACCTCAATTTAAAGATATAACTGTCGAAAACAAAAAAACTCTGGACTCCGCTCGAGGGGACAATAGTATTTTTAATTTACACGAAATCAATGTCTTGCAATTAGTTTTATGTCGAAGTTATTTAAAAGGCGCAGGCTTTTGCAAACACAATAGTTGAACTAACCCTGCCAACAAGGCGGGGTTTTTGGTACTATACCATTTCCCTTGGGTCCGGTTGACTAAAGTACCCAATAGTGCTTTATCCCCTAATATAATTAGTTCTGGTATTCCCTTAATATTTGGTCCACAATTTCTTGGGGACTCGGCTCTATCGATATTTTTATGCCCTTGCTTGGAGGTTCAAAAGTGTCCAGTTGGGATCGTAATAGTTCTGCGGGCATAAAATGTCCCTTTCGTTTTTTTAGGCGCTCCAACAACAACTCAAAAGAGCTTTCCAGGGAAATCCAGACTACTTTTTCTTCAATTTTATTGGCAAGTAGTTTCCTGTAGGATTCTTTTAATGCAGAGCAGACAATGACCGCCCCTGATTCTTGGTTGCTCACGGCCAATTTATTTAGGGTTACCAGCCACTCATAGCGATCCTCATCGGTTAAGGGGATTTTATTGGACATTTTTTCTATGTTGGCTTCCGAGTGAAAATCGTCCCCATCAAAAAATGGTAGGTTCAGTTCTTCTGACAACAACTTCGCAATGGTAGATTTACCCGTACCGGAAACCCCAATTACAAATAGAATGTTTTTATTGTTTAAAGTCATTATCCATTGCGTTTTTGTTCTATCTTCTCCAGAATTTCGTTGAAGTTGTATTCATAATCCACCCAAAGGATATCCTCCTTTTTTCGTAACCACGTCAATTGCCGTTTTGCAAATCTTCGGGTATTTTTCTTTATTTCTGCAATAGCAGTATCCAGATCAAAGTCGCCCTTAAAATAACTAAATAATTCCCTATATCCTACCGTTTGCAGGGCATTCAGGGCCTGATTTTCTTCTAGTGAGGCAACCTCTTCCAATAATCCCTGTTCCAGCATCATATCCACTCTTTGGTTTATTCGGTCGTAAATAATCTTCCTCTCTGCCGTTATACCTACGGTAATGGTATTAAAACCGCGTTTGGGTTTTTTTTGTTTCAAGAAGGAGGTGTAGGGGAGTCCTGAACCAATGCACACCTCCAGAGCCCTAATAAGCCTATGTGGGTTGTTTAGATCTACTTGGTTGTAATAATCCCGGTCCAAAATTTTGAGTCTTTCCTGTAGGCTTAAAATGCCTTCGGTTTTTAAAGTATTGTTCAACGTCTCCCGAACTACGGGGTCGATAGGGGGAAAATTATCGAGTCCGTTTTTAATGGCGTCAACGTATAGGCCACTACCGCCTACCATGACCACAATGTCCTTGTCTTGAAAAAGTGATTCCAATTTTTTTATAGCTTCCCGTTCAAAGTCCCCTACGGTGTATTCTTCAAAAATACTTTTGTGCTGAATAAAATGATGGGGCACACTGGCTAATTCTTCTGAAGATGGTACAGCAGTCCCAACGGCCATTTCTTTGTAAAACTGCCGGGAATCGGCTGAAATGATCTCTGTATGGTAATGTTTGGCAACGGCAATGGCCAGGGTGGTCTTCCCTATTGCAGTTGGTCCAACAATGGAAATAAGATTTTTTTTACACATTAATCCTCGCTTAATCTGTGTCCACATTGCCTGCAGTAATGGGCATCCAAACGCATAATCTCGGTACCGCAATCCGGGCAGGTCCTTTTAGTGTCGATATTTTTTTTACTCGTCTTCCCGGCAACATACTCGGCCGATACGATCCCGGTAGGCACGGCAATTACGCCATAACCAATAATCATGATTACCGTGGCAATAAACTGACCCAAGGGAGTTTCTGGGGAGATGTCTCCATAGCCAACGGTGGTAAGGGTAACAATGGTCCAATAGACACTGTGGGGAATGCTGGTAAAGCCGTGTGTGGGTCCTTCAACAATGTACATTACCGTTCCCAATAGAACGGATATAATGATGATAAAAAAAACAAAAACGAATATTTTGGTTCTGCTGGCATGCAGGGACCTGACCAGATTGTTGGATTCCCCTACAAAGCGTACCAACTTCAATATTCTAAAGACCCTCAACAATCTCAAGATCCTAAAGGCGGTAAGGTATTGGGAGCCCACTAGGAATAGTGAAAAGTATTTGGGGATGGTGGAAAGCAAATCTACTACTCCAAAAAAGCTAAAAATATACTTTTTGGGCCGATTGATGGAAATAATACGCAATATGTATTCAATAGAAAAAAGTATAGTCACTGTCCATTCGGAAATATTTAAAAATTTATGGTACCTTTCGTCGAAGGAAGGGATGCTTTCCAGCATTACAATGATTACACTATAGACGATAATTACAAGTAAAATGATATCAAAAAGTCTTCCGGCCGGGGTATGGGTCCCGTAGATTACCTCATGAATCTTATGTTTCCAACTTTTTTTAATTTTCAAAGTTTAGTGTTTTAGTTCTAGAATTTTCAGGACCTTTTTTTTTCTGAGATAGGAAGAAATAATATGGGTCGTGTTGTCATTTCCTTCCATGGGGGTTATTATGGATTCCAAGATATGAATATTATTGATCTGATGGTTTAGATTAAAATATCCAAGGCCTTTAAAAATACCATCTTTGATTTCAATCCCGCAACGCTCGCCAATTTCCCTACCCTTGTCCATAATCAAAATACTCTTTTTTGAAATACTGTACTTATCAATAGCTTGTCTTACCCGCTCATTATATGTTTCAGCCGGTTCTTCTTTTATACAGCCTCCCAGGCAGCTATTTTCGCTATAGTGGGAGCAATGCATCTTTGCTTGGGATAGGCCGTTTATTTTATTGCACAATTTAAATTCCTCCCTGATACCATACAAGAAATTCTCCGCACCTTGAAGGCTGTTAAAGGTAGCTACTGCCCTTTTTTTAGGGTTTATTGGCGCTGCGGTCAATGAAATATAGCCATCAGGGTTGGTGGACAGATAAACTCCATGAGAAAACAGCCTTTTCTTATAATGGGCATTGTATTTAGGTTTGTTCCTTAATAATTCGGCGTTTTCCTTTAATAACGCAGCCAGTTCATTGCCTGTTTTTTCATAGGATACCCGTTTGGTTTCTTTTTGAATTCTTCTGGCCTTAGGGCTGTTATTGGTAAAATGCTGGTTGACCCTTTTTTTAATGTTGCTGCTTTTCCCCAAAAAAATAATATCACCGTCCTTATTGTGTAAATAATAGACCCCTGTTTCTGAAGGTAACCCATCCACCATGTCCAGCTGTCTTGGAGATAGTTCCCCTTGGGTTTCACTTCGTAAAACGCTTTTAAAAATGGTTTTGTCCAGATCCTTTGATAGCAATAATTTAAAAAGTTGTAGGGTGGCAAGAGCATCCCCATTGGCTCTATGGCGGTCGCTTACAGGAATACCCAGGGAACGCACCAATTTGCCCAGACTGTAGGATTCCGCATCCGGTAATAATTGTTTTGCCAATTCAACCGTACAGAGGGTCTTGCGTTCAAAATTAAACCCCAATCGTCTAAATTCGGTTCTCAATATTCGATAGTCGAACTGTGCATTATGGGCTACAATTACGGCATCTTCCGTAATTTCGACAATACGTTTGGCCACTTCATAGAATTTTGGAGCTGTGCGCAGCATGTTGTTGTTGATACCTGTAAGATTTACAACAAAGGGTTGGATTTCTTTTTCAGGGTTCACCAGGCTTATAAACTGATCCACCACCTTATGCCCGTCAAATCTATGGATAGCTATTTCCGTAACCCCCTCTTCATTGTATTTTCCTCCTGTGGTTTCAATATCTAATATGACGTACATGTATTATTTCAAATTCAGATTGGTAAACAAAGATACATATTCTCTCGGCAAGGAATAAGCGCGGTTCAATGCTAATTTCTGGCTCCAAAAATGCTGCTTCCCACTCGTATCATGGTGCTGCCTTCCTCTATTGCGATCTCATAATCGCCGCTCATTCCCATAGACAATTCCGAAAGGTCGGGGAGCGACATTCTGGTTTTTTCAAATAAGCCTTTAAGTTGCTTGAATTCCTTCTTAATTTGCTGGCTGTTGTTCGTAAAGGTAGCCATCCCCATTAGTCCAACTATCTTTATGTTAGTCAGTTGATGCATGTCATCTGAAGCGATCAATTCGTTCAGGTCATTCTCGTCGAAACCAAATTTGGTGTCTTCCTCGGCAATATGGATTTGTAGTAGGCAGGGTATCACCCTGTTATGTTTTTTAGCTTGTTTATTTATTTCTTTTAAAAGTTTTAGGGAATCCACGCCATGGATCAGCGACACATATTCTGCCATATACTTTACCTTATTTCGCTGTATATGTCCTATCATATGCCATTGAATATCCTTCGGGAGCACCCCGTACTTTTCGGTCATTTCCTGAATCTTATTTTCTCCAAAAAGCCTTTGTCCGGCCTCGTAGGCTTCCATAATGTCTTCCTTTGGTTTGGTTTTGGAAACGGCTACGAGTTTAACATGGGGGGGAAGCGATTCCTTGATTTGCTTTAGGTTATCCTTAATGGGCATTTACATTCTTTTTTATCATTAATCTTTTAGAGGAGTATGTGTGGCTTAATTTATACTTGAAATATCATCACACAACTGCTACTAATTAAACTGTTTGGAAACTGTATCGGCTTTTCGGGATTCCGAATAATCATAAAATCCCTCCCCTGATTTAATACCCAATTTTCCCGCGGTTACCATGTTCACCAATAAGGGGCAGGGAGCATATTTGGGGTTTTTAAATCCGTCGTACATAACATTTAGGATAGACAGGCAGACATCCAAGCCAATAAAATCTGCGAGCTGCAATGGACCCATGGGGTGGGCCATTCCCAATTTCATAACCGTATCTATCTCAGTCACCCCTGCAACCTTGTTGTACAAGGTCTCTATGGCCTCATTGATCATGGGCATTAGAATTCTGTTGGCAACAAAGCCAGGGTAATCATTGACTTCCGTCGGTGTTTTTCCAAGTTTTGTGGAGAGATCCATAATGGTCCTTGTAACTTCATTGGAGGTGTTGTAACCCCTTATTATCTCTACCAATTGCATTATAGGTACTGGGTTCATAAAATGCATCCCGATTACCTTATCCGCTCTTTTGGTGGCAGCAGCAATCTGTGTAATGGAAATAGAAGAGGTGTTGGTCGCCAAAATCGTACTGGGTTCACAGATGGCATCCAGTTCCCCAAATATCTTCAGCTTAAGGGCCGTGTTCTCTGTTGCTGCCTCTATTACTAAATCCACCTTCTTAACCCCATCTGCAAGTTCTGTGTAGGGCGTGATGTTTTTCAAAGTGGATTGCTTATCGTTTTCTGTGATAAGCTCTTTGGCTACCATCCTGTCAAGATTTTTGCCAATGGTAAGCAAGCCCTTATCCAGCGCGTCCTGTGAAATATCTATAAGGTGGGTTTTATAACCATTTTGAGCAATTACATGGGCAATGCCATTGCCCATTGTTCCGGCTCCTATGACTGCTATGTTTCTCATATGAATGCGATTTTCTTAGATTTTTTTTCTGACCTACCAGGATTCTTTTCTATGCTTACTAAAATCCAGGATCTATTTCTTTTGGAAAGATGCAATTACTTCCAGCGCAACCCTTAAGGCCCGGGTTCCTTGTTCCAAGGTGACCACGGGAATTGTGTCCTGGTTTATGGCATCTGCAAAAGTCTCCAACTCGTCCATAATAGCATTATTTGAGGCTATATCGGGATTTTCAAAATAGATCTGTTTTTTAACGCCTTCGGCATTTTGTAGGATCATATCAAAATCCCCAGGTTTTTCCGGAGCATCCTTCATTTTAACCACTTCCACTTTTTTCTCCAGAAAATCCACAGCGATGTAGGCATCTTTTTGGAAAAAGCGGGACTTGCGCATGTTTTTTAAGGAAATTCTACTGGCCGTTAAGTTGGCAACGCAGCCGTTCACGAACTCTATTCTGGCATTGGCAATATCTGGGGAGTTGCTAATAACTGAAACTCCACTGGCATTTATTTGTTTAACTTCGGATTGCACAACGCTAAGTATGGCGTCAATATCATGGATCATTAGATCCAAAACCACAGGTACATCCGTCCCCCTTGGATTAAATTCCGCCAACCTATGGGTTTCAATGAACATGGGGTTGTTAATATTTTCCTTTACGGCCATAAATGCTGGATTGAATCTTTCCACATGGCCTACTTGCCCCTTTACCTGATATTTTTTTTCCAATAGCAACAATTCTTCAGCTTCTTGAAGGGTGTTGGTGATGGGTTTTTCAATAAAAACATGTTTTCCTTTTTCCATTGCCTTTTTGGCACAATCGAAGTGGGAAAGGGTAGGGGTAACTATGTCTATTACATCAGCGGCATCTATTAGTTTGTTCATATTATCGAAGAAAGTGTAGCCAAATTCCGCTTCTACCTTTTTTCCGTTAATGACATCGGGATCGTAAAACCCGACCAAATTATATTTTTTGGACTCATTCAGTAATCTAAGGTGAATTTTTCCTAAATGTCCTGCTCCAAGGACGCCAACATTAAGCATATGTGTTTATTTTCTTCAAAAATAAGGATAGTTTGTAAGTTTAAGGGCTTAAAAAATAAAAGTTAGGTTTAATATCCCATCTTTTTTGTCAACAACACTAGGTGGGGAAATATGATAATAATTATATGATAGATAAGTGAACCGTGGCCTTCGTTATTAAAGAAATCTAGCCTAAATTCACCTTCGGATAAAAGAAAGGCTTAGATTGCATTATGTAAATTTTCTGATTTCTTCATTTTAAGTTTTTCATTTTTTAACTTTGCCCACCAAAACCAATTAATTGAAAGATACATTAAAACATAAGGGAATGCGCAACAAATTGGCCGACATTCTTTTGGAGAAGGGAATTGTTGACAATTCGGTTCTTGAGGCTATCCGGGCGGTACCTAGACACTTATTTCTAGATAGTAGTTTTGAAGATCATGCTTACCAGGATAAGGCATTTCCAATTGGCGCTGACCAAACCATTTCCCAGCCTTATACAGTCGCCTTTCAGTCCGAACTTCTACAGGTGCAACCCAATCATAAGATCTTGGAAATTGGAACAGGAAGTGGGTATCAAACTGCAGTGTTGTTAAAATTAAAAGCCAGGGTATATACTATTGAGCGGCAATTGGAACTCTTTAAAAAGACCAATCTCTTTTTTAAAAAGATGGGGTATAGGCCCAAAAAAGTAATATTTGGGGACGGGTATAAAGGATTGCCGGAAGAGGCGCCATTTGATAGTATTATAGTAACCGCTGGAGCCCCATTTGTGCCAAACCCATTACTTGCCCAGCTTAAGGTCGGTGGTAGGTTGGTAATACCCGTAGGGTTGGATGAGCAGATTATGACGCTATATGTTCGCAAATCTGCCAAGGAATTTGAAAAAAAGGAATTGGGGTCCTTTAGATTTGTACCTTTGTTGGAGGACAAAAATTAAGGGAAGTTCTAATTGTTGAAGCTTTTCTTGATCCGGTCCAGGTTTTTCTTGTTGTCACGATCTTTAATAGTCTCACGCTTGTCATATAGTTTTTTACCTCTTGCCAATGCGATGTTCATCTTGGCCAAGCCCCTGTCATTCAGAAATAGATTTAAGGGGATAATGGTAAGACCTGAATTCTTTACTTCTTTTTCCAGTTTTTTCAGTTCACCACGGTTGAGTAAAAGTTTTCGCTCTGCTTTGGGTTTGTGGTTGTAATGCGTTCCGTGGGAATATTCATCTACCTGCATGTTAATAACAAACAATTCTCCCAGATCATTAAATTCACAAAAGCTCTCCGAGATGGAAGCCTTGCTTTCCCGAATTGATTTGATTTCGGTACCGGACAATACAATACCGGCTGTATAGGTATCCAATAACTCGTAATCGAATCGGGCCCTTTTGTTCTTTATGTTTATTTTTTTCTGCATATGTTTGACAAAAATAGAAACAATTATCCGATTGGCAATTAAGGCATGGATATAGATCTTAATTATAATTTTTGAGTATAATTTTATTTTTTTTGTAATGTTTGTAGCAACATTGCGATTAATGTGAAAAGTAAAAGAATGAAAATAATATCCCCTTTGATTGTTGTTTTTTTGATTATTTCCTGCAAGGACAGATCTGCAAGCGCTATTTCTGTTCAAGAAATAGTAGACAAGTCCATTATGGTGAGTGGAGGAGAGAAGTATAGAAACAACGATATATTCTACAAATTCAGGGATTTTCAATATGCCTCTGAATGGAAAGACGGTGTTAGAATTTTAAAGCGTATAAGAACAACAGACTCCACAAAGGTGGTAGATGTAAAAGGTATTCATAATTTTGAACGATTTGTTAACGATAGTTTGGTGCCTTTAAAAGATTCGATTGCCAATTTATATGCAAATTCTGTGAACTCCGTGCATTACTTTGCCCATTTGCCATACGGGTTAAATGATCCTGCAGTCAATAAGGAGCTTTTGGGGGAGGTCACTGTAAAGGACAAAGAGTATTTTAAGGTAAAAGTGACTTTTGATCAAAAAGGGGGAGGAAAGGATTACGAAGATATTTATCTGTACTGGTTTAATAAGGAGACCTTTAAGCCCGACTACCTAGGGTATAAGTTTTATGTGGATGGGGGTGGAATTCGCTTTAGGGCCGCATATAATGAGCGCTACCTGGGAGGTATCCGATTTGTTGATTATGAAAATTATGAGGCTTCCATAGAGGACTCCTCAATCTATGAGGTAGATAGACTTTACGAAAAAAACGAATTGAAATTATTGTCAAAAATAGAGTTGGAAGATATTTCAGTGAAGCCTTCCAATTAGTCCATTTTTAATCTAATATCGGTGGCTTTTCCATTTATGATCCGTACAATAAATAGACTACTATTGTCGTAATCGTCCATATGTTCATATTTCTCCTCGCCCAACAGGAGGTTTACAAACTCTGGAGTGGTATTGCTATGGCCAACAACAAGAACGTTTTTGCCGAGATTTTCCATTTTAAATTCCTCAAGAATCATAGCCTTTGGGTCGTAATATTGGGGGGTAATTTCTTTTTTAACGGATGTAGGTGCGGCAGTCATTGCAGTTCTTTCAAAATCGGTGATGTAAATGGCGTCAAGCGCTACGGGGTCAAAAACCTCGGCCCAACGTATGGCCCGTCCCAATCCGTCTTGATTTAATTCAGGATCTACGTTTTCCGGGTCGCTGCGATCTTTCTCGGCATGCCTAATAAAATAAAAGGTAGAAATAGAATCTTCTGCATTTTCCATGGGCAACTTCGGATCGTCCTTACAGGACATTGCTCCGATAGTCAAGGAAAGAATAAATAGCAGTTTTAAATGTTTCATGGTGAATTCTATTTTTGGTATTTGGTTCTTCTGGTAAAGTAACTAAAATTACATCAAAAAAGTATGTAGTGCCCGCAGTTTTTTGTTCTTTTGTATATGGATAAAAAGTACGCTATTTATGCTGTTTTGTTTGCGATAATGTTTTCGCATGCCCAGGAAGTTGCGCTTCCGACCGATTTAAGACAGCATAATATAACCGAATTCAATTCCAGTTTGTTCAATCCGGTTTTTTCTTTGGACAGGAACAATCCAGAATCCATTGCCTGGTGGTCCAGGTACCAGTGGCAGACTATAGATGGTGATCCAACCTCTATGTTCTTAAATTATTCCAGAAAAATAAACACTCAATCCTCCATAGGCGTTGGGTTTATCCAGAATAACACGGGGGTGTTTTTAAATACCGGCGGAGTGTTGAACTATGCCTACGCTTTCGATTTGGGCAATAATATGCAATTGTCCGTGGGGTTGAATGTTTTTGGATTTAATAGTGAAATTGCAGATGATCGCTATAATCCAAATCCTGAAATTTCAATACCCCAATTGGAATTGTCCAAGAATGCCTTTATTATGCAATTTGCACCGGGAGTTCGATTTTCCGTAGATGGTTTCAGTGTTGGTTTTAATGCAGAAAATCTCTTTGATTATAACTTTTCTACCAATAAAAGCGCTTCGGAATCCGATGAAAAGATTTACATAGGTATGGTAGATTATCGATTGCCCGTAACCCTTTTCAGTGGGGTGGACAATGCGTATCTGCTTCCTATGCTGTATGTGAAATCTGTGCCGTATGGGGATACTCAGGTGGGACTTAATGCATTATTATCATCCAATAAATTTTGGGTACAAGGTGGTTATAACAGTTTCTACGGAATTTCGGGTGGATTGGGTGGTAGATTTTTCAAGCATTTATCATTGGGAGTCTTGATAGAGGCTGGCTTGGATGCTGAAGTTAAGGATCAGGATCCTTCTTTTGAGGTAATTGCAGCCTATACTTTGGGTAGTCCTGACGCTCGTAAGAAGGTAATTGGCTTTGATGTGGATGAGGTTCCAGTAGAATTGGGGGAACCAGCGGTGGATATTCAAATGGAAGAGGAGGCACAGATAGCGGAAGAAGATAAAATAAAGAAAGACCTCAGTAAAGCGGAGGCTTTGGCGGCGAAAAATGCTCAAAAAAAATCCAGAAAACAAAAACGCGTTAGAGGAAAGAAAAAAAGAGCTCTTGAGGAAGAATTGAGAATAGCCGAGGAATTGGCCGAGGCAAAAAGGTTGAAGGAGCAACAGGAGGCCGAGGCTTTGGCAAGGGCCATTCAAATGAAGGAGCAAAAAAGATTGGATTCCATAAAAGCTATAGAATTGGCATTGGCTAAGAAAATCCAGGATGACCTAGATATGATTGCAGCCAGGAAGAAGGCTGGCAAAGCTGTAACACAGGGCCATTACGAGGAAGTAGAAAAACTGCAAGGCCAGAAAGCAGGATTTTATCTTATAGGTAATGTTTATGGGACTTCTAGATACCGTGATATTTTTGTGGAAAGCCTTAAGAAGAAAGGTATTGACGCTAAGTTCTTCTATTTGGAAAGTACCAAGTGGGACTATGTATATTTGGAAAGGTTTGATACCCTAAGTGAAGCCGAAAAGGCAAGGGATAATGACTATAATGGAATGTATTCGGAAAAAACGTGGATTTTCAGAATAATTGGCGAGTAGTGCTAAATTACTTTTTTATTTCACGGACGATTAATTGGTCCAAATAGGCCACTGTGTTCAACAAGTATTTTCTATCACCGGTTATAGTGGCCATGGCAACTGCTCCTTGGATCATTGTAAATAGTTGTTTTGAAAATTGAAGGGGTGTTACCGGAAGCTTAAGCTCATTGTTGTTAAGGCCGTTTTCTAGGACCAGGGCAATTTTCCCCTCAATCGTTTTTATGGTTTCCCTAGTTGCTGCCAGCAATTGGGAGTTGTTGTGATTGGCATCGATCCCAATATTCAAAATTGGGCAACCTCCCAATTCCTCAATAAAGGTGTCGTAATGACGATAGAAATTAGTAAGTACTAAAAGTTTTTCCAGGGAAGTTCCAGTCGAATTTAACTTTTCATCTATTTTGACCAATAATTTTTTGCTGTTGTATTCAAAGGCAGCAAGTGCCAGGGAATCCTTATTTTCAAAATTCCCGTATATGGCCCCTTTGGTCAAACCTGTAGCCTCTGTAAGATCACTCATGCTAGTTCCTACATATCCAAGCTTGTTAAAAATTGGCGCAACGGTTTCAATGATATAGGCGGTTGTTCTCTCAGCTTTTGTAGACATGTCCTTACAGTTTTATGCTAATATAAAAAATCTTATACTGTATGGTATATATTGTTAATAAAAAAGGGCATCCAATGTATGGTTGGATGCCCTCGTATTGAAAACTATAACTTTATTTTGCCAATTCACTCTCGTTTCTGAACACCAGTTGATCGTTAAAAGAGTCTATTAGAATAGTTCCACCTGGGTGGATTTTTCCACTTAGCAATTCCTTGGAAATATTGTTCAATACTTCTTTTTGAATAACTCTTTTTATGGGCCTTGCACCATATTGTGGGTCATACCCCTTGTCGGCCAAGTAATCAATTGCCTCCTCGGTTGCATCTATGCTAATTTGCTGTTTGGCAACCAATTTTTTCAACTGATCCAGTTGTAGGACCACTATCTTTTTAATGTCCATTTTACTTAATGGGGTAAACATGATAATGTCGTCTATCCGGTTCAGGAACTCTGGTCGTATCGTTTTACGCAATAGCCCGAGCACTTCTACCCTTGCAGCTTCAGTGGCGCTGTAGATATCTTTGTTGTCCTCAAACTTTTCCTGAATAATATGGCTTCCCATATTACTGGTCATAATGATTATGGTGTTCTTAAAATCTGCAACACGACCCTTGTTGTCCGTTAACCTACCTTCATCCAATACCTGTAATAGGACATTAAAGGTGTCAGGGTGCGCTTTTTCAATTTCATCCAATAATACTACTGAATAAGGTCTTCTTCGCACTGCCTCGGTCAATTGTCCACCTTCGTCATAACCAACATATCCTGGAGGTGCTCCTACCAATCTACTTACCGAATGCCGCTCTTGGTATTCACTCATATCAATTCGGGTCATGGCGTTTTCATCGTCAAATAGGTAGGCTGCCAGGGTCTTTGCCAATTCTGTTTTACCTACACCGGTAGTTCCAAGGAATAGGAAGGAACCAATGGGTCTCTTGCTGTCCTGCAATCCTGCCCTACTTCTTCGTATGGCATCGGAAACCGCCTGTATGGCCTCCTCTTGTCCTACTACTCGTTTGTGGAGTACATCTTCCAACTTCAGCAGTTTTTCCCTTTCGCTTTGAAGCATTTTGGTTACGGGGATCCCTGTCCATTTGGCAACCACTTCGGCTATATCCTCGTTGGTGACCTCTTCTTTGATCAGAGTTTCCCCAAGTTGTTGTTCTTCCAGTTCGCTTTCCAGTTTTTCCAATCGTTCCTGGGCTTCCTTTATTTTACCGTACCTTATTTCGGCAACTTTTCCATAATCTCCATTGCGTTCGGCCCTTTCTGCTTCCAACTTAAAGTTTTCGATATCATTCTTTGTTTTTTGGATGTCGTCCACAACCGTTTTTTCACTTTCCCATTTGGCAAAGATCTCATTTCGGTCCTCTTTTAAATTGGCCAGGTCCACGTTCAAAGCCTTAAGTTTTGAGGTGTCGTTCTCTCGCTTGATAGCTTCTATTTCTATCTCCAATTGCATTATTTTACGGTCCAGAACGTCTAGTTCCTCAGGTTTGGAATTTATTTCCATTCTAAGCTTGGAAGCGGCTTCATCCATGAGGTCGATTGCCTTGTCCGGCAAAAATCTATTGGTAATATAGCGTTGTGACAATTCAACGGCGGCAATTACGGCCTCATCTTTAATTCTAACCTTGTGGTGCGCCTCGTACTTTTCTTTAATGCCCCTAAGAATGGATATTGCGCTTTCGGTATCGGGTTCATCCACTATAACTTTCTGGAACCTTCGTTCAAGGGCTTTATCCTTCTCAAAATATTTTTGATATTCATCAAGCGTAGTGGCGCCAATGGCACGCAGTTCTCCACGGGCCAGGGCGGGTTTTAGTATATTGGCGGCATCCATAGCGCCCTGTCCACCTCCGGCTCCAACAAGGGTGTGTATTTCATCAATAAAGAGGACTATGTTTCCGTCAGAAGAGGTTACTTCTTTTATAACTGCTTTTAGGCGCTCTTCAAATTCCCCTTTGTATTTGGCGCCAGCAATAAGGGCACCCATATCCAAAGAAAAGATTATTTTATCCTTAAGGTTTTCAGGGATGTCGCCCTGTACAATTCTATGGGCCAGACCTTCGGCAATAGCTGTTTTACCTACGCCAGGTTCCCCTACCAGCATTGGGTTGTTCTTTGTTCTACGTGACAAGATCTGTAAAACCCTTCTAATTTCTTCGTCCCGTCCTATAACCGGATCCAGTTTTCCGCTGTCGGCCAGTTCATTTAGGTTTCGTGCATATTTGTTCAAGGAGTTATAGGTATCCTCGGCACTTTGTGAAGTTACTTTTCCTCCCTTTCTCAATTCATTGATAGCTGCCTTAAGGTCTTTTTCGGTAACCCCTTGGTCTTTAAGTATTTGGGCTATTTTGCTCTTTGATTTGAAAATCGCTAATAACAAATGTTCAATGGAAACATATTCATCTTCCATTTTCTTTGCTATAATACTGGCTTCCGTCACCGTTTTATTGGCTTCCCTTGAAAGCATAATCTCTCCGCCCGATACTTTGGGAAAACTTTCCAATTCCTTTTGCAAAATCTGGTCCAATAAGGTGGTGTTTACGTTCAATTTTTTAAGGATAAACGGAAGTACATTTTCCTCGACCTCGGAAATTGCCTTAAATATATGCTCGTTCTCTATTTGTTGGTGGCCCAAACCTTGCGCCATCTGTTGCGCATGCTGTATGGCTTCCTGTGACTTTATGGTGAAGTTATTAAAATTCATATAGTTGTTTTTTTTGAGTTAATGATTACTTTTGAACATTTAAAAGCAACAACCTTACCACTGTTTTTAACAGGACATAATGTCGCTTATTTTTGAATTTAGAGCGACAATTCGGCAGCTTGTAAGGTTTAGCGCATTTATTGGACTTAATACTAAAATTACGAAATGGGAATATTTAATCGGCTTTTTGGAAAGGATAATAATAGCGAAAATGGGAAAAAGGAAGCCAAGGTGGCGCCATGGGTTCCCTTGGCGTCCGTAGACCAACTAGAGGCTATTAAAGAAAAGTCCAATGCCAAACCTCAGGTAATATTTAAGCACTCCACGACCTGTGGCATTAGCAGAATGGTTATGAACCGCTTTAACGAGGGGTATGATATATCTAAAAATAGTTTAGATCTTCATTACCTTGATCTGCACCAATATCGTTCTGTTTCCAATGAAACTAGTAGTGTTTTTGGTGTTGTACATGAATCGCCACAGTTGCTGGTCATAAAAAACGGAGTGGTCGTGGCGCATGAATCCCATGGAGCTATTACACGCCTGGATTTAAAAAAATACATATAGTTTTAAGGGAGATCTTCCTTAAAACTATATGTATTTCTAATGGGAACTAAATAAAAGCTAAGACCTGTAATGCTTTAATTAAACCTATGTCTAGTAACTATGCCTTTCAATTTAGCTTTTAAATCCTCTCCTGCGTCATAGACCATTTGTTCATTGCTAGGGAAAGGAACGGCAGATAGTTGCAACAAAGGAACCATATCTTCTTCAAGAGCACTTGTGTCCCCATTGTGTTTAGCATAAACGTGGTTAAAGATAAACTGGCTGGCCAAAGGGTAAGAATTGATCTGCTGTTGATTGTTTAAATCCAAAAAGCTCACGTTTCCAACTACTTCGACCGACTTCAGCTGGGTAAATTGATAAAAGTTACATTTTACGGTTTTAAATTTATCGACCTTTATTTTATTGCCCAAACTGTCTTTTAAAACCTCCCCATTGGAGTTCATGGCGTATTTGAACCCGTCCTTGATCTGTTTTTCCTTGGAGATCTGTTTTTCGGTAATCTGCTCTGGACTAATATTTATATCCCTAAAAGCTACTTGCATTTCATAATCGTACTTAATATTTTCCAGGGCGTTGGTGTGGTACACGGTCCAGAGGTCGTTTAATCCGTAAGTATTAAAATTTAGCAGTTCCTGTTCTAGACGATTGGGAACTATTTGTTCAGAGTCATTGATCATTACTACTTGAACATAATCCATCCCTTTGTTATGGGCCTCATCCAATTTAAGCTCGGTATCCTTGTAATTGGGATTTATCTCGTTTAAATATGTAAATTGATCAAAGGCCTTTCTAAAATCTTCCTTGTATCGACCTGTATTTAATAGGGCGGTGGCATTATTGTACAGGTAATCCGACAATTCACGTTTGGACTTTATTATTTCCTCGTCATAATTTTTAAAAGTAAAATGGGCGTTCCTATTTTCCTCATATAGTTGCAAAGGCAATAAAGGTTTTATACGCTCTTGGATAGCTTTTAAGTTTTGATATCCATTAAAAATTATTTCATGGTTGGCCGGATTGTTATCCTTCTTTAAAAAGGCGATCTGCTGAAGCTCACGGTCGGTATTTTTCTTGAAAGCCTCCTCCAACAATTGAATGTAGGGTTGATTGGATTTTTTGGTTTTGTTTTCTGCTATGTTTTTCAAGGCGGTGTTTATGGCATTGCCATAATTACCCGTATTTAGGGCTTCCTGTGTTCTTTTGACCCCTCCACAAGAGATTAAAAAAAACATCATTAAAGAGGTGAGTAATATTTGTTTCATAACGTTTGGTTTAAAAATATTATGGGCATAGTTCAATAGCTATGCCAAAATAGTCTTATACCTCAACGTTAAACAATTCGGTATCGTACAAACAGCTGTAATTTTTTTGGGCCTTATTTCTTCTTCTGCTGAAAAACAGGTAGCAATTTTGTGGTGACTTCCCCAAAACCAATACGCACATTACCCTTTTTACAATATCCGGTTATGGTTACGGTATCGTAATCTTCAATGAACTTTCTTGTGGATCCATCTTGAAGGGTAAGGGGTTTTTCCCCACGCCAAGTAAGCTCCAACATTGAACCATAAGTTTCAGGGGTTGGACCGGAAATTGTCCCGCTGCCCATCATGTCGCCACTATTCACTTTGCAGCCATTTATGGTATGGTGGGCCAGTTGTTGTGCCATGGTCCAGTACATATATTTAAAGTTCGATCGGGTTACTGTGGTTGCGGGGCCGCCTTCGGGCTTTATGGAAACTTCTAAATTAATATCGAACCCTTTTTTTCCCGTTTGTTGTAAATAGGGCAGGGGGGTGGGCGTTTGTTCCGGACTGGCTACCCTAAAAGGTTCCAAGGCATCCAGGGTAACTATCCAAGGCGAAATGGATGATGCAAAATTTTTGGCCAAGAAAGGACCTAAAGGCACGTATTCCCATTTTTGGATATCCCTAGCGCTCCAATCATTAAAAAGTACCATGCCAAATATGTAATTCTCTGCTTCCTCCACAGGAATTGGTTCACCCAAAACATTGGCATCTGTGGTAATGAACGCCATTTCCAATTCAAAATCCACCAATTTGGAAGGACCAAAAATAGGTTGCTCCTCTCCCGCGGGAAGGGTTTGTCCCATGGGCCTTCTAACAGAGGTGCCGCTGGGTACAATAGAAGAACTTCTTCCATGATATCCTACCGGTATGTGCAACCAATTGGGAAGAAGTGCATTTTCTGGATCTCTAAACATTTTGCCCACATTGGTCGCATGTTCCTTGCTGGAGTAAAAATCCGTATAATCCCCTATTTGTACAGGAAGCTGCATTTCTATTTCGTCCATGGTAAAAAGAACAATATTCTTATGTTCTTCGTTATTCTTCAGGTCGTTGTTATTGATATCGAAGATTTCACTGATCCTATTTCGGACCAAACGCCATGTTTTTTTTCCGTCTGATATAAAATCGTTCAGCGTATCCTGTAAAAAAATATCATCGGTCAAGGGTATGTCCTTAAAGTAACCCAATTGATGCAATGCCCCCAAATCTATGGCGTAATCACCAATTCTTGAGCCTATGGTTATGATATCGTCCCTGGTCAGGAAAACTCCAAAAGGAATATTCTGAATGGGGAAATCAGAATTAACGGCTACAGGTAACCATGTTTTTTTTTCTGGATGATTAGTTTTTAACGGCATCTTGGAATTGTTAACTGGTGTTTAATAAATATCTTATCAAATATATTATTTTCTAGCAATTAACGGTCTGCAATTTGTATTTTTGCACATTATTTAATAGAAAATTACTGTATGCAACGTGACGATCAAATTTTTGAACTAATAGAGGCGGAGAAAGAACGCCAAATGGATGGAATTGAACTAATTGCTTCCGAGAATTTCACCAGTCCCCAAGTTATGGAGGCTGCGGGATCGGTATTGACCAATAAATATGCGGAAGGGTATCCTGGCAAGCGCTATTATGGAGGTTGCGAAGTAGTGGATGAAATAGAGCAATTGGCCATAGATAGGGCCAAGCAATTATTTGGAGCCGCCTATGCGAATGTTCAGCCACACTCCGGATCACAAGCAAATGCCTCTGTATACCATGCATGTCTAAAGCCGGGCGATACCATCCTTGGATTTGATCTGTCGCATGGTGGCCATTTAACGCATGGTTCTCCCGTTAATTTCTCAGGTAGATTGTACAATCCTGTATTTTATGGGGTTGATGAGGAGACAGGTGTATTAAATTACGATAAAATACAGGCAATAGCCACCAAAGAACAACCTAAGCTTATAATTGCCGGGGCTTCTGCCTATTCCAGAGATATGGATTTTAAGAAGTTCAGGGAAATTGCAGATAGTGTAGGGGCAATACTTTTGGCCGATATATCGCATCCTGCGGGTCTTATAGCAAAAGGAATTTTAAATGATCCAATCCCCCATTGCCATATTGTTACCACAACGACCCATAAGACTTTGCGCGGTCCAAGAGGAGGGCTTATTTTGATGGGTGAGGATTTCGACAATCCTTTTGGGGTAAAGTTGAAGAATGGTACTTTGAGAAAAATGTCGGCCTTATTGGATTTGGCAGTTTTTCCAGGTAATCAAGGTGGTCCATTGGAGCACATCATTGCGGCAAAGGCCATTGCCTTTGGAGAAGCTTTGACCGATGAATTCTTGCATTACATGCTACAGGTTAAGAAAAATGCCGCGGCCATGGCAAGCGCCTTTGTGGATAAAGGATATAAAATTATTTCTGGCGGTACGGATAACCATATGATGTTGATAGACCTTAGGAATAAGAATATTACGGGAAAAGATGCTGAAAAAGCCTTGGTAAAAGCGGATATTACAGCCAATAAGAATATGGTTCCTTTTGATGATAAATCTCCTTTTGTAACCAGCGGTATTCGTTTTGGTACGGCTGCGATTACCACAAGAGGTTTAAAGGAAGACCAAATGAAGGTTATTGTAGATTTTATCGATCAGGTGATAATGAATCCTGAAGATGAGAAGATCATCGATGCTGTCAAGGAAAAAGTAAATGCCTTGATGCATTCCAAATCTTTGTTCAACGTATAGTTAAATTATAAAACTGTCCATAAAACACAAAGGCCTTTATAGTCAAGAGCTTTTTTAGGTTTTATGGACAGTTTGTATTAAAGATATTCGGGCTTATTCACTTAGGATCTGAATATCTCCGTGGATAATGGTTTTGGTGTTTAGGTCATATATAGCCGCTTCTTCGGTTTGGTCATAATACATGCCCCAAAATCCGAAATAGTCATTGGTATTATTATTGTCGGAAACAATATTCTTTAATTTGGCATCACTTTCCAGGGTATCCTCTTCAAAAACAGGGATAAAAATCTCAAATGGAGTCTCGTTCAGTCCTTTTGTATAGTATACGTTGTGGTTAATGAGCTCTGATAAAATATTTTCTGCCTGGTCGGTAATACTTTGATCGTAAATTTTACTGATTAGAATTGTGGTATCGTTCAAGGATATGGTCAACTCACTTATATCTATGGTTATATCGTTCAGTTTCTTAAGTTCGGAATATGCCAAAAGAAACAGAAGGGTCTTTTTTGGGCTGGATTTATTGGGTCGTCCTTGGGTGGGTGTTACCTTGTTTAAATAAAACAATGATTCGGCAAGACTTAAATTGCATTTAATGTCTATGATCAAATTAGCGGACTCTTTCTTTAATGCGTAGTTGCCAATATTAACTTCTGCAAAAAAATTCTTTTCCAAACTTTTTCTAAAAGACTCCAAACCAATAATATGGTCGGTGTTTTTAAGCCCAATTTTTGGGTTATTGAAAAAATCGTTTCCTAATCTAGACATCTTGAAATTAATTTATTGAAAAACTAATATCAAAATTAGCGTAATGCTTTGTCCTTAATTCGATAAAAACCTTAGAAAAAATAAGGTTTTCATTCAAAAGAGGTGCATTCATCGAAAAAGTACACGATAAATGGTAAGCAGGTACTTTATGATTGGAAAATAAGTGGAATAAAGCTATTTGTCGGTATTATTCAGAAATTACAAACCATGTCCTAGAACATAGGTTTTGGACATGGGAGCGGACAGATAATCAATTACAGAAAGCCTCTATTCCGAGCTTCATTTACCAAAGCCAGATCATTTTGCTTTTCTACGCCGAAAATTACCTTAAGTTGTCTTTTTCTATTTTCTATTCCTGCGAGGGATAGGTTTATAAAATCTACCATATCCTTTGTTCTTGTTCCAATTGAAACATGATATAGTATTTTTTTGTCGTTATCGTCCAATAACAAATCATTGGATACTTTTTTTCTAATCGCTACCAGTGCTTTTTGACTATAGTAGGGGGGCGAGGTAATGACACCTTTTACCATGGCGATCAGGGATTTTTCGTCTACTTCCGATTTTACCATATATCCATCGGGATTCACATTTTTTAGAATGCTGTTTATTCTATAATTATCACTAAAAGAGGACATGAAGACAATTTTGGTATCCGGAATTATCTTTCTTGCGAAAACCCCAAGGTCTTCGCCTGAATATGGCTCTTCCAAATGCGTTTCCGTTAACTGTACATCCAATAATAAGAGATCGTATTTAAACGATCTAGCTGAATCCTCTATTTTTTGCTTTCCGGTTTCAAAAGTATTGGCCGTTTCAACTTTTACCTGAAATTCTTCAAATTCGGCAGCCTCCAAAAGATATTTATATCCGGTAGTGATCATTTCATGGTCATCTACCGTTAAGACTCTTAAAGTTCTCATTCTATTGTTAATTATAATCCATTACGCAGATTGGGGTTCCGCTTGTTCTTCCATAATACAAGGAATGGTAACAATAACCTTTGTCCCTTGTCCTATTTTACTTTGGATGTCATAAGTTCCGTTTAACTTGTCCAATCTCGAATTAATGTTTTTAAGTCCTATTCCTCTTTTTCCTTTCTTTTGATCAAATCCAACTCCGTTGTCCACTACTATAATCCTTACGTGATCATCCTCGGATTCAAACAACAAGTCTACTTTAGTGGCCTTGGCATGCTTTATACAATTCTGCAAACTTTCTTGCACTATCCTATAAATATTTATTTTAATATCTCCCTTTAATTGGTCCCAATCTATTTTGTGGTCATACTCAAAATGACATTTCATTTTCGAGGAGTCCTGAATTGTTTTGACCAATTCTTCAATGGATACAATAAAGTTATGAATTTTTTCTTGCGATGCCCTGCTCAGTTCATGTGATATTGTACGGATTTCCTCCTCCAAACCTTGTAATTTTTTAAGTAGGTCACTGCGCTTTAGAACGGAATCAGAATCGGTTTTATTGTTAAGTCCGGAAAGAATTAAACGTATTCCCAACATTTGCCCTAAAATACCGTCATGTAATTCTTCCGATATTCGCTTCTTCTCCAATTGTTTACCTTCCTCTACCTTTTTATTCTGGGCCAATAAAAGATTAAAAATTTCTTGATTGGTTTTTTGTTGAGCCTGTTCAAATCTCAATTTTTGATTTTTTCGGCGTTGGTCTATGGTAATCAATATAAATGCAGCAAGGACAAATAGGGCAATGGCTATCCCGATCCATAATTGGCGCTGCCTGGTCAACAATTCATTTTGCTCAATAAACTCATCGGTCTCGAACCGTATCCTGGTAAATTTGTTTCTAGTTGTGCGTTCTTCCCGAACCAAACTATCGTTTAATTTTATGTATTCTTGGGTGTATTTGGATGAGTTTTCTGGATCCACTTTTGCCATAAGCTCCAAGGATTCCAAAAGCCTTCTATTGTTACTGGTCTGTTCGGAAATTCGTTTAGCAGTTTGGGCATATTTTAAAGCTTTGGCAGTGTCTTTTCGGTCATGGTAATACTCCGCGATCTCATAATTGGTCAGTGCCAACCCTCTGTTGTCATTAATGCTATCCTTTATTTTTAAAGATTTTTCAAATGAGGCCAACACGCCAGTGGTATCACCAAGCTTGTTTTTGCTGTATGCGTAATTGGAAAGTGCTTGGGCATACAATTCTGTGTCTTTATAATAAATGCTATCTGCTTGAATAACCTTCTCAAAGTTTTCTTGAGCTTTTTTGTTTTCACCTTTTGTTTGGAAAACCATACCTATATTGTTAAAGGCTTTGTTTCTCAACCTATTGGACTTGTCTATTTTCGATTTGTCCAAATAAAAAAGAGCCTTGTCGTAGTATTCCAATGCTTTATCATACTCCAATAGGGCATTGGTTACTGACCCCAAATTATTATAACACAAAAACAGGTTGTAATATTTGTCCAGGGGCTTAAATAATTCAATGGCCTCAATGGTGGTGACTTCACTGGCGGTGTAATCCTTTATATCAGATTGTACTTTGGCCAAACTATATAGCACTCGAGCGGTGGAATAGTCGTTCTTTAAAGATCTAAAAATTTTTTCGGCCTGGGCATAATGATAGTAGGCACTGTCCTCAACTGAATGATCCTCTAAGAAAAAAGCCAGGTCCCAATGATTATTGGCCAAGGCGTTGGAATCTCTTATTTTTTCGGATAGAGATAGGGCGATGTTGTTAGATCGCCTAAATTGGAGGGAATCCCCTATTAGTGAATAGTAATAGGATATTCTGGAAAAGTGTTTGGATTTAAGGGAATCGTTTTTTTCCTGCAAGGCTAAATCATATGCCTTGGAGAGATTTGCACTATATTCTTCCCTGGAACTGCTATTCTCTTCGGCCAACCAGTAGGTGATGCTGTCGTTGGAGGGTGATGGGTTTGAATCTTTTGTGCCAAAGGAAGTATCCTTACAGCTACTATTCAACAGATGTAGGAAAATTACGAAATAAAATGAAAATTTGTATTTGATATTTTTTTCCATAAAGGTGGAAAGATAAAAAAAAAGCCCTAAACAAATTTGCTTAGGGCTCTATATTTTGTAAAAGTAATTTAAACCTTTCGGTTCTTAAAATTTTTCATGTTATTTACGCCATCGCGTTGTTAACTTTTTGAAAATCAAGCGATGCCTTGGGAGGATCCCGTCTTTCTCTTGGAATGTTGTCTCCGTCAGTGGCGACGGCATTGTCCTGGTACTTAAATTCTATAGTTGATTTTGGAGGATCCCTTCTTTCCCTTGGAATGTTGTCGCCATCTGTAGCCACGGCATTGTCATTGTACTGGAAATCTGTGGTTGCCTTGGGAGGATCCCT